>JADBLN010000102.1:0-5244 GCA_014894455.1 Acidobacteriota bacterium | reverse complement strand
GCATGATATTGGCGCAAATTTCCGGGCCTTCTGCCCCGACCCCCCGCCTCCAGACTGAGGGCCCGCTCCCCATGGGATTTCCCATCCCGGCCCAGTCACCCCTCCCCTGCATGTCCTCGACCGGCCCAAGGTCGATCGACAGGAGCAGCAGGGCAACCGAATTCTCCCGATAAGATGTAGGTTCATCTTATTGACTCCGCCGGGCGGCCGTGATATTTTTCCCTAGGTGTTGAACCTTTGTCCATGAACAAACTTGTCCGCTTCGGGATATCGCTGGGGGAAGATCTCCTCGACCGGTTCGACGCCCTGGTCGCCGAACGCGGCTACGCCAGCCGGTCCGAAGCGTTCCGCGACCTCATCCGCGGCTCGCTCGTCGAGGAGGAGTGGCGGACGGGCGGCGAGGTCGCCGGCGCCGTCACCCTCGTTTACGACCATAATAAAAAAGACCTCGTTAGCCGCCTCACCGATATCCAGCACGACGCCCACGATTTGATCCTTTCTACCCAGCACATCCATCTCGACCACGATCACTGCCTGGAGATCATCGCTGTCCGGGGACGCGCCGCGGACGTCCGCCGGCTGGCCGACTCCCTGCGCTCGGTCAAGGGCGTTCTCCAGGGAACGGTCAACATGGCGAGCACGGGCAAAAAGCTCGGCTAACGCCATCTCCCAGATCGGAACCGCGAGAAATCCCAGGCGCCGGCGAACCTGCCGGCCAGCGTTTTGCGATCATCCTCGTACGCCGGAAGCGGGGTATTCCGGAGCTTGACATCGGAAGAGGTTGGCCGTAGAATCGTCGTGTTACGTAATATATCATACGTGCTACTTAAGCAACCCCTCGATGAACCAAACGCAGGCCTCGCGCATCATCAAAATCCCCGCCCTAGTTGAGGGCCTGACGGGTCTATTCGATGGGCTTGAGGCGACCGTCGTCCTGGTCTCCCAGCAGATCCTTCCCGCCCTGGCTGTCTTGCGACCGGATCGCCGTCCTTCTCGATGGAATGATCGTCCGCACGGGAACGCCGGCCGCGATCTCGGCCGACAGGGCTTTCCTGCGCTCGGCCCGGCTGGATTCCTGGAGTTCGCTCGATGCCGTGCTCAAAAAGGGCATCGGCGGCGGACCAAAGTGAAAAGCCATGGGTAATTCGATGAAATACCGCCTCTCGGCGCGTGAACTCGCCTATTGCGGTCTGTTTGGGGCCGCGGCGCTTCTTTGTCCCGTCATCTTCCATTTGGTGCGCCTCGGCCACGTGTTCATGCCGATGTACCTGCCGCTCTTGACCCTGGCTTTTTTCGTTCGTCCGCTTCCGGCCGCAGTGACGGCCCTCGTGGTGCCGATCCTTTCAGGTGCCGTGACTGGCATGCCGCCGTTCTACCCGCCGGTGGCGGTCTTCATGTCGCTCGAGCTCGCGGTTATGTCGGCCCTGATCGCGGTCGTCGTGATACGGCGGCCGAATGCCAATGAATGGCCCGTCCTCGTGCCCGTCCTTCTTTTCGGCCGCGCGCTGTATGTCGCGCTCGTCTATGCCTTTTCATTGGCGATCAAGCTTCCCGCGGAATTCATGGCCGGATTGTCGCTCTTGGCCGGGTGGCCAGGAATCGTTTTAATGATCGTGGTCATTCCGCCCGTGGCGAGACTGCGCAGGGGCCGCGGTCGGACGGCCGTCCGGACGAGCCTCTCTATCAGCGATGTTCCCAAAGCCGCGTTTTTCGACGGCATCGCGGAGAAGTGGGACAGCTGGGAAGACCTTCCAGCGCTGGCCGCGAAACTCGCCGCGGGGATCGAGGAGCTCGGCGTCGGTCCGGAGGAGACCGTCCTCGACGTCGGCTGCGGGACCGGCAACCTGACCCTGGCTCTCCTGGCGAGGCTTTCGCCTGCGGGGCGGGTCACGGCCGTCGACGTCGCTCCCCGAATGATCGAGGAAGCGCGGCGCAAGATCCGGGACGCGCGGGTCGAATGGCATGTTGCCGACGTCCGGCATTTGCCAATTCCGGATTCGTCGTGCGACCGGGCGATCTGCTTTTCCGTCTGGCCGCACGTCGACGATTGGAAGGCGGCAGCCCGCGAGCTCGGCCGGGTGCTCAAGCCCGGGTGCGTCCTCCACGTCTGGCATCTATCGTCGCGCCGCAAGATCAATGAGGTCCATGCCTCGGCCGGCGAACCCATCCATCACGATCTCCTTCCTCCAGCTGGTGAAACAGCGGACCTGCTCTCGCGGTGCGGCTTCCGAGTGACGACGGCGATCGACGAGGAGGAGCGCTATCTGGTCACCGCGGTCCGCGAAGGGCGCGGGAGAAAGTAAACGAAGTCGGAGGAGAGTCGAGCGGTAATGCGGACGCCCTGGCACGACATGTGGGGATGCGGCCGCGGGCCGGCGGGCCGGCTCGCGCCTCAGAGCCGGATCCTGGCCGGCTTGATCCTTTTCGCCGCCTGCATGACGGCCCCGGCCGGGACCGTCCCGGCGATCATCCTTGTCGCGGCGACAACCCTCGGCTGGATCGCCGCCTGCGGCATGCCGCGGCGGGCGGCGCGATCATTCGCCTTCCTGGGCCTGGCGATGTTTCTGCCCTTCTTCCTCCTTGTGCCCCTGCTCGTGAAAGGGCGGTTCGCCGCGCCCGGCGGAACGTGGCTGTCGCGGGCGATCGATGCGCCTTGGGACGTGTTCCTGCACGGCATGTCCGGAATGCTGGTTACGGCGGCCACCGTGACCGCGCTCAGCGCGAGCGACCTGCGCCGCGGCCTCCTCGCGCTTCCGGTCCCGCGGGTCATCTCGGCCGTCCTTATTCAAATCGTTCATCAAACGACCGAGCTCCTCGCCGAAACAGAACGCGTGGCCGCCGCTATGGCGGTGCGCGGGGGCTCGGGTGGAGGGAAGGCCGCTCTGCGCGTGCTGGTTTCGTTTCCGCGCGTCTGGCTTCCGAGAATCATCGATCGCGCCGACCGTGTGGCCGCGGCCATGGAACTCAGAGGTTACGCTGAAACCGACCTGCGAGTCTTAGGGCGAGCGGCGCTCGAGGCGGCCGATGTCGCGGTGATCATCGTGAACCTCGGGGTCCTGGCGCTGGCCGCGGCGCTTCGTTGGAGGTGGATCGGATGAGCTGTGAACAGGCGCTTGTTTTTGACGGCGTGACCGTCCGTTATGGGCCGGACACGGCTCCGGTCCTTGCGGACGTAGCGTTCTCGCTTGCCGCCCGGGAGCGGGCGGCCCTCGTCGGGCTCAACGGCTCGGGCAAAACGACGCTCCTCATGGCCGCAGTCGGGCTCATCGGACACGAGGGCGGGATCCGTGTCTGCGGAACGCCCGTCGCGAAGCGCACGGCGGCCGAGGTTCGCGGGAAAGTCGGTTTCCTGTTCAATGTTCCCGAGGACCAGCTTCTCTTTCCCAAGGTGATCGAGGATGCGGCCTTCGGCCTGTTGCGGCGGGGTGAGGCGCGAACGGAAGCGTATCGCCGGGCGGCCGAGGCGCTCGGCGATTTCGGCGTCGGAAGGCTCGCCGAATGGCCGCTCCATAACCTTTCGCACGGCCAGAAACAGCGCGTGGCGCTCGCGGGCGCGCTCGTCACCAAGCCGCCCCTTCTCCTCCTCGACGAGCCTTCGGCAGGACTCGACCCGCCGGGGAGGCTGGCCCTGGCGCGGCTCCTCGATCGGCTCGACGCGGCCATGCTTGTCGCCACCCACGACCTCGATTTTGCCGTGCGTTTCTGCCACCGCTTCATCGCGCTTGACGCAGGGCGGATCGTTTACGACGGTGGCGATGCCTCGACCGTGCGCCGGACGTGGGGGATGGAGGAGTAGGATGGAAGGATCTGCTTTCGCGCCGCACGCATCTGCCCTATCATAGTGACAGAACGGCTGGCCGGGGGTTGGCCCACGGGCCCCGGTCCGGGACAGGCTCAGCGGGAAAGGGCGAATTCCACGGCCGCAGCGGCGTGGAGGGCGGTCGTATCAAAGACCGGAATGGGGCTGTCCGCGGCCTTGATTCTAGATAGGAATTTCCTTTTTGCGGTCGGCCTGGAAGCGCCAGCCGCGACCTCGGGATCAACCCTTCCCATCACGGAAAGGAGAATATCCCGGCCCCGAGCGGATGTCAACATCTCGAAATCGAGCCGACCTGGCTGCCGGCGGGCAACTGATCGGGTGGGTCAGCCCGGAAGGGGGTCAAGAGAGGGCAGGCCACTCCCCTCTCCCAATCGCCGGCTAATCGTAGTCCCCGCCCTCCTCGGCCACCGTCAAGGCGACTTGCTCGAAGACTTGTGCCGGCGGGGGATGGCTTAGGGTCAGCATGGACAAATGGGAATTGACTGACGGTCAGTAAAATCCCCACATTACCTGCAATAACTTCGTTTCCATTCCTCTACTAAGGTCCCCGCTCCACGCCTATGCTGGCCGTTCCCGGGCCGAGCTATAACCTTCTCTTTGCCTATCGAAATCGCCAGACAACTCTCTATTTCTTCAGCCTCTCCGACAATTTCCGCTTCACCTCTGCAATCTGTTGAGGTGAAAGGCTCTTAGAATAACCACGCGGCACTTTCCTTTTCCGCTGGACAGGTCTGTCCATATGGTGACCATCTTCATCAAAATATTCGTGAGGTTCCAGGTTTAGATAATAGGTTCCATCCTCGCCCCGGCTCCAATCCCAGACCAGTTCCAATTCCTTGAGCTTGTCCAAATCCAGCTCAAAATCTTTTACTGTAGTGCAACGGAAAATCTCCATCATCTGGGCCTCGGAGAGATAGGCCTCCGGAATATAGTCGATCTCGTTAGCCTCTCGCCACTCCTTCAGTACATCACGAAACATCGCCACCGCCAACCTAATATCTCTCATCCGCCATCGGTCCCCTGGTGGGGCAACTTTGATCGTATCCGATTGGCGCACTGCCAGCAACAATACCTCAGCCACTGACATGGCCTTGAGCTGACTGGGGGTCTTTCGTGAATCCCTGCGAACTCGTTCATCCATCCCACCACCTCCTGCTCCTGATCTTACGACGGCCCTGATCACCTCGTCAATCCCGCTTTTTCCCCTTCTCTCCACGCCTCTGCTCGCCTCTGCGACGTGAACGCCGGGAATCCCATCTCCTGGACTGGTTAGAAACCTCTCAACGCATGTACGCCGTTCTAGCGCCTCCTACGAAACTCCCTGACTCGTCTGTCGCTCCGGCCCCACCGCCCAGCTCGGCCTTCCGCTTGATCAACTGGGAGCTTGACTTGTGACGAACAACAGAGGATATTGTTTCCGGGGG
>JADBLN010000054.1 GCA_014894455.1 Acidobacteriota bacterium | reverse complement strand
GACTCTAGAAAACGTCCGAATTAATCTCTTGAGCTTGTCCTGAGAATAGTAATTTCGCTTGCGATCCTTATTAATTTTTCAGCATCTGATCCACCACCTTGTTGAAGAGCAAGCATGTTTGCGGCCAGTATCGGCACAAGAGATGGCAAATATGTGTAAGGAATCGGTGATTCCGCTGCCTTAACTGCGGGAACTCCTATAGCGCTCGCGAGAATAACGAGCCCAACCACAAGGCCAATAATTCGCTTTTCCTTTTTGCCCATCATAATAAACCTCCATTAATAAACTTGATACTTAGGAAAAGAAGAAAAGATAATGACTTAGCAATGGTAGTTATTCCCCTTCCTGCCATTTTTAAGCTGTGGCTTAATAATTGATTAAGAATATCATCATGTCAAGCCATATTTCTTATCCCCAAAACGCTTCCGACTCCCAGGCCGTTCCCCGGCTTCGCTACAAACCCTAGGCCAGGGAGGCCAGGGCTGGGGAAAGCCTGCCGGTGTCCCTGATAAATATCGTTTAGAACGGGGGAGGATGGTCGGCGCCGCTCCGCGCAGGCCTCGCCTTGAATGATTGGGGCAATTTCATATAATAGGGGGAATTCTCGGTGAAGCCATGCTCGAGAAATCGAAGGACAGCCTCCTCCGCTCCTGGAAGGACATCTCCGCCTATCTTGGGTGTGACGTCCGGACCTGCCACCGCTGGGAGAAGCAGCACGGCATGCCCGTCCACCGGGCCGAGGGGGGAGAGACGAAGTCGCACGTCTTCGCCTACAAGGACGAGCTCGACCGCTGGTTCCAGCACACGTTCAAGAGTTCGCACTCCGCGTGGTTGAAGGCCCAGCTCGGCCGGCGCTACCTGATCTGGGCCGCGGGCGCGGCGGCCGTCGTGCTTCTAGCCGGGGCGTTCTTCATCGTCAAAGCGAGCCGGGTCCGGCGCCAGCCCGCCGATTTCTCGATCGAAGGCCCCACGCTCATCGTCCGCGACAAGAACAAGCGGGAGCTCTGGCGGAAGGACACCAAGATGGAAGACCTCCTGCTGGAGGACTTCTACCGCAGGAACTTCCAGGTGATACACAAGGACGAGGCGAACATGCTCCCCTCCCTCGTCATCCGGGACATCAACGGCGACGGCCTCCTCGAGACCGTTGTCGAATCGTTCCATGCGCCCGATTGGCCGTGCCAGCTGGCGGTACTGGATTCCTCCGGCAAGATGGTCGGGGAGTTCTGGAACGCCGGCTACCTGAGAGACCTCGCTTATCACGACATCGACCGCGATGGCCGGGAGGAGCTCATCGTCTGCGGCGTCAACAACGAATATCGGGGGGGAAGTCTGATCGTTTTCGATACCCGCGACATTCGCGGCAGTTCGCCCCAATCGGGCGAGTTCTTATGCGAAGGCCTTGGGGCGGGCTCGGAGCTTTATTACGTGACCGTGCCCTTTCTCGACATTTCCAAGGCTATGGGCGACCTCGTCGCCGGGCTCAGGGATATCGACATCACCGAGAACGATCGGATCCGGGTCACGACAACTACAGGCCTGTGGTACGAGTTCGGCTTCGACCTCAAGTGCGTCCAGGTCAGTTGGGGCCATGGCTATATCGTCAGGCACGGGGAAATGGTCAAGGCCGGGAGGATCGCGAGCGTTCTCGACGAAGCCTTTCGGGACGCCCTGTTCAAGGGCATCCGCTATTGGAACGGCTCGGCATTGGTCGCCGAACCGGCGAGAAACCGCTAGGGCTCGTTCCCCCCTTTCTTGGGAAATTTCGAACGGCGCGACGCGCGATTGTCACTCTACCTTGATAAAGTGGGTGAAAACGGCACGCCAACGCCCATCCCGTTTCTCGTAAACGTCGGTCCACCGTCTCTTGTCGCTGGCGTCCTTGCCGTGCATCGTGCCCTTCGACGTTGTGAGCCCGTTCACGACCGCATGATCTCCGAAGACCACCACCCGCATGTCATTGGCCTCGAGCGACTCCACCTTGTAGATGCCGGCCTTCATGTCGCGGATTAATTGCGCCTTCGTCGTGATTTGGCCCTGGAGGTTCTCCAAGTAGCTGTCCGCTAGGATGCCGTCCAAAGCTACCGGGTCCTGCTTCCACCACGCCGCCGTCCAGTCGCGTTCGATCTGCAACAGCGCCTGCTCGTCGGTGCTCCCGGGGGACAGCACCTGGACCACGGGCATATCGGTGTTCCATATGTCGACGACGATCTTCCACGAGCCTCCTGGTTGGCGACGGTAGGCGGTGAGCCACTTCCCCTTGTCGTCGACGACCGCCGCGCCGGGGACCTTGGGTGTCTCCTTAGCTGTATAAGTGCCACGCACGAACGCGAGATCGCCGACGACATGCACGTCCTCGGCGACATCCACCTCCTTGGTGTTATACCGTTCGAGGAACGTCTGCCATCCCGAATGGATCGCCTCCTTGCCGACAAGCATCGGCGCGTTCGGCTCCAGCCGGACCGCATCGTCAGTGTATTGGTCAGACAACGCAATCACGTCGCCCGTTGTAGCGGCCTGGCCGTAGGCCGCTACCATCGCCTTGATCGCGGCGACGTCCGCAGGGGCGTCGGCCTTGGGCGCGCACCCGGCCACCAACGTCAGGATCGCCGCCAGAACCCCGATACTTTTCCAGCTCATGCGATATTCTCCTTTCGACCACGCGGCCGGCATCGGCGCTGCTTGCCCACCGTTGTGCGGCTCGTGTGGATATGCGCGATTTTAGAGAGTTTTCCCCCGAACGGGGTTTTGCATTAATTTTCCCACCCAGCGACTGTTAGGGAGCATAGATCAAGGCTCAGGGCATGTCAAGAACGTCTTATCGATGGGAACAAGCGGTAGGGCAGGGCCAAAATCCCGGCGGTGTTGCCGGCGAAGAACCTGCGCTGAACGGCCCGGCTTGTGCCGCCGCCGCGGCGCGGCCTCGCGGCCTACTTCTTGAAGAAGTAATCGATCTCCCACTCGGCGGTCTCGCGCGCGTCCGAGCCGTGGGTCGCGTTCCGCTCGATGGAGAAACCGTGGGCGTGGCGGATGGTGCCGGGCTTGGCCAGGGCGGGGTCGGTCGCCCCCATGGCATCCCGCCAGAGGCGGACGGCGTTTTCCGCCTCGAGGACCATGACCACGACCGGGCCCGAGGACATGAACTCGGTCAGGCTGTTGTAGAAGCCCTTCTCCTTGTGGACGATGTAGAACCCCTTGGCCTCGTCCTTGGTCAGGTGGACGAGCTTCATCTTGGCGATCGTGAAGCCCTCCTCCTCGATGCGCCCGATGATCTTCCCGATGATCCTCTTCTTCGTGGCGTCGGGTTTGATGATGGCCAGGGTCTTTTCCATGGGGGCG
>JADBLN010000112.1:49348-57863 GCA_014894455.1 Acidobacteriota bacterium | reverse complement strand
ATTGAGCTAGCCTGTTGACATTGCCCCCCGGCCGCTCTAAACTCCGGGGACGCGCTTATTTCAAAATATGGGGAGGGGAAGACAATGAAAAAGGCCGTACTCGTATTCTTAACCGTTGTCTGCCTGGGGGCCGGGGTCCGCGTTTTCGGCCAGCTCACCGCAGCGGAGCAGGGCGAATACGATAAGTGGGAGGATTTCCTGAAGACGGCGAAAATCGTCGGCCAGGAGCAGATCACGGGCACCCTCGCCGTGACCGAGCCGTGGATCCTGACCATGGAAAAAGACGGAATTCAGCGTCGCGCTCTCTGGAAGGACGTGCTGGGGGAGAGGGTCGGCGGTTTCAAGGAGACTTGGAAAGGGGAGATCGCCGCCTACCGGCTGAGCCGGTATCTGGGACTGCACATGGTCCCCGCGACGGTCGAGAGGGAATATCAGGGCTCGCGAGGGTCTTGCCAGATCTGGATGGATTCCTGGAACACGATGGAGACCATCCGCAAGAAGAAGCTCAACCCGCCGGGTATCAAGGCCAACAGCTTCTTTCGGGCCCTCTTTCTCCAGCGGGCGTTCGACAACCTCATCTCCAACGAGGACCGTCATCAGCGCAACTACATCATCACCGAGGACTGGCGGATGATCCTCATCGACCACTCCCGGTCGTTCCGGACGACGAAGAAGTTCACGACCAAGCTGATCTACGACGAAAAATACAAGGAAGGCCCGAACTTTATCATGGCCGAGCTGCCGCGGGCTTTCGTCGAGGGGCTGAAAGCCCTGACCCCGGAGGTCATCCGGACGACCGTCGGCGTGTATCTCACCGACGACGAGATCGCGGCGACGATGGCCCGGCGCGACCTGATGATCGCCTGGCTCGACAAGCGGATCGCCGAACTCGGCGAGATGAAAGTCCTCTACTGAGGCCCTATTTCCGATGACGAGCAGGGCCAGCTTGATCATCGGGTCCTGGCACCGGTAGACCGCCGCGGTCAAATCGCGGCGGTTTGACCGCGGCGGCATTAATCCCTATAATATTAGTAGGAAATGTCGGCCGGGGCGACTGAAATCGCTTGATTCATCGGCCGGATTGGATAAACTTGAAAGACGGTGACCTATGAACCTCGTCAATGCGCCCCATAACACGCCTCTGCGGATCGCCGACCTCGTCGGCGGCGAGGGCGTCCGGCGCCGCCTCATGGCCCTGGGTTTCCACAAGGGCGATATCGTCGAGCTCGACGGCCAGGCCATTTTCCGGGGTCCGCTCCTTGTCCGCAACTGCCGTTCGGACACGACGGTCGCCCTCGGCCGAGGCGTCGCCCAAAAGGTCCTCGTCGAACTTGTCCATGAACGGTCCTAAGGTCCCGACGGTCATCTTCATCGGCCAGCCGAACAGCGGCAAGAGCACGCTCTTCAACTCCATCGCCGGCCACAAGACCGAAACGTCGAATTTCCCCGGAACGTCCATCAAGCACACCCACAGCCGGGTCAACATCGAGGGGCGGCTCCTCGACATCGTCGACCTGCCCGGGACCTACTCGCTCTGCACGACCGACCCCGCCGAGCAGGTCGTCCTGACGCACCTGTTCTCGGAAAGGCCCGACCTCGTCGTCAACGTCGTCGATGCCTCGACCCTCAGCCGCGGCCTGGAGCTCACGCTCGAGCTCGTCGAGCTCGGCTATCCGATGGTCGTCGCCCTGAACATGATGGACGTGGCCGAGAGGAAGGGCATTCAGGTGGACGCGCCGGGGGTCGAAAAAATCCTTGGGGCCCCGGTCACGCCGACCATCGCCGCCCACGGCCGCGGGGTCAAAGAGCTGCTCGAAAGAGCGTTCGACGTCCTGGACAAGGGGCAGTCTCTCCGGACGCTCCGCTTCGCGGGCGACGTCGAAGAAAAAGTCGTCGAAGTCGAGCGCCTTCTCCCGCCCGACTTTCCCGTCATCGCCAACCCTCGGTTCACGGCCGTCAAGCTGATCGAGACGGCCGGCCACGCCTGCGGCGATTTCCTGGGGGAGGTCGCCCCGGGCCTGAAGGAGACCATCGACCGGGTCCGGAAAGCCATCGAGGAGCGCCGTGGTGCGCCCGCCTACGAAGTCATCTCCGCGGAGCGCCACCACCAGGCCATGAAACTCTTCGAGGAAACCGGCCGCGTCCTCCACGGCAAGCGGATGACCTGGGACAAGAAGGTCGATGCCGTCCTCATGCACCCCGTGTTCGGCTACGTCATCCTGGCGGCCGTCTTTCTGGCCTTCTTCTTCATCATCTTCAAGGTCGGCAGCCCGCTCGAATCGCTCCTTCTCGGGCCGTTCAATAAGCTGAAGGGGGTGCTGGCCGCGCGTCTCGGGGGGGGCCTCCTCTTCTACCTCGCCGAGGGGCTCATCCAGGGCGTGGGCGGCGGAGTGGCCATCGTCCTGCCCTATTTCCTGCCGCTTCTTTTCCTGATGTCGGCCCTCGAGGACCTCGGCTATCTCGCCCGGGCCGGCTTCCTCCTCGACGCCTTCATGCACCGCATCGGTCTCCACGGCAAGTCGGTCTCGCCGTTCATCTTGGGCTTTGGGTGCAACGTGCCGGCCATCGTCTCGACGAGGATCCTCGAATCCCAGCGGGACAGGATCCTGACGTCGATCCTCATCCCTTTCATCCCGTGTTCGGCCCGGACGACCATCGTCCTGGCCCTCGTTGCCTTTTATCTGGGGCCGCTCTGGGCCATGGGGTTCTACGGTGCGAACATTCTCGTCATCGCCGTCCTCGGCTGGGTCATCAGCCGGTTCATTAAAGAGCCGTCGCCGGGCCTCATCCTGGAGATCCCCTCTCTCAAGGCGCCCCGTCTGGTCTCCATCCTTCGCAAGACCTGGCTCCAGGTCTATTCCTTCGTCAAGTTCGCCTGGCCCCTCCTCATCGGGGGCAGCCTCGTCCTGAGCCTGCTGAGCTATTTCCGGGCCGACCGCTGGATCAACGACATCCTCGCCCCGCTCGTCGTCAAGGGCCTCGGCCTGCCCCACGAGCTGGGCGTGACCCTCGTCTTCGGCTTCCTGCGCAAGGAGCTGTCGCTCATCATGATGCTCCAGGCGCTCGGCGTCGACTATCAGAACCTGCTCACGGCCATCAGCCGCGAGCAGATCATCGTCTTCACGGTCTTCATCAGCTTCTTCATCCCCTGCCTGTCCACCTTCGTCATCCTGTGGAAGGAAATCGGGAAGAAGTGGGCCTTCGTCTCGGCGGGGCTGAGCGTCGGCATCGCCCTCGTCCTGAGCTGGATCGTCCGGCTCGTCCTGTGAAAAGAGGGACTGTCCCCGGAGGGGAATGTCCCTCTCACTAATCGATTTCCTCCTTGAGGCGGGCGAAGGAGTCCGTCGCCGCACTACTTTTTCTGAACCCTGCGGTAGAAATCAAGCAGCTCGGAGTATAGTTCGGCGAGGGCTCCGTCAAAAATCTGGCTATGGTCTTTCGGAAATTCCAGTAGGAAACGCTCGGCCCTCCGGCTGCCGTTCAACGCGCACAGCATCAGCTTGTCGGGGATCTCCATGGGATCGCCGGCCAAGTCAAAATGATACTCGTAGGCGTCCAGAAAGGCGGCGATCTCCTCCTGGGTTTTCATGGGAACGGCGAACACGTTGCGCCATTCTGAGATCGTGAGCCGGCCATCGATAAAAGAGACTCTCTTCTCGAAAAAAGGATGTGGGGCCCATTGCCACCCCCGCTCGCTGGGCAGACGGATGATCTGCTGGATGATGACTCGCCCTTCCCGCAGATGGAAGCGAAACATATTCAGCGATAAAGCTGTCTCGCCCGCGTCGATCGAAAGCAAGATCTGATTATCCCGGCAATCCATTACCGTAATGTTTGTATAACTTTCGATCTCGTTGGAGGGGAGGGCGAACCCGCAGATGATCAGTTTCGGACCCTGGGCGAATTCGTAGCTAAAGACCAGGTCCCCCTTTTCTTTGGGACACTTGCATTGACCAAGGGCTGATTGCGATAGGGCGGCGATGAAGATCAATAGCACTGCGATCATTTTTGTCATCAAAACTTCCCCTTGAAAAAGAGATCAGTCTGCATACTTTATTTTATCGGAAACTCGTCATCTTATGGAAGCCCGGTAGGATTTACTGATGCCTCTAGCCTATTCCGTACGGCGACGGCGAGCTTTTCGCCGATGACCGATGCCACGTCTGCAACGTCCGCCGCCAGAATCTCCTCCAGATTCTGGAATTTGGTCAACAGGGCCGTTTTCTTCTTCGGCCCGAGGCCGGCGATGCCGTCCAGCCTCGAGGCGAAGCTCCGTTTCTCGCGGCGCCCCCGGTGGAAGGCGATGGCGAAGCGGTGGGTTTCGTCGCGGATGGCCTGGATGAGCTTCAAAGCGGCGGATGTTCGGTCGAGGCGGATACCGTCGCGCGCGTCCGGGGTGAACAGGATCTCCTCTTTTTTGGCGATGGAAACGAGCGGGACGCCGGAAATGCCCAGCGCCGCCAGGGCCTTTTGGGCTGCGCCGAGCTGCGGCTTGCCGCCGTCGACCATGATCAAGTCTGGGAGAGCCCCTTTTTCCTCGAGGACCCTCCGGTATCTCCGGGTGATGACCTCCTCGAGGCTGGCGACGTCGTTCGAGCCTTCGACCGTCCGGATGAGGAATTTCCGGTAGCCGTCCTTGTCCGGCCGGCCGTCCCTGAAGACGACGAGGGACCCGACGGACTCCTCGCCGCCCGTGTTGGAGATGTCGAAACCTTCGATAAGCCGGGGGACGGAGGCGAGGCCCAGTGCCGTCTTCAACTCTTCGAGGGGCTTGGCGTCTCTCGCCTGTTTGCGGAGGTGCGCTTCGGCGTTGCGGCCGGCCAGGTCGACGAGTTTCCAGTTTTTTCCGCCGCGGGGCACGAGGACGCGGACCTTGGCCCAGCCGAGGAGCGAATGGAGCCCCGTCCTCTCGGCCGGGGGGAAGGGGAGCAGGAGCCGGGGAGGGGTTTCATGATCATGGTAGAATCGGGCCAGAAAATCACCCAGGACATCCGCGTCCGGAACGTCGGCCGGGACCTCGGTGAGCCTGGCCGCGGAATTCCGGATCTTGCCCTTGCGCATGAAGAAAACGTAGGCGGCTGCTAGCCCTTCCTCGCGGGCGAAACCGACGACGTCCTGGTCCTCGAGGGCCACGGAAATCGTCCCCGGCCGGTCCCTGTAGTCCTCGATGGTGCGCAGGAGGTCGCGCCAGCGGGCCGCCTCCTCGAACTTTTCCTCGCCGGCCGCGCGCTCCATTTTTTTCTTCAGCGTCCGGGCCAGCTCGGGCATCCGGCCTTCGAGGAGGAGGCAGGCGTTGTCGACGTTCTCCCGGTAGTCGTCTTCGGAAATGAACTTGACGCACGGGGCCGAGCAGAGTCGGAGCTCGTACTCGAGGCAGGGGCGCTTTCGGTTCCGGAAAACGGTGTCTTCGCATCCCCGGACGAGGAAGTGCTTGTTGACGAGGTGGATGGAGGAGCGGGCCCGGTGGGCCGGGCTGAAGGGCCCGAAGTAGCGCGACCCGTCGTCCTCGACGCGCCGGCTGAAATAGACCCCCGGGTACGTCTCGCCGGCCGTCACCTTGAGGTAGGGGAAGCTCTTGTCGTCCTTGAGCCGGAGGTTGAAGCGGGGCTGGTGCTGCTGGACGTAGTTGTTCTCGAGGAAGGCGGCTTCCTTCTCGGAGCCGGTCAGGATGAAGTCGATGTCGGTCGTCTCGCGGAGGATGTTCCGGACCTTGAAGTCGGGGTTGGGCAGGAACAGGAAGTAGGAGCGGACGCGGTCCCGGAGCGAGCGAGCCTTGCCGATGTAGACGACCTCGCCGGCCGCGTTCTTGAAAAAGTAGATGCCGGGCTTGGCCGGGAGTTCGGCCGCCCGGACCTTGAGCTCGTCGTAGTCCGCCATGTGACGCCTAGAACCCGAGCTCGAGCTCGCGCTTCTTGAGCTTGGTCAGCTCGTCGCGGTAGGCGGCCGCCTTTTCGAATTCGAGGGCGGCGGAGGCCTCTTTCATGAGCTTCCCCAGCTCGTCCATGCGCTTTTTTCGTCTGTGGGGCGAGAGGTAGATGTCCTTGTCCTCGGAGATCCTGGTGTAATCGAGATAATCGCGTTCGTAGACGCTCGTCAGGGCCTCGTCGATGCCTTTGACGATCGTCTGGGGGGTGATGCCGTTCGCGGCGTTGTAGTCCTGCTGGATCTTGCGGCGGCGTCCGGTTTCCTCGATGGCGACCTTCATCGAGTCGGTCATGGCGTCGGCGTAGAGGATGGCCCGGCCGGCGACGTTGCGGGCGGCCCGGCCGAAGGTCTGGATGAGCGCCGTCGAGGACCGCAGGAAGCCCTCCTTGTCGGCGTCGAGGATGGCCACGAGCGAGACCTCGGGCAGGTCCAGGCCCTCCCGGAGGAGATTGATGCCGATGAGGGCGTCGAACGCGCCCTTGCGCAGGTCCCGGAGGACGTTGACGCGCTCGAGCGTCTCGATTTCCGAGTGGAGGTAGCGGACGCGCAGGCCGAGCTCGTGGTAGTGCCGGGCCAGGTCCTCGGCCATCTTTTTTGTCAGCGTGGTGACGAGGACGCGCTCGTTCCGGGCGGCCCGGGCCCGGATCTCGGCCATGAGGTCGTCGACCTGGCCGCGGATGGGCCTGATCTCGAGCTCCGGGTCGGTCAGGCCCGTCGGGCGGATGACCTGCTCGACCACCCGGCCGGGCGATTTCTTCAGCTCGTAAACCCCCGGCGTCGCCGAGACGTAGAGGGTCTGGCCGACGCGGCCCTCGAACTCGGCGAAGTTGAACGGCCGGTTGTCGAGGGCCGAGGGCAGGCGGAAGCCGTGGTCGACGAGGGTCAGCTTCCGGGAGCGGTCGCCCGCGTACATGCCGCCGATCTGGGGTACGGTGACATGGGACTCGTCGATGATGGTCAGGAAATCCTTGGGGAAGTAGTCGAGCAAAGTAAAGGGCGGTTCGCCGGCCTTGCGGCCGGTGAGGTGGCGGGAGTAGTTCTCGATGCCCGGGCAATAGCCGAAGTCGCGCAGCATCTCCAGGTCGTAAAGGGTCCTTTCCTCGATGCGTTCGGCCTCGACGGCCTGACCGCGCCGCTGGAAGTGGGCGACCTGCTCGACAAGCTCCGCTTCGATGCCTGCGACCGCCGCCTTGAGGGTCTCGGCGGGGGTCGAAAAAAAGGTCCGGGGGTGGATCATGACGGTTTCGAGGCTCTGCCGCACCTTGCCGAGGAGGGGGTCGATGGCCGACATCGCCTTGACCCGGCCGTCCTCGAGTTCGATCCTGTAGGCCGAGTCCTCGTAGCTCGGGAAGATCTCGACGATGTCGCCGCGGACGCGGAAAGTCCCTCTCTTGAATTCGCCCTCATCGCGCTCGTACTGGACGGAGACGAGTTTTTCGAGGAGGGCCTTGCGGCCCAGGGTTTCGCCGACGCTCAGGGCGAAGCTCATCGAGTAGTACGTCTCGGGCGCGCCGATGCCGTAGATGCACGAGACCGAGGCGACGATGATGACGTCCCGCCGGCCGAACAGGGAGTTCGTGGCGCAGAGGCGGAGGCGGTCGATCTCGTCGTTGATCGTCGCTTCCTTGGCGATGTAGGTGTTCGACGAGGGGATGAAGGCTTCGGGCTGGTAGTAGTCGTAATAGCTGACGAAGTACTCGACGGCGTTTTTCGGGAAGAAGCGGCGGAACTCCTGGTAGAGTTGGGCGGCGAGCGTCTTGTTGTGGGAGATGACCAGGACGGGGCGGTTGGCCCGGGCGATGATGTTGGCCATGGTGAAGGTCTTGCCGGAACCGGTCACGCCCTTCAGGACCTGATGGCGCGCGCCGGACTCCAGCCCTTCGGTGAGACGGGCGATGGCCTGGACCTGGTCTCCCTTGGGCGTGAATTCGGAGCGGAGCTCGAAGGATTTCATTCCTTCATGCGGATGCCGCCGGCGAAGCGGGCGCCGTTGGCGATGGTGATCTTGGGCGTGATCACGTCGCCGTCCATCTCGGCCGTTTCGGAAATGACCGCTTTTTCGGCGGCTCGGACGGTGCCTTTGAGCTCGCCGTGGAGGACGAGGGCCCGGACGCGGACTTCGGCTTCGACGCGGGCGCCCTTGGCCACCGTCAGCGTGCCTGACGGGAGCGTGATCTTCCCCTGAAACCGGCCCTCGACCAAAACGTCCTCGTGGGCTTCGATTTCTCCGACGAGGACGATCGTCGAGCCCAGTCGGGTGACGCCGGGAAATTGGGGTCTCTCGGGGCTTTTGGGCTGAGGCGGATTCAGGGTTTCCTTGGACATCTTGGGCTCTCCCTCTCGGACGGTCTCCCTCGGATTATATGGTCGTCGGCACCACCTGTCAACGCAGTGGAAGGGGTCAAACCTACTTTTTTTCGAAAAAAGTAGGTTTGACCCCCTCTGCCTTGCCGCCCCGGCCGCGTTGACTTGTCTGCAGATTGTGTTAGAATTCTAGGACCTTGTGAGCGGGCATAGCTCAATGGTAGAGTACCGGCTTCCCATGCCGGTTGTTGTGGGTTCGAGTCCCATTGCCCGCTCCATTTTTTCC
>JADBLN010000112.1:0-49248 GCA_014894455.1 Acidobacteriota bacterium | reverse complement strand
GCTTCCCATGCCGGTTGTTGTGGGTTCGAGTCCCATTGCCCGCTCCATTTTTTCCCCCAGAAGGGGTCAAACCTACTTTTTTCGAAAAAAAGTAGGTTTGACCCCTTCTTGATGGTTCTGTATGAAAACTTGGTCATTAATCGTTGAATCCGCCCCGCTTCCCGGTTCTTGGAACATGGCCGTCGACGAGTTCCTCTTCCGCCAGGCCGAGAAGGCCCCACGCACCTTCCTCCGTTTCTACCAGTGGGAGAGGCCGACCGCGTCCCTGGGCTATTCCCAGGACGCGAGCAAGGTCGTCGACGCGGCCTTCTGCGCGACCCACGGTATCGACATCGTCCGGCGCATGACCGGCGGCAAGCTCGTCCTCCACGACCGGGAAGTGACCTACGCCGTGGCCTCGTCCGACACGGAGGCGTTCACCGAGACCCTCCGCGACTCGTATCAGCTCATCTCCCGGGCCCTCCTGAAAGGGCTCGCGATCCTGGGCCTCTCGGCCCGCCTGGCCGAGACCCCCCCGCCGTCCTACATCAAGGGGACCATGCCCTGCTTCGCCTTCCCGGCCCGCGACGAGATCGAGATCGGCGGGAAGAAGATCGTCGGCAGCGCCCAGAAGAGGACCGGAACGCTCTTCCTCCAGCACGGCTCCATCCCCCTGGAGAAGGACGAGGCCCTCCTGGCCGCCGTGTCCAGGCCCGGCGAATCGGAGGAGGGCGTGGGCATGACCTCTCTCTCCGAGGCGCTCGGCCGGCCCATGGATTTCGACGGGGCCGTCGGGCCCCTCGTCCAGGGATTCGCCGATTTCTTCGGCGTCTCTTTCGAGCGTTTCGCCCTGGCCCCCGCCGACAAGGAGGTCGTCCGCGCCCTCCAGGCCTCGAAATACGCCTCCGACGGCTGGACTTACCGGAGGAGATCCTCCGCCCGTTGACTTTTCTTCGAACCGGGTGTTACACTCGGGTCAGAAGTGAGGTCGACGCCATGAACGAAGTGGAAGAACTCTCCAAGCTGGACCCGGCTAGCCTTCCGCACCTCAAGCCCCTGCTGCTCGACGATCTCTACCAGAGCATCTCCAAGAACCTCCACCTCGAGCTCGGCCTCGGCCCCGTCCTCTACCTCCTCTCGCCGAGCTTCTCCGTCCTCAACCCGACGGCCGACGAAGGCATCACCGATTTCATCACCCGGAACGAAGCCGTCCTCGACTACCTCAAGGAGGCCATCGTCCAGAACCTGGCGGTCTACTCGGTGCTCATCGACATCAGCAGCTACTTCATCGAGCAGAACAACGGCCTCGTCCTGGCCCGGCTCCGGGAGCGGGATTCCGAGGGCCGGCGCTTCGAGATCAAGTTCTACACCCACTCGCCCAAGGAGCTCCTGACCCGCTACGAGGACAAGATCTACATCGGGCGGGACTTCCTCGACCTGTTCAGCCCCAACCGGAAATACTTCGGCGTCAAGGACGCGGTCGTTTCGCTCAAGGCCCAGTTCGAGAGGCTTTCCGAGCGGGCCGGGGCCAATCTGAAAAAGGCCCAGGAGTTCGGATCCTACTTCCAGGAGATCGGCGATTCGGTCAACGAGCTCCACAACGAGGGCCTGCTCATCCTCCAGAGCCTCCCGCCGCACCTCGACTTCGCCAAGCTCTCCGGCAAGGACCTTATCGACATCAACGCTCAGTACCGGACGATCAACCACTACGTCGTCGAGCTCCACGACACGATCGCCGAGTTCGAAAGCCTCCTCCGCTTCAAGGAGCGCTCGGACTTCGTGCGCTACGTCACGAAGTACAAGAAGGACGTGACCAACCTCATTTCCTACTTCAACATCAAGATCAACGGGGTCATCGCCCAGCGCATGCACAACTGCAAGGCCCGGCACTCCTGATATCGGGTTCGACCGCCGGATCGCGGCGATGATGCCCGCCCTGCTCCCCCCCCGCGGCACCAATCGCGAAGAAAATCCAACTCTCAGTTTAAGATATTTACCAGAATTGTGGCTCCGAGCCGCTCCGCCACAATTCTGCCGGTCGCTCCTCGGAATTCGCTCCCCGCCGGCCGGTCCCCGGGGGAACCGGCCGCTGGTGCGTTTTCGCTTCGATTCCTAGAATTTGCGGCTTGCGGCCTCGATGCGGATGTTCTCGTAGGTTGTGGACAGATAGACCAGGGGAGCGCCGGCGTTCCCCGCGAAGGCCTTGATCAGGGACACGCCGTTGGACTGTTCGATGTCCGGCTTTTCCGGAAGCCCCCACTCGACCTCCCCGCCCTTCGATCGAGCCTCGAGGCGCGCCGACTCGCCGGCCGGCCAGGCGAGGTGGATCGTCCCGTACTCGTTGCGGACGTCCATGCCGTGTTTCAGGTCGAGAGGTTTGAGGGTGACGTTGCCGTTGCGGAGGACGACCGTGACCTCCGCCGAAAAATCGGCCAGTTCGACGTTCTCATAGGACGTCTTGACCGAGATCTCGCTGCCGCCGATCCCCGTCGCCGAAACGGAGGCGTTGTGGGCGTCGACCAAGAAACGGCCCTGGACGCCCGTGGCCCGGACCGCCTCGTAGCTCGTCCGGACGTCCATGTCGCCCCGGACGTTCTCGGCGGTGACCGCCATGTTGTGCCCGATGACCGCGGCCGGGCCGACGTCGGAAAGGAGGACCTTCTCGTAAGACGTGTCGATGGTGACGGCCCCAGCGACGCGCCGCGCGTCGACGGCGACGTTCGAGCCGCGGATATCCGCCTTTTGGCCGGCGTCCTCGACCCGGACCTGGGCGTAGCTCGTCTCAATCCACAGGTCGCCCGCGACCGAGACGGCCCGGACGTCGCCGTGGCTGTTGGTGATCCGGCATTCGCCCTGGATCTTCTGCGCCTCGAGGTCCTCGTAGCTCGTCTCCAGCGTGCAGGGTCCCTGGATGTCCGAGGCGTAAAGCTCGCCGTGCCGGTTGCGGACCGTGGCCTCCTTGACCCCCTCGACGCGGACGACACCGTAAGCGTTGGCGACGTGGACGGCCATCGCCCGGGGGACGGTCAGGATGAAGCCCGTTTCGAAGTTCTTCTTGCGGAACTCGTCCCGGTTGGTGGCGAGCGTCAGCTTGTCCGCGGCCGTGGTCAGCGTGTACTTGAGCCGGCCGGCGACGTCCTTGGCCTCCTCCTCCGTCCTGCGCCACACGACCTTCTTGAACGTCAGTTGGACCGTGTCCTGGTCTCCGCCGCGCACTTCCACCCAGCCATGGCCGTTCACGATCTCGATGACCGACGGCAGGGGAGCCTCGATCGTGCGCGTCTCCTCGGTGGTGTACTCTCTGCCGAACCCTGCGAAATCGTCGCCCCAGTTGAAGTCGAGGTTCCAGTGCCCCGTCTGGATCTGGTAGACGACGAGGCCGGCCAGGATCAGGACGGCGACGAGGAAGACTTCCCTAAATTTCATGGTCTTTGTCCCGGGCCGGCGTCTCGGAGCGCTCGCTTCTCTCCTTGAGCCCGAGAAAGAGCTTGTTGGCGCCCCAGACGATCAGGATGACGGGCCAGAACCGCCAGACCTGGTCCCAGACGTCGATGTGGAACTGCTCGAGGAGGAAGATCCCGCCGAGCACGATGAGGATGACGCCCCAAATGAGCGAATCGCGGTGTTTTTGTCTTGCCATGGTGGACCTCCGTCAATTGCCTTTCTTGGATTTGGCCACGGACTCGGCCACGAGCTTGAGCCCGATGGCGATGACCACGGCCGGCCAGAAGCGGAACAGGTCTTCGTAGAAAATGATCTCGAAGTTGGCCAGGATGAGCAGGACGCCGAGGGCGATAAGGAAAAGGCCCCAAAAGATCGAGCCCGAAGGCACGAGCTCGGGGAGTCCCTGGCCGGCCGGCCCGGCGGCCGGCTTCAGGCCGGCTGCGTTCAGGTTGATCGTCTTGGCGACCTGGATGCTGTCGATGATCTGAAAGAAATAGAACCCGGCCAGGAGCAGGGCCTTGAAGGGCTGCCCCCCGCCGCCGCCCTGGATGGTGATCAGGCCGGCGAAGAGGATCATATAGAAGATGCCCTTGGCGACCTGGCCGTTGTAGAGGGCGCCCGTGCCGGGGAAGATGATCGACAGGATACCGGCCGCGGCCGGCGACTTTGGCGGCCTCTGCTGGATGACGACTTTTTCTTCCATGGATGTTACCTCCGTTGGCATTATTGGTTTCCCTCGCCGCCCTTCAGGAGGTCGAGGGTTTTGATGGACTTGACGACGTTGCCGGCGAACGACCCGACTTCGGATTTGAGCGATCCGGCCCCGGCGTAGAGTTTTTCGGCCGTGCCGATACCGCGGTGGAACGTCAGGTCGAACTGTTTCCGGATCCCCCGGCCTTCCGGATGGAAGAGGACGAAGGAAACGGCGACGAACAGGACGGTGAAAGCGGCGTAGACGGGCTGGAGGGCGGGCCGGGTCAGCCAATCGAAGACCGGCCGGAGAAATTTCCTTTTCTCGCGCTTCGCGGCCGGGATGGCGTAGAGGCTCGAGAGCAGGGCCGGCGAAGGCTCGGCCTCGGGGAAAGCGGCCATGGCCCCCGTCATGTCCTTCATCAAGGCGAGGAGCGCGGCGCACTCCGGACAGGCGGCGAGATGGGCGTCCACTTCGGCCTTCTCCGCGGCGGCCAGCTCACCCTCGAGGTAGGCGGATAGCAGTTCTTCGAACCGTTCGCAGGTCATGAGGTTTCTCCTCGGTATTCCCTCAGGACCTGGGCCAGTTGGAGGCGCGCCCGGTTGACGCGCGACTTGACCGTCCCCAGGGGCAGGCTGAGGATCTCGGCGACCTCTTCGTAGCTCTTCCCCTGCAGGTCCCTCAGGATGATGACCATCCGCATATCCGCCGACAGGCGATTGAGCCCCTCCCAAACGAGGGCCTTGGTTTCCTTATCGACAAGACTTTGCTCGGGGCCGTCGTGGGCGGTCTGGGCCAGGACGCGTTCGTCGTAATCGTCCCTCTGCGTCTTTTCCCACTTGGTCCGGCGGTACTCGTCAATGAGGTGGTTCTTGACCAGGGTGAGCAGCCAGGGCGTGAAGTTCTTGCCGAAGTCGTATTTCGGCAGGGCGCCGGAAAGCTTGAGGAAGACCTCTTGGGTCCTGTCCTCGGCTTCCTGCCGGCTCCCGGAGAACTGATAGGCCATGTTAAAAATCCTTTTGGCGAACGTGTTCACCAGAGTTTCCCAAGCTCCCTGGCTCCCGGCCAGGCACTCTCTGATGACTTCGTTCAAATCCACTCAATTCACCCTGGTTGACGGAGTCGGATGGAGGAAAGTTCCATTCCCGGCCCCATTTTCCAACAAAACGGCCCCTTCGGCAACTGGCGTGCCCGGGCGGACCATAACATCGGCCGCCTAGGGGCTTCGGGCATCGTCTTCGTTCGCCGCGGTGATTTTTACGCCTTCCCGGTCCGGATTCGATGGGGGGAGTCCGCGTATCCGTCCCGGGAAGTCTAAATCCCCGCTTTATGCTTCCTCCGACGACACCCTCAGCCCCCCTTTCGGCGGCCTCCTTCGGGCATCGCTCTGGGAAAGAGGGACTGTCCCCAATGGGGGCTGTCCCTCTTTGCCGGCAAGTAGCGAAAAGGGGCCGGCCTGCTATAATAAAAGGGTCCGAAAATGTAACTTTCTAGGGGAAATAAGGGTTTAAAGAACTGAGCATGGACGAACAAGAGCTGATCCGGCGCGTCCAGGACGGAGACGAGTGGGCGTTCGGCCAGATCATGGGTCTTTATAAGGACAAGATCGTGAATTATCTCTACCAATTCTCGGGCGACTATCAGAAGGCCGTCGACCTGGCCCAGGAGACGTTCCTCAGGGTCTACTTCAAGGCCGACAAGTACCGGCCGATCGCGCCCCTGTCCTCCTGGATCTACACGATCGCCTCGAACCTGGCCAAGACCGAGTGCCGGAGGACGAGGAAGACGGCCACCGTCTCCCTCGAGGACATCCCCAACAACTTCTCGAGCGGCACTTATTACGAGGACCCGGCCGACTCGGGGCTCGTCCGGAACCTCCGCGAGGCCCTGGACGGGCTCCATCCCCGCTATCGCATCCCGGTCGTCCTCAAGGACATGGAGGGTTTCTCCCAGGAGGAGATCGCCCGGATCATCAAGCGGCCGGTCGGGACCGTCAAGGCCCGGATCAGCCGCGGCCGGGAACAGCTCAGGAAAAAGCTGGAAAAGGCCATGACCGCCGAGCCCTATCCTGCTGAAAAAGAGGTGAGTGAACATGGAAGGGCATGAACTTCTCGCCAAAATGAACAGGGTCGAGGCGCCCTCGGGCTTCGAAGAGGCCGTCCTGACCAAGCTTCCGGCCGCCCGCAAGGAGCGGGCGCGGGTCCACCGGGCGAACTTCCGCTATGCGTTCGCCGGCTCTGCTATCCTCGTCCTCGTCGGCTTTGTGCTCCTCAATCCGCCCCTCTTCCGGAAGGAGTCCATCCTGACGTTCGCCGAACGTGAGGCCCCGACCGTGCCCTCCATCCCCGTTTTCGAGACCATGGACTACGCGTCCGAATTCCGCAACGCTCAAGCCCAACCCCGAACGGTTTACATATTGGAGCAGGTTTCCGAGTCCGTATCTTCGGAAATCATTTATTAGGAGGTTATACCGCCATGAACAGGATGATCAAACCGGCTCTCGTGATCATGGCTTGCCTCGCCGTCCTGGCCCCCTCTTTCGGGGCTGAAACGGCCGGGGCGAAGGGCATCGAACCCGACATCACGGCCGTCGCCAAAAAGGTCTTTCCTTCGGTCGTCTGGGTCGAGGTGCAGAACCATACGCGTCGGGTGGCCACCGGCGTCGTAATCGAGAAGGGCGGCTATATCGTCACCACCGCCCTCATTTCCCCGCGTGAAGAAAAGATCACCGTCACGACATCGGAAGGCAAGAGGATCGACGCCGAGTTCCTGGGCTTTGACACGGAGACCCAGCTGGCCCTGCTCAGGGCCAAGGACGCGGGCCTGCCCTCCATCGCCCTCGGAAAGGCCGCGGACCTGGCGCCGGGCTCCTGGGTTTGCGTCGTCGGTGTCTCGCCCGAACGGACCGCGACGGTGACCCAGGGCATCGTCAGCTCCGTCGCGGAGGACAAACTGCGGCTCAACGTCTGGGTGACGCCCGGGTCGAGCGGCGGCCCCGTTGTCGACGCCAATGGCCGGATGGTGGGACTCCTCCGCGGCATCTACATGGAGGAGAAGCCCGTCGTCTTCCAGTTCAGGGACAGGGAGCAGTCGGGCTCCGGAGTCGTCTTCAGCAGCCGGGCCGAGGCCCCGTCCTCGGGCATGGCCTTGGCCGTGCCTGTGGACGTCGTCAAGGACATCAGCGCCCAGATCAAGGACAAGGGCAAGGTCGAACGGGGCTGGCTGGGAGTGGGGATCGGCCAGGACGAGAACGGCCGGACCGAGATCGGCTCCATCGACCCGGACAGCCCGGCCGAGCTGGCCAAGTTCCAGACCGGCGACGTCGTCCTCAAGATAGGGGATAGGGACGTCTCCAGCCCCGACGTGCTGGCCGCCGAGATCCGGAAGCGGAAGCCGGGCCAGGACGTCACCCTGAAGATCGAGCGGGACGGCAAGCCCATGGACGTCAAGGTCAAGCTCGGCGAATATCCCGAGAACGAAGCCCAGAGGGAGATGGAGGTCCGCTTCCCGGGGCTCTTCGGGCCGGAGGCGCCGATGCCCGGCACGACGCCCAAGTCGGTTTTCCCGGAGAAGGCCCCGAGGTCCGACGCGCCGCGGCCGCTCGCCCCTAAGACGCCCGAGTGGTCCTACGAAACGCGGAAATTCATCGGCGTCTACTGCGGCGAGCTCAACCGCGAGTTGGCCGAGCACTTCGGGGTCAAGGAGGGGACGGGCCTCATCGTCTCCAAGCTGACCGAAGGCGGCCCCGCGGAAAAGGCCAAGCTCAAGGTAGGCGACGTCATCGTCCTGGTGGACGGCAAGCGCGTGGAGAGCGTGAACGACCTCATCGACCTCGTCCAGGCCAAGGCCAAGGGGACTAAGGTCAAGCTCGAGATCTTGAGAGACAAGAAAACCATGACCGTCGACGTCGAGGTTTCCGAGGAGGAGAGCGGGGGGCTCTTCGACTCCGGGAACTTCCAAGGCTTCCTCGAATCCTGGCAGGGCTATACCGACGCTTTCACGAGCGAACTCAAGAAGTGGCAGGCCGACGGGATGCCTGAGCTGCGGCAGAGTCTGAAGAAGAGCCGTCAAAAGGGGCTATTGAAAAGGATCTAAGAGACCTTTCTTTATTCTTGCGACAGGTTAAGCCACTTCTTCCTGAGCCGCTCGAACTCTTCGGGCGCCAATCTAGCTTTGTCGAAATACCCCTTCGCCGCCCTTTGCCGTAGGGCTTCGTACAGGATGACCGCGACGGAAACCGAGAGGTTCAAGCTCTGGACCATGCCGAACATTGGGATGCGGACGACCTTGTCGGCGAAGGCGAGCGCTTCCTCCGAGATGCCCTCCGACTCGCTGCCGAAGACGAGGGCGACCGGCTTGGCGAAATCGATGTCCGTGTAGGGGATGGCGTCTTTCTGGAGATGCGTGGCGACGATCTCGAAACCCGCCTTCTTCAAGGGCTCAAGACACTCGGCCGGAGTCGGGTGGACGGCGATCTCGAGCCACTTGTCGGCCCGGGTCGAGATGGCCTCGTTGAAGCGGAGGAGCTCGGGATTTGGAGAGACGAGGTCGAGGTGGAGGACGCCCGCGGCGTCGCACGTCCGGATGACGGCGCTGGCGTTGTGGGCGATGGTCACGCCCTCGAGAACGACGCGCAGGTCGGATTGACGGAGGGACAGGACGCGGCTGACCTTTTCGATCCTCTCGGGCGTCGGCATGGAGGCACTATAACAGACCGGGCGGGGGAGACGCAACGCAGTCGGGGACTGTCCCCCATGGGGCTGTCCCTCTTCGGGAGGCTGCGCATATTGCAAATCGGGGCAACTTCCCTTATAGTTATTGGCCGTGCCGGTGTGGCGGAACTGGCAGACGCGCGGGACTCAAAATCCCGTCCGGGGCAACTCGGGTGTGGGTTCGATTCCCTCCACCGGCACTTTCAAAATCAGCGACTTAGGCCCAAGCTAGGGGCCTGTCCTTTTGACCGAGCAAGGGAGCCAAAAGGAGCCGAAATCAAACTGATGGGAACGAGCAACACGAAAGCCAACACGAAAGATGCTCAGACCCGCCTATGTGCACAACGTTGACTTCCGAGAGAAGGGGCATAGACTGAAACCATGAATGAAAACTCCGGGCCTAGGTTGATCACCGAAAAGCGGCAATCCCTACCGCCTGGCCCGAGTTTCTCTATAGGGAATTCTGTTAAGGGAGACAGACATGCGAATCAGAAAACCTACAAGCGGACATGTCGCCGAGCGGATCAGAGAGAGTCGTAGAAAATTCACGCAGGGCGAGATCCGCGGCGAGCTCCTAAAAAGAAGCGTCGCCTTCAAAGACGAATTTGCGAAAGTTCAAGACCTTATCATCAAGGAATTCCTCATCCCGAACGGCGACGAATGGCAGGATTTTTGCCGACGATGGAGAATCAGCGAGGACTGGAACGGGGACATGGGGATCTTGGCGGAACGCACCCACGCGCTGCCGTCTGTTCATATCAGCATCCCGTTCTCGCGGCTGTCTAAGACGCAGCCGGATCTAAAGTCTTTTACCATCTACCCCCTCATCGGCGACCCCTGGCACGGTATTGGCGAAGCCCTGCACGACAGCATCGCCCGGGAAGACGGATATTTGCTCGTCAGGATCCATCCCTGGACGTCGAAAAAGGACCTCGAGTTCATATGGACGGAGATCCAGGTCGCCCAGAAAAAGGTCTTCGGCGACCCTTTGAACGAGAGAGAGAAGCGGACCTTCGCGAGAGACCTGTGCTGGTACGACCTGCACGATCCGGCCGGGCAGTTCAAGCTATCTCTGGGCCAGATCAGGGACCAACAGAAACCCACGTCCCGGGTCGTCATCCAAAAAGCCATCGAGAGAATCGAAAAGGAAATCGACCGCCTGACGCCGTCCCGGGTTTGATTCTCGCCGGCCCCGGCCAGACCCTTATCCTCCTCCGGGCAGACACCCTCAACCCTCACTGTATAACTTAGGCAATCCGTCTAAGTTATTCATTATCTACAACTTACGCTTGACAGAAGGTGTATCCCGTGCGATTATAGAATCGCGGGAGAAGATATGAACACCTCACAGATCAGAAAAATAAGGCTCATCAGGGGCTGGACGCAGGCCGAATTCGCCGCCCGGCTCGGGATCGACAGGACGACCCTTTCGCGAGTGGAGACGTCTTTCGTCGAGGCTGGCCCGGAACTACAGCAACGGATCGCCGCGGCCCTGGACTGGCCGGTTGAGATTCTGTTCCCGGGCTGGACGAAACGCGGCGGGGAATAACGTGGACGGCCGCCGCTTTATCACGGTGACGGAGGCGGCCGAGGTCTATTCGATGCACTACAAGACGATCCTGGCACTCTGCCGGGCCCGCAAAATTCCGCATACCCGAATGCCTTCCGTCAGCGGTGGGCGCGGCCAGATCCGCATAGATCGCGTCGGCTGCGACAAGATGCTCGAGGGCGGGCTCGTCCTGCCGGCGGAGGCCCAGCCACTCGACCGGAGAAGGACAAGATGAGCACGGAATACAAACCTACAGACCGCGACACGCTCTTGGGCTTTATCGTCAACAGCCCCGCCCTCCTCGACGGCTTCAACATCCCCGACGACTTCTGGAAGTCCGACGCTCAGCGCGCGGTCTGGGCCGCGATCCGCGAGATCATGGAAGAGGGAGGGATCGCCTCGTGGGCTACCGTCCGGGTGCGGACTCCGTCCAGCGGAGTGCAAGACTACCTCACCGCGATCGCTGGCGGCATCGTCTCAATCAAGCCGGCCGAGTTCCGGCAGGAAGTCCGCCGCATGGCGGCCGCTGACCTAAAAGTGCGGATCGTCGCTAAGATCGAAAGGGATGCGAAATCCGGCGTCTCCGATCACCTGGGCGTCACGGCGATGCAGGAGGAACTCAGACTGCTCGAGGTCGAAGGCGCGGACCAGCCGGCCGGGAACCCCCTCATCAGCTTCCCAGAGCTGAGGGCGATGGACATACACACCGAATGGCTGGTCGGGGGACTCCTGCCGGAGAACTCCGTCACGGTCCTTTACGGCCGGACCTCGATCGGCAAGTCCTGGGCCTGCCTCATGATTGCGGAAGCCGTCTCGGCCGGGCTCCCGATCTTCGGCAGGGCGACAAAGCAAAGGCCGGTCGTCTATATCGACATGGAGAACCCCCTCGCCGTCATGAAGGACCGCGCCGAGGCCCTCAACATGCGCTCCATGAGCGCTCAGATCTGGCATTCGACCATGACCCCGAGGCCGCCGAAATTCGACGGCCCGGGCTGGACCCTCTACAAGACCATGCTCCCCTCGAACGCCCTGATCATTATTGATACGAGCCGGAGCGCCCATGACGGCAAGGAGAACGATTCCGATGTCGCAGCCCTGGTCATGGGCCGCTGCCGAGAGCTCCGGGACATGGGCATGACTATCCTCATCCTCCATCACACGCCCAAGTACGACGACCGCGAACTCAAAGCCTCGGGCGCCTGGGCAGACCTGGCCGACCATACGATCTGCTTCTTCAAGTCCAAGAGCCGGGACTCCGAAGAGGAAACGGGCGGCGAGATCCCGCTCGGCTCCCCCCTCTGCCTCGGCACCGGGAAAAAGACCAGGTTCGCCCCCTCCGAGATCCTCCATATGATCCTAACCGGCCACGGGCTCGAGCTCACCGAGGATCCCGACCTCGAAACCCTCAACGCCATCGCCGACTACATCGTGGGCGAAGGGTGCGGCAAGAATCAAACAGAACTCTTCGCCTGGGCAAAGGGCGCAGAGGGACTCCCAAAGAAGAAGACCTCGTTCACCGGCCTGCTCGACCGCGGGGAGCGCGTGGGCCGCTGGAGGACATACAAAGGACTCCGAGGAGCCAAGTGCTATGAGCCCGCAACCTGACCGTGACGCTGTCCTGTTCCCCCCTAAGGGGGGGGGAATCAGGAACAGGTCACTTCACCACTTTCCAGGAACAGCGGGAACAGGTCGGGAACAGCGGGAACAGGTCAGAGTTCCCCCCAAGACGACTTGTTCCAACCATCGGGAACAGGTGGATGTCAAAACACCCCTTTTGAGAGACTGTTTTAAATCGAGCTGTTCCCACACTCCGGGAACAGGTCAAAAACAGGGTCAAAAACCCCCACTTCTCTCCCGCCAGACCCTGATTCCCAGGGGCCTATCAGGCGTACTTGCCTGCCTACATGGATGCTTAGTCCAGCGCGGCATATGGGTAGAAGGGGCGAGAATACACGAAACTTTCGTGTCTTCTTTCGTGTCTACGGGTATGCGAGAGGTGCAGCACCTGCAAGCTTAGGAGGTCATTCTCAATGACGAACATATTGAAACGAAAAGAATTAAAGCCTCGTGGCAAGCCGTTTGCACGCGGAACGGACCCGAGGCGTCACCTGGACGGGTCGAAGAGCCGGGACGTGCTGGACTTCAAGGGCGAGTTCAAGCGGATCTTCAGCGAGAGGGCGGACGTGGGGAAGCTCGTTGACGTGTTGCTTGCGCGGGCCTATGCGGGGCAGCCGTGGGCCCTGGCGGAGGCGTTTGATAGGGGCCTGGGCAAAGCGCATCAGGCGCACAGCCTCGAGCTCGAGCACACTAAGCCGCTCCAAGTGCTCTACCCTGGCGACCCGGAAACTGACTTGATCATCACGGCGCACGACGTAAAAGCCCTCCCGGAGGCTGGCGCGTCGAATCAGGCAGGGGAAGGGCCCCTCGTTCAACCTGGGGCAAATGGCGCAGTAGAAACGGGCCAGGACGACCCTGACGACGACGACTATATCGACGCCTGTAAGAAGGCATAGGAGGTAACGTGAAAAACAAAAAGGAAATGAAGGAAAAGGTTGGGGCGGTCGCCGCGGTTGAAACGCCGGCTGAGGCCACGGTTGAAGCACCGGAGAGGAACATCATCGGGAGCGCCGAGGTCTGGACTGAGGGCCTGGGAAACTTTGTCTATATCAAGAGATTCAGGGGCTGCGTCCTGGAGGTGGATCTGAGCCGCTTTATGTTCAAGAGCGCCCAGGAGGCGGGTGAGTTCATCACCAAATTGTATGACCAGTCCGGCTACGACAGCATGATCCTGGCAAACCTGTCTCCGGTCAAGCGCGAGGATAGGGGTCATGACTGAAGAGGCGCCCACGGCCCGGCTGCCCTATGCGCTGCTCCCGTGGCAGAGGCGGGTCAAGGTGGATCCTCACCGCTTCCGCGTAGTCGCGGCTGGCCGTCGCTCAGGCAAGACTGTGCTCGGGGTGGATGAACTCGTTCAGGGCGCCGCTCAGGTCCCAGGTTCGGTGAACTGGCTCATAGGTCAGACGTATGGCGCGGTGAAGGATATCGCGTGGGCGCTTCTGATGCAGTATATCGCGCCGTTCAGGCCCCACGGCCGCATTGAGAAGACCGTCGAATCGGACCTCCTCGTCAAGTGGACGAACGGCTCCGTCATCCAACTCAAAGGGGCCGACAAGCCAGACAGTTTGCGCGGGGTGAAGCTCTCGCGGCTTGTGATCGACGAGTACGCCATTATGAAACGGGAGATATGGGATGAGGTATTGCAGCCGGCTACATCGGATTCGAAGGCTCCGGTGCTCTTCCTTTCGACGCCGGCGGGCTACAACCACTTCTACGACGTCTATGCGATGGAGCAGCGGAACTCTTCCGACTGGAAGTCGTTCCATGTGAAGGCGTCGGAGGCGGGGATTATCCCTCCCGAGGAGCTCGTGCGAGCGCGGCGGGACATGGATCCTCGCGTCTTCGCGCAGGAGTACGAGGCGAACTTTACCACTTTTGGGGGACAGGTGTTCACGGACTTTTCGCGGGAGAGGCACGTCCCAGCCAGCCCGATCCCGTTCCTCGTCAACGCCGAGTACGTTTGCGGCATGGACTTCGGCTGGTCAGCGCCGACCGTGGTTCTGTTTGCCAACATCGACGCGCAAGAGAATGTCACGGTGTTTGCCGAATACGTCAAACGAGAGACGCCTATTCCCGTGATCGGGCTGGGGATCAAGAACATGGTCCCGGGCCGGGCGCCTTCGCTCATCGCGTGTGACCCGGCAGGCTCGGCCAAGTCGGAGGCGGCGGGGCTTGACTCGATTTCCGAGCTCCGGGCGATTTTCGGCTGGCCCGTCGTGCGGTACAACACGAACCACCCCGGCGTCATTCAGGACGGGGTGAACGTGATCCGGAAGTGGTTGCGCAACGGGAAACTCAAAGTCTCGAAGAACTGTCCGCAGCTGATCATGGCGCTTGAGATGTATCGCTATCCGGACCCGAAGGATAACGTGCAGTCTGAGGTCCCGCTCAAGGACGGTATATCGGATCACGCCTGCGACGCGCTCAGGATGCTCATGTCCTACCGCTTTCCCCAGCGCAAAACGACGGTGAGTTCCATATGAAGGTCTACATCGTGCAACACTTCACCCCCGGCTTTTGTGGGGTTGTCATGGGCGTCGATTTCTACGACGGAAGGGGCTCGACGAGCTCCGCGAGTGATGTTGTCCTTCTTGTGAAAGAGGGTTGTACGCTCCCGGACCCGGCCGCGCGGGCGGAGATTCGGGTACTCGCCGCGGACATGGCCAGGGTGCGGCAGACCGGGGAGGCGTCGCGCGCGTTGCAGGACGCCTTCGAGCGGACGCCCGAATACACAGTAAAAGCTCTGGCGCGGATGGAGGAAAAGAAACGCGCGGACCCAAAGTTTAAGCAGCAGAGGCTTTTGGAAAAACAATTACGGCGCCATTCAGGCGTCCGTATCAAAAAAATCAAATAGGAGAATGAAGATGAACATCATGGATCCGACAGCTGAAGAGGCTAGGAAAATGCGAGCCCTCGGAATGCCCCTTCCACGAGGGGCCGTATGGTCCGAGGGGAATGAGGCGCTGATTCAGGACGAGGACAAGGAACGGCTCGCCGCGCTCAAGCTGCGCGTGGATGTGGCCAAGGCCAAGGGCGAAACACTCTCGTTTAGTGACATGCAAAGCTGGGAATGGGCGCTCGAGCATGGCTTGATCGCGCCCGAGGTGCGAGAGTCCGCCGTTGACCTGATCACCCGCGGGCTGCAGGCGCAAGAATTCAAGCGGCAAGACGGGGTGGCCGAGGCTTTGAAGGAGCTCGAGGGCATCGCGCAGGAGGCCCTGAAGGCCCGGCGCACGGTGGTTTGGTCCGACTTCCGAACGAAGACGGCGGCCGTGGCGGTGAACAAGGCGCTTCAGGCGAAATTTGACGAAGCGGTCAGGCGGATCCAAAAGGATCACATCGTGGGCATACAAACCCCGGAGTTCCGCCACCTCGCACTCGGCCACATCGACGAGCTCAGGCAGTGCTTTACCGAGCCCTTCAAGGAACGCGAATAATCAGTGCGGGACGGCCCGCCCCGGTGGGCGTCGCGGTTGATCCTGTGGGACCTCGGCGCCTGCCGGTTTTAACAAGAGGAGATTTTTGAATGACAGCTAACAACGTCGTCGGCCGCGTTTCGAAGAATCCGTATCAGGATTTAATCGTCTTCTGCGCCCTCTATCGGGGCCATCCATATGTCCATTTACAAACCCTGCCCGCTGGTACCGACAAGCCGGAAGACCCGGAGCACCCCCGGATCCTGTCCCTCTCGCCCCGGACCGTAGAAGAACTGTTACCGTTGCTCGCCCAGGCTCGCGGCTTGGCAGTTAAGCTCGGCGACGACGCGGAGCGAGGGCTGAAATCATGAACACCATCATGGACATCGCGGGGTGGGTGATCCTCGTCCTCGGCGTCCTCGTTCTGGCCGGAGGTGCTATCGTGGGGCGGCGGAGGCGGCGGATCGGGAGGGCTACTTGACCAGCTTCTTTTTTTTGAGCCAAGAGTCCACGTCCTCACGTTTGAACAGGACGCGACGGCCGAGGGGGAAATGGGGCAAGCCCTCTCGCATAAGCCGCTCAATCACCCAACGGCTCACCTTGAGATATTCGCAAAGTTCCCGCTTGGTCAGATAGGGCGTTTCCATATGCGCACTATTCTAGCATTAGAGCACTGGACAGGTCAAAAGAAAGTGCTTGACAGGTAGTCTAAGGTAGTATAGGGTAGTATTGGAGGCAAAGATGAGAGACGCGTTGGACAGTTTCCTGACGGTCGAAGAGATCTGTTCGCTTCTCAAGGTTGAGCGTCACACCGTTGCCCGCTGGATCAGCTCCGGCCAGCTTCCCGCGTTCAAGCCCGGCGGCGGACGCTTCTGGCGCGTACGGCGGCAGGACTTCCAGAAGTTCATCAAAGGCGGAGTCGGATTCCGCGACCGGGCGAAACGGAGGAGGCCATGAAGCAGCGTCGCCGAATAGCGTGGACCGAGCATATTCTGCGGAAGCTCCATGCCGCCCAAGCCGTCATCGAGGAGCTGCGGGAATTCCACCCGCTCACGCTGAGAGCCATCCATTACCGACTCGTCGCCACGGAATTCTACGAGAACACGATGAGCGAATACACGATGTTGGGCCAATGCCTCAAATGGGCGCGGCTCGACGGCCTCGTCTCCTGGGATGTGATCGAGGACCGGAACCGCATCCTGCGCGATTATAGCGGTTGGGAATCTGCGGAACCGTTCGTCGAGGCACACCGGAAGCGGTTCCTGGCCGGATACCGCCGGGACGTTTTCCATGCCCAACAGACCCGCTGCGAGGTGTGGACGGAGAAAGACGCCGTCTCCAACATCATTGGCCCGATCTGCAAGAATTACACCGTTCCCCTCGTTATCTGCCGGGGTGAGATCTCGGTCTCCTTCCTCCATGATTATGCCGAGCGGGTGGCCGGATACGATGAAGGGGCCGTCCTGTTCTACATCGGAGATTTCGACCCGAGCGGCTGCGCGATGGATAAGGACATCCAGACGAGCCTTCGAGACGAGCATCATGTTGACGTTGAATTCCATCGGATCGCCCTGACGCGGGAGGATATCGACCGCTACCAACTGCCGCATAAGCCGACGGCGGCGAAGCGATCAGATCCGCGTTACGAGAGCCACGTCCTAGAGCACGGCGAGGTCGCCGTCGAGCTCGACGCACTCCACCCGAAGGTCCTCCAGGAGAAGGTCCAGGCGGCCATCGAGGGAATCATCCTAGACCGGCCGCAATACGAGCGACAGGTCAAGAAGGAGAGGGCTGACCTCGCCCGGCTCAAGAAGCTCAAGGGTAGGGTCCTGAGCTTCATGGACGAATCGGGAAGGAGACCATGAACGCGGACAGACCCTATTTGACGGAGCGGCGCTGCGGGACTTGCATCACGCCGCTCACGACTACGGAGAGGCATGAGGAAGGTTGGCTTTTCGTGACGTACAGCTGCGCCTCGTGCGGCTTTCGGCAGGTCGTGACATTCTCGCCGGATGAGATGCGCGAGTGGACTCGGCGCGGGAAGTCGCGGGTGACTGGGGCATCGTGGAGTTAAAATCATGAAGACCAAAGAACGCAACCTCAAGCTCATCGACGGCCGATGGTTCTTTGACTTTTCGCTGGACGGGAAGCGGTATATCCGGATCGGCGGAAAGACCAAGGAAGAGGCCCGCGCCGCGATGGCTCGACTGCGGGTCGAACTCAGCGCCGGTCCGAAGGAAAGCCCGGCCGAGGTCGAAGATCCGCTGTTCAAGGACTTTGCCGCGGAATACCTTGAGCTCTACGCCAAGCCAAATAAACGATCCTGGGAGCGCGACGAGCGGTCAATCAAGCACCTCGATAGGTGTTTCGGGGACCTCCCACTTTCTCAGATTTCGCTTCTGCGCGTCGAGAGATACCGCGTCGAGCGCCGCGCCCTGGTCGCCCTCGGCACCGTCAACCGGGAACTCTCATGCTTGAAAGGGATTCTGTCTAAGGCCCTGGACTGGGACAAGCTTGAATCCTTCCCGCTGCGGAAGATCAAGATTAACCTCCGGGACGAACCTAGGCGCGAGAGGGTTCTGACGCGGGAGGAAGAGGCGCGGCTTCTCGCGGAGGCGGCGCCGTATCTCAAGCCCATGATCACGCTGGCCCTGCATACCGGGATGCGTCAGGGCGAAATCCTCAAGCTCCGGGCCGAGCATGTCAACCTCGCGTACTCGTCGATCGTCATCCCGGCCGAGAACTCGAAGAGCAAGCGGGCTCGGCGGATCCCGTTGAACAGCGCGGTCCTCGAGCTCCTCCGGCCGCTTCTCAAGGACCAGGGCTTTATCTTCCACAAGTCGCGCGGTGAAGGTTTCCACCGTATCGGCTGCGGCTTTAAGGCCGCGTGTGAGAGGGCCAAGATCGAGGACCTCCGCTTCCACGACCTCCGCCACACCTTCGAGACCCGGAGCCTCGAGGGCGGCGCAAACCCGGTCAACATCGTGAAGATCATGGGGCATCACTCCATGTCCTTCTCCCTCGACCATTACCATCACCCGAGCCAGGAAATGCTCCTGGCGGATGTGGAAACGCTAGTCAACACGAAAGAATACACGAAAGAATCCATTACCCACTAGGCATAAGTCAATGACCAGCTGTCAGATAGAACTCCCCGCCGAGTGGACTCAAAATCCCGTCCGGGGCAACTCGGGTGTGGGTTCGATTCCCTCCACCGGCACTCCTTATTTTCAGCGTTTTTCAATTTATTCTGTCACAAGTTTGCCACAAAAATCCCGCCCCCTATTTTGTCAGCGGATATATGAAGAAACACAACTTACAGATTGACAAACGGATATCAACACTATATATAGTTACTATGGAGAAAAAGATTCGTTCTGTTTTTTTACGTTCCGGCCTAACTAAAAAGTGCCCGGCCATGATGGTCTGTCCGTATTGCCACATGCTTTTCGGAGCCTACGGCGAATTAAGGAAAAAGCCCAGGTCATCTGAAACGGCAACTTCCCAAATGGCCCGGCCTCTTCCGTTAGATGGCGGGACGCACTAAGACGCAACAAGCTTTTCGATTTTCTAACCGGGGCAACTCGGGTGTGGGTTCGATACCCTCCTCCGGTATGATGTTCGTCCAGGCCATGTTGACCGCCGCCACGTCAGATGTTATCCTTCAGTCAAAGCGTCGGACAGGGAAGAAACGTCCCGAATCCCCGTTCCGGCCGGCAAAAAGAGCAAGGAGAATCCATGTTCAAACGAAACCTCGTCATGTTCACTTTGGCCGTCCTGATCACCTCATCCGCCCTCGCCGCGGCCGAAATCCAGTTGACGGCCCTGTCTCTCCAGGCGGGAAAGCCGGTCGACATCAATTTCGCCAAGACATCCCGGGCCCCTTCCCAGGCGGCCATGCAGGCGACGCTCCTCTACGATAACGGGAAGGCTGCGGTCAAACTGAGTTACCAGAAAATGGAGCCGGCCGTCCTCTTTGCCGGCGACATCTCGGCCTTCGTTCTCTGGGCCGTTACCATCGACGGCACGGTCGAGAACCTAGGCGAGGTCGTCGCCGACAAGAAGAGCGCCTCCGGCTCCCTGCAGGGCTTCACCGGCAAGAAGGTCTTCGCCCTGATGGTGACGGCGGAGCCGTTCGCCACCGTCACCCGGCCGACCGAGCTCGTCGTCTTCGTTTCGGGCGAGATCGGGGGGACGAACATCCAAAACACGCCCTTCACCTTCACCAACTTTTCGACGGGCTACAAGCCCGCCCTCGATTCGATCTCCGGCATCCAGTACAACGACCCTACGCCGGCGGCCGTCAAGCAGGCCGCGAAGGCCATCGAGATCGCCAAAAAGCTCGACGCGGCCGCAGTGAATCCTAAGGCCATGGACGGAGCGACCTTAGCCTTCGGCAAGGCCATGGCCGCGACGGGCAATAAGAAAACCATGGCCGACCAGGCCCGCGTCGCCGCCCAGCTGGCCTCCCTGGCCATCAAGGACACGATCAAGGCCAACGTGGCCAAGGCCGCCGCCGAAGCGGAAGCCAAGAGGCAGGCGGAAAAGACCGCCCTCGTGGAACGCGCGACCACGGCCGAGGGCGAATCCGAGCGCATCGCCCAGGAGCTCAAGGAAGTCCAGGTCCAACGGGAGGCCCTGGCCAGCGAAACCAGGAGCCTGGCCCTGCTCACGGAAAAGCTCACCGCGGAGAAGGATGCCATTGCCGCCGACCGTGAGGCTATAAAGAAAGAGCGCGACGATCTGGCCGGGATGCTCAAGGGCGCCCTGTCCTCGGTCGCCGATACCACCGAAACGGCTCGGGGCGTCATCGTCAGCCTCTCCGGCATCCTCTTCGACGTCGGCAAAGCCACGCTCAAGCCGGCCTCCCAGCTCTCGGTGGCCAAGCTGGCCGGGATCCTCATCGTCTTCACGAAAATGAACCTGAGCATCGAAGGCTATACCGATTCCACGGGCACGAACGAGCTGAACATGAGACTGTCCGCGGACCGGGCCCGCTCGGTCTACGAATTCCTCATGGGCCAGGGGATATCCAACAGCCGGATGAAGTACCAGGGCTTCGGCCTGGACAATCCGGTCGCGCCCAATGACACGGAAACCAACCGGGCCAAGAACCGGCGGGTCGAGGTCGTCCTGACACAGGCGGTCAAGGCCCCCTGATAAAAACCTAAGAAAACCCGCCTGCTCCGGAACTTTCGTCGCTACTTTTGCGTCTCTTTGGTTATAAGCCGAAGTTCGAGGTGCATCATGAAAAAGTGGATTATCCGCGGCATGTCTCTTGTCCTCCTCCTCACGTTCTTCTATTTCCTGTTCGCCTGCGGCAAGAAAAACGAGGAGATGAAGCTCGTCTCCGCCACTCGGGGGGACATCCGGGAAAAAGCCCTGGCCGTGGGCACGATCGAACCGGAGAAGGAGATCAAGGTCAAATCGATCATCCCCGGGATCGTCGCCGAAGTCCTGTTCAAGGTCGGCGACGCCGTGAAATTGGGAGCGCCCTTATTCAAGATCTCGCCCAACCCGACCCCCCTCGAATACGTCGAGGCCCGCCGCAGCATGGAGCTGGCCGAGGTGACCATGCAGAAGCTCAAGAACGACTGGACGCGCCAGCTCGAGCTCTTTAAAGGGAACCTCATCTCCCGGTCCGAAATGGACGCCGCCGAGGGCTCCTACAGGGAAACCGAACTGAGGTACAGGACCGCCGCGGAGCGCCTCGAGCTCCTGGAAAAGGGACGGATCCGCATGTCCAACAGGGAGATCGATTCTCTGCTCCGGTCTCCGATCACGGGCATCGTCCTGTCCCAGAGCGTTTTCCAGGGCGACCCCGTGGTGCCCCTGACCAACTTCCAGCCCGGAACCGAACTCTGCTCGCTCGCCGACATGGCCAGCCTTCTCTTCAAGGGGACGGTCGACGAGATCGACGTCGGTAAGATCACGGACGGGATGGAGGCCGAGATCCAGATCGGCGCCCTCCCCGACACCAAGATCCCCGGCCGTGTCGATCGGATCTTTCCCAAAGCCAAGAAAGAGGGGAACGCCACCCTCTTCGACATCTGGATCGTCATCAAGGAAACGGCCGGGGTGACCCTGAGGGCCGGCTTCTCCGCGACGGCCGGCATCCAGATCCGCGAGCGGAAGCAGGTCGTCCTCATCCCCGAGCGCCTGGTCGTCTTCGAGGACGGGAAGAGGTTCGTCGAGGTCCCTGCCGGCGAAAGCAAGGGCGAACAGAAGACCCGCAAGGTCGAGATCCAGACAGGCCTTTCCGACGGCCTGAACATCGAGGTCCTCTCCGGCCTCAAGGAGGGCGACAAGGTCGTCGAGAAGCCTCCCCGCGAGATCAAATGATCGGTATTTTTTTCCGCAACCTCTTCCGGGACCTCGTCCGCCAGCCGCTGAGGACCGCCCTGACCCTGTCCGGGGTCGTCTGGGGCACGTTCTCGGTCGTCCTGCTCCTCTCTTTCGGCGATTCCGTCTCCAAGGCCCAGATGAAGCGCTTCCACGGCATGGGGCAGGGCATCGTCCTCGTTTTCCCCTCGCGGACGACGCTCGCCTGGCAGGGGTTCCTCAAGGGCAAGGCCGTGCGGGTCACCCCGGAGACGGTCGAGGCGATCCCCGAAAAAGTCCCCGGCATCGAGCTCATCAGCCCCGAGTTTGTCGGCAGCCGCCTTATCAGTTACGGGCGGAAGGAATTCCGGAACACCGTCCGGGGCGTCAATCCCGAGTTCGAGCTCATGCGCAACACGATCGCCGGGAAGGGCCGGTTCATCGACGCCGAGGACATGACCGCCCGGAAAAGGGATTGCTTCATCGGCGACGTCCTGGCGACGGACCTCTTCGGGACCGAGGCGCCCGTGGGCCGGAACGTCCTCATCGACGGCGTCCCGTTCCTGGTCGTCGGCGTGATGCGGACGAAACTCCAGAACTCGAATTACAACGGCCAGCGCGACGAGCGCTGCGCGTTCATCCCCTGGACGACTTACTCCTCGCTCTACGGCGCTAAGTACGTCTCGAACATCATTTTCCGCCCCCGCGACCTCGGCCGGAGCAAGGCGGTCATGGCGGGCGTCAAGGGGCACCTGGCCAAGCTCATCGGCTTTTCGGCGGCCGACCCGGACGCCCTCGGCGTCTGGGACACGCTGGACTTCGAGAGGCAGTTCACGACCTTCTTCCTTGCGTTCACGGTCTTCCTGGGGATCATCGGCTCGTTCACACTCCTCGTCGGCGGCGTCGGCGTCGCCTCGATTATGAGGGTCGTCGTGGAAGAGCGGACGCGCGAGATCGGGGTCAAGCTGGCCGTCGGGGCCCGCCGCCGGACGATCCTCTGGCAGTTCTTCAGCGAGTCCCTGGTGATCATGATCCTCGGCGGTCTGGTCGGTTTCGGGCTCTCGGCCGGCGCTCTCCAGGGGGCTAAGGCCTTTCCTGCGGGCGGGTTCACCGACTTCGTCGGCGTCCCGGTTCTCAACCCGCTCGTCATCGTCTCCACGGTCCTGATCCTGCTCGCGATCGGCGTCGTCGCCGGGATGATCCCGGCCCGGACGGCCGCGTCGACCGACCCCATCGAAGCCCTGAGGAAATAGGGGAGCGCCATGAACATGACCCTGCCCCGATTCTTCTGGAGCGAGTACCGGAAGCGCCGCAAGAGGGCCGCCCTCATCACCTTCGCCCTGTTCTGGGGGACGCTCTCGATCCTCCTCCTCATGGCCTTCGGCCAAGGCATGACGACCCAGTTCCAGGTATCCTTTAGCGGGCTCGGCCAGACGCTGATCATGGTCTACGGCGGCCAGACCTCGCTTCCGTTCGAGGGCCTGCCGAAGGGGCGCCCGATCTCCCTCTATCCGGAGGACGTCGATTATCTCAAGGACAGGGTCCCGGAGATCCTCCGCATCGCCCCGGAGTCGTACAACTTCCTCCAAGTCTCGGCCAACGGCAAGGAGATCAATCGCACCGTCCACGGAACGACCGCCGAATTCGGCCTCATGCGCACCCAGGTGCCGCGGATGGGCGGCCGGTTTCTCAACGCCGCCGACGTCGCCCAAGGGCGGAAAGTCGCCTTCATCGGCTGGAAGGTGGCCGCGGACCTTTTCGGGAGCGCCGACCCCGTGGGGAAGCCCATCGTCATCAACCGCATCCCCTTCACGGTCATCGGCGTCCTCCAGAAAAAGATCCAGGACTCGATGTACAACGGCCCGGACGCCGAGCAGGTCTATCTCCCGTTCCACGCCTACCAGCAGATCGACAACCGCCGGCGCATCAACCAGATCCACATCCAGCCCCGCGAGGCGTCCCAGTCCAAGATCGTCGAGGCGCGGGTCCGGACGCTCCTCGGGCGCAAGTACCGCTTCGTTCCCGACGACCGCTACGCCACGAGCTTCTGGAACACGATCGAGGACGCCAAACAAGGGCAGGCGATCTTCAAGGGGATCGAGATCTTCCTCGGCCTCATCGGCGCCCTGACGCTCCTCATCGGGGCCGTGGGCGTCACCAACCTGATGTACGCCGTGGCCAAGGAGCGGACCAAGGAGATCGGCGTCAAGCTGGCCATCGGCGCGCGGCGGCGGGTCATCATCCAGCAGTTCTTCCTGGAGACGGTGTTCGTCTTCGCCAAGGGAACGTTCTGGGGGTTCATCACCGCCTTCAACGTCGTCCACATCATCCGGCTGGCCCCGATCAACTACGATTCGTTCGGGATCGAGGCCTACCTTCTGCGGCCGGAGTTCTCCCTGCAGATCTTCGTCGCCTACACGGCCATCTTGGGCGTCCTTTGCTTCCTGTCGGGGATATTCCCGGCGCTCAGGGCCTCGCGGGCGAATCCGATCGAGTCACTCCGCTATGAATAGAGGGTCCTCATGATCGAGCTCCAAGACATCACCAAAGTCTACCGGACGGGGAGCCAGTCCCTGGAGGCGCTCCGGGGCATCTCCGTGAAGATCGGGAAGGGCGAGTTCATCTCCATCATGGGCCCTTCGGGGTCGGGGAAATCGACGCTGATGAACATCATCGGCTGTCTGGACACGCCGACGGCGGGGGAGTACGTCCTCGACAGCGACAAAGTGGCGGGGCTGACGTTCGACCAGCTGGCGGCCGTGCGCAACCGCAAGATCGGATTCGTCTTCCAGAATTTCAACCTTCTCCCGTACGCGACGGCCTGGGAGAATATCGAGCTGCCGATGCTCTTCGACGGGAAGAACGGCCGGAGACGGAGGGAGCGGGTCACGGAGCTTCTCAACGCCGTTGGGCTCTACGAATGGCGCGGCCACCGGCCCTCGGAACTCTCGGGCGGGCAGCAACAGCGCATCGCCCTGGCCCGGGCCCTGGCCAACGACCCGCCCATCCTGCTCGCCGACGAGCCGACGGGAAACCTCGACTCGAAAAGCGGCGAGGAGATCATGGCCATCCTGACGGATCTCTGGCGGGAGGGCCGGACGATCGTTATGGTCACCCACAACGACCACATCGCCGCCCATTCCGAGCGGACGATCCGCCTCTTCGACGGCCAGGTCGTGGCTTAGTACTCGCCCGTAGACCTTGGCCAGGGTCTCCTTGGCCAAGGATTGGGCTGATCAGTGGGAGATAGCTGTGGGGATGCCCCCGTTCTTCTCGGCGTAGAGGTGCTTGATCAACGAGAGGAGCGTCTGGGAAATGCTGTGCAGGAACTCGACGCCGCTCTCGTGGAGGTCGGTTTCCTCCTCGCTCTTCCGGGTCCACTTGATTTCGCCGTCGACCTTGATGGACTGGTGCGTCCGCTCGAGCTCGATGACGATGCGGACGACGCTGCCGACCGGGAAATACTGAGGGCTGCAGATCCTCGCTCCGGACAGGGAGATGTCATGCGTATGCGCGTTGATCCCGTAACCGTAAACGGGCTCGTGACCTTCCGACGTGGATTTGATGAAGGCCGTATTCCGTTCCAAGAAGCGCTTGTCTTTGCGATTGTCCATTGTCCGCGTCCTCCCAGCGAGGGTATTGGTTAATTCCTCGACAATTTTCGTCCGAGGGGTGACCAGGGTCAATCACCCCTCAGGGTGATTCGTGAGGTGATATGTCACCCCCTCGTGACGCGAGGGGCCCCTAGCTCCTGCGCGTAAGGCTGTATCCCAGAAGAGCTTGCAAGATCTCCCGGTATATTTCCTCGACGGGTAGTCCCCGGATGACCGCCGCCGCCCGTCGTCCGAAACGTTCCATGACCCGCCGGACGTCCTCCCGGACACCGAGACTCCCGGCCAGACCCCGGACGAAGAGAATGTCCTGCTTTGAGGCGTCCGGCCGCCCGAAGACGGCCGAAAGCCTGTCCAGATCCGGACCCGCCGCCCGGTCGAGGAGGCCCAGGTGGAAGAGGGTCTTTTTCCCTTGGCGGACGTCGGAGCCCACGGGCTTGCCGAGCGTCTTTTCATTGCCGAACAGGCCGAGTTCGTCGTCCTTGATCTGGAACACCAGGCCGAGGTCTTCGCCGAGGCGCTGGAGCTTCGGCAGGACGGATGCCCGTCCTCCGGCCAGCATCCAGCCTGCGGCGAGGGGCAGGGAAAAGGAATAACGGGCTGTTTTGTACCTGTAGATATCGAGGACGTCGCATTCTTCGAGGGGCAGGGTGGAAGTTCCCACCTGGATGTCGCGCATCTGCCCGAGGCCGACGAGCCCGAATTCGGCGGCGAAGAGCTTTTGGACGGCGGCCGTGTTTTTCCCGGGACCGGGAAGGCCGGCCAAGGCTTCGAAAGCGAGGAAGATGGAGATCTCCCCGGCGCAGATGGCCATGCTCGTTCCGAAGTGGGCGGCCTCGGGTGTCCCCGGACTTTCCGCGAGGAGCGCGTACTGTTCGTGGATGGACGGCGCCCCGCGTCGGCGGGCGTCCCTGTCCATGATGTCGTCGTGGATGAGCAGGCCCGACTGGATGAGCTCGAAGGCCGTCCCGGCCCGGACGGCCGCACGGGAGATCCTGCCGCCGGCCATCTCGGAGCCGAGCGAGACGAGGCCGCCGCGGATCATCTTGCCCTTCCGGGCGAATTCAGCCAAACGGCGGATGACGTCGCCTCCCCAGGGCTTCAGCCCGGCGATGTCCTTTCGTTTGGCGGCCAGGAATTCGTCCAGGTCGCTGAGGAGACGCGTTCTCGTTTTCTCGAAATAGCTGTCGAACGTCATGCCCCACCGCCCTTCACTTTCCCCGGGAGTGCCGCCGTCTTTTCCTCCGGACGCCCGGACACGCCGTCACGGGCTTCGAGCCTCCGGACGACCTCTTCGATGAGCTCCCCGGGCGTGGAAGCCCCCGAGGCGACGAAGACCGTCGCCCCGGCCGGGATGGCGATGGTTTCGACGTTTTCCGGCTTGTCGATGAGATGGGTTTGAGGATTGATCTTCCGGGCGATGTGGAAGAGGTGCATGGTGTTCGCGCTGTGCTTGGAGCCGATGACGATGACGCAGTCGGCCCTCCGAGTGTGGGCCTCGACCTCGCGCTGGCGGGTCTTCGTCGGCTGGCAGATCGTGTCGTGGAAGACGACGTCCGGGACGATCCCGCGGATCCGTTCGACGATGCGGAGGGCGTCCTCTTCGATGAACGTCGATTGGGACACGACGCCGGCGCGGCGGACCCCTTCGAAAAGCTCGGGCGTCACCTCGTCGGGGGCCTTCACGACGAGGGCCCGGGCGACCTGGCCGACGATGCCCCGAACCTCCTCGTGTCCGACCTGCCCGATGACGACGGGCGTGCGGCCCTCGGCCTCGACCTCCCTGATCCGGTCGTGGATGATCTTGACCATGGGGCAGGTGGCGTCGACATACTCGAGCCCCCTCTCTTCGAGCTCCCGATAGCGCTTCCGGGTCGAACCGTGGCTCTGGAGGATGACGACGCCGCCCGGCGGGACGTCTTCGAGCGTCTGGACGATGCAGAGGCCCTTGGCCATGAGGTCCTCGATGACGTGCTCGTTGTGGACGATCTCGCCCAGCATGTAGTAGGTCCGGTCCGGCCGCTCGGCCAGGAGCTTGTCCGTGAGCTCGAGCGTCTTGCGGACGCCGAAGCAGTAGCTCAGCGTTTCGGACAGGACGATCTTCATGAGGACATTATTCCCAGCGAAAGGCTTTGGCCGAGACGGCGACCCCGACGACGAGGAGCCCGGCCAGGACGGCGATCTCGAGCAGGTGCTTGCCGAGGGGGTTCCCGATCCAGAGCCCTTGGAGGAGATTGACGACATGCGTGAGCGGGATGAACTTGCTGACGGCCTTCACGGCCGGAGGGAAGGTCTGTTTGGGGATGGTCGCCCCGGACAGGAAGAGGTTGGGGAAGTAGAGGACCATGCCCAGGATATTCGCGGTCCGAGCGGTCCGGGCCACGCTGGCCAGGAGGAAGCCCACGGCGAAGAAGCTCAGGGTGCTCAGTGTGAAACCGAGCAGGACGTCCAGGGGCCGGCCTTCGAAGCGGAGGCCGTAGACGAGGCGGGCGGAGACGATGAGCAAGGCCCCGCCGAAGAGCGTCATCAGGAAGTTGACGATGACCTTTTCCCCGCTCTTCTCGACGCGGGAGACACCCGGCAGAGTCCGGAGCGGCGCGGGGTCGAAGCCGGGCTCGGCGGTGAACAGGATCCGTATCTCGCTCCTGAGGCTCCGGACGAGGTTGGACGGCGAATCCAAGGCGACGATGCGGCCGTGGTCGATGACCAGAACCCGGTCGCAGAGGTGCTCGGCCTCTTCCATGTAATGGGTCGTCAGGAAGACGGTCTTTCCCCTTTCGCGGATGGCCCGGACGAGGTCCCACATGGAGCGCCGGGCGTGGGGGTCGAGGCCGAGGACGCGGACGACACCGCCGTCGGGGAAGCGCATGCCTTCGAGGCACTCGATCGTCGTCGTCTTGCCGGCGCCGTTGGGGCCGACCATGCCGAAGATCTCCCCCGTGCCGACGCTGAAGCTGACGCCGTCGACGGCCTTGAGCTGGCCGTAGGCTTTCGTCAGAGCCTCGACCTCGATCGCCGGGGTCGCTGGGGGCATGTTTGCTTCGCCTTTCCGTCAGAAGGGTGGAATGAAGTATAAATCGCGGCGCAAAAAGTTGCAAGGAATCCCATTTGACCCGTTCGCAGATGCTAAGCCCCGCCCCGGCATTCATGCCGGGGAGTCCAGGGGTTGACTCCTGGGGACCGGCGAGGATATCATCGGGCCGCCCCGCACGTTGAGGAGTAGGCTATGAAACACTTTTCCATGAAGACCGGAACGGTATGGATGTTTTTGACTCTCGGGGCAGCGACCGCGGCCTTCGCCTGGGTGGCCCCGTCCGGCCAGGCCCCCGCCGCCGCGCCCGAGTTCTCCGAGACACGGGCGATGGTCCCGATGCGGGACGGCGTAAAGTTGTTCACTGTCATCTTTGTGCCGAAAAACGCTCAGCCGCCCCTGCCTTTCCTGATCATGCGGACGCCCTACGGGACGCCTTCGTCCGCCCGGCCCCTGTTGTCCGAGTCTTATAAAGAGCTCGTCGACGAGGGCTACATCTTCGTCTATCAGGATATCCGCGGGCGCTACAAATCCGAGGGAATGTTCGTTATGCAGAGGCCGCCGCGCGACAAGCGCGACCCGCGCGCGGTCGACGAGAGCACGGACGCCTACGACACGGTCGCGTGGCTCCTCAAGAACGTCCCCGGTCACAACGGCCGGGCCGGCCTGATGGGCATCTCCTACGGAGGCTGGCTGACGGCTATGGCCATGCTCGACCCGCACCCGGCCGTGAAGGCCGTCTCTCCACAGGCCCCTCCGGCGGACATGTATCTGGGCGACGACTTCCACCACAACGGGGCCTTCCGTTTGAGCTACGGCTTCGAGTACGCGGCGAGGATGGAAACCTCCAAAGAGGACGCTTCGTTCCAGTTCGACGCGTTCGACACGTACGAGTGGTACCTGCGGCTCGGCCCGCTGTCGACGGTGAACGAGAAATACCTTCTCGGAAAGATCCCGACCTGGAACGATTACGTCGCCCACCCGAACTACGACGCGTTTTGGCAAAAGCAGGCGATGGCCCCCTACCTGACCCGGGTGACGGTCCCGACCCTGAACGTCGCCGGCTGGTGGGACCAGGAGGATTTCTACGGGCCGCAGAAGATCTACGAGACGCTCGAGCCCCTGGACCGCGACGAGTTCAGCTTTTTCGTCGCCGGCCCCTGGAACCACGGCGGCTGGATGCGGACCGACGGGAGCGCCCTGGGACGGATCAAGTTCGGCGCCAACACCTCGAAATATTTCCGGGAGAAGATCCAGGCGCCGTTCTTCGCCCATTATCTGAAGGACAAGGTCGGATGGGACGTTCCGGAAGCGGTCATCTTCGAGACGGGGGCCAACACCTGGCAGGTCTACGACGAGTGGCCGCCCCGCAAACTCACCGCAGACCGCGGCCTCTATTTCCGGGAGGACGGCCGATTGTCATTCGAAGCTCCCTCGAGGGAGGACGACCGGGCTTTCGACAGCTACGTTTCCGATCCCTCCCGGCCCGTGCCTTACCGGCCGCGGCCGGTCGAGGCGACTTACGACCCGCGCGGCTCGGGCTGGTCGACGTGGCTTGTCGGCGACCAGCGGTTCGTCCATCTTCGGCCGGACGTCCTGAGCTGGGAGACCGAGTCGCTCACCGAAGACGTCACCGTCACGGGGCAGATCGTCGCCCGTCTGTTCGCCTCGACGACGGGGACGGACAGCGACTGGATCGTAAAACTGATCGACGTCTATCCCGAGGACGTGCCAGCCGAGCCGGCCATGGGCGGCTATCAGCTGATGATCGCCAACGAGGTTTTCCGCGGCCGGTTCCGGTCGAGCTTTGAGAAGCCCGAGGCCCTCGTCCCCAACCGCGTCACGGACTTCACCATCGACCTCCACGCGGCCGACCACCGTTTTCTCAAGGGCCACAAGATCATGGTCCAGGTCCAGAGCACCTGGTTCCCGCTCATCGACCGCAACCCGCAAACCTTCGTCGAAAATATATTCCTGGCCAAGGCCTCGGACTACCGTCCTGCGACCCAGCGCGTCTTCCGGTCCAAGGCGCATCCGTCCCACATCGTCTTGCCGGTGCGTACGCGCTGAGGGAAGAAGGGGGCTTGACCCCCTTCCGTTCAGAATGTATCGCGGAAGTAAGTCCAGCCGTTCCGGATCGTCGTGTCCGCGTCGATGTAGGTGTGGCCGAATTCCCGCCGGCTCTTGGTGTTGTCGTAGTAGGCCGTCCAGCCGCTTAACCGGCCGTAGGCGGCGGTAAGCAGAGGCCGGCGTCCGGTTTTGCGAGCAGTACGCTCCAAGATATGGCCGGCCGCAGCGAGCAGGGGACCCGGGATGGGGAAGGGGTAGGCCCTTCTTCCGCAGGCCAGGCTGATCGACTGGATGACGTCCCTGTAGCGCAGGTTGGCCCCGACGACAAGATAACTTTCACCGTCGCGTCCCCGGCCTTCCAAAGCCTTGAGGATGAGCGCGGCAAGGTCGCGGACATCGACGATAGCCAGTCCGCCGGAGAAGGAACCGAACAGCGGACCTCGCGAAATTCTCCTGTAGAGCTCGTTATGCGGCGTCGCCGGGTTGTGGTCGCCCGGACCCATGATCGAGGCTGGGTTGAAAATGACGGCCCGCAGGCCGCGCTCGCGGACCGCCCGCTCGACGATGTCCTGCCCGCGGCGTTTCGAGGCCGTGTAGAGGATGTCCTCCGGCCAATTGAAAAGCGTCGTCTCGTCGGCCGACTGTCCCGACTCGTGAAACCCGACGGCCCCGACGGACGAAATATGGATGAGGCGCTCGATCCCCGCCGCAAGCGATGCTTCGACCACAGAACGGACGCCGTCTTCGTTGACTGTCCGCAGCCTGTCCGCGTCGCCCTTCCAGTAGGAGATGAACCCGGCGAGATGGACGATATGGCTATGCCCGGCCGCCGCTGCGCTGACCGCTCGGGCGTCGGTGATGTCTCCATTGAACATCCGCACTCCGGACCCCCTCCATGTCGCGGGAATGATGTCACCCGGGAGGACGAACGCGGAAATGGAGCCGGCGCCGTACCGACCGATGAGCTCCGGCATCAAAACCGCGCCGACGAACCCCGTCGCTCCGGTGACGAAGACCTTCACGGAGTCCTTTGGCCGCGGCGGAGGAAGAGAAAAGTGTCGGTGGCGATGCCCGTCGCCGCATGAAGGACGAGCGGGTAGAGGAACGACCCCGTGGCCCAAGCGATGAGTCCGAAAACAAGCCCCGCTCCGGCCGCGGCGAAAATTTCGGTGTCGGGATGCCCGATATGGAGGAGTGTCGAGATCACGGTCTGGATGGTCAGGGCCGGAATGAGCCCTACCGCCGGGACGAGCGGGAGGAACAGCACGCCGCGGAAGACGAATTCCCAGGGGAGATAATAGAGGAAGAGATAGGACAACTCATAACCCACGAAGGTCCGGATGCTGCCGCACGCCGCCTTGGCAAACGGGTACATCTTTTGCATCTCCGGGTCCCGGGAGCCAACGAACCCGGCCAGAACGGCCAGCGGCAGTCCGGCCCCGGCGAGCGCGAATCCCAGGCCGGCCCGGCCGAATGTCCAGCCGAACGAGGCCAGAGCGGCCCACGGCCCGGACGAGGTCAGGAACACGAGGGAACAGGGTATGGCCAGCAGCAGGACGAAAAAGGCCAGGAAATACATGCGCACGGCCGTGAGTTCATCCCGCGTCTTGCGGAGGGCGCGGAAGTGAAGGCCCGTCGTGAGGAAAGTCAGGGCGAGGATAAGTTCCAGGTAGACAAGGGCCAGGGGAAGACCGCCCGGGCCGGCGGTACGTTCAAGCCAAGTAGCCATTCCTTCGCTCCTTCAAGTACCATTCGACGACCTCGGCGAACTGGCGTTCGAAGTCGTCGTCGGGCTTATACCCGAGCTCGTCGACCGTCCGGGAAATGTCGTAGGTCGTTTCGGTCGTGATGCGCTTGATCCGGTAATAGTTCAGCTCGCGCTCGAAATGGGGAAGGATGGCGGCGAGCAGGCCGGATACTCCTGAAGCGACATAGGCGAGCCGGATGGGGACATAAATCCTCTGCTTCTTTCCCAGTCCTTTCTGAAGGGCCTTGAAGAAATCACGCCAGGTCGGGAGTGTGTCGTTCGTCACCGTGTAGGACTTCCCCTCGATCCCCTCTTTGACCAGGGTCAGCTCGACGGCCTGGCAGAGGTTCCCGACATGACAGTAGCCGAAGCGCCAGCGGCCGTGCCCGACGATGAGGGGTGCGCCCCGCTCGCATCCCCTGAGGATGTTGGCGCATGTCACGCGGTCGTTCGGCCCGAAGACGTCGCCGGGCCTGAGGATGACCGCTGGAAAGCCCCTGCCCGCGTGCTGGTCGCGGAGCTCGTTCTCCGTCCGGATCTTGTGGCGCACGTAGGGCAGGAACGCCGCCGACCTGCCGGGCCTTTCCTCCGCGATGTCCCGGCGGCCGAAGCCGAGCGTCAGGGCCGTCGAGATGTAAACGAACCGCCTGATGGGAGCACCGGAGTCCCGGAGCTTCCGGACGAAATTACGGGTCGTGTCGAAGATGTTCCGCGCACATTCTTCGTCCTCGGCGAAGTCGGAAACGAGGGCGGCGGCGTGGATGACGTCCGTCGTCCCGGCCGGCAGGTCGATTTTCTCGGGGAAACGGAGATCGCCCTTGATGAACCGGACGTCGAGTCCGGCCAGGAAATGGAGGTCCGATGATTCCCGGACGAGAGCGTCGACTTCCCAGCCCCGATCCCGGAACCAGCGGCAGAGGTTGGAGCCGATGAAACCGTTGGCGCCGGTGATCAGGACGCGGCTCACGGAGCGCCTCCGGGTCTGCCGTCGGTCCAGCGGCGCCAGGCCCCCGTGATAGCGGGCGCCGCGAGGAGGACGAGCACGGCAACGGCGATCCCGATGACCGAGTCGGAGAGATAGTGAAACCGGCTGTAGACCGTGGAGGCGTAGAGGGACAGGATGACCGGGGCGAGAAGCCAAAAACCCCGGCGCGTGTATTTCAAGGACATGAACCACATGACCGTGGCCACGGCGCAATGGGGGCTGGGGATCGTCCCGCCGGCGGCATGGACGTGCGACCGGATGTACTCGGCCACGGAGGCGAAGACGCCGCCCCGGAGGGGCTCGGTCAGAAGGACGCGCACCTTCTCCAAGCGCATGGGGCCGGCCACCGGAAAGAGGATGAAGCCCAGGCCGCAGACGAGATTGATCAGGCCCAGCTGGAAGAGATAATCCTCGTTCGCCTCCTCGCCGCGCCGGAAGAAGATGACCGCGCCCAGGATGGGGTAGATGACGATGTAGACGACGTAGACGAAGAACATCCATTCCGTCAGCGGCGGGGAGTAGAGCTTCTGGATCCAGACGAGGGGCTGGAGGCCGAAGACAGCCTTCTCCCAGGCGAGGACGCGGTCGTCGTTCCAGGTGAAGAAAAGGAGCTGGAGATCGCGGCTGGCCAGGAATATCCGGAGATACATGAACTGGACGGAGGCCGTCCGCAGGAGAAACCGGAGCCCTTTCGGCCGGAGGCGCCGCAGGATGATCAGGGCCCCGACATAGAGGACGATGGTGAGGAGGTTCGTGCCGATGAAGGCGAGCGGCCGGTCGAGGCGCCCGTTGAAAACGGCGGCCAGGAGGAGGAGAAAGCCGAGCCCGCCGAGGAGGACGGCGTCGGTCGGCCGGAGCTCGAGCCCAGCCAAGGAGAGCCGCTTGGGCCCCATCACGCCTCCTCCTTCCGTCCGGCGCGGCCCCGTCTTCCGAGCCGGGACTCTTCAACGGCCCGCCGAACCGATTCTCGCAGGCCGTATCTTGGATGAAAGTCGAGCTCACGCTCGATTTTCGACCCGTCGTAGATCCAGAAATGGTCCCGGGCCGCCCGGACGATCTCCCGGGTCAGGAGGGGAGGCTTCCGGCCGAGACGGGCGGCCGTTTCGGCGAACCGAGCGGCCAGGATCTGGAAGCCGAAGGGGACCTTGATCATGAACCGCTTGACGCCGAGCTCTTCGGCGATCGCCGCCGTGATCTCGGGCCAGGCGTAGGCCTGGCCGTCGGTGACGAAATAGGTCCGGCCAACGCTCCGGGGATTTTCCGCCGCGAGGAGCAGGGCTTCGACGAGGTCGTCGACGTCGACGAGACTCGTCCGCGGCCGGTTGTCGCCGAGGGCCGGAACGAGCCTTTTCCGGAGGAGCCCGAGGGTCCGCTCGATCTCCTTCGAGCCCGGCCCGAGCACGTTCGGCGGCCGGACGATCGTCACCGGCATCCTGGCCCCCGCCTCCAGGACGATGCGCTCGGCGGCGAGCTTGCTCCGGCCGTAGGCCGACACCGGCCGGGGTTCGTCGTCTTCGGTCAGGGCCTTCCCGTCCGGGCTCGGGCCGGCGGCCGCGATGCTCGAGACGAAAACGAACCGCTTGATGGCAGGCGCGGCCCGAAGACAGGCGTCGACAAGATTCCGGGTCCCTCGCGCGTTGGCCGTTTCGAAAGCCGGCCCATCGATCGCCTGGATGACCCCGGCCAGGTGGAAGATATGATCCCGGTCCTTGACGGAGTGGGCGAGGGAGGCGGCGTCGCCGATGTCGCCGAGGACGAACTCGACCGGCAGGTCCCTGAGCGGAGCGGTCTTGCTCGTCGGACGGACGAGACAGGCGGTCTCGTGGCCGCGGCGGACCAGCTCCATGACCAGACGCCGGCCGATGAATCCGCTGGCCCCCGTGACGAGGGCTCTCATGATCCGAAATCCTGCATCCGGTCTCCCGCGGCATTCAGGCCGTCTTCGAATGGGCCAGATTCTAACAAAAGTCGGAGGGGAAGAAAAGGGACCGCCGGCGCGTTGACGAAATCCGCAGACCGTGGGATAATCTGCGCAGAATGAAAAAGGCCGCGGTCATCGCTTTCGTCATATTCTTCGCCGTCGGTATGTTCCACTATTTCTACGCTGAGGACCACTGCCCGGTGCACTGCCCTTCGAGAGGCGGCGGGTTCGGCCACGTCCACCAACACCACGGGGGCGCGTCGACCTGCCTCTGCTTCTGGAGCTCGCTCTTCGGCCCGGAAACGGACAACTTTGCCCGGGCCATGGACTTCCGGATCATGAGCGCTCCGGCCGATGTCACCCGCCTGCGCGGCCCCATGGGCGCCGACATCGCCCACCCCCCGAAATCCTCCCTCGTCTGAGCCCTTCTGCGGTTTCGCCCCGACGTCCCGACAAGGAGGATTCCCATGTTTCGAAAGAGACTGCTCGCCAGCGTCGTCCTGACGGCAATACTCATTTCCGCGCTTCCGGCCGAAGAGCGGAGCATCACTCTGGAGGAGGCTGTTGCGCTGGCCTTGGACAGGCATCCGGCCGTCGTCCTGGCCCGCCAGGGGGTCGACGCCGCCCGCGGCCGGCGGATGCAGCTCGAGGCGGTTCCCAACCCCGAGCTGACCTTCGAAGCCGTGGGGCTCCCGCTCTGGAATTCGAGCGGCGAGAAGGAGTTCAGCTTGGGCTTCAGGCAGATGATCGAGCATCCGCGAAAGAGGGCTGTCCGCAGGGACATCGGGGCCCTGGGAGAGGCCCGGGCTCAGCTCGAGTTCGACCGGGCCCGCAACGTCGTCCGCAGCCGCGTGGAGCGGGCTTACTTTGAAGCCGCTTTCGCCCAAAAGAGCCTGGCCGACCTCGAATCGTTCCTGCTCACCCTCGGGGATTATACCGGGCTCGCGGTCGAACGCTACAAGGCCGGAGAGGTCGCCTACCTCGACGTCGTGCGCGGCCGACTGGAGACCCTTCGGGCCCGGAACCAGATCGTCGAGGGCCGGCGGCTTCTCAAGGAAAAAACGCTGGCCCTGAGCCTCCTCCTGGGGGACTCCGGATACACGCCGTTGAGCTTCTCGACGCCGGTCGGATTCGCCCCTCTCGGCAGGACCTGGGAGGAGCTGAAAGCCGCCGCCCTGGCCGGTTCCTCTCTCCGCCTCGCCGCCGAGGGGGAAAAGCTGGCCGGCCGCTCCCTTGCCCTGGCCAGGACGATGACCCTGCCGGACCTTACCCTGGGCTTCTTCCTTCCCAGCAAGAGGCTTGGCGGCTGGGGCGTCGAATTCGGACTATCCCTGCCTCTCCAACGGAAGGCGCCGCGGGGCACCGCGATGGAGGCCGAGGCGCTGGCCGGCCAAGCCGCCGTCTCGACCGCGGCGAGGACTCGCGAGGTCCTGGCGGTCCTCGAGCGATCCTACGCCGACGCCCTGGCGCTCGAGGAGCAGATCCGTCTCTTCCAGGATTCGCTGCTCCGGGAAGTCGAAGAATCCTTGAAAACGGGGATCATCAATTACCGGTTCGGGAAGTCGGACTCCCTCAGCGTCCTGGACATCGTCAGGAGCCTTAAGGAAGTCCGGTTCGAATACCTCAAGGCCCTTCTCAACTACCGGCTGTCGCTCATCGACATCGCCGCCGCCGGCGAAGATGGGTCTTTCCGCACGGGCGAGATAGAGTGAGAACAGGAGGATGGTCATGAACATGAACCGCTGCGCAACGCGTATCGCCGCCGCGACCCTGCTGGCCGGGCTGTTTTTATTCATCATCCAGGCCTGCGCCCCCGGAAAGCGGGAAGGGGGGGGCGGCCCGAGCGAAGAGACGGTAACGAATAGCGAAGTCAGTCTCGGCGCCGAGGCGGTCCGGACGGCGGGCATCCAGACGGCGGCCGTCGAGCGGCGGACGTTCCTGACGTCCGTGAAAGCGACCGGATCGGTCTCCTTCAACCGCAAAAAATACGTCCGGGTGAGTCCCCGCGTCGCGGGACGGGTCGAGAGAGTCCTCGCTCTTCCGGGCGACCGGGTCGCTGCAGGCCAGGTGCTTTTCGAGCTCTTCAGCCCCGGGCTGATGGCCGTCGAGGCCGAATATGTCCAGATCCACGGCCGCGTCACGGGCGCCTCCCGCGTGCGGACCGCGGAGGACGCCGCGCTCGACGCCGAGCTCCTCGCCTCCACGGAGACCAAGCTCCGACTTCTCGGATTCGAAGAACCGGACTTCGCCTCCCTCCGGTCCGCACGCGTGCCGCTTCCGACATTCGGTGTCCGCGCCCCTATTGCCGGAACGATCGTCGAGACCGAAGTTCTGCCCGGGAGCGCCGTCGAAGCCGGGAGCTGCCTGGCCGAACTCGCCGACCTTTCGACACTCTGGGTCCTCGCCGACATCTACGAAAAGGACCTGGCGGCGGTCGTGCCGGGCGCGAAGGCGGAAATAGCCGTCGCCGCCTACCCCGGGGAGGTTTTCGCCGGCTCTCTGACCCAGGTCGGATCGGTCATGGACGAACAGACGCGGACCGTCAAGTGCCGCCTCGAGGTCGGCAATCTTGCCGGCCGCCTCAAGCCGGGCATGTTCGCCGAGGTCCGGATCTTCGCTTCCGGGAAAATCGCCTTCCTGGCCGTCCCCGAGGAGGCCGTCCGCACGGCGGAGGGGAAGGCGGTCGTCTTCGTGGAGACCGCGGCCGGCCGGTACGCGCGCCGGGCCGTCGAGACGGGCCGGGCGGCCGAGGGTTTCGTCGAGATCCTCAAGGGGCTCTCGGCCGGGGAGCGCGTCGTCACCGCGGGCAGCTTCGACGTCAAGGCCGAGATGCTCAAGGGCACCCTCGAAGGAGAGAAATGATAATCGAGAAGATCATCGCTTTTTCCCTCAGGCAAAGGACTCTCATCCTCATCGTCCTCGCCCTCATCGTCGGAGTCGGGCTTTATTCGTTCCTGTCGCTGCCGATCGACGCCTTCCCCGACGTGACCAATATCCAGGTCGAGGTCGTGGCCACGGCGCCCGGCCTTTCGCCCATGGAGATCGAGAAGTTCGTGACTTACCCGGTGGAGATGGCCATGAGGGGCCTGCCCGGACTCGACATCATGAGGTCGGTCACGAAGTACGGGATCTCGGTCGTCACTCTCGTCTTCCAGGACAAGGTGGACATCTATTTCGCCCGCCAGCTCGTCTTCCAGCGCCTGGCCGAGGCCAAGGACACCATCCCCGAGAACGTCCAGATCGAGATGGGGCCGGTGGCCACGGCGATGGGGGAGATCTACCAATACACGCTCGAAGGCCCGGAGCCGGCCGACGCGGCAGCGCAAGAGGCCCGCCTCACGGAGCTCAGGACCCTTCAGGACTGGGTCATCAGCCCGCTCCTGAAATCCGTCCCCGGGGTCAGCGAAGTCAATTCCTTCGGCGGGTACATCAAACAATTCCAGGTCATCGTGGACCTGGACCGGCTTCTCAAATATGGACTGAGCGCGGGCGACGTCTACGCGGCCGTCAGGAACAACAACCAGAATGTCGGCGGCGGCTTCCTCGACCGCCATTCCGAGCAGTTCCTCATCCGCGGGATCGGGCTTATCCGCTCGGTCGAGGACATCTCGAGGATCGTCCTCAAGTCGTCGGCCGGCGTCCCGGTCACCATCGCCGACGTCGCCGATGTCAGGATGGACCACGCCGTCCGCCAGGGCGCGGCCGTCAAGGACGGGAAGAGAGAATGCGTCGGCGGGGTCGTCATGCTGCTCCGCGGAGAGAACAGCCGCGACGTCGTCGCCCGGGTCGAGGCCAAGGTGGCCGAGATCAACGACTCGAACCTCATGCCTGCCCGCGTCCGGATCGAACCCTACTACAAGCGCTCCGATATCATCGTCAAGAGCATCGATACCGTGACGGGGGCGCTTCTCGTCGGGTCCATCCTCGTCATCGTCGTCCTCTTCCTGTTCCTGCGGAGCGTCCGCGGAGCGTTCGTCGTCATTCTGGCCCTGCCGCTCTCGGCCCTGCTCACGTTCACGGTCATGAAGAGCGCCGGCCTGACCGCCAACCTCATCTCGCTCGGCGGGCTGGCCATCTGCATCGGCATGATCATCGACGCGACCATCATCCAGGTGGAGAACGTCCAGCGGCACCTGAGCGAGGCGGAGAGGGGGAGGTCGGCTATTCCCGATGTTTTCAAGGCCGTGATCGAAGTCCGGAAGCCCAGCATTTTCGGCGAGCTCATCATCGCCCTGACCTTCCTGCCCATCGTTTTGCTCCAGGGCTACGAGGGCAAGATGTTCTCTCCCCTGGCTTTCACGGTGGGCATCGCCTTGCTGGCCTCGCTTCTCCTCTCGATCTTCGTCATCCCGGTCCTCTGCTCGCTCGTCCTCAAGCCGGGGCATGAAAAGGAGAGCTTCCTGCTGAGGGCGGCAAAGAAGGCCTATCTGCCGGTCCTCAAGTTCGGGCTGAGGAGGAAGGCCGTCGTCATCGGGGCCGCGGTGCTGCTGCTGGCCGCGGCCGTCGCCGTCATCCCTCGTCTCGGGACGGAGTTCCTGCCCGTCATGGACGAGGGCGCCTTCGACATGGACTTCCAGCTTCTCCCCGGCGTTTCGCTCGACAAGGCCCTGGAAATTTCCAAACTCGTCGAGCAAAAGCTCATGGCTTTTCCCGAGATGGCCGTCATCGTGGGCAAGACGGGCCAGACGGGGATCGCCATCGAAGCGCGCGGCGTGGACAAGACGGGCTATGTCGGTGCGCTGAGGCCCCGTTCCGAGTGGAAGAACGCGAAGACGAGCGCCGAGCTCATGGACAAGATGCGCCGGACCGTGGCCGACATCCCGGGCATGGTCATTTCCTTCAGCCAGCCTATTCAGTGCCGGATCAACGAGCTGATGGAAGGCACCAGGGCCGAGGTCCTGGTCAAAGTCTTCGGCGAGGACATGGACGTGCTCAAGTCCACGGCCGAGGATATCGCCCGCGTCCTGTCGGGGGTCCGCGGGGCGAAGGACATCCTCGTCGAACAGGTCTCCGGCCAGCCGTATATCTCGATCACGGTGGACCGGGCCAAGATCGCCCGCTACGGGATCAGCGTCCGGGACGTCCTCGATGTTATCGAGATGGCGGTCGAGGGAAAGCCGGCCAGCCTGATGTACGAGGAAAATAGGTTTTTCGACATCATCACCCGGTTCGCCGAAGATCACCGCGACTCCCTCGAAAGGCTCAAGACGATCCTCATCAGCGCGCCCGGCGGATACCGGGTGCCGCTGGGTGACCTAGCCGCCGTGGAGGCCGTCGAAGGGCCGGCCCAGATCAGCCGGGAAAACGGCCAGCGCCGGATCGGGATCGAGATGAATGTCGCCGGCCGCGACATCGGCGGATTCGTCAAGGAGGCGCGGGCCGGTGTCCGGCGGGACGTCCCGCTCCCGAGCGGAACGTTCGTCAGCTGGGGCGGCCAGTTCGAGAACCAACAGCGGGCCATGGCCCGGCTGATGGTCATCACTCCGGCCGTTATAGCTCTCATTTTTTTCCTCCTCCTCATGACCTTCAACTCGGTCCGGCTGGCGTTCCTCGTTCTTCTCAACCTGCCCTTCGCCCTCATCGGCGGCGTCTTCGCCCTCCTCATCTCGGGCCTCTACCTCTCTGTGCCGGCGTCGGTCGGGTTCATCGTCCTGTTCGGTGTCGCCGTCCTCAATGGGCTTGTCCTCGTCTCCTATGTGTCCCAGCTCCAGGATTGCGGGATGCCCGTCGAACAGGCCATCCTCAAGGGGACGGAGACCCGGCTCCGGCCGGTCCTCATGACCGCGTCCATCGGCGTCTTCAGCCTCATCCCGATGCTCTTTGCCACCGGGCCGGGTTCGGAGATCCAGAAGCCCCTGGCCGTCGTCGTCGTGGGCGGCCTGATCTCGTCGACCCTGTTGACCCTCCTGGTCCTGCCGGTCCTCTATGGTTTCTTCAGAAAGAAGCCGGAGGAAGAGGGGGTCAAACCTACTTTTTTTCGAAAAAAGTAGGTTTGACCCCCTCTTGAGACTGTGCTATAAATCGACACCATGAAAAGCGTCCTGTTCGCCACGAAGAGCCTGGAGCAGTTGACCCAAGAAGCCGACTCGGATACGTCGGGCCTTAAGCGCGTCCTCGGGCCGTGGCACCTCATCTTCCTCGGGGTCGGGGCCATCGTCGGCGCCGGGATCTTCGTCATCACCGGCCATGCCGCCGCCCAGTACGCCGGGCCGGCCGTAACGCTCTCTTTTATGCTGGCCGGCGTGACTTGCGCCTTCGCCGGGCTCTGCTACGCCGAATTCGCTTCCCTCATCCCCATCGCCGGCAGCGCCTACACCTACGCCTATTCCACCCTCGGCGAGCTCATCGCCTGGATCATCGGCTGGGATCTCATCCTAGAGTATTCGCTGGGCGCCACGACGGTGGCCATCGGCTGGTCGGGCTACGTCGTCAGCTTCCTCAAGGACATCGGCGTCGATTTCCCCGCCTCCCTGGCGGCGGCTCCCTACTCCTTCAACCCGCAAACCGGGGCCTGGACGAAGACCGGGGCCGTCCTCAACCTGCCGGCGGCCTTCATCATCGCTCTCGTCGCCTACATCCTCGTCCGGGGCATCAAGGAGTCGGCGACGGTCAACTCCGTCATCGTTTTCCTCAAGATCGGCATCATCCTCATCTTCATCGGAGCGGGTCTGTTCTTCATCAAGCCGGCCCTCTGGAAACCGTTCATCCCCCCGAACCAGGGCCAGTTCGGGTTTTTCGGCCTGAGCGGCGTCCTGCGCGGCGCGGGCGTGATGTTCTTCGCCTACCTCGGCTTCGACGCCGTCTCGACTGCGGCCCAAGAGGCCAAGAACCCGAAGCGGGACATGCCCATCGGCATCCTCGGCAGCCTCTTCGCCTGCACGGCCATCTACATCGCTTTTTCCCTCGTCCTCACCGGCGTCGTCCATTACACCCAGCTTGACGTCCCGGCCCCCGTCGCCGTGGCCATCGACGCCATGCGCCTCTTCTGGCTGTCGCCGCTGGTGAAGATCGCGGCCATCATCGGGCTCATGTCGGTGATGATGGTCCAGCTCATGGGCCAGCCGAGGATCTTCTACACCATGGCTAAGGATGGCCTCCTGCCCCCGGCGGCGGCCCGGGTCCACCCGAAGTACGGCACGCCCCACGTCACGACCATCGTCACGGCCGTCTTCGTCGCGATCGCGGCGGCCATGCTCCCCATCGGCATCGTCGGCGAGCTGGTCAGCATCGGGACGCTCTTCGCCTTCGTCATCGTCTGCGGCGGAGTCCTCGTCCTCCGCTACACCCGTCCCGACATTCCGCGGCCCTTCAAGACCCCCCTCGTCCCCTTCGTCCCGGTCATGGGCATCCTGTCCTGTTTCTACCTGATGTCGGGGCTGCCCAAGGACACGTGGTTCCGGCTCCTCGCCTGGATGGGGATCGGGCTGGTCATCTATTTTACCTACGGCATCCGGAAGAGCAAGCTGAGACGAAAAACCTGAACGCGAGCGCTTCGCCATCTGCGCCACTTGATCCTCTTCACCTCTCTGCTTTTTCTTGCGCGTTCGCTGCCCAGTCAGTGATGGGAACCATGTCTAGCCCCCGTAGCGGAGGGGGACCGGCAGGGAGCGTATTCCCAGGAGCGACCGGCAGAATTGTGGCGGAGCGGCTCGGAGCCACAATTCTGGGAAATATCTTAAACAGAGAGCCATCTTTTCGCCGGGACTGGTTCCCGTCGCTGACGAAAGGGCAGTGAACGCGCCTACTTCTTCTTTTCGGCGGCGAGGACCCCGGCCGCCATGTACTCTTTCGGGGAAAACTCCTGGACCCAGACCCGGATCGTTTCGAGGGGGGCGCCGATCGATTCGTGAACGGCCGTCGTGACGGCGGTGAGAAGGGCCTTTTTCTGCTCGTCCGTCCGACCTTCGAGGAGGTGGATCTCTATGAGTGGCATGACGTTCTCCTTTCCCCCCTATTCTAGCAAAAAAAGCGGTTTTGTTGACTTTCCGGCGGGCTTTTGATAAACACATGGTCAAGGCTGGCAGACATGCTGATAAAAACTCGAGAATCCAACAACGTCGTCATCTTCGACATCGAAGGTGAGATACGCCGCTCCGAGAGCATGCAGACGACCCTCCACAACCTGGTCAAGTCGCACCTCGACCGGGGGACGAGGAACGTCCTGCTCAACCTCGAAGGCGTGGAGTTCATCGACAGCTTCGGGGTGGGGGAGATCCTGGCCAGCTACATCTCGACCCAAAACCTGGGCGGGAAGCTCAAGCTGTGCCGGATCTCCAAGAAGCTCCTCCTGATCTTCCAGATCACGATGCTGACCAAGGTCCTCGACATCCAGGAGGATTGCGAGGGCGCCTTGGAGAGCTTTGACAAAGCCTGACCTCGGGGGGGTCTGACAAGGGGGCCGCGTGGCCAACGGCCGGCTTGAAAAACTCCTCAACCGTTTCGCCGACGTCCGCGGTCACGAAGCCCACGCGGCGCTCTACCTGTCCGGGTTTTTCTTCCTGATCACGTTCTCCTTCTACATCGTCAAGCCGGTCAAGGAGAGCTTTCTGATCGGCCTCGTCAACCCCGCCTGGTGGCCGTATGCCGACCTGGCCACCGCCCTCCTCATCGGCTTCGTCGTGGCCCTCAACGCCCGGCTTCTCAATCGCTTGCCGCGGCGGACCTACATTTCGGTCTCCATCCTGTTCTTCATCGGTTGCCTTCTCGTCTTCTGGTACGCCTTTGACGTCTACCTGAAAAGCCTGGTTTCGACGCCCGTGGCCGATTCCTCCGGGGGCATCTTCTTTGTCTGGCTCCCGCTGACCATCATGAGGGCCTGGCCCGTCCCCGTGTTCGTCTTCTGCTTCTGGTCCGACGTCTTCATCGCCATGTCCGTCACTCAGTTCTGGATCGCCGTCAACGACGTATTCGACCCCTACCAGGGCAAGCGGCTCGTCGGGCTCTTCGTCACGGGCGGGCTCTTCGGCGGGATCGCCGGGTCGTCCCTGGCCGCACTCATGGTTTTCGCCAAGCTCATCAGCGCCGGGAACCTCCTCCTCGTCTGTCCCGTCATCCTCGCCCTCGCCCTGGTGATGGTCAACCGCGTCTACGCCGAACAAAAGCAGCTCAGGGGAGCCGCCGAGGCCGAGGTCAATCCTGTGCAGGCCGGGGCCCGGGTCGGATACTTGGAGAGTTTCCTGTCCGTCAAGCGGAGCCGCTATCTCCGCCTGCTGGCCGCGACGCTGGCTTCGGCCATGGTCGTGGGCTCCCTCATAAACTTTCAATTCAAGTTCGCGGTCAGGAGGATTTTCACCGCCGCAGATGACCGGACCCTCTTCCTGGCGATGTTCTTCCTGGCCATCCTTGTCGTCTCGACGATATTCCATCTGGCCACGACCAGGCGCGTCCTGAGGACCTTCGGCATCCGCTGGGCACTTCTCGTCGCGCCCGCCCTTCTCCTGGTCGGCTCCTTGGCCGTCTTCCTGGTCTCCGCGGGCGCACTCCTGGCCTGGGCCAGCCTCATCCGGGGGGGGGACAAGCTCTTCGACAACACGCTCAGCCAGTCGGTCCGCGAGCTCCTCTACATCCCCGTTCCCGCCGACATCAAGTACAAGGCGAAAATCTTCATCGACATGTTCGTCAACAAGTTCGCGACGGGCCTCGGCGCCGGGCTCTACCTGGTCCTGTACTGGCTTTCCGGGTTTGCCTACAAGGACGATGTCGCCAAGGTCCGGGAGATCGGCATCCTGGTCGTCGTGTTCCTCTGTCTTTGGATCGCCCTGACCAGGGCCGTCTACGCGGAATACCCGGCCGTCCTGAAAAAGGATATCCGCAGGAGATGGGACGAGGGCGACAAGATCGTCAGCGCCAACGTCGACGTCGATTTGACCCGCGACGTCTTCGACGCCCTGCAGAGCCGGGAACGGAGCACGACCCTCTACCTCATGAACGTCTTCGACCTCGTCCGCAAGAACAACCTGACCCCCGAGCTCAAGGAAGTCCTCGGCATCAAGCAGGACGAACTCCGGGCCCGGTCCATGGACAGCCTGTTCGACGTCGGCGGCGAGGTCCTCTTCCAGAGCCTGGACGAGGCCATCGTCGACAAAGATTTCGCTTCCGAGATCGACCTGATCTTCCTCCTGCCTTCCTATCAGGAGGTCATGGAAAAGCGCCTCGCGGAAGACGCCGGCTCCGCCTCGGAAGTAGACCGGATCGACGCGGCCAAGCTCATCGGCCTGATGGTCCGGTCCCCTGAAACTCTCCGGTACCTGGAACGTTTCCTGCAGGACCCGTCTCCCGAAGTCGTCACTTACGCCCTCCGCAGCGCGGCCGTCCATCGGCGCGCCGAACACGTCCCCCTCATCCTCCTGCAGCTCGGAAACCCCCTGACCGCCCTGGAGGCCCAGGGGACGCTCACGGACTACGGCCCCGGCATCGAAGAAGAGCTCAAGTCCGCCCTTGGAGACGAGAGCGAAGCGTTGGAAGTCCGCCGGTCCATCCCCGTCGTCCTGGCCCGGTTTGGGACCCAGAGGAGCGCCGACATCCTTCTCGACGAGCTTGCCCGCCGCCGCGAGGACGTGGAGCCGGAGCTCATCGACGCCCTCTACAAGATCCGGGCCGACCGGCCCGAGGTCCGTTTCCGGGACAAGAAAGTCCGGCCGGAGATCCTCTTCCTGATCGGAAAAGGCTACGCCATCGTCCTGGATGCGCCGGGCCGCGCCCCGGGCGGCGCCCCCGCCGGCCTGACCTCCGAGGCCAAAGCGGCCCTGGACATCAAGGTCAAACGAGTCTTCGACCTGATGACCCTCCTCCATCCCCCCGAGGACATCGTCAAGGCCTGCCAGAACATCCTCCAGGGAACCCGGAAGTCCGTCGACTACTCGCTCTCGCTCCTGGACGACCTCCTCGACTACGAGCTCAAGGCCCTTCTCTTCCCGCTCATCGAGGACCTGCCCCCGGAGGAGAGGGCCCTGCGCATGAAAAAGGCCATGAGGTTGAAATGAGACGCCGCCTCCTCTACAATGATAGAGAAGGGATGCGCATGGTCCAGCTTTTCATCTATCCGAAGACAGGGGACCCCTCCACGTTCCCGCTCGGCGTAAAGCGGGTGAGCATCGGCCGGGCGGCCGCGAACGACATCGTCCTGTCCGATCAGTTCAGCTCGGGCTGCCACGCCGTCATCGCCCCGACGGAGCGGGGCTACGCCCTCCTCGACCAGGGCAGCAAGAACGGGACGTTCGTCAACGGGCGCCGCGTCAACGGTGAGATCGATCTCGCCCGGGGGGACGAGATCCTCGTCGGCTCGACCCGCTTCTATTTCGACCGGGACCTCCAGACCAACATCGAGATGGTCGAAGGGACGACTTTCACCCACAGCTCGAATACGATCATCCAGGTCAAGGACATTCTCAAAAAGCCGCCCTCGTCCGGCGCCTTGAAGACCCCGGGCGGCGGGCTCGACCTGGACCGCCTCCAGCAGGACCAGAAGATCATCGCCGTCATAAGCGAGGTCAGCCAGGCCCTGATCTACCACATGCCGCTCGACAAGCTCCTCGAGCATATCATGGACGTCCTCACCCAGCACCTCCCGATGGACCGGGGCGTCCTCATGCTGAAAGACGAAGCGACCCAAGTCCTCGAGCCCAAGGTCATCAAGATCCTGAACGGGGCCTTGCGGACGCAGAGCATCTTCGTCAGCCAGACGATCGTCAAGACGGCCCTCGAACGGAACTCGGCCATCCTCATCTCGGACATCCAGTCCGACGAGCAGCTGCGGGCCCAGGAGAGCGTCGTCCAGGCCCAGATCCACTCGGCCATGTGCGTGCCGCTTTGGAACAACCAGGACATCATCGGACTCATCTACTGCGACCGGGCCTCCCTCCTCGAGCAGTTCTCGGAGGACGACCTGCGGCTCCTGACCCTTCTCGCCAACCTGGCCGCGATCAAGATCGAGAACGCCCGGCTCTACGAAGAATCCCTGAAGATGATCCAGATGGAGCGGGAGCTGGCCCTGGCCGTCCAGATCCAGAAGAACTTCCTGCCGCGGGATGAGCCCGCTTTCGCGCCCTACGACATCAGCGGCAGCACCCGGGCCTGCTACCACGTCGGGGGCGACTATTACGATTTCATCCCCATCGACAAGGACCGGCTGGGCGTCGTCATCGCCGACGTCGCCGGCGTGGGCGTAAGCGCCGCCCTGCTCATGGCCTCGCTGCGGGGGGCCCTCCACGAGAAGTTCCCCACGACGTACAACCTGAGCGACCTCACCGCCGGCCTCAACGATTTCGTCTACACGAGCTCGGACAGCCACTGCTTCATCTCCTTCTTCCTGGTGGTCGTCGACCGGCGCAAGGACGAACTGGCCTACGTCAACGCCGGCCACAACTCGCCCGTCCTCGTCGGGCCGAAGGGATCGTCGCGCCTCCTCGAGAGCACGGGTCTCTGCCTGGGGATGTTCCCGGGACAGACCTACGAGGAGAGAACGATCTCCGTCGGACCCGGCGACATCCTCTGCCTCTTCACCGACGGCATCGTCGAGACTCGGAAGGACAAGCGGGAGGAGTTCGGCGACCAGCGCCTGACCGACAGGCTCAAGATCTCCGGGTCCCTCGGGTCCCGAGAGATCATGGAGAAGATCTACGAAGACGTCTTCGCTTTCAGTGGCTGCACCGAGGCCGGCGACGACATGACCCTCGTCGTCGTCAAACGGAATCCGTGAGGGCCGGGGCCAGGAGAGAGTCCGTTGACGGAAACCGATGCGAGAGAACTCGTCGTCCCGGCCACCCTCAAAGAGGTCGACCGGGTCCGGCGCTTCCTCCACGACTACCTCGGCGGTCTGGGCCTCACGGAGGAGGACGAGCTCAAGATCGAGCTCGCGCTCCACGAGATCTGCGTCAACATCGCCCTGTACGCCTACCCCGAGGGCCGGGAAGGCGACCTCGCCATCCGCATCTGGCGGGACGACGGGACCCTGTTCATGGAGATCCGGGACCGGGGCGTCCTCTTCGATCCGGTCAAGAAACCCAATCCCGACGTGCTGGCCAGACTCCGCAGCGGCAAGCGGGGCGGGCTTGGCGTCTTTTTTTTCCGGACGATGATGGACGGCCTGAGCTACAGGCGTGACGGCGGCGAGAACATCCTGACCGTTTCGAAGAATATCTGATCAGTAGAAGACCTTGTTCTCCCCGGTGGCCTTGATCAGCCGGTCGATCTCCTTCAGGATGAGTTCGCGCCGGATGAGGACGGCGTTGATCTCGTCGTCAGAGAGGGTGTCGCCGACGGCGGACCTGATCGCGGCGAAATCGAGCGCCTTGACCTTGTCGACGACAGCCCGCGGCAGCTCGCTCATGAGCTTGGGCCCCTGCGGGGAATTGGCCGTGTAGAGGAGGCCCTTGGTGAAACGGGCCGACGTCCGGAACGAGCGGGAGTGGTCGATGAGGATCATCCGCCAGTCGGGGGTGATCAGGATCTGATTCATGTGGCGGTCTTCGTTGGCGATGAGGTTGTCCCAGAGTCTCTGGAGATAGGTCGCCCGGTTCCAGTTGAAAACCTTCGCCAGGGGCATCTTGATCTTCTTCTGCTCCCTGTCGCGGAGCGACATGCAGTCGTCGACCCAGTACTGGCAGGAGCCCCTGTTCTCCTGGAAGCGGCGCTCGACGGTGGGCGGGACGAGGCCCAGCCCGAGGTGCTTGTCGAGAAGGTAGGCGGCAATCTCGTAGTTCCAGCCCTCCCAGAACCCGCCCATGCGGCCCTGGGCGTTTTTCCAGAGGGCCCGATGGGTCACGTCCCCTTTCTTGAGGGTCAGGACCCAGGGCGAGGTCACGGCTTCGGACCCCGTCAACTGCTTGCTGCCGACGACCTCCGCGGTCCCGAGGAAGTCCTCCCATTTTTCGCGCTGGGCGAGGTCGTCGGGCAGGAACTGGGGTGCGGAAATCCCGGACGGAGGATCCGCCGGTCCATGGCCCGCGGGGGCGTCCTGGCCGAGGCCGGCCAGAAGCAGTCCGGCGAGCGGGACGATAATCACGACCATGGCGGAAAGAACGTATTTCTTCGTCACGGGTCCCTCCCAATCTGCATCCGGTCGACGGGCCGGCCGCCGGCCTCTAACGCGCCGAATTTAATAGAGAACGGCGGTTTCTCCCTGCTCCCGGACCATCAGCGCGATCTCATTGAGCA
>JADBLN010000109.1 GCA_014894455.1 Acidobacteriota bacterium | reverse complement strand
GTGACGGACCTCCAACTCTCCCCCGACGGGACCTCCATCGCCTACGTCGTCACGGTCATGGACAAGGCCGCCAACCGCGGCGCGAGCGACATCTGGCTCGTCCCGGCGCGCGGCGGCGAGCCCAGGCGCCTGACCTCGAGCCCGGCGGCCGACATGAATCCCCGCTGGTCGCCCGACGGCCGAACGATCGCCTTCATATCGACGCGTTCCGGCAGCCCGCAGGTTTGGCGGATCGACCCGAACGGCGGCGAGGCGGTCCAGCTCACCCGGATCTCGACCGGGGCCTCGGGAGTCATCTGGTCTCCGAGTGGAACGCACCTCGCTTTCGTCTCGTCGGTCTTCCCCGATTGTCTCGACGACGAGAGCAACCGGAAAAGAATGGAGGCCGTCGAGGCGAGCAAGGTCAAAGGCCGTCTCTTCGACCATCTCCTCATCCGCCATTGGAACGCCTGGTCGGACGGGACGCGCAGCCACGTCTTCGTCATCCCCGCGGCGGGCGGAGCGTTCGTCGATATCACCCCCGGTGACTTCGACGTGCCGCCGATCGCCTTGGGCGGAACGCAGGACTACGCCTTCTCCACCGACGGGAAGGAAATAGCTTTCGTCCGCAACGTCGACCCCGAGTTCCGGCTGGGGCTCGGCACGAACAATGATATTTTCGTCACCGGAACGGGCGGCGGAGAGCCGAAAAAGCTGACGGCCAACAAGGCCAACGACCATTCGCCGAGCTATTCGCCCGACGGACGCTTCCTCGCCTACCTGGCCATGGCCCGTCCCGGGTTCGAAGCCGACAAGCTCAGTTTGATGCTCTTCGACCGGAAAACGGGAACCGCGGACAACCTGACCGGGAGCTTGGATTATTCCGTCGGCGCGTTCTTCTGGGCGCCGGGAGGCACGGCGCTATATTTCGACGCCGAAGAAAAGGGGCGGACGGCCGTTTTCCGGGTCACCCTGGCGACGAAGAAGGTCGAGAAGGTCTTCGAGGGCCACACGCTGAGCGCCCTCGCCCTCTCCCCCGACGGCCGGACGCTCTATTTCCTGAAACATGCCCTCCATCAGCCGAACGACGTCTGGTCGCTCGACTTGAAAACGAAGACGCTAGCGCAGCTCACGAAAGTCAACGCCGACCTTCTGGCTGGTCTGGACATGAACCCGGCCGAGGAGTTCTGGTACGACGGCGCGGCCGGCGACAAGGTCCACGGTTTCCTGCTCAAGCCGCCGGCCTTCGACCCATCGAAGAAATATCCCCTCCTCATGCTCATCCACGGCGGGCCCCAGGGCAGCTTCGGCGACGATTTCCATTACCGCTGGAACGCCCAGATGTTCGCCGCGGCCGGCTACGTCACGGCCATGGTCAACTTCCACGGCAGCACGGGCTACGGGCAGGCCTTCACCGATTCGATCAGCGGCGACTGGGGCGGCAAGCCCTATGAGGACATCATCAAGGCCGTGGGCTATCTCCACGGCACCTATCCCTTCATCGATAAGGACAAGCTCGGTGCAGCGGGCGCCTCCTACGGGGGCTACATGATCGACTGGATCGAGGGTCAAACGGCGATCTTCGACTGCCTCGTCTCCCACGACGGCGTCTTCGACCTCCGCTCGATGTACGGCGCGACCGAGGAGCTGTGGTTCCCGGAATGGGACTACCACGGCACACCGTGGACGAGCCCCGAGCAGTACACGAAGTGGTCGCCGTCGATGTACGTCAAGAATTTCAAGACGCCCTGCCTCGTCATCCACAGCGCCAACGACTTCCGCGTCCCGCTCGAGCAGGGGCTCCAGCTCTTCACCTCGCTTCAGCGGATGGGTGTCCCCTCGAAGCTCCTCTACTTCCCCGACGAGGACCACTTCATCTCCAAGCCCCAAAACGCCGAGCTGTGGTGGAAGACGCTCCACGAGTGGCTCGCGACCTATCTGAAATAGGGCCTCAGGATGACACCCGGGCAGCGATGAGGGCCATGCATAGCCCCCGTAGCGGAGGGGGACTCGTCCCGCTTCTCTCGAAGCGGGACGGGGGAACCGCCGGGACTGGTTCCCGGGGGGGCCGGGGGAGATGCATGGCCCTCATCGTTGCCAAAACGGGCGGCGTCCTGAGGGCCTATTTTTCCAGGGGGAGGCGAAGCATGGCTTCGGGGTCGATGCGGACGTCCAGAATCTTGACCGACCAGTGGAGATGGGGCCCGGTCGAGCGCCCGGTCGAGCCGCAGAGCCCGAGGGGCGTACTTTTTTTCACCGCTTCTCCCCTCTTGACGAGGAGCTTGGACATGTGCCCGTAGGAGCTGAAGACACCGAGGCCGTGGTCGATGATGACGGTCTTGCCGCCGAGATAGAGGTCGCTTGCGAGAACGACCGTTCCCGCGTTGGCCGCGCGGATATTCTCGCCGAAGGGGGCCCGAATGTCGAGCCCGGCGTGGACGGATTCGAGGACGTTGTTGTTGAGGCGCCGCTGACCGAAATTCGACCATGACGGCGCGTCGTGCGGCAGGGCGAAGGGCCCGTCACCCAGCCACTCCGGCGTGACGACGCTCGTGGCCAGCGCGACGAGCTCCGCCTCCCGCTTGATCCGCTCCAGGGCCGCCGCGGGCGGCGTCACGTATTCCCTCTTGAGCTGGAGTTTCGTAAAGGGGAATGTTTTGTCCGCGACCTCGAGGTCCTTGCGGATCGTCTCGACCTCCCCCCCCGTCTTGTAGACCTTTATGGTCATGGTGTGGGACCCCGGCTTGGCCCGCAGGTCTATCCCCAGAAAGGCGAAGACGCTCCGGCCTCCCGGCGCGGGCCTCAGGTCGACCGTCCGGCCCAGGAACGTCACCGAGGCGGACTTGGCCGTGCCGTCGGTTTCCAGAAAAACGACTATCGGTTCCCCCGGCTGGAGGGCCCTGTAGGCCAGGCGGATGATGGGACCGGTCGCTTGCGCCTGGGGTTTGTCGGGAGGGCGACCGGCCGGGGCGACAAGTGAAAGTGCGAGGACAGCCAGCGCGACCGCGACGGGCCTCGCCAACAAGGCCCGGGGACGGGTCACGCCACGGCCCCCCGCGCGTTCTTTCGCAGGACCTTCCCCGGCAGGCGCCCGGTGTGCCGGCCTTCGTCGACGACGACCTCGCCGTTGACGACGACCTGCCTGATGCCCTCGGGGTAGACGGCGGGTTCCGTGAAAGTCGCCTTGTCGATGACCCGTTCCGGATCGAAAACGCAGATATCGGCGGCCCAGCCGATCTTGAGCATCCCCCGGCGCACGAATCCGAGGTGCGCGGCCGGCATGGCCGTCATCTTCCGGACGATCTCCTCAAGCGACACGACCTTCTCCTCCCGGACGTACTTCCCCAGGACACGCGGGAAGGTCCCGTAAAAACGCGGGTGCGGCTTCCCCTTGGCCAAGGGGCCGTACGGAGCGACGGCGGAACCGTCCGACCCGACCCCCACGAGCGGGTGGGCCAGGAGGACCTTGAGTTGGTCCTCGCTCATGGCGAAGGTGATCATGCCGACCCGGCCCGTCTCCTCGACGAGAAGGCCCCGCATGAATTCGTAGGGGCTCTGGCCGGAGCGGGTCGCCGCCGCGAGGATGTTCATCCCTTCGAGGGGACGGTTCTTGTCCGTGGCCACGGAGGAGATAAGGACCTTTTCCCAAGAGCCGAGCTCCTTTTCCTTGGCCGCGACCTCGGCCCGCAGACGGTCCTGCAGGGATGCGTCGCGGAGTCGGACGATGAAGTCCTCGGTCGTGCCTTCGCGCGACCAGAGGGGAAAGAACATGTCCAGCCCCGTGGCCCAGGCGATATAGGGGTAGCGGTCGCAGCGGAAATCGATGCCCTCGGCGCGGGCCCGCTCGAGGCGGTCGAGGAGGGCGGGAAACTTGGGCCAGTTCACGGCGAAGCCGATCTTCAGGTGGGAGATCTGGAGCCGGATGGGCGTTTCTTTGGCGATGCGCAGGGCCTCGTCCACGGCTTCGAGGATGCCCGCTTCCTCGTCGCGCATGTGCGTCGCGTAGACGCCGCCGCTTCCGGCGGCGACGCGGCAGAGTTCGATGAGCTCCTCCGTCGAGGCGAAGCTCCCGGGCGTGTATTCGAGCCCCGAAGAGAGGCCGAGGGCCCCCCCGGCCATCGCCTCCGCGACCAGCACCTTCATCCGCTCGAGTTCCACGGCGGAGGGGGCCCGGTTGCCGAAGCCCATGGCCGCGGCTCTCACGGTCCCGTGCCCGACGAAGGTCGCGTAGTTGAGCGCGGCCCCAGCCTCATCGAGACGGCCGAGAAAGCCGCGGATATCCCGCCAGTTCATGTCCAGGCCGTAGTCCGCGAGGAGCGTCCGCCGCGTTTTTTCGAAGGCCTCTTCGGTCAGGGGGAATGGGGAGTCGCCGCATTGGCCGCTGACCAGAGTGGTCACACCCTGACGGACGGCGCTCTCGGCCCGGGGATTGACGAGGAGGCTTTCCGCCGTATGGTCGTGGACGTCGATGAAACCCGGCGAGACGGCCATCCCCTCGGCCTTGATGATCGTGGCGGCCCGCGAGGCTCGGATCCGGCCGATCGACCTGACCGCGCCGCCCGAGATGCCGAGGTCGGCGCGGAAGGGCGGACCGCCCGTCCCATCGTAAACCGTGCCGCCGGCGATGAGGAGGTCGAACTCATTCCCTTTCGTGCATCCCCGGAGCAGGAGGCCGGCGCCCCCTGCGGAAACCAGGCCGGCCGTCCGCAGCGATCCCCGGATGAACGTCCGTCGGTCCATGGTTTTCATGCTCTTGGCATGATAATCGAAATTCGCCCCGGAGTAAACCGGGATCGGCCGTCCAGACGCATTTGCCTTTGCGGCCCGTTTCTGGTAAATTAACGCTCCTCTGGCCGGCGTAATTCCGACAAGACAGAAATCGAAAGGATCGACACATGGCTGAGCAAAAAGAGGACAGCACTCCGAAAAGGAAAAAATTGAACTCCCTGAACCTGGCCGAGATCGAGGCCGCGCTGGCCAAGTGCCAGGAGAAGCAGGGTGGGATCGTTTCGAAATACGCCCGCCAGCTCCTGGCCCGCAAGAAGGCCCTTTCCGGCTGAAACCCGGGGAGCCCGAATCCCCTCCCCGCTCCCGCCCCGTCGGGGCGGAACGCCCCTTCCGGACGCGAAATCGCCCGCAAATAAGGAAAATGGTTTACATTGACCCGGGTTTCTGTTAAAATACGCCGGAAAAAACATCAGGAGACAAAAAAGCGTGATTAGTAAGGAACAGAAGACGAAGATCGTCAAGGAGAACCAGGCCCATCCCACCGATTCGGGATCGCCTGATATCCAGGTCGCCTTGCTGACAGAGCGGATCAACCTGCTCATCAGGCATTTCGACATCCACAAGAAGGACTTCCACTCCAAGACCGGCCTCATGAAGCAGGTCGGGCAGAGAAAGCGGCTCCTCGAATACATCAAGAAAAAAGATGTCGGCCGTTACGAAAAACTCATCCAGAAGCTCGGCCTGCGCAAGTAGGCTCCGCCTCCAAAGGACCCCCACATGTCTAACACCATCCGTCTAGAAATCAACAAGCGGACCCTGTCCATCGACATCGGCAAGATCGCCAAGCAGGCCGACGGCTCGGCCCTGCTGCGCTACGGCGACACGATGATGCTGGTCACGGCGACCTCCCGCAAGGAGATGAAGGACGCCTCCAAGTCCTTCCTCCCCCTCATCGTGGATTACCGGGAGAACACCTACGCCGCCGGCAAGATCCCCGGCGGCTTCTTCAAGCGCGAAGGCCGGCCCTCGGAACGGGAGATCCTCATCGCCCGCCTGATCGACCGCCCCGTCCGGCCGCTCTTCCCCAACGGCTACTTCTTCGACACCCAGATCGTCGGCCTGCTCCTCTCGGCCGACATCGCGAACGAGCCGGACACGCTCGGCGTCATCGGCGCCTCGGCCGCCCTCTATTTCTCCGATATCCCCTTCTCGACCCCGCTCGGCGCGGTCAAGATCGGGATCGTCGACGGGAAATACGTCGTCAACCCCACGACCGACGAGCTCGACCGGAGCCCTATCAACATGACCGTCGTCAGCAACGAGGACGGCATCATCATGATCGAAGCCGGGGCCAAGGAGATCGAGGAGGAAAAAATCCTCGAGGGGCTCTCGCTCGCCCACGAGACCAACCAACTGATCATCAAGGCCCAGAAGGACCTCTACGCCCGGCTCGGCCTGAAAAAGCGCGAATTCACGGCCAAGGCGGTCGACACCGAAAAGCTGGCCCGGGTCGAACAGGAATACGGACCCGCCCTGTTCGAGGCCATGCAGGTCAGGGGCAAGAAGGCCAACGAGGCCGCGCTCGCCGCGGTCCGCGCAAGCGCCCTGGCCAAGGTCCCCGAAGACAAGCCCGAAGAGAAGCTCGAAACGAAGGATCTTTTCTCCAAGCTCGAGGAAAAGTTCTTCCGCGAGCTCGTCCTCAATAAGAATCTGCGGACCGACGGGCGCCAGTTCGACGACATCCGCCCGATCACGTCCGAGGTGGCCCTCCTGACTCGGACCCACGGCTCGGCCCTCTTCACCCGCGGCGAAACCCAGGCCCTGGTGACCGTCACCCTGGGCACGTTCGACGACGCCCAAAGGCTCGACAGCCTCGGCGCGGAGACCAAGAAGCGGTTCATGCTCCATTACAACTTCCCGCCTTTCTCGGTCGGCGAAGTGGGCTTTCTCCGGGGCCCCGGACGGCGCGAGATCGGGCACGGCGCCCTGGCCGAAAAATCCATCCTGCCGGCCATCCCCGACGACGACACTTTCCCCTACACCATCCGGATCGTCTCGGACATCCTGGAGAGCAACGGCTCCTCTTCGATGGCCACTGTTTGCGGCGGAATCCTGGCCCTCATGGACGCCGGCGTCCCCCTGAAGATGGTCATCGCCGGGATCGCCATGGGCCTGGTCGTCGGGAGCGACGGCTACGCCATCCTGACCGACATCGCCGGACTCGAAGACCACTTCGGGGACATGGATTTCAAGATGGCCGGGACGGAAAAGGGCGTCACCGCCATCCAGCTCGACCTCAAGATCCCCTGCGTGACACTGCCGATGCTCCGCGAGATCATGGCCAAGTCCAAGGCCGCCCGGCTCAAGGTGCTGGTCAAGATGAAAGAGGCCATCGCCGAGCCCCGGCCGACCATCTCGGTCTACGCGCCCCGAATCATCATCCTCAACATCAACCCGGAAAAGGTCGGCGACGTCATCGGACCTGCCGGGAAGATCATCAAGAAGATCATCAGCCAAACCGGCGCCAAGATCGACATCTTGGATGACGGCAAGATCCTCATCGCCTCGACGGATATGTCCGCCGCGGAGGCCGCCAAGCAGATGATCCTGGACCTCACGGCCGAAGCCGAGCTGGGGGGGACTTACACGGGCAAGGTCATCCGGCTCGAGGAATACGGCGCCTTCGTCGAGATCATGCCCAATCTCGTCGGCCTCCTCCACATCTCCGAAGTGGCGCCCTACCGGATCAACAGCATCCGGGACGTCCTCAACCTCGGCGACACGGTCACGGTCAAGGTCCTCAGCATCGATCCGGCGGACAACAAGATCCGGCTCAGCAAAAAGGCCCTGGAAGAGGGCGGCGGCGCCAACCCCGACTCGACTCCCCGGCCTGAGCCCCAGCGCTCCTCCGACCGCCGGGGAGGCCGAGACCGCGGCCGGTTTTGATTTCTCGGGCGATTCGTCTATAATTTCCTCGCGACGAACGCGACGGGGTCCAACGGAATGATGTCTCGAGACGACCGCGCTCACGGCTTCACGCTCGTGGAGATGATCATCACCCTGTCCCTTCTGGCCGTCCTGGCCCTGTCCGCCCTGCCCCTCGGCAAGATGGCCGTCAAACGGGAGAACGAGATCGAACTGCAGCGGGCCTTGCGCCTCGTGCGCGAGTCGATCGACGCCTGGAAAAAGCTCGCCGACGAGAAGAAGTTCGAGTTCGACGAGGATACCGAAGGCTATCCCCCCACCCTGGAGGCCCTGGTCAAGGGGGTCGAGGTCCAGGACAAGAACGCCACGGACAAGGCGGCCCGCAAGAGGATCGTCAAATTCCTGCGCCGCATCCCCAAGGACCCCATGACCAACTCCTTCGATTGGGGGCTCCGGTCCTACCAGGACGACCCCGACTCCGACGTCTGGGGAGAGGAGAATGTGTACGATGTCTACACGAAGAGCCAGGCCCTGGCCCTCGACGGGACCCGCTACAGGGATTGGTGAGCGCGGCTTTACGCTGATCGAGCTCATCATCGTCCTGAGCATCATCGGGCTCCTGGTCGGACTGGGGCTGCCAAGCTACAAATCGGCGACCATCAAAGCCAGAGAGGCCGTGCTCAAGGAGAACCTGTTCATCCTGCGCAAGCTCATCGACCTGTACGCCCAGGACAAGGGGAAATACCCGGCCTCCCTCCAGGCCCTCGTCCAAGACAGTTATCTTCGGGCGATCCCGGTCGACCCGATGACCAGGCAATCGACGACCTGGGTCGAGGTCCGCGAACTCCCCTCCCCCGAAGACCCCATGCTGAACGAGATCCCCGGCGTCATCGACGTCAAGTCCGGTTCCGATGCCAAGTCGCCGATCGATGGCTCACCTTATAACACCTGGTGATCCCATCGGGCGGACGCGAGGGCCCGGACGAATGCCCCCTCCCATGAAGGAGTCCCGGGGCTACCTCGTCATCATGCTGATGATGGCCGTCTTCGTCATAACCCTCGGGCTCCTCGTCGCCGTCCCGGTCTGGCAGACCGAGCTCCAGAGAGAGAAGGAGGAGGAGCTCATCTTCCGGGGCAAGCAGTACGCCGAAGCCGTCCGCATCTACGTCCAGAAGAACCCCGGGCGCTATCCCGCCAGCCTGAAGGATCTCCTCGACAAGAAATGCATCCGCAAGCTCTTCAGGGACCCCCTCGGACCCGGCGGCCAATGGAACGTCATCCTGACAACGGGAAAGCCCCCCTCCGGGCGCGAAACGGCGGCGGAGGTCATGATCGCGCCGGAACGCGTCCTTCCGGCCATCAAGAACGCCCAGATCCTCGGCGTCGTCAGCTCGTCGACGAACAAGTCCGTGAAGATCTACAACGATCAGGAAAGCCACGACAAGTGGCTGTTTTTTTTCGGACAGGACCCCAAGAAGCCGCCCAAGATCGTCTATTACGGCGAGAAAAAATGAGCCGGGAGGGTCACGAGGCTTTCACCAGGGGGACGAACCGGACGGCCAGCAACCGCTCCCTCGTCAGGCCTTTCTTTTCCCTGCGGACGAGAAAAAGTTCCTGGACGTCGGTCCCGACGGGGATGATCATCCTCCCCCCGGGGCCGAGCTGTTCCTTGAGTGACTCGGGCATCCTGGCCGCGGCGGCGGTCACCATGACGGCGTCGAAAGGCGCGGATTCCGGCCAGCCCCCGGACCCGTCGCCAACCCGGTAACGGATGTTGGCGTAACCCAGGCTGTCGAGGATGGAATGGGCCTGCAGGGACAGGTTTTCGACGATTTCGACGGTCCAAACCTCCCGGACTATCTCGGCCAGAACCGCTGTTTGATAGCCGGACCCGGTCCCGATCTCGAGGACCCTCTCCCCGCCCTGAAGGCCGAGCGCCTCGGTCATGTAGGCGACGATGTAGGGCTGGGAGATCGTCTGGCCTTGGCCGATCGGCAGGGGCTCGTCGGCGTGGGCGCAGCCCCGCATGCCCTCAGGAACGAAGAGGTGGCGGGGGACTTTTTCGATCGCCGCCAGGACCAGCGGGTCGCAGACTCCTCTGGCCCGGATCTGGGAATCCGTCATCACCCGGCGTTCACGCGCAAAGCCGATGTCCAACGGGGACGACCTCCCTTTATTAGGTTCCTCTCCCGATTCCAGGAGTTCCTTATGTTCCTAGCATGGACGGCATCAAGCCCGTTTTGTCGAAACGCGCCCATCCTCGTTATCAATAAAAATAATCTGACTATTCATCATGACCGGCTTCAGCATTAGGATCAACGCTTCCGCTCATGAACTGAGGATAGGCCAGCTATGGGCAGGAGTCAAGGGCCAGCTATTTGTCAGCCGGCTCTCCTCAGCCGTCATCAGGACCGCCCGCTCAAACACTTGGGCAGGTGGCGGCCTCTCGGCCGCTAACATCATTTAATATATGCTGAGCCCACTGCCATCTTTCTGATCTTGACGTGTTTCACCCTGAGGAACCGGTCCATTTCTCTGAGGATGCGTTCGTATCTCTTATCCTTGAGCCCCTGGATGAAGTACACACTGAAGTGATGTACCCTTGTCCCGATTCTGAAACGGAACTGCCACCATTCCTGATCATCGAAATGCACTATGTAGGGGTCTTCTTCCAGCGATTTTATCCGCATGAGGACGTCCATTGGGGATTCGAGACTCCATACGTTGCACTCCTCCAGAATACGCCAGAGCCTTAGGTATTTTTTGAGGGTAGGCCTTCGCTGGCGTGCCACTTCGGTTTTTCCGTCCTTCCATTGGTTGAGTATCCGCTCACTGACCGTACCTTTCCGGCAAACTGCCGAATAATCGTTCTTGTCCGGAGGTCTACCCTTGTTCCAACTCCTCAGGTCACCCGGATGGTATACTAGCGTGTAGCCAACTTCTGAGTCTTCGATGATCGCCGTCTGTTCGTCTGTGGGCGCAACGAGAGGAAGAATAAGAGGGATATTTCCAAAAAGCGATAAGATCGCTAGGAGTATGAATATAAGCGTCCCTTTTTTCATCTTCCCCTCTTTCTCCCTCTTGTTTCAATATCCTTAAACGCCCAATCGCAATATAGATCTCCAAGCCGTAAGAGTTCATTGACAATCGACATTGTGAGTTCATAATTGTTTTGTTGGGTTTCTGAAATCGTACTTTCAACCTGTAGGATCTCTTTTTCTGTGGCTGGGTTGGTTTGAGATTCATCAAACACCCTTTGGCCGAATACTTCGGTTTCCCCAACTTCATCTTGCCAATATGCCACCTTCTGGGAGTTAGGATAGCTCAGCGTCATCTTGACTAAAGCGTGTAATAATTCGTGGTATATCGACCTCACATCGCTATCTGGCGGTCCTCCCGGCATATTTTTATCTGGATTATCCACCGCGTTATCTCGTAGGTTAATATTTTTAAAATCAACGCGCACCAGCTGTGCTGCTAATTTCCCGTCAATGATTCGATGTTTTGTAGCATCACCGCAGGCAAAATTCATATTCTGTGGATTTCTAAATCCATTAGGGTATGAAACTCGCAGATTCGCGGACTTTAAAATGAAGGGCCGAGGATCGCTTTGAATTCGCCCAAAAAACTCACGGCCAGATTTTGTCAGGGCGCCCTTCGCGATTGCTCTCATAATCCTATGATAATTGGGGTCCTCTCTAGGTACCACAAAGTATTTTCCCGAAGGATCGATATACTTCACCGGATTATCCAGACAGTAGCTGTATTTGTTCCAGGATTGCAGAATTCCCGGACTAGACTTTCCGGGATCCGGGCTCAGGAACCGCCCGACTCCGTTTCCATAGTATCTGTTCCCAAAATAATCCAAGCCCGTCTCTGCGTCCCTCGGTTTCCCCGTGAAGAGGTATTTATCTTGATTCTGAGGCTGGCCTTGGATCTCCTCGCCGTATGGATAGAAGTCATGCACCTCCGCTACGGTCCCGCTTTGGTCCGTCAATGTTCGAACGTTCACCAAATGGTCATGGTGGTAATATTGAACAAGATCGACGGGCGGAAGGTTGAACGTCTGGGGATTTGGGTTCTCGTCCGATTGAA
>JADBLN010000122.1 GCA_014894455.1 Acidobacteriota bacterium | reverse complement strand
GGTCGTATTTGGAGCGGGGGAGACGGGCGCGCATCCCCGCGGCGATGCCCTCGATCTCTTCCTGATATTCCGTCTCGAGCTTGGGCCAGAACATGCGCTCGGCCGCGGCCCGGAAAAAGGCCCAGTCGCGCTTCGTCGAACCTTCGAGGAAATGGGATAGGGCTCGCATCAGGTCGTCGATTTCCGGGGCCAGGAGCCAGCCGTGCTGGAAGCCGATCTCGCGCGGCGTGCCCTCGAGATGGACGTTTATCCAGCCGTTGGCGTCGACGCGCGTGGCCTTGGCCAGCTCCGCAGGCGCCGCAGCCGACGCCGCCGGTTTCTTGGAGCAGGCAGGGGAGAGGAGGATGATGGTAAGAGCAGAGATCGCGAAGATCCCACTCAAGATGCCGACACGCGTTTGGGGCTTAATGTTCATGGTCGTCTCCTTTTGGACTTGGAGCTGCGTCCACCGTGCTTATGATATCCGGTTCGAATGGCGAGCGCTAGGGCCCATCTTATCGATTTTTAGCCCAAAAAACATCAAAATAACGGTGTTTTAAATCTCTGATTAATGCGTAACGTATTGATAATATTAGAGTCGCTGTGGTCCGACCCCAATATTAACGCCTGCGGAATTCAAGGAAAGAGGGCGGACAGGACGAACCGGGCCGCAGGCTTCATGACGGCTCAGGCCGTTGACAGGGCCTGCCGCGTTTTATATAAGCATGTTTCAGGATGTTTTCCGAGGTCCCGTCATGAAAAAAAACCGCATTGTCCGAATCGTACTGATTCTCGCTCTTATCGCCGCCTGCCAGGCCGCCGTGCGAATGCCTGCCTCGCAAAAGCCCGCCGCGCCACCCCCCGCCGCCGATGGTCTCTTCGACCGGGCCGCTGACTCCTGGGACAAGGGCGATTACGTCGCCGCGCTCCAAGCGTTCGAGGCCCTCCTCCGGGGACCGGAGGCCGGCCGCTACTTCGAACGGATCGCGCTCATCACCGGTGAGCTTTTCGAGGTCCGCGAGCTCACGACCGACGGCCGTAACCCGCGGTTCTCACCCGACGGGCGGTTCGCCGCCTACGACGCGGGAACGGGGAGCAGCCGGGTCATCCGGATACTTGATGCTGCGAACGGATTTGAGCTTCTCGCGGAAGTCCGCGGCTGGAACGGCGTCTTTTCCCCGTCCGGGGAGCGGCTGGCCTACCTCCGCCTCAAGGACACCCCCGAGATGGAAGTGCTGCGCAAGGACATGGAGAAGGCAAGCGCCGGCGAGGCCTCGGATCCAAGAGCCGCCTTCACGATCCAGCGCCAGCTGGCCTCGCTCGAGGCGAAAAACTGCGAGATCGTCCTGCGGGATATGACGTCGGGAGGGGAGTCGGTCCTGCCGGACGGCGGGATGCTCAAAGGGGAGCTCGTCTTTGGCGCGGCCGGCAGGGAAGTGTGGTTCGTCGGAGCGGCCGAATCAGATACGGCGTCTAACGAGATCTATGCCGTGGCCGTGGACGGCGCGTCTCAAACGGGCGCCCCGCGGGCATTGACCTCGGGGCCGGGCTTTAAGAGCGCGCCCGTCGTCGTCTCCGGCGGCAAATTTCTTGTTTATGGCCAACCGTCACAATCTCCTTTCCCTAGGCCGCCGCAGACAGGCCCCGCGGCCGCGGCTCAATCCTCAACCCAGCCCCCAGCCCAGTCCGGGCGCCCCTCGGGCGGCCCTTCACGAAGATTCGCCGTCCTCGACCTCGCTTCGGGCGCGTCGAAAGCCTTCGATGGAGCAAGCCCCACCCCTTCCGCCGATGGATCCGAGCTCGCTTTTATCGGCCGCGAAGTCGCCGAGAACACGCTCATCGTCCTCAAGCTCGACGGCGCCTGGAGCCAGACGACCGTCAAGAAGACCCCGGAAAGCCTCTCCTCGCCCGCCTTCTCTCCCGACGGCAAACGCCTGGCCTTCGAGATGTCCTACACTCGAAACTCCGAGATCTTCCTCATCGGCACGGACGGGAAAAACGAGGTCCGGCTGACCCGCGAGATCCAACACGACCGGACGCCGCGCTTCCTGGCCCCGAACCTCGTCCTGGCCATCAAGGGCGAGCGCCGCCACAGCCGGTCCTACCTCTACGACACGGAAACGCTCGCCGGAACGAGACTCTTCCACAACAACACCGTCCGGACGATCGCTCCCGAATACGAGTGGGCCCCCGACCCGACGGGGAACCTTCTCCTCATCGGCGCGGAGCGTGACGGAGACACGATCTCTCCGGAAAGGGGCGTCTATCTCATCGACAGGGCTAAAAAAATAGGCCGGGAGGCCCTCTTGGGGCGCCTTGCGAGCCAGCTGGCGGCCGAGAAGGCCCTCAGAGCCAGGGGCGAGGCCCTCTCCAAGCCCATCGCCGCCGAGATCCGGGCCGTGACGGAGCGCGTGTCCAGGACGAAGCTCTACGAATACCAGGAAGCGCTTTTCTCCTTCGACTCCAAACACGTCTCCCAGCCGGGAAACCAGAAAGCCGCCGAGTATATCTATAAAACGTTCGAGTCATTCGGCTACAAGCCGGAATACCAATGGGTGCCGAACCGGCCGAACAAGACCGCGAGCGTCGTCGCCGTCCTCGAGGGCGCCGCAAACCCCGAGCTTTTTTACGTCATGAGCAGCCATTATGATTCAAATGTCCGCTCGCCGGGCGCCGACGACAATTCCTCGGCCACGGCCGTGCTCCTCGAAACGGCCCGGCTCTTGGCCGGGAAGCCGCTCCCCGCGAGCGTCGTCCTCGCCGCCTTCACGGGCGAAGAGGCCGGGTTCTGGGGGAGCCAGGAGTTCGTCCGCCTGGCCAAGGAGCGCAAACTCCGGGTCCTGGCCGCCGTGAACAACGACATGATCGGCTGGACGAACGACCACAGGCTCGACGACACCATCCGCTTCACGAACGCCGGCGTCCGCGACCTCCTCCACGCCGCGGCCTTCGGCTTCTCGCGGCTCGTGACCTACGATACGCGCTACGTCAAGTCGACCGACTCCGTGCCGCTCTACGAAGCCTTCGGGGACGTCATCGGCGGGCTGGGCTCCTATCCGCTCCTCGGGAACCCCTACTACCATCAGCCGACCGACCTCCTGGAGACGGTCAACCAAGAGCTCATCGCGGAAGCCGCGAAATACAACACGGCCGCTGTGATGCTGCTGGCGTCGAGCCCGTCGCCGGTGAGGGACATCAAAGCGGTGAGGGCAGGGGAGGGGGGCTTGGAGATAAGCTGGGCGCCGAACCCCGAAAAGGGGATCGCGTATTACGTCGTGACCTGGGGGCCGGATGATGGGCCGGCTATCGCTACCAAAAAAGTGAAAGTGCCGCACATCAGGCTGCCCGCGACGAACCTCAAGCCGGGGCAGAAGCTCCGCATCTCCGTTAGCGCCGTCAACGCCCGGGGTATGGTAAGCTGGGACGAGGGGCGAATCGTCGTGGAACCCGCGATATGAAGAACCGTTTTCTCGACGCGTTGGCCGACCGGGTCCTTCTCTGCGACGGCG
>JADBLN010000110.1 GCA_014894455.1 Acidobacteriota bacterium | reverse complement strand
CCCAACGTCCTTGAAGAGGTTCCGCTGGCGGATTTCCCGCCCGCCCACTACACGGCCCGGGTCTCGGTCGCGAACGCCGGCGTCGAGATCGTCTCATCCACCGAGGAGTTCGACCTGTCCTTCGCCGAGTCCATCCCCCGGCCTTGGTTCTCTTCCCGGATCCTGCCCGCCGCGGGAGATCCCGTCTACCCGGAGATCATGGGCGCCCAGCTCTTCAACGTCGGCCGCTACCAGGAGTCGCGCGTGTTCCTGGAGCGGGCCTTCGAGAAGAAGCCGGATTCGGAGGACACGGCGACGAACCTGGCCCGGGTGTATCTCGCGCTCGCCGACGCCGCGTCCGCCGCGAGGACACTCGCCCCTTTCATCGGTCCCCTAAAGACGGCGAAGTACGATACTTCCCTCCTCGCCGCCGAGGCCCTGAAGAGGACGGGTGAGTTCGGCCGGGCCGTCGAGCTCCTCGACCGGGTCATGGCCCACTACGGTGTCAACGCCGTCCTTCTGAACTCGGCCGGGGAGTGCTACGCGGGCTTGGGAAAGATCAAAGAGGCGTTGGCGACCTTCGAAAAATCGCTCGAGCTCAGCCCCGACCAGCCCGAAGTCAGGAAAAGGGTCGAAGAGCTGAGGAAGAAAGCCCCGCTCTAGTCCTTGCCGGCCTTCGGCAAAGGAGCGGGGAGCGCCTCCTCGCGCGCGTAGACGACACCCACTTGCCGGAGCATCGTCTGGGCCTCGGCCTCCGGGATCTCCGATTTGACTTCGGCCGTGACGTCGCGGCCGACATAAAGCCGCTGGTTGAGCTCCTCGATGAGCGCGGTGATGCGGATGTAGACCTTGGCCGGGGCCTTGTCCAGGACGATGGTCACGTGGTTTTCGCGGATGACGACGAGCCGGACCTCCGGGAACTTGGCGATCTTCTTCGTGAACGCGGCCAGACGCCGCTTTTTCCGGTTGCGGATGTACCGGTAAAAGAAGAGGGCCATGAAGGCCGGGCCGATGAGACCGCCCCAGTTGAAATTCACGGCCACCAGAACGGCGGCCAGGGCGACGGCCCCGGCCAGGATGGCCAGCCCCTTGTAGCCGCCCGGGAACGACGTCTTCAGCCAATAAGCCCAGTTGCGCAGGCGGGTGCCGGCGGGGAGTCTCGGGCTCGTCCCCGTCTCGAGGTCGTGTTTCAAATGCCGGAGTTCCGCCGCCAGGGCGTGGGCGTCGGGATAGCGGTCGTCCGGGTTCTTCCGGAGGCAACGGAAGACGATGCGGTGGAGTTCGGGTGTGAGACTGCGGCGGACGATGGTCACCGGCCTGGCCTCTTCGTAGGCGATGGCGTGCATCGTGTCGAGGGGGGTCTCGCCTTTGAACGGCAGTTCGGACGTGACCATCTCGTAGAGAACGGTGCCGAGGGAGAAGATGTCGCTGCGGCGGTCGAGCTCTTTCCCCCGGGCCTGCTCGGGGCTCATGTAGCTGAGCGTGCCCATGACCGCCCCGGCCATGGTGTGGACTCGCCCGCGGGTCAGCGTCCGGTCGAGATCGGCGGGCGCCTCCGGCTCCAGGGCCCCGGATTCGACGAGCTTGGCCAGGCCGAAGTCGAGGAGCTTGGCGTGCCCGTCCCGGGTGACCATGATATTGTCGGACTTGATGTCGCGGTGGAGGATGCCGGCGTCATGGGCCTTGGCCAGGCCCTCAGTGATTTGGAGGGCGATCTCGATCGCCCCCAGGAGGTCGAGCTCGCCGTCGGCGATGAGCCGGCTGACGGTCCGGCCGTCGACGTATTCCATGGCGATGAACAGGTTCCCGTCGACTTCGTCGATGTCGTAGACCTGGGCGATGGCCGGGTGGGAAATGGCCGCCGCGGACCGGGCCTCGAGGAGAAAACGGCTCCGTCTCTCGGGATTGGCGACGAGGCCGGGTGTGATCGTCTTGAGGGCCACCAGGCGGTCGAGGCGGGTGTCCCGGGCCCGGTAGACGACTCCCATGCCGCCCTTGCCGAGCTGGGCTTCGACCCGATAATGCTTGAGAGTTTTTCCGACCATGCCTTTTATCACTAAATATCATACGCGGGGAAGGGGGTCAATCGTTCCGTGGGGCGCAAGATTGAAATGGGCGCGGTTTTGGGATAAAAGAGAGGAATCTGCTTCTCGTGGAGGCGACGATGAAGCTTTTTGGACGTCTCGCCGACGGCACGGCCGTCGATATCTACACCCTGACCAATAAATCCGGGATCGAGGCCCGGGTCATGACCTACGGGGCGATCCTGGTTTCCCTCCGCCTGCCGGACCGGAACGGCGCTTTCGCCGACGTCAACCTCGGCTTCGACAACCTCGAGGGATATCTCGGGACACATCCTTATTTCGGGGTCATAGTCGGCCGGTATGCCAACCGGATCGCCAAGGGCCGGTTCACCCTCGACGGGGTCGAATACGCGCTGGCCCAAAACAACAACGGCAACAGTCTGCACGGCGGGCTCAAGGGCTTCGACAAAGTCGTTTGGAAGCCCGAGCCGGTCCAAACCGCTGACGCCGTGGGTGTCAAGCTGACCTATCTCAGCAAGGATATGGAGGAGGGCTATCCCGGCAATCTCTCGGTCACCGTCGTCTACATGCTGACGAACTCCGACGAGCTCCAGATCAGCTACGAGGCCGAGACGGACAAGAAGACGCCGGTCAATCTGACCAACCACGCCTACTGGAATTTCAAGGGGGAGGGGAACGGCGACGTCCTCGGCCACGCGCTCCAGCTCGGGGCCGACAAGTTCACGGCCGTCGATTCGGCGGCCAACCTCATCCCGACCGGCGAGATCTCGAGCGTGGCCGGGACCCCGCTCGACTTCACCTCGTCTCACGCCATCGGGGAGCGGATCGTCCAGGTCGAAGGCGGCTACGACCACAATTTCGTCCTTCGCGGCGGCGGGGGAACGCTAGTCCTGGCCGCACGCGTCGAAGAGCCGGGGAGCGGGCGGGCGATGGAGATCTATACCGACCAGCCGGCCATCCAGCTCTACACGGGCAATTTCCTGGACGGGACCGTCGTCGGCAAGGGCGGCAAGGCTTACCAGAAGCATTACGCCTTCTGCCTCGAGACCCAGCATTTCCCCGATTCGCCTAACCACCCCAACTTCCCCTCGACTATCCTGGAGCCGGGGCAGAAATATCGGACGGTCACCGTCCATAAGTTTTTCACAAAGTAGCGGTGCAGCGAAGGAGAACCTAATCCCTTGGTAGGTGTCCCCCGAGCAGCGCCGATTCTCCGCTCCGGTTAGCGGAGAATCGGTGTTATGAAGCCCTCGATGAACGCGGCGAGGAGCAGGAGCGGCAGGACGACGAGGAGAAACGAACGGAAGACGGTTCTGGCCAGGCTCTCGGGCTCGACGGCCGCGGGCGGCTGCGGCTGCTGTCCGTTCCTTCTTTGATGCCATGCGGCCAGGGCCCTTTTTCCCATACCCGCCGAAAGATATAGGCCGAGGCTCGTTGTGTAGAGAACGGCGGTGAGCTCGAAAACACCGTGGGGGAGGATCTTGGTCAGGA
>JADBLN010000030.1:13546-62073 GCA_014894455.1 Acidobacteriota bacterium | reverse complement strand
CGATTCCTCTCAATTTTGGCGCCGTCATGAATGTTTATGAATAGGTCAGGCTAGGGCGGCTTTGGGGATGCGCATCGCCCACCTCCTAATTATGTTAAAAAGAGGACGCATCGAGCGCTGGGAACCCGAGTGCTGAACTAACCTTGCTATCTTAGCCTACAATAAGCAACTTTCGGGCCATTTTGTCAACAAAACCACCAAAAAATAAGACAGCTGAAAAGGCGAAAAATTCCCACGGCATTCGAAATTAATACGCCGGGCCGGCCGAGGATGTTGCGTGGGATTCGAGCAACAATCCCTTTTCTGTTAAAATACGGGGGAAAGGTCTCTGCTCCGTGCTGGTATTAGCCATCGAAACTTCGTGCGACGAGACGTCCGCGGCCGTGCTGCGGACTGCCGCGCAAGAAAGGGGACACGCGCCGGAGGTGCTTTTTGTACCTCCGGCACTTGTCCCCGAGCCCGCGGCCGCTCCGGACGTCCTCAGCAACATCGTTCTCTCCCAGGACGAAGTCCACGCGCCGTACGGCGGGGTCGTGCCGGAGCTCGCCTCGCGCCAGCACATCAAGACGATCGCGGTCATCGTGAGCGAAGGACTGAGCCGGGCCGGCGTCGCGCTCGAGAAAATCGACCTCTACGCCGTGACCCAGGGCCCCGGGCTCATCGGCTCGCTTCTCATCGGCCTGTCCTTCGCCAAGGGGCTGGCCTACTATCACAAGAAACCGCTCGTCGGCGTCGACCACCTCGAGGCCCATCTCGAAGCGTGTTTTCTCGAAAACCCCGGCATCGAGTATCCCGTCCTGGGGCTCCTCGTCTCCGGCGGGCACACGGCCCTCTATCTGATGGAGGAGCCGCTTTCATATAAGCTCCTGGGGAGGACGCGCGACGACGCGGCGGGGGAGGCCTTGGACAAGATCGCCAAGTTCCTCGGCCTCGGTTATCCCGGCGGGCCGGTCATCGAGAAGCTCGGCCGCGGCGGCGACCCCAAGGCGTTTCCTTTCGCCGTGCCGCGGACGAAAGACCGGAGCCTCGATTTCAGCTTCAGCGGCCTCAAGACGGCGGCCCTCAAACACATCCGGGAGCACGGGATCGTCAAGGATGACGCGCGCCTCCCCGATTTCCTGGCCAGCTTCGAGGAGGTTGTCGCCCGGACCCTTGTCGATAACCTTCGCCGTGCCGCCGATGCGGTCCAACCCCGGTCGCTCGTCCTCTGCGGCGGCGTGGCCCGCAATACGAGACTGCGGGCGCGCTTCCAGGACTTCGCCCGAGACGCCGGCCTTCCCGCCTATATTCCTTCCCCGAAACTCTGCACGGACAACGCGGCCATGGTCGGCGCCCTAGCCCTCAAGAAGTTCGCCCGCCGCCCCGACCCGGCCACCGACCTCGATCTCGACGCCTACGCCCGAGCCTAGGTCATCGACAGGGGGAGATTAAAGTGTCCACAAAGAAAGAATCAATCAAGAGCAATAAGGTCAGGGGAAAAGATAACAGAGATCAGTTTGCCGAATTCTGCGGCGTCTGGACGGCTGAAGAAGCGACACAATTTCTGGAGAGAATTTCGGAACTTGAGACTGTAGAGTCCGAAGGAAACAAGCCGCGATAGCGGGATCCGCCTAACGTACGTCGTACTTGAGAAACGAGACATAGGCCAGGACGAAGAAGACGAGCCCGTAGCCGAAAAGCAGCAGGAAACCCGGCAGTGCCGCCTCGACCCTGCCGCCGAGCGCCTCCGCGGTGTAGACGAACCGGGGCCGATCGCTCATGTCCACCGGCGTGTTCCACCAGTCCGTCGCCGGGTCTTTGGCCTGCAGCTCGGCGATCCTTTTCTGCGCGTAGTCCCAGAAAGCCCGGTCCCAGACGTCGCTTACCCGGCCGAAGTAGGCTTCGTTCCGCAAACCCGTCGAGCTGAGGTCTGTGGCTAAATAGGTGAATACGGAGAGCGGCGAAACCATGGAAATCGTCCGGGCCAATCCCGTTTGGGCCTCTTCCTGTTGGGCCGCGGCCCTCCTGACGGTGTCGATCTTTTCCCCCTGAACCCGGTTGGCCTCATCCCACGCACCCTGCGTCGCCTTCCTGGCCGCCTCGAAGGCCTCCCTCGCGGCCGGGTCCCGCTCCATCAGCCGTTTCTTGTCGGCCTCGGACAGGCGCTCGTTCAGGACCGGGTATTTCGCGACAAGTTCGCGCATCCGTTCCGCCTGGAGCTTCCGGCCGAGGTCGTCCCTCTCCGTGTCCCCCAGCCGCTCGGCCTCCCTGTCGACTTGGATCCGGGACGGCGTCGGCGAGAGGAAAGAGGCGATGTAAGGACTCAGGCTCGGGACGACGAGGACGAGGAGGACCCAGACGAGGAGCGAGGTCATGATCGAGGCTGAGCTCGAGTGGTGGCGGGAGGAGATGAAGACGCCGAGGCCGTAGAAGAGCATGACGTAGAGCGCCGTGCCCAGCGTGACCAGGGCCAGGGCGACCCAGTCCGGCCCCTTCCAGTCAACGCCCGGGTGGACGAGGATGACGAGCAGTCCGAGGATGAGCGACAGCAGGAAGGGGACGAGAAGCGTCAGCCCGCCGCCGGCCACCTTGGCCAGGATAACCTTGGGCCGGGCGAGGCCGTTGGCCAGCGCGAGCTTCAGGGTGCCGTCCTCCTTTTCGCCGCTGACCGCGTCATAGGCGAAGATCAGGGCAACGAGGCTCATGAGGATGGTGACGATGAAGACGAGGTCGACAAGCGGAAACATGACAGGCAGGGGGTCGTTGTCGAACTCCCCCAGGTTGATGTCCGGCGCGAGGCCCCGGACGAGGGCGTGGAAGGGGATGGGGGTCGGCGTCGCCTGGAGGATGTTGCCGATCCGGTTGAAGTGGGCGTAGCTCCTCAGGTAGGTTTCGATTTCGGCCTGGCGGAGCGAGGCATCGTCGATTCTCTTCAGGTAATCGTTGGTCAGGACGAAAGTCGTCACCGGCACGACGACCAGGAGCAGGGCCAGGGTGACGATGAAACGGAAGGAGAGGATGTGCCCCAGGACCTCTTTTTTGACGATGGTTGCGATCATGGCTCCTCCAACCCCTTCTCAGCGGACGTCGTATCTCACAAAGGCGAGATAGCTCAGGGCGAAAAAGAGGATGCCGAAAGCGGCGAGCCAGGCCGTGTCGAAAAGCGCTCCCCTGACCAGGACGCGGCCGAGCGGCCGGTAACGGTAGAGGAACGCCGGATACTCCGAGCTCTTCAGATCCGGGGAGGCGAGCCTCTTCCCGAGCACGGCGTTTTTATACCGGACGACCTCGCCTTTGAAAGCGCCTTCCTCGCCGATCCCCGTGCCGGCAATTTCGGTCACGGCATAGACGAAGCTGGCCACCGGCGAGATACGGTTGATGTTCTTCGAAAGGTTGACCAGGCGGTCGAACTTGACCCTGTAATCCGCCTCGAGGGCGTCGTTTTCGGCGCTGATCGACCTGATGTGCGAGGGCATGTCCCCTTGGCCCTTGATGCGAAGGAGGATCTCCCGCGTCCAGACCTGCTCGCGCTTCTCGCTCAAAGCCCGGACCGAAGGGACGTCGACGACCTGCCGGGCGACGAGCGTGCCCAGGTTGGGCAGGATGAAGACGAGGAGGGCCCAGATGAACAGAAGGATGACGATCGAGCTCGACGCCCGCCGGGTCAGCGTCGAAATAAGGATCCCAAGGCTCAGGAAAAAGGCGATGTAGACGAGCGTCAGGGCGAGGATGAGGCCCAGCCTGAGCACCTGATCCGAGGAGAAACGGATGTCCGGATCGAGCCCCAGGACGGCGATGCCGAGCGTCGTCACCAGCAGGAACGGGACGGCCAGGCTGAGGAAATTGCCGGCCCATTTGCCGATCAGGATCGTGGAGCGGGAGGTCTGGTTGGCCAGCATCTGGCGGAGAGTGCCGGCCTCTTTCTCGCGGCTGACCTGGTCGAACCCGAAGAGCAGGGCGACGAGCGAGAGGACGACCCGGACGATGTAGAGGAAATCGGGTGTCGGGAAGAAAGCGAAGACGGTGTTCCCCGATTTCTGTCCGGCGCGGACGGAGATCCCGGTCGGGCCGACCTCGAAGGACCGGGCCATGGCCTCGTCGAGACCCTTGGCGAAGATCGAAAGCGGGTTCGGCGGATTGACGGCGATGGGCTCGCCGGGCTTGGGCCGGATGAGGCTGTAGTCCGCCAGCCGCTCCTTATAGTCCCTGGTCATGATGAAAAAGCTCGTGGCGACAAGGACGGCCGCGAGCAGGATGACGACGTAGAACTTGTAGCTGAGGAGGTTCGCCAGGATCTCTTTGCGGACGATCGTCCAGGTCATGGCAGTGCTCCTAATCGGGGGACACAATACTCATTTCCGAATTTCGCTCCACCCGGTCCGGCGTTATGCCGCCGGCGCCTCCGCGGACTTCATGTAGTCGATGTAGATCTTGTTCAGGTCCTCGTGCTGGAGCTCTTCGCGGGTCCGCTCCATGACCAGCCGGCCTTCCCTCATGATCCCGACGCGGTCGCCGATCTCCTTGGCCCGGAAGATGTCGTGCGTGGACATCAGGATGGCCTTGCCCTCTTTCTTCAACTCGGCCATGATCTCGAGGAACTCGGTCGCCGCCTTGGGGTCGAGGCCCGAGGTCGGCTCGTCGAGGAGGATCCCCGGCGCGTCCTTGATGACGGCGATGGCGATGCCCAACTTCTGCCTCATGCCCTTGGAGAAGTTCTTGACCCGCTGGTCGAAGGCCTTCTCCTGGAGCGAGACCCGGCGCATGACCTGGTAGTAGTCGTTCTTGGCGAGGTCGGTCTTGCCGCCGAGCTTGGCGAAGAAGTCGAGGTTCTGACGGGCCGTGAAGTTGCCGTAAAGCATGACGTTCTCGGAGACGAAGGCGATGTATTTCTTGGCCTCGAGCGGGTCCTTGGTGACGTCGATCCCGTTGATGAAGCAGGTCCCGGTCGTCGGCGGGATGAAGTTCAGGAAGAGGTTGATCGTCGTCGTCTTGCCGGCGCCGTTGGCGCCGAGCAAGCAGTAGACCTCGCCGGGGTAAATATTCAGATTCAGGTGATCTACTGCAAGGACGCCGTCCTCGTAACGCTTGGACAGGTCATCGGCCTTCAAGATGGGCTTGGTATCGGTCATCTTCTCCTCCGTAAGGGGGTTGTCCCCCTTTTTCGTTACCGCCGCGTCAGCTTGATGCCGAAGACGACAATGCCGACGAGGAGCCCGACGAGGAGCAGGACCAGGGCCCCGATGCCGAGGACGTTGGCCTTCGAGGTGATGTGGATGCGGACGATCTTGTCCTCTGACTCGACGCGCCGGTTGTCGGCGACGGCGTCGGTCCGGATCTTCGGCTCGTAATCGCCGACGGAAACGCCGGCCGGGGGCTGGAACTTGATGCTGACGACCTCGTCCTTGTTCTGCTCCAGGGTTGGCAGGAGGTCCGGCTTGATCTCGACGCGCCAGTTGAGCGGCAGGTCGCAGTAGACGCGGACGTTGTTGAGCTTGCGGGTCCCCGTGTTGCGGATGGTCACCTCCATGCTGATGTTGTCGCCCGCCTTGATCTCGTGGTAGAGGTTGACGGCCTGGACTTCAACCTTGGGCACGCCCCGAGGGATGAGCTCGAGCTTGGCCGACCCGGCCTTCAGGCTTTCGATCTCCTTGGGGCCGATCCCGGCGCCGGCCGTCTCGAGGGCGCGGAGTTTCAGCGTCTGGTCGTTGTCGAGGGCCAGGACGAAGAACTCGAGGGGCTTGTCGAGAACGACGCGGTCGTCCGGGTTCTTGGGGAGGTAGAGCTTGAGCTGGAGCTTCAGGCTGGTGATGCCCTCGCTGAATTTGATCTGGGAGAGACGGGCGCTCGTCGTCGGGTCGCTGAATTCGTAGGTGATCTGTTGCGGCAGGGCGACGGCCTCGAGCTTGAAGATGTTGGCCTCGCCGCTGAATTTCTCGAGCGACAGATCGTAGGTCGCCGTGCTCTCGAGGTCGGCTTCCTGCGAGAACTGGGCGGAGTTGACGGTGACGATGTTGGCACTGACGCCCTTTTGGAGATAAACGGACGTCTTCTCCGTCTTCCCCGAATAGGAGACGTTGACGTCCAGGCTCTCGACGTCCTTGAGGAGCTGGAAGGTCACCTCGCGCTCGGTCTCGATGGGCATCGAGGCGATAGACTTCTCGTAGGGGTCGGAGATGATCTTGCCCTCCGTCAGGAGGGAGACGTAGACGTCCTTGATCTCTTTCATGAAGTCGAGCGGGAAGAGGTCCTCGGCGCTGATCTTGAGGTTGGCCAGCTCCTTGAGTTCCTTGGACGCGTAGCGCAAGGCCACCCGGACGAATTTCTTGCCGCTTCCGTCCTGGAACTTGACGGCGCTGGCGACCGAGATGCGGGCCTCGCTGCCCATGAAGCTGATCAGGGCCTGCTGATAGTCGACCTGGGTCTGGAGATAGGACGTCTGCCTCTGGGCGAAGTCGGCCTCCGAGGTCAGGCCGTCCTCCTTGAGCTTGAGATAACGGTCGAAATCCGCCTTTTTCAGCTCGAGAGAGAGCTGGGCGCTTTTCAGCTTGAGGAGCTTCATGCTCTGGGAATCCTGGGTTTGCGCGGTAAGCGAGAGGACGGTCAGAATGACCGCGGCCAGGATGGGTGCGAGTTTACGGACTTTCATGGGCAAGCCTCCACTTATCGGCCTATCATAACGTAAATACGGTGCCAAATCGAAATTTGTTATGCCTGGTTTTTACAAATATCCGGGTTTCCTGTATCCTTGATACGTTCGACACCACCCACACCGATTTTTTAAAACGGGGTGGGTGGTGCTCAGTATTAACCCTGAGTATATACCCCGGCCTTGCCACCGCCCTTGCCGGTCTCCAGCACCGGCACTGCCAAGCCGGTGGCAGTGCTGCCGGTTGCCAGCACCGGCACTGCAAAGCCGGTGGGAAGCCCGGCCCCGGGCTTCAGGCCGGGGAGTCGAATGGGTTGATAACCGGTTAGAGAAAAGGAGGACTCCCGGGAGCCAGTGGCCGGCGTGAACGAAAGTCCGGCGAAATCGTATTATAATAAGATGGCTTCATGTGCTTCATCGGAGGATGGCAATGATTAAAGAAAGAATCTCGGCCGTGTTCCTCGTCCTGGCCCTTCTCAGCGGCTTCGCCCTCGGCCAGGAGAAGAAAGACGTTTCCCTCACCCTCGAGGATTCAATCGTCCAGGCCCTGAGGAACAACCTCAACGTGGCCGTCGAGGTCCTCACCCCCGAGCTGGCCTCGGCCTCGGTTTCGCGGGCCCGGCAATTTTTCATGCCGACGTTCCAGGTCGACTTGACCGGGAACCGGATGGAACAGCTCTCGACCTGGTCGCTCCAGGGCTCGGGTAAGTACATCACAAAGACCACGGGCTCGACCGCCTCCATCGCCCAGCAGATGCCGTTCGGGGGAAATTTTACCGCCTCTTTGAGCTACGATTATCAGAAGAACAACCAACTCTTCCAGAGCTACAATCCGTCCTTCACGAGCCGCCTGAATTTTGCCCTGACGCAACCCCTGCTCCGGAACTTCGGCTGGTCGATCAGCCGGAGGGAGATCATCGTGGCCCTGAACAGCCTCGATGTTTCCCGGAATCAGTTCAAGACCGTCCTCATCAACTTGGTCTACTCCGTCGAAACGGCCTACTGGAACCTCGTCTATTCCGTCGAGAACCTGAAGACCCTGCAGCAGGCCCTTCAGAGCGGGCGGGACCTCCTGGCCAAAACCAAAAAAGAGGTCGAGGTCGGGACGAAGGCGCCGATCGAGGTCCTCAACGCCGAAGCCACCGTGGCCCGGCGGGAGGCCGATATCCTCCAGGCCGAAGCCGTGGTCAAGCGCAGCCAGGACCAATTGAAGACCCTCCTCAATCAGGGCGGGGATCCCTCGGCCAAGGGCCAGAACCTCCGTCCCGCCGACACGCCCAGCTTCAAACCGTTCGCCATCACCCTCGACGAGGCCTTCGAAAAGGCGATGGCCAGGCGCCCGGACCTCGAGGTGGCGAAATCGACGATCGAAACCAAGAGGATCAATTTCCGCTATGCCAAGAACCAGCTCCTGCCCCAGCTCGACCTCCAGCTCGTCAAAGCCAGCCCCGGCATCTCCGGCCAGCAATACATCTACGACCCGGCCAACCCGTTCCTGCCGCCGACAGTAGGCGACCCGGGCAGCGCCACGCAGGCGTTCAAGGATACGTTCAGGTTCCTGTACAACAACTGGACGGCCGGGCTGACCCTGACCATCCCCTTCGGAGACATCGTCGGACGCGCCAACTACACCTATGCCAGGCTCGACCTCGAGCAGACCCAGGCCCGCCTCAAGAACCAGGAGCAGCAGATCTACCTCGAGGTCAGCGACGCCGTCCTGACCCTCGAAACCGCGGCCAAGAGCGTCGACGCCTACCGCATCGCCCGCGAGCTGGCCGCAAGGCAGCTTGAAGCCGAGATGAAAAAGCTTGCCGTGGGGATGTCGACGAATTATTTCGTCCTCACCTACCAGGACGCTTTGGCCAGCGCCCGGTCGATGGAGCTCCGGGCCCTCGTCGATTACAACGTGGCCGTGGCCAACATCGCCAAGGTGACCGGCTCGACCCTCGAGACCCGCAACATCACCTTTTAATATTTATTTTCGCTGTGCTAAGATGACCGTGTGAATATCCCGGCGGTTGTCCCACCCCTGTGGCGGGAGGCGCGGTGAGCCTCTTCCTCGTCGACGCCGGCCGCGAATGGCGCGAGAGCCAACGGCAGGTCCTCTGCATAGCCCGCGAACTCCGTGAGAAAGGTTGGGCGGCCCACCTCGTCCTCGAGCCAGGCGGCGCTCTTCACCAGAAAGCAGCCGAGGAGGGGTTATCGACGCTCCCCCTGCGCATGCGCGGCCGGATGAAATGGGTCGTCCGCCAGGGCTTGATCCGGGCCATGCGGGCCCACGGCTGCCGACTGGCCCATTTCCATGAGACCCTGGGCGCCGCGCTCGGGCTTCCCGCGGCGGTCTCGGCCCAGGTCCCCGTCCGCATCCTCTCCCGGCCCGCCGACTCTTCGCCGCTTGAAGGGCGGCTGCCTCTCGCGTCGGTCGACGCCGTCGTCGCCGGCTCCGAAGGGGTCCGTTTGATCCTCGTCCGCGGCGGCGTCGCCGAGGCGAACGTCGAGGTCGTCCCGCCGGGGCTGGACTTTTCGCCGTTCACCGCCCACGGCCCGGACGATTCCGTCCGCAGGGAGCTCGGCTTGGACCCGGAGGACTTCCTGGCCGGCGTCGTCATCCCGCTCGAGGACGAGCGGGGTCACCAGGCGCTTCTCGACGCGGCCGCGATCGTCGGCCAGGCGGCCCCGAAGGTCAAGATCGTCGTCCTCGGCGAGGGAAGCCTGCGCCTCGAATCCGGCGACCCCGCCGTCGGGCGCCCCATGGACAACGTCCTTTATTTCCTGGGCCGGCGGAACGAAGCGCCGCGGATCCTGGCATCTCTGAATATGTTTGTGATCTTCTCCCATCTCGACGGGCTCGGCGGCTTCCTCATCGAGGCCATGGCCAGCGGCCTGCCCGTCGCCGCCGCGGACGTCGGGGCGGCCCGGGACATCATCACCCATCGCGAGACCGGCCTCCTCGTCCCGGCCCGGAACGCCAAAGCCCTGGCCGACGCCATCCTCAAGATCTGCGTGGACAAGGTCCTGGCCGGCCGCCTGGCCGCTCGCGGCCGGGAATCGGTTCTCGAGAAATATTCCGCCGAAGCCATGGCCCGCCGCATCATCGGCATCTACGAACGGCGGGCCCACCGGAAAGGAATCAAGCTCGGCTGACAGCTCCTTCAATCCAAGATCAGCCGGTTTTCTCCAAAAATTTCTTGAAGCGGGCCCGGTAGGCGCGGTAGGCCGCGGCGCCCGCGTCGGTCAGCCGGACGAGGGTCAGGGGAATGCGTCCGCGGTAGGTCTTTTCGATGGCGATGTAGCCGGCCTCCTCGAGTTTGGCCAGGTGGGACGAGAGATTGCCCTTGGTCAGGCCGGTCTCGCGCTGGAGGTAGAGGAAGTCGGCGCTTTCGACGACCGAAAGGATGGCCGCCAGGGCCAGCCGGGCCGGCTCGTGGATGAGACGGTCGATATCGGCCAGGCCGCGCAGGTCAGACGGCATCGGGATTCTCCCGGTCGGCGCGCGCCGACTTCCGGAGGTAAATGGCGAGAGACGCCAGACCGGAGATGATCACGGCGGCGCCGAAGAGGCCCCAGTAGAGGCTGATCCCTTTAGTATCGCCAACCCCGGCCGCGGTGACGGCGAAGCCGATAACGGCCGAGACGGCGGCGAGGATGTAGAAGCGGATGAGTCCGACCTTGTTGGCGAAGAGGAGGACGGCGATGGCGAACAGGATGCCGTTCAAGGCGGGGAAGAGCGTCTTGAGCGATGGCGAGAGTCCGTAGAGCGCGGCAAGAGATCCGCCGATGATCCCGCCGATAATCATGGTCGCGACGCGGCGCTTCGGACTCAGTTCCTTTTTTTTGAAGGCCACGTAGCCCGTCCGGGGGTAGGTGATGCGGCGCTTGAGGAAGCGGAGGATCCGGCTGACGAGAAAGCCGGAGGAGACGATGACGAGGACGAACAGGACGCTCAGCGCCGAGCCGAGGGCGGACCCCTCCGGGACGACTGCCTGGGCGAAGAAATAGCCCCCGAGCAAGAGGAAGATGAGGCCGATGGCGATCTCTGCCAGCCCGTCGCTGTAGAAGCTCTGGACCGTCCGTTTCTCGATCTTTTCGATGTCGACCATATCTTTTCTCCTTTATGGTTTGTATAACAAACTAGTTTGTATAATAACACGAATTCCGGGCTTGTCAAGCGGATCCTTAAAAAAGCCTGGCGCGGATTTCCTTGAATTCGGCGGTCGTCCTGGATTATGTTAGGCGGGAATCGAGAACGAGGAGGACAGCCCATGGCCATCGAACGGATCGAGATTGACCTGCTCAAGCTTCCCTACGTCCACTTCTTTGAGACGAGCTTCGGCCGGTCCTACGACCGGACCTTCAGCCTGGTCAAGGTCTTCGAGGGCGGCGTTTGCGGCTGGGGCGAGTGCGTCGCCGAGGAGGCGCCCCTCTACAGCGGCGAGACGACGGAGACGGCCCGGCACGTCATGAAGGAGTTCCTCGTGCCGCTCATTTTCCGCAAGGGCCTCGTCGAGCCGGAGGACTACGCCCGCGAAGCCGCCGTCTTCCGGGGCAACCGGATGGCCAAGGCCGGGATCGAACTGGCCCTCTGGGACCTCAAGGCGAAAAAGGCGGGACTCCCGCTCCACAAGCTCTACGGCGGCGTCAGGACCGAGATCGCGGCCGGCGTGAGCTGCGGCATCGAGGATTCACTCCCGGACCTCGTCGCCCGGGTTGGCCAGTACCTCGACCAGGGCTACAAGAGGATCAAGATCAAGATCAAACCGGGCTGGGACGCCGCGGCCTGCGCCGCCATCCGCGAGAAATACCCGGACATCATGCTCCAGGCCGACGCCAACGGCGCCTATGGCCTGGGGGACATGGAGACGCTCAAGGCCCTCGACGCCTACAACCTGCTCATGATCGAGCAGCCCTTCGCCCCCTACGACCTCTGGGACCACGCCAAGCTCCAGCGGGAGATGACAACGCCGCTCTGCCTCGACGAGAGCATCCTGTCGTTCGACACGACCCGGGCGGCCGTGGAGATGGGCAGCTGCCGGGTCGTCAACATCAAGGTCGGCCGGGTCGGCGGGGTCGTCGAGACGCGCAAGATCCACGACTACTGCGAGTCGCGCGGCGTGCCGGTCTGGTGCGGTGGCATGCTCGAATGCGGCATCGGACGGGCGCACAACCTCCACATCGCCACGCTCCCGAACTTCAAGTACCCGAACGACCTCAGCGCCAGCCGGAGGTATTACAAAGAGGACGTCATCGACCCCTTCATCGAGCTCAGCGGGCCGGGCACGATCCGCGTCCCGGACGGGCCGGGCATCGGCGTCAACCCGATCGAGTCGCGCATCGCCCTGGCCTCGCTCCGCCGGGAGATCTTCAAGTAAGAAGGGCAAGAGGGGGTCAAACCTACCTTTTGCTGCAAAAGGTAGGTTTGACCCCCTCTTGGTCAGGCTTGGCGGATGTCCCCGGGGTCGAGGCTCGCGCCGCAGGCCGGGCAGGCTTTCCAACCGCCCTCGACGGTCTTGCCGCAGCTCGGGCATTTTTCCGGACCCGCGCTTCCCCCCGCGCCCTCGGCCCGCCGCTTGACCGGCGTCTCGCTGCGGACGATGGCGAATCGGCAGATGTGCGCGTGGTACATGTCGTAAAGCTCGTCGAAGGATGTCATGTCTTCGTCCGTCTTCACCCCATAAGACGTATGGCAGGCCGAAACGTATCGGCCCGTCTCCATATCGATGAGGAGGTTCTCAGGCTTCAGGCGTGAAATGCTCGGCCAGGATGTCCTGCGCTTCCCGGGCCCTGTCTTCGGGCACGAGAAGGGCGACGACACCCATCCCGTCCATGGTCAAGCCGTAGATCTTGCCAACGGACTCGTAACTCACCCGGGCGGGAATGCCGAAGGACTCGAGCATGTTTTTGAGGATCTCCGCGTCCGTGACTCCGTTGGTCTTGTGGACGGTGACCCAGTTCATGCGGCTATCATATCACCTTCGCCCTTCGGCTTGAACTCGCCGCGGAGCTGGGGTATCTTTGGCCCGTGAAATACGGAGCCCACTGTTACCTCTTCACCCGGAGCTGGTCGGACGCCGACCTGCGTTTTCTCGACCTCGCCCGGGAGCTGGGTCTGGACATGTTCGAGCTTTCCGTCGGCGACGACGTCGTCTTCAGTCCGCGGCTGACCGGCCGGCGCGCCGCCGCTCTCGGCCTCGAGCTCATCGTCGGCCCGGGCGGTCTCTGGCCGCTCGACTGCGACCTTTCGGCCGACGACGCCGGAGACCGGGTCCGCGGCCTCTCCTGGCACAAGCGGCAGATCGACCTCGCCGCCGAGCTAGGCGCCGCCGCGTACGCCGGCTGCCTCTACGGGCATCCGGGCGTCGTCAAACGCCGCCGCCCGCCGGCCGACGAGTTCCCCCGCGCCGCCGAAGGCCTCCACGCCCTGGCCGAATATGCGGCCGCGCGGCGCGTCGCCGTCGTCCTCGAGCCGATGAGCCGGTTCCGGACCCATCTTGTCAACACCCCGGCCCGGCTCGCCCAGCTCATCGCCTTCGCCGGCCACCCGAACATCAAGGCCACGTTCGATACCTACCACGCTATCACGGAAGTTCGCGACTACGCCGAGGGCCTGCGCGTCCTCGGCCCGCGCCTCGCCCTCGTCCACGCCTGCGAGAACGACCGGGGTGTGCCCGGCGGCGGGCTCGTGCCTTGGGAGGTCGTTTTTCGGACGCTCGCTGAGATCGACTTCGACGGTACGGTCGGGCTTGAGACCTACAATTCGAGCCTCGGGGATTTCGCCTTCGAACGGGGGATTTTCCAGGACCTCTGTCCGGACGGCCGGGCTTTCGTCGAAAAAGGGACGGCCTTCCTGCGAGCCATGGAAGCCCGCTTTTCCGGGGCTAGTTCCCGGCGTCCTTGATGGACTTGAGGTAGTTCTCGACCTGGTCCTTCAACGCCTGTTCCTTGATGCTGGGAAGGACCGCCTCGAAGACGGCCTTGGCCTTGGCCGGCTCGTTGGCGTTGATGAAGGCGACGCCCAGGTTGACCTGGAGGCCGATGTCCTCGGGGGCCAGGACGAGGCCGGCCTGGAAGCTCCCGGCGGCCTCGGCGTAGCGCCCCATCTGGTTCAGGATGACGCCTTTGAGGTTGTACGCCTTGGCGCTCCCGCTATTTTTTTGGATGGACTTGAGGGCGTATTCCAGGGCCTCGTCGAACCTCTTTTCGACGTAGAAAAGCCGTCCCAGATTATAAGCGGCCTCGGCATCTTCGCCGAGCTCGAAAGCCTTTTTCAAGGCGGCGCTGGCCTTTTCTGTCTCCTTGAGCTCGATCCAGGCCATGCCGAGGTTCCTCTGGACGTCCGCGGCGTCCGGCTTGAGGGCCGCCGCCTTGCCGTAGGCCTCGGCCGCGGGGCCATACTCGGCCTTGGTGTAATAGGCCGACCCCAGGAGGTTCCAGGAGTTGAAGTGCTCCGGGTCTAGGGAGATGCCCAGCTTCCCGTAACGGATGGCTTCGTCGGCGAGACCGTAACGAAGGGCGATGGCGCCCTTTTCGTACTGGTACTGGGCGCTTTTTTCGCCGGCCTGGCTTTTCTTCTTCTGGGGCTCGGCCGCGGCGTCGCCCGCCCGGGCAGCGGCCGCGTTGGCGTATCCCGAGACCAGGGCGGCCATGGTCAGGACCATCAGTGTCGTGACGACGCTTCGGCGTGCTATCATATCGTCCTCGAAATTCTATGATGGCATAACCGCCGCAGGCGGTCAAACGGCTGGTCCGCTGGGCCGGACCTTTACCTCGGGTCCCGGGGCATGTTAGATTGAAACCCAAGGAGGGCCTCAAATGCGAAAAAGAAACAACGGGAAAGCCGCCCTTATCTGCGCGGTCCCCTTGCTCTTGGCCGCGCTTGTCGCTGGGCCGGTCCTGTCCGCCCATGGAGAGACATCGTCCCAGACGGCGCCGGCGTCCGGGCCCTCCGTGAACCAGGTCACGAAACCCGCGCTCGACGTCGTCCCGACCGTTTTCCTGGTCAGGGACGGGGCGGTGGTCAAGCAGGTCGTCCAACTCATCATCGACCAGGCCGGCCCCGCAGGCGCGCCGGCCTCCGTCAAGGCTTGGATCGCCGGCAAGCCTCTCGGCCTGGACGTGACCTCGCTCAGCCTCGAGCCCGGCAGGAACGTCGTGGAGACGCGCGTTCTCGAGGCCGCGAAGCCCGTCAGGGCGCGCTTCGAGGTCAGGATCGGTACGACCGTCCTCAGCCGCGAGATCACCCTTGCCCCCCAGCGCCGCTGGTCCGTCTATCTCTTCCATCATTCCCACACGGACATCGGCTATACCGAGCTTCAGACGCGGGTCGCCCAAAACCACGTCGAATACCTCGACTCCGTCATCGACTATTGCCGGCAAACTGACGCCTATCCCGACGACGCCAGGTTCCGCTGGAACATCGAGATCTCCTGGGCCCTCCAGAATTTCATCCGGACCCGTCCCGAGGCCGATGTCCGCGCCCTGGCCGACCTCATCCGTGCCGGCCGCGTCGAGCTGTCCGGGCTCTACCTCAATCAGTCCGACGGCTTCTCCCACGAAGAACTCCTACGCTCCGTCGACCTGGCCCGGGAGTACGCCCGGACCTACGATTTCGAGGTCCGCTCGGCCATGAACAACGACGTCACCGGCTTTTCCTGGGCCCTGCCCCAGGTTTTCGCCCAGGCCGGCATCCGCTATTTCGCCACAGGCATCAACGAGACGCGCTCCCGCGCCCCTCTCCGCCGGCCGAACGCTTTTTGGTGGGAATCGCCCGACGGCAGCCGCATCCTCCACTGGAACGGCGAGCATTACCTGTTCGGGAACTACGAGCTCCTCCTCCACGAGCCGGTCGCGAAAAGCGCCCCGAAAGTCGGGAACTATCTGGCCAAGCTCGAGGCGCGCGGCGATTATCCCTACGACATCATCGCCTTCAACATCGGGGCCTGGACGACGGACAACTGCCCGCCCGGGCGCGGCCTCTCCGACCTGGTCAAGGAATGGAACGAGCGTTACGTCTCGCCGCGCCTCCGGCTGGCCACGATGAGCGAATTTTTCGGTCGCTTAGAGAAGGGTTACGGGAAATCACTCCCCGTCCACAAGCTCGGCTGGCCCGACTACTGGACCGACGGCGTCGCCTCGACGTCCTTCGAGACCGGGCTCAACCGCATGACCCACAGCGACCTCGTCTCGGCCGAAAAAATATCGGCGCTGGCGGCGAATCTCGACCCGGCTAAGGCCTTCCGCTTCCCGGAGGGCCAGATCCGGGATGCCCACGAGCTGGCCATGCTCTACGACGAGCACACCTGGGGGGCCTACAATTCGATCGACGAACCGCAGTCTGAACTGGCCCGCGGCCAGTGGGCGGCGAAGTCGAGCTTCGCTTATGAGGCGCGGGAGGCCTCGCGGACGCTCCTGCGGCGTGGGACCGAGGCCCTGGTCCGGCTCATCAGCGCCGACGGCGAATTCGAGTTCGCCGTCTTCAACCCGCTCTCCTGGCCGAGGACGGACGTCGTCCGCGTGACTCTTCCGGCCGGGCCGCTGCGCGAGGCGAAAGGGAAGCTCCGGGTCGTCGACCGGCGCCTCGGCAGCGGCGCGAAGTTCCAGATGCTGGGCGATGACGCCATGCTGGTCCTCGCGCAGAACGTCCCGTCGATGGGCTACGCCGTGTTCGCGGTCACGGCGGGAGAGGCGTCCGGGGCGCCGGTTCAAGCGGCAGGACCGGTCTCCGAGTTTCGCGGCAATACGATCGAAAACCGCTTCTACCGTGTCACCGTGGACGCGAAGACGGGAGGCATCTCGAGTCTTTACGACAAGGAGCTCGGCCGCGAGCTCGTCGACAAGGCCTGCCCCTGGCCGCTCAACGCCTACATCTATGAGCAACCCGTCGGCGGCCGCAAGGCCGTGGACGACATGACCAAGCGGGCGGCGTTCAACCGCTGGTCGCCCGAGTCGGCCAAGGTCGAGGCCGGCTGGCAGGGGCCGGTGGCCGCAAGCCTCATCATCAAGAGTTCGCCGAAGATGTGCCCGTCACTCGAGCAACGCATCATCCTCTACGACGACGTCAAGCGCGTCGACCTCGTCAACATTCTCGATAAAGAGGAAACGTTCGCGCCCGAGGCCGTCTATTTCGCCTTTCCGTTCGAAGTCGGGCCGGGGTTGCCCGGCGCGCTCAGCGCCAAGCTCGGTCCGCTTTCCTCCCCGCTCAGGGAAAAGCGGCCGGAGGCGGGCGTATCGGGGCAGGTCGGGCCGAACGTCCGGTTCGAGATCGCCGACGCCGACATGGCCCCGGGGGCCGAACAGCTCTCCGGCACGACCCTCGATTGGCACACGGTCCAAAACTGGGTCGAGTTTTCCGGAAAGGACGCCCGGGTCGTCTGGTCTCCCGTAGAGGCGCCGCTCGTCCAGTTCGGCGACATCAACACGGGAAAATGGCTCACGCGCCTCGACCTCGCGAACGCCTGGGTTTTTTCCTATGCCATGAACAACTATTGGATGACGAATTTCAAGGCGAGCCAGGAGGGACGAATCGAATTCCGCTATAGCCTGACGAGCGCTCCGCCTGCCGATCCAGGTAACGGCGCGGCCCCCGCTTCGGACCGTGTCGCCGCCTCCCGATTCGGCTGGGATGTCCACACGCCGCTCATCGCGACTTGGATCCCGGCCCGGAACAAAGGCCGGATCACGACGGCGGGGGAATCGTTCTTGTCCGTCGACCAGCCCAACGTCATCGTCCAGGCGCTCTGGCTCGACGCCGACGGAACACCCGTCGCCCGCCTTCGGGAGATCGCCGGCAGGGCCACGGATGTGCGGCTGGCAAGTGGATTCTTCCTCGGTATAACGACCAGGCGGACGGGTGGCAGTGAAACCGTCGAGGCCGAGTCGATCCCCGTCCGGCTCAAGTCCTTCGAGATCCAGACCGTCCGGCTATTGAGATAAAGAAAAAGAAAAAAAGAAGGTACCAGCTTAAACTTGCCCTGGCCGGCCGTTCCCTCTACAATAGAAACATCGTTAGGACCGACGCATGCCTGAGTTTCCCTTGAATAAAGAAGAGATCGCCCGGCTGCGCCGGCGCGAAGCGGAGATCCTCACCCGGATCGACCGGCTGAAGAGCACCATGAACGAAACCAAGGCGCTCGACACCCTGGCCTTCAAAGCCAAGCTGTTCAAGGAAGTCCAGGACGAGCTGCGTCGCGTCCAGGACAAGCTGGCCGGCCTGCCCGACGATTGAGGCCTACCTAACCGCCCTTCCGGACTTCGGTCCTGACCTTGACTTCGAAGAACTTGTAGTCCTTGTACTCGACATGCGGTCCGCGCTCACTTGATGTTCTGGGCGAGCGTTTCTTGGGTGGTGCCGATTTTCTTCATCATGTTGGAGAGCGTTTGGATGAACTTGGAGCGGCGGTCCATGGTCATCTGGAGCCGCAGCGAGGTCATCTCCGACATCTCGTTCATGCCGTCGAGGTTCCCCTGGAGATCGTCCAGCAAGAACTTGAGACCGGAGACCGTCAAGCCGGGGTTCCGCGGCGGGAGCGGCGGGATGACGGGCGCTTTGACATACTCGAGATGGATCACGGGCGAGGCCTTGGTCTCGAGGGTCATCCTGCGGACGGGAGGGACCGGTGTCTTTGCGGCGGGCCGGGCGGCGCCGGCCGTCGTTCCCGGCTTCTCCACCTTTTCGTTGTCGATGTCCTCGGACCCCGGGTGCTTGGACATCTCCTGGGAAATCCAGCTGTTGAGCTCCTTGATCAGGTCCCGCAGCTTCTGTTTGGCCGCGCTCGTCGCCTTGATCTCGGCCATGATCATGCGGATGTCGTCGTCCATGTCCTTGGTGGCCATGGACAGGACGATGAAAGCGGCTTCCGAGATGTCCGTGGCCGCGAGCCCCACGAAAGACGCGGCGACCTCCTGCTCGGCCTGGTCGCGGAGCGAAGGGAATCCGGTTCCCGCGGCGACGGCCGGCGCCAGCGTCCGTCCCATTTTCTCGAGCTTCCGGAGCCCGGTGGGACGGAGACGTCTCTCAGCCCAGGTTAGCCGCGAGTAGAGCTGCGGCGCCAGGACGAGCTGTCTTTCCCATGCGCCGAGACGCTTGTCGGGGTTGGGTCCGCCGGGGCGGGATTGGCCTTCCGCCGGCATCGCGATCGCGACCCAGGCGGATAAAGCCAGCAGTGAGACCGTGCGGTTCGCCGTTAGCATGCCTTCACCTCTTTCGTCCGTGCCCACGAAGCATACTCGCGATGAGCCCTCCGAAACAAGGCATCAAGGGACGAGCCTTCGCGGCGGAAGCGGATCCCCGGGCAAGCCCGGGGGCCCGCCCGCCCCGGCCGCTGTGGTATAATCTTTCACCGGACGTGAGATCAACATGAGCGGCATGGCCAAGCCTATGAAGCGGAGATCGAAGAAGGGCCCGGGTCCGGCCGCCGGCCTGCCCGCCGCGCCGGAGCCTTCCCCGCGCCCCACCGAGCGGTCGCTTTCGCGCCTGCGGCGGGCGGCCGACATCGCCCTCGTCGTCCTGGCCCTCGTCGCGATCGGCCTCTTCGTGGCCACGAAGATCATCGGCGGACGGGCCGATGGGACCAACGGACCGAACGGCAAGAACGGGAACGGCGTCGGCGCGCCGTCCTCGTCCATCGGCCCCGAAGGTGACTCCGGTCCGACGGGAGCGTTCGCCGACCTCGAGACCGGTCCCGACGAGTACGAGGGTGACGTCGACGACGACCCGATGCTCGGCCCGGCCATCGTCTCCGACCCCGCCGCGGCGCGCCCGTTCTCGCCCGTCGACGACCCGCGCCTCGCCGCCCTCCTCGACCCCGAGATCGAGCGCTTGCTCAAGGTCGGCCGCATCCCGTCCATGGCCGTCGTCCTCGTCTCCGGCGAGCGCATCGTCTGGACGCGGTCGGCCGGCCTGTCCAACGTCCGGGTCAAGACCCCGGCCGCCTGCGACACCGTCTACCTCATCGCCTCGACTTTCAAGACGATGTCGGCGACGGCCCTCCTCCAGCAGATGGAGCAGGGCAAGTTCAAGCTCGACGACCGGGTCAACGATTATCTCACGGACTTCAAGATCGAGGGCGAGAACAAGCGCTACCTCGTGACGTTCCGCAACCTCCTGACCCACACTTCGGGCCTGCCAACCGATTTCGGCCGGCACGCCGTCTGGGAGGATCAGGCACCGCCGTCGCTCGTCGATTACCTCCGCGGGCGGCTCCGGCTGGCCCGGCGGCCGGGGACGCGCGTCCTCTATTCCAACATCGCCTTCACCCTCGTCGCCCACCTCGTCGAGAAGTTCTCGGGCGTTCCGTTCAAGGAGTACATGCGGAAGAACGTCTTCACCCCCGTCGAGATGCGCGACACCGCCTTCGAGCCGCGGGCCGACATGGCCGAGCGGCTGGCTATCCCCTACATGCCCGTGCGGCGGCGCGGCGGCGTCTTCCGGCCCGTGGACTGGGTCAAGGCCGACGCCTGGCCGGCCGGCGTCGTCTATGGAACGGCCATCGACCAGGCCCGCTGGCTCATGGCCAACCTCAACGGCGGGGTCTACAAGGGGCGCCGGCTCTTGAGCGAGGCGACCTTCCGGGAGATGATGAAGCGGCAGTACGACCGCTTCGCCGGCCCGATCAACGGCGGCTGGCTCAACGAGACGTCCGGCTACGGCCTGGCCTGGTGGATTTCGACCGTCAACGGCGAGACGATCATCGCCCACAGCGGCAGCGTCAACGGCTACACGGCCTTCCTGGCCGGGAATCTGAACAAGCGGACCGGCATCGCCATCCTGACCAACGGCAACAAGTCCCACCGCTGGCTCTACAGCCTGGCCCTCAAGGCCCTGGCCGCGCTTTAGCCTCCGGGCGTCAATCCCTCCGGCGGATACCGATTCTGAACCCGAAATTCAGACCGAGGACGATATCGTCGGTCCGGTTGAGGTAGTGAAGGGATAAGGACAGCCTGGTCGGGCCCGACAGGTAGCCCAGTTGGAATTTGGGGACGAGCCAGCCGCCGGCGTCTTCGGCCCAGTCGGAGATGCGCCGGACGACCCCTCCTCCGAAGAAAAAACGCCGGAGCCTGAAGTTCACGGTCACGCCGGGGACGACATGGGCAGAGTTCCCGAAGGAATCCCGGAGCCAGACCGAGAGTTCCGGGTTGAAGCTGACGATCTTTCCGAGCCGCAGTTCGAGCTCAGGACCGAGCGCGATCCACTTGGGGTAGCCGTTGAGGTTGACGTAGCCGAGGTTGATATAAAAGCCGAGAGGCCGTTCGTTCTCCCGGGACTGGGCCCCGGCCGGCCGCGCCGCCGCCAGCCCGAGGAGCATCCCCGCCGCGATCATAAAGGCGATCGTTTTTCGGGTCATTGCTTTGTTCTCTTTTTCAGCTCGAGGGCCGGGTCCCGACGACGGTTATGCTGAGGACGGCGGCGCCGGACGCGCGGTAGGCGGCCAGCTCCTCGGCGCTGATATATTTCAGGATGTATTCGTCAGGGAGGTCGAGCCGTTTCGCGACCTTGATGTCGATCCCGGTGAATCCCGTTTCGTGGACGATCGCCAGGTACTCCTCGGCGTCGAGCGCGCCGGCGACACAGCCGACGTAGAGCTCGGCCACCTCCTGGAACTTGGCCGGGAGCTCGCCCCGGAGGACGATGTCCGAGACGCAGAACCGGCCGCCCGGCTTGAGGACGCGGAAGATCTCGGCGAAGGCCAGGCGCTTATCGGGGACGAGGTTGAGGACGCAGTTGCTGACGACGACGTCGGCCGCCGCGTCGTCGACGGGCAGGGCCTCGATGTCGCCGAGGCGGAACTCGACGTTTCGGAAGCCGCGGCGCTCGGCGTTGGCCCTGGCCTTGTCGATCATCTCGGGCGTCATGTCGACGCCGATGACCCGGCCCGTCTCGCCGACGACGGAGCGGGCGATGAAGACGTCGTTCCCGGCGCCCGAGCCGAGGTCGACCACGGTCTGGCCCGCGGCGAGCCCGGCGTGCTCGGTCGGCAGGCCGCAGCCGAGGCCGAGGTCGGCCTCGTCCATGTGACCGTCAAGCTTTTCGTAGGCCTCTTTGATGCCGGCGATGTCCTCGCCGTAGTAGGTTGAGGCCGACGGCTCGGCCGCGGGAGCGCAGCAGCAAGGGCTGGCGGCCGGGCCGCAGCATGAGGACGAGGCCCGGACGGCGGGGGAGCTTCCGGGCTTGGGCGCCTCCCGGGCGATCTGGGCGTATTTCTCGCGGACGAGCTCCTTGAGGCGTTCGCTTTCTCTTTCCTTGTCGCTGGTCATGGTATCTCCTTTTTATTTATGGCTTTCGGCAACTCTTGGCCTTCGGTTTGGAGCGGGGGCCCGCTTTGTAGGATCCGCCCCGAGCGGCGGGCCGAGGACGGTATGAGTCCGGTGACGGGCCTTTCGCGGCGTCGCCGGGCGGCTTACAAAGGCGACGGAACACGTCCGCAAAGGCCGCCCCGGCCTCGTCTACGGTCTTCGGGTCGAGGCAGTAACATATGCGGGGCCCGTCGACATCCCCCCGGATGAGCCCGGCGTTCCGGAGCTCCCCAAGATGCCGGGAGACCGTCGACTGGGCGAGGGGAAGACGGTCGACGAGACAGCCGCAGATGCAGGCCCGGCGGGAAGCCAGGATCTCGAGGATGCGGATGCGGACGGGGTGGGCCAGGGCTTTGGCCAGGCCCGCCGTCCGGACGAGGGCGGGATCGAACGAGCCGGTCTTCGCTTGGGCCATCGCGTCTCCTTTTGTTTTATCGTATATCGTAAATATACGATATATTGGTGGCTGCGTCAAGTATTTTTATTTTATTCTCCGACTATTGGGAAGTCCTCCGTGAGGCGGCGATGGATGTCACTCCGAAGACCCCCGTAGCGGAGGGGGGCCCGTCCCGCTTCTCTCGAAGCGGGACGGGGGAACCGCCGGGACTGGTTCCCGGGGGGCCGGGGGGTTAGGGGTGATATCCTGAGCCGAACCGAAAGGAGGATTCCCCGAATTCTGACGGAGAGCCGCTCAACCGCCTTTCTTGTAGAGCACTTTGCCGCCGATGATGGTGTAGAGGACCCCGGTCCCCGGGATGTCGTCATCGGGACAGGTCAGGATGTCGCGGTCGAGCACGGTGATGTCGGCGAGCTTGCCCACGGAGAGAGAGCCCTTGGTCCCCTCTTCGAAGCCGGCGTAGGCGCCGTTGATGGTGTAGGAGCGGAGGGCTTCCTCGCGGGTCATCTTCTGGTCGGGGAAAAACGCCGTCCCGTCCTTGAGCTTGCGGGTCACCGCGGCGAAGAAGCAGGACATGGGGTCGATGGGTTCGACCGGGACGTCGGTCCCGTTGGGGATGACGGCTCCCGTGTCCATGAGCTTCCGCCAGACGTAGGCGCCTTCCCCGGCCCGCTTCTCGCCGAGGCGCTTGGCAATCCACGGTGCGTCGGAGGTGCAGTGGATGGCCTGCATGGCCGGGATGACGCCGAGCTTGCCGAAGCGCGGGATGTCGTCGAGGCTGAGATGCTGGGCGTGCTCGATCCGCCAGCGCAGGTCGGTTTTTTCCGGATGGGCCTTGAAGGCTGCCTCGTAGATGTCGAGCGTCTCGCGGTTTCCCCGGTCGCCGATGGCGTGGGTCGCGAGCTGGAAGCCGTTTGCGATGGCGAATTTCGTCGTTTCCTTCATTTCCTCGATCGACTCCGTGTTGAGGCCGGTCGAGGCCGGGAGGTCGGCGTAGGGCTCGAGGAGCCAGGCGCCGTGGGCGCCGAGCGCGCCGTCGATGAGCCGCTTGATGGTCCGGACGGTCAGATGGTTGTCGACGGCGCCGATCATCCGGTAGGATGCGCCGCGCTCGGCCAGGGCCCTGTTGCCGGCGCCGAGCATGACATAGAGACGGACGGGGAGGGCGCCCTCTTCGGCCATCTTCTTGTAGAGGTCGATCGTCGAAAAGGAGGCGCCGGCGTCGTGGAAGGTCGTGACGCCGTGGACGAGGCATTCTTGCGCAGCGAGTTCGACCTGCTTGCGTGCCCGCGCCTGGGCCTCCTCGGGGGTATCGTGGCCGGCCTGGTAGCGGACGAGGCCCTGGGCCGTTTCGAGGAATGCGCCGATGGCGTTCCCCTTGGCATCGCGGATGATCTCGCCCCCGGCGGGATTGGTCGTCGCGCTCGTGATCTTGGAGAGCTCCATGGCCTTGGCGTTGACGAGCGACGAGTGGCCGCTGGCGTGGGTCAGGAGGACCGGGTTGTTCGGAGTCGCTTTACTGAGGGCAGCGTGAAGGGGCAGGCCGTCGATGTTGGGCTCGGGCACGCGGTCCCACTTGTCCTGGTGCCAGCCGCGGCCGAGGATCCACTCGCCGGGCGTGGTCGTTGCGGCGGCCTCGGCGACCAGGGCCACGATGTCATCCCAGGAGCGGGCCTTGGTCAGATCGAGGACCATCTTGGAGGAGCCGAGGCCCGTGAAATGGCCGTGGCTCTCGATGAGGCCGGGGATGGCGAGCGCGCCGCCGAGGTCGATGATCTCGGTCCCGTCGCCGACGTGGCGCTTGTAGTCCTTCGGCTCGGCGCCGAGGGCGGCGATGCGGCCGCCGCGGACCGCGACCCAGGAGGCCGTGGGGACGGCCGCGTCCACGGTCACGATCTTCCCGTTGATGAGGACGAGGTCGGCGGACTCGGGCCTGGGGACGCAGGCGGACGCCGAGAACAGGGCCGCGGCCAGCCCGGCGATGAATAGAAACGCGGCGGCGGAAGCGACGGCCCGCAGCCCCGTCGATTTTGGGATTACTGATCCAGCCATGAGTTAGCCTCCTCCAGAATCGGCATCAGGCCGAAAAATATACCGGCTGACCGCCCCTGTCAAGGAAAAAACGGGGTCGGACCTCAGCAATTTATTTATTATAAGGCACATATCGATAATTTTCAGGCTCCGGTCAGATCGGGGCGGGGTTGAAATCGCGATTTGAGCGATTGATTTTACGGTGTCCCCTGCATAAGATAGCCGCATGTCCAGTTACGATAAAAGTTTGACAGGCAAACCGACCGCGGCGGCTGAAACCGCCTCCGTGCCCGGCCCTCAGCTCTCCCGGGTCCTCGGCAAGGGAAGCATCATCGGCATCGTCGTTGGCACGATGATCGGATCGGGCATCTTCATCGTGCCGGCCACCGTGGCCGCTGAGGTCAAGGCGCCGCTCATCATGCTCGCCGTGTGGATCGTGGGCGGCCTTTTGAGCGTTTTCGGCGCCCTCTCTCTGGCCGAGCTGGCCGCGGCCTATTCGGAGACCGGCGGCATCTACGTTTACTTGCGGGAGGCTTACGGTCCGCTGGCCGGTTTCCTCTTCGGCTGGACGCTGTTCCTCGTCATCGATTCGGGGAGCATCGCGGCGCTGTCCGTGGCCTTCGCCTCGAAATACCTGCCCCATTTCTTTCAGGTGACGCCGGTCGTCCAGAAAGCGGTGGCCATCCTGTTCATCCTGATCCTGATGGGGATCAACTATCTCGGCGTCAAGCGTGGCGCTTTCTTCCAGAACCTGCTGACAACGCTAAAGTTTGCGGCGTTACTGGGCGTCAGCGTCGTCGTCTTCCTGTTCGCGCGCGGGGACTGGGCGAATTTCGTGACGCCTCCGGCTTCCGGCACGGGGGGAGACATCGTCGGGAAGTTCGGCCTGGCTTTGGTGGCCGCACTCTGGGCCTACAAGGGCTTCGAGTCGTGCACGTACAATTCAGGCGAGACCCGGAATCCTTCCCGGACCCTGCCCGTCGGCATCATCGCCGGATGCGGCCTGGTTACGCTCCTCTATCTGATGGCGAACGCCGCCTACCTGTTCGCAGTGCCGGCGGGCGAGATGGCCAGGTCGAGCCGGATCGCGGCCGACGCGATGAACGTCGCGGTCGGGCCGCTCGGCGCGTCGATCGTTTCGTTCATCATCCTGTTCTCGATCATGGGCGCGGCCAACGGCCACATCCTGACCGGACCGCGCGTCTATTACGCGATGGCCAAGGACGGCCTCTTCTTCCGGAAGATGGCCTCCGTCCATCCGAAATACAAGACCCCGCACGTGTCCATCCTGGTCGTGGGGAGCTGGAGCATCCTCCTCAGCCTGAGCGGGACCTTTGAGCAGCTCCTTCGGTATGTCGTCTTCGGCCACTGGATCTTCATGGGGCTGGCTGTGTCCGCGGTCATCGTCATGCGCAAGAAGCGTCCCGACCTGCCTCGTCCGTATAAGGCCCTGGGCTACCCGGTGACGCCGGGGCTCTTCGTCCTGGCGGCCCTTTTCGTTACGGTCAATGCCCTCATCGGAACGTTCTGGAACTCGTTCGCCGGGCTCGCCATCATCGCCCTGGGCATCCCTGCCTACCTCTACTGGAATAGAAAGCGCTCGCGGGGAAAATAGCCAACCCCGCGGATAACCCCAAGACTCGTTTCAGATATCTACCAGAAGTCCGGCTCCGAGCCACTCCGCCGTACTTCTGCCGGTCGCTCCTCAGAATCCGCTCCCTGCCGGCCGCCCGGCCGCCCCTGGTCCGTTGTCGTAAAGCCGGGCCTACTTTTTCTTCCGGATGTAGATGTCGCCGCTGAAGGTGTTGAAGCCGATCTCCTGACCGCCGCCGTTGACGATACCGTAGAGCGACTTGTCGAATGTGATGCGGAACTTGCCCTGCTCGGTCTTCTCCGCCGCTTCGGACTTGGCCGGCTGCCGGGTCATGTTGATGTCGAAGTCGCTGTAGATCTCGCCCTGCTCGGACTTCATCTTGAGGTTGGCCTTGACGTCGGCCGGGAGCGTGACGTCGATGTCGCCGTTCATGGTGCTGAACGACAGCGGCTTGTCGGCCGCGACCCGGGCCAGCGTGACCTCGATGTCGCCGTTGACGGTGTGGACGAGCGTGTTCCCCGAAACGTTCTTCAGCGTCACCGGCCCGTTGATGTTGTTGATGTCGATCTCGCCGTTGACGCCCTCGACGATGACCGCCCCGTCCATGGTCGATCGGACCTCGAGCGAGGTCGAGCGAGGCACCTGGATGACGAGGTCCGTGGCTGCTTTCCACGACTCGGTGCTGACCTGGACGACGTTATTCTCCTCCTGGATCTCGAGCCCCGACGCGGACCCGGACAGGAGCTTCATCCCGGCGATCTTCTTCTCTCTCGCTTCGCGCTTCGCTTTGTCGTCCTCGAAATACTCGCCATAGACTTTGCGGGCATTGTCGCTCTGGGTGAGTCTCTTGGCCAGGACTTCCTGCTCGTCCAGGCTCTGGGCGAGGGCCGCATTATTCTTGGCCGTCACCGCCTCGATCTCCTTCTTGAGTTGTTCTGCCCGCTGCCCAGCTTGGGCCGAGGGGGCCGGCGTCGGAGCCGTGGGGGGCGCCGGCTGACCCGGCTTGGCCGGAGGCGCGACGAGAGCGTAACCGGTGGTATAGAGGCCGCCGAAGTTCGACAGCGCCTTTTCCCTGACCCGGGCCTCGACGATGACTTCCTTGCCCTCGTAGCCCTTGACCGTGATACTGCCCCGGATGATCGAGATCTCGATCTTGGCCGGCTTGGCCGGGTTGCTGAGCGGAACGACGGCCCGTTCGGGCGGCGCTTCCTTGGCCTGGGCCAGGGCCCAGCCGCACGTCCCGGCGACGAGGAACGCCAGGATGACGATGTTCGCGATTCTTTTACGCATGTTCTTCTCCTTGATGATTTAAACGATCTGCTTCAGGCCCTGCTCGGCTCGCTTTTTGACTTCCGGCGTGAGCTCGTTCCGCTCGATGAGGACCTTGAGGGCTTCGGCGGCCCGGGCCTCCCGCACCTCGACCAGGAAATCGATGAGCGCGACCTGGACGAGCGGATAGGTTTGGATGGCGAGTGACCGGACGAGGCTTTCCCGGACGCCCGGCTTGTTCCGGAAAAGGTAGAGCGCGTCCACGGCCGCGAGACGGACGTTGGGGTTGGGGTCGTTGTCGAGCGCGTCGGTCAGCGCGGCCAGCGTCGTGTCGTTCGGGTTTTCGACAGCGGCGCTGTAGCCGATGCCCTGGATCCGCTCCGTGGCGGAGGATTTGCCCAGCAGCGAGAGGGCGACCTGCTGGCGCATGTCCTGGACCTCGCGGGACAGCGTGGTGAGGCGTTCGCCTCCCGCGCGGCCGCCGTTCAAAAGCCAGCCGGCGCCGAGGCCGACGAAAAGGAGGAAGGCCGAGAACGAGGCGGCGAAGGCGGGCCGCCGGAACGTGAACCATTCCCTCCAGCCGGCCAGGCGCCCGGCGCGGCCGGACGGCCGGGCCGTCTTTCCCTTGGCCTCGAGCCCGTCTTTGTACTCCTCGAGCATGGCGTAAAAGCGGTGCCGGAGGCCGCCGCCCGGCTGTTCCTCGGGCAGGACGCCGAGCTTGGCCCAAACGACGGTCAGGTTCTCGAGGTCTTCGCGGCACGCCGCGCACGAGAGGATGTGTTCCTGGACTTCGCCGCGGCTTCCCTCTTCGAGGTCTTCCGTCAGGTAATCGGCGAACTTTTCCTGTGTTTTTTCGCAGTTCATGACACGTTCCCTTTCCGGAGGTCCAGGTAGATGCGACTGAGGTCCTTGAGGGCCCGGTGGACCTGGGCTTTGACCGTGCCCACCTGGCATCCCAGGAGCTCGGCGATCTCCCGGAGCTTGAGGTTCTGGAAGCGGAAGAGGACGAGGAGCTCCCGTTTCTGGACGGGCAGGCGGTCGAGGGCGCGGCGGACGAGCTCAGCCTCCCGGTTGGTCTCATAGGCCGCCTCGGGCAGGGGCTCGCGGCTGTGCGTTTCGATGTACTGCCCGTCGAGGGGGAGCGTGCTCTTCCGCTTCCTCAGGTAGTCGACGTGGGCGTTGCGGGCGATCTGGAAGAGCCAGACGTTGAACCGGCTGTCGCCCATGTAGCCGGCCCGGTATTTCAGGACCCGCATGAAGACCTCCTGGACGAGGTCTTCGCTCGCGGCCCTGTTTCCCGTCAGGCGGAGGAAGAAGTTGTAAAGCATCGTCTGGTATCTTTCGAAGAGGACGGCCAGCTTCTCGACCCGGCCGTCCCTGACGTTTTCCATCAGCTCGTTATCCGTCGGTGACATGCGTCCGGTCTTCTCTCGCTCAGGATTATCGGCGTTCATGGATAATTACCGCCCTTCGGGAAAAAGGTTACACCGGAAGCCAGAGGGGGTCAAACTTACTTTCTGCTCACCTCGGCAAGGGGACAACGGCGAGGAGGAAAACCTAAGATGGGGTCAAACCTACCTTTTACACCTTTCGGGTCAAATAGGGTGTAAAAGGTAGGTTTGACCCCCTCCGAAAAAGCCGCGCAGAAAGTAGGCTTCACCCCCTCCCGTTTGACTTGGCAGGGAAGCGGGTGCTATAAAAAGGACGAATTATCCTAGGAGAGCGCTCATGGCCCGCGTGACCTACAAGAAAGCCGGCGTCGACATCGACGCGGCGGACCGCTTCATCCGGCTGATCAAGCCGCTCGTCCGGAAGACCGGCCGGCCCGAGGTCCTCGGGGGGATCGGCGGCTTCAGCGGGCTCTTCAAACCCCGCTTGGCCGGGATGAAAAGGCCCGTCCTCGTCTCCTCGACGGACGGCGTCGGCACGAAACTCCTCATCGCCGCCATGGTGGGCAAATACGATACGGTGGGCGTCGACCTCGTGGCCATGTCCGTCGACGACGTGGTCGTCCTCGGCGCCGAGCCGCTCTTCTTCCTCGATTACATCGCCGTCGGCAAGGTCGAACCGCGCATGCTCGTCGACATCGTCCGGGGTGTCGCTCGGGGCTGCCGCGAGGCCCGCTGCGCCCTCGTCGGCGGCGAGACCGCCGAGCTCCCCGGCCTTTACGGTCCCGGGAAATGGGACCTGGCCGGATTCTGCGTCGGCCTCGTCGACGAGTCGAAGATCATCGACGGCCGCGCCTGCCGGGCGGGGGACGCCGTCATCGGGCTGGCCTCGAGCGGCCTCCACAGCAACGGCTATTCCCTGGCCCGCAAGATTTTTTCGGAAAAGGAGATCAAAGCGGGCCTCTGGCGGGAACTCCTTCGGCCGACGAGGATCTACTGCACGGCCATCCTCGAGGTCCTCAAGAAGGTCCGGATCAAATCCATGGCCCACATCACCGGGGGCGGCTTCTACGACAACATCCCCCGGGTCATCCCTGAGGGCTACAGCGTACGGGTCGAAAAGGGATCCTGGCCCATCCCGCCCATCTTCCGTAAGATCCAGCTGGCTGGAAACGTGGATGAGCGGGAGATGTTCCGGACCCTGAACATGGGTATCGGCATGGCCCTGGCCGTTTCGGCCCGGGATGCCGACCGGACGGTCGCCCTTTTCGCCGAACGGGGCCAAAAAGCCTGGATCATCGGCGAAGTCGTCCGCGGCAAGCGCGAAGTCGTCCTCCTCTGAAGGGCCCTGCCGAGGGTGTCCGCCCTGCCCCGGGATGTGACAAAGACTGACATCATCGGACATCCGGCCAAACTCCATTGACTTTGATAATGGCTGGGTTATTTTACAATCTAGGGAACAACAAGGTGTGGCCATGGATGCCATCAAGGTGAGAAAATGAGCCAAAGGGGGCTCTTTACGTTTTGGGGGCTGGGCGCCCTTCTCTTGGGGGCCCTGATTTTCGGCCTGTCCAAGCTCTCCGGCCGGCACAAGGGCCCTTCTCTCCTGCGCTAGTTCCCGCCTTTCCCGCCATTATTCTTCCTCAGCGGCCGGGGCCCCGGCCTTGCCACCGCCCTTGCCGGTCTCCAGCACCGGCACTGCCAAGCCGGTGGCAGTGCTGCCGGTTGCCAGCACCGGCACTGCAAAGCCGGTGGCGAAGCCGGCAGGACGGGGGGTCCACGTCCGCTGCGAAGGCTCGTCCCTTGACTCCTCCCGCCAATTCCGGTTCGAGGAGCGCCCCGGACCGGGGGGCCACGGAAATCCCCCCGACGACGGCCTCCTCATCGGATAAATTGACGCCGAGGCGTACGTCACCCGATGGACCGCCCCTGGAGTGAATGACATAAGCGTCCTCCCCGAGCAGCCCTGAAACCCGGCTCCTGCCGCTCCGGAGGGCGAGAGCGCGCAGAAAAAGATTTTTCTCCTCAGGGCCGAGGAGAGAGAGCTTGTCGCTCGCGATGACCATATTGTCGAGCGCGCCGGCGGCGAGGGCGTAAAGCTCCCGCTCGTTCCGGGTAAGCTCGGTTTCCCGGCCGCGCAGGAGCAGGCAGTCCGGGTCGTTGAGCCAGAAAGCCCGGTGCATGAACTGGCGGAGCAGGGCGTTCTTGAGGGCGAAGTAGGCGTTCGGGCCCTGGAAGCCCGAAGGCTTGGTTTTCCAGTAGGGGGCGGTGTCCTCGCCGACGCGCATGCCGTCCACGAGCCCGGTCGAGGGCAGAAGGGGCGCGCCGCAGGCGAGGATGAAATCCCTTCCCGCCGCCCGGCGGACGACGCCCAAGCCCTCCCGGTAGGCCTGGACCGGGGTGACGCGCTTGCGCCTCGTCCCGGGCATGGCCGCGGCGAAGAGAAAGTCGATCTTGAGGTATGAGAATCCGGCTTTTCTGAGGCCCGTGACCATCTCATGAAGCCAGGTCTTCGCTTCCGGATGGGTCGTATCGAGGGCGTAGATCGGTTTCCCCCAGCCCCGGTAGCAGAACTTGGGCCGGCCGTCCTCCTGGATCATCCAGTCCGGGTGCTTGGCGAACAACTCGGAAGTCGCGGCCGCGCTGAACGGCGCCGTCCAGATTCCGGCTTTAAATCCCTTCCGGGCGATGGCCCGGGCCAGACCGGGGAGGTCCGGATAGCCCGACTTGGGCGACATCCAGTCGCCGATGTCGGTTTCGTAGCCGTCGTCGACCTGGAAAACGTCGAAGGGGAAGGACTTCCGGTTGCGGGCTGCGATGTCGAGGTTCTCGAGGACGTCGTCCCAGACGAGCTTCCCGAAATAGTGATACCAGCTGCACCAGCCGACGGGGTTCCAGGCGTTGATGCGGACGCGATTGGCCCGCTTGACGAGTGCGCCGTAGACGTCGAGAAGATCCTCGACGGCGCCGCCCGAAAGGACGGCCAGGGGCTCGAGCGCGACCGGTGCGTCGAATTCCGCGTCGAAATAATCGACCCAGCCGACGAGGTCTCCGCCCTCGACGGTGAAGAACGGGTGGCCGATGCGGGAGGTCAGGAACCCGGCGACCGTGCCCTCCCATGCGGCGAAATAGTCGCTCACCGGGCCGCGCAAAAGGACGTCCGGCAGCGGCGAGAAAAGATAAGGGCTGTTATCACGGACGATGGCCTCGAGCTCGGGGAACCTGGTCGAAGGGGTGATGCGCTCCATCGGGCCCCAGGACTGCCAGTTGTTGAGGAGGAACGCCGGCGGGGCGGGTGTCCGGAAGATCTCCAGGCGTCCGGGGCGGCCAGAAACCGTGCCCTTGAGGATGTATCCGTGCGCCGCTCTCTCGACGCCGGCCTCGATGCGCGCTTTCTCCAGCCGCCGGACCAGTCGCCCGGTGCGGATGGGTTTTCCGAGAAGTTGGGCTGTCAAGGCCGGATGATGTCGTTTTTCTTGCAGAAATACTCGATCTTTTCCGCGAGCGCGGCGGCCTTGCCGATGGCCTTCTCTTCGGTCAGCGTCTTTCGAAGCTGGACCAGCTCGTCCCGGAGCTTGAGGACTTGGTCGGCGGCGGAATCGGAGTCGGCGAGCGTGTCGAGTCCCAGCGCGCCGGCCCGGCCCGCGGCGCTCGTGAACTTTTGGACGACGACGGCGTAGCGGTCCTGAAAGGAAGCGACCATCTCCTCTTCTTCCGAAGGCGCCTGGCTGGTTTGCCGGTAGATGAAGAATGCGGCCACGACGATCAGGAACAGGACGAGCAGCGCTTTAGCCATGGCGGTTTTCCCGAGGGCATTGTAAGCCAGTCGGCGCGGGATTTCAATCCCCTTCGCGGGATCCCGCGGACGTATGCCCCTGGAGGAGTAGCGAATTCCCCGCTTCGGGGACGGGGCTCCAAGGCCCGGAGTCAAAAAATCCACGGACGCTTACGCGTGGAGCCTCCGTCTTTCTGATCGGAATAGAAATAATCGCCGAAACGTGCTAAATTTAGAGGGCTCAAAGGCCTTGAAGGCCGGGGTGTGGGCGGTTAGCTCAGTTGGGAGAGCGCGGCGTTCGCAACGCTGAGGCCGGGAGTTCGAGTCTCCTACCGTCCACCATTTTTTTTGCCCCGGGGCCGGGCGCGTGCCTCGAGGAGGAGTCGAGATGATCGAACGCGAGATCTGGGTCCTGGCCGGCACGGCCGCCTCGCTCGGCCTCATCCACACCGTCATCGGTCCCGACCACTACCTGCCGTTCATCGTCATCAGCCGGGCCCGCAACTGGACGCTCCGCAAGACGCTCTTCGTCTCCTTCCTGGCCGGTCTCGGCCATATCCTGAGCTCGGTCGTCCTCGGCTTCGTCGGCATCGCCCTCGGCATCGCCGTGGCCCGGCTCGAGGGCGTGGAGTCGGCCCGGGGCGAGATCGCCGCCTGGCTCCTCATCGGCTTCGGGTTGGCTTATTTCATTTGGGGGATGCGCCGGGCCTGGAAGGGCAAGCCGCACACGCATGCCCACCTCCACGGCTGCGACGGGGCCCACGAGCACCCGCATAGCCCGGAGCACGGCGTCCACGAGCACGTCCATTCGCACGAGAAAGCCGAGCACGCCCACCTCCACGGCGAAGAGAAGAAGGCCAACATCACTCCCTGGGTCCTGTTCACCATTTTCGTCTTCGGCCCTTGCGAGCCGCTCATCCCCCTGGTCATGTACCCCGCGGCCCGCCACAGCACGGCCGGTGTCGCCCTGGTCGCCGGGGCCTTCGGCCTAGCCACCATCGCCACCATGCTCATTATCATCACGGCCGCTTCGTGGGGGGCGCGCTTCGTCCGGCTGGGCAAGCTCGAGCGGTACTCCCACGCCCTGGCCGGGCTGATGATCTTCGTCTCCGGCCTCGCCGTCCAATTCCTCGGCCTTTGAGGCGCCGGCCATGACCTTCGTCGCCGACTGCATGCTCGGCCGGCTGGCCAAGTGGCTCAGGATCCTCGGCTTCGACGTCCTCTATTTCTCCAAGGCGGAAGACAAAGACCTCGTTGACATCGCGTGGCGCGAAGGCCGGGTCCTTCTGACCCGGGACACGGGGCTCATCGAGAAGACGGCCAAGCGGCCGAACCGCCTGTTTGTCCGCAGCGACGATTGGGAGGAACAGGTCGCCCAGATCCTCGACGAGTTCGGGCTCTGGGACGAGGTCCGGCCGAACACGCGTTGTATCGAATGCAACCTCCCTCTCAAGCCCGTGGCCAGGGAACGGGCGCGGAACCTCGTTACGCCCTACGTCTTGGAGCACGCCTCGTCGTTCTCCATCTGCCCGGGCTGTGACCGCGTCTTTTGGCAGGGCACTCACACCGGCGACATGGAGCGAAAAATCGAGAGGCTTCTCGAGCGGAGAAGGAAAACGATAACCGGATGAAGCGCTCGCCGGACGCGTTTGACTTTACGGCTTTAATCCGTTAGAAAAAGAACGACATCGAATATCCTCTGATCCGAAGGAGGGCCCGTCCATGAGAAAGCTCCTGATCCTCGGCCTGATCTCTTCCCTCTTCCTGCCGGCTGTCGCGGCGGCAGAGGATTCGAAAGCGTCCCAAGCCGCGTCCCCGGCTTACGGCCGCGATGAGCTCTTCCGGCCCGGGCCCGTGCGGACGTTCGAGGGCGCGGCCCTTCGTGAGGTCGCCTTCCCGCTCGGCGGCATCGGCACGGGGACGATCTCCCTCGGCGGCCGCGGCAACCTCCGCGACTGGGAGATCTTCAACCGGCCGGGAAAGGGCGTCAACCTGCCGTTCACGTTCTTCGCCCTCTATTTCGAGCAGGACGGGCGCAAGCTCGTCCGCGTCCTCGAAGGTCCGCTCGAACCTCCGTTCACGACCGGGTTCGGCTTCCGCCGCGAGGACGTGCCCGGCCTGCCGCGCATGGAGAAGGCCCGCTTCAAGGGCGAGTATCCGTTCGCCGCGATCGAGCTCTCGGATAGCCAGATCCCGCTCCAGATCACGCTCGAGGCCTTCAACCCGCTCGTCCCGCTCAAGCCCGAAGATTCCGGGATCCCCGCCTTCATCCTGCGCTACCGGGTGAAGAACACGGGGTCCGCCCCCGCCAAGATCACCATCGCTGGCTCTATCCTCAACCCGGTCGGCTTCGACGGCGAAGGCCAGGTCGGCGGCCTCGGCCACGATAAGTTCGGCCAAAACGTCAACGAGATCAGGAAAACGCCGACGCTCCGCGGCCTCACGATGTCCTCCCGCAAGGTCAAGCCCGAAGCGCCGGCCTACGGAACGATGGCCCTCGCGACTTCCTGGCCCGACATCACCACCCTTACCCATTGGGTCCGGGGCGAGTGGTGGGACGACCTCCAGATCTTCTGGGACGACTTCGCCGCCGACGGCCGGCTCAAGGACCTGGCCGAAATCTCGCCCTCGCCCGACGGCCGTTCCGACGTCGGGACGCTCGGCCTCATGGCCACGGTCGCGCCCGGCGAGGAGGTCGTCCTGCCGTTCATCCTGTCCTGGCATTTCCCCAACGTCCTCAATTATTTCGACATCGTCCCGGAACAGCGCGGCCGGATCTTCAAGAACCACTACGCCGAGCGTTTTCCGGACGCCTGGGCCGCCGCGGAATTTCTCCAGGCGAACCTCGGCCGGCTCGAGAACGAAAGCCGCGTCTTCCACCAGGCCTTCTTCTCGACGACCCTGCCGTCCTACGTCCTCGACGCCGTCTCCAGTCAGGCCGCGATCATCCGGACGACGACGGGGCTCTGGCTCGAGGGCGGGAATTATTTCGGCTTCGAGGGTTGCGGCGATCAGGGCGGCTGTTGCCCCCTCAACTGCGCCCACGTCTGGAACTATGCCCAGAGCCTGGCCTTCCTTTTCCCGTCGCTCGAACGCTCCATGCGCGAGACGGATTTCCTGAATAACGTCAAGCCCGACGGGGCCATGGTTTTCCGGACTTCTCTGCCGCTCGGAAGCGGAGTCCTGTGGAACTTCAAGTCCGCGGCCGACGGCCAGATGGGCCGCATCATCAGCCTCTACCGCGATTGGCAGATCTCGGGTGACACGGGCTGGCTCCGGAAGCTTTGGCCTCAGGCCAAAAAGGCCCTCGACTACGCCTGGACATCGTGGGACGCCGACCGCGACGGGCTGATGGAGGGCGAACAGCACAACACCTACGACATCGAATTCTACGGCCCGAACAGCATGATGGGGGCCTTCTATCTCGGCGCGCTCAAAGCGGGCGCGGCCATGGCCACGGCCGTGGGCGACCGCGCCTCGGCCAAAGAATACCTGGCCACGTACGACAAGGGCCGCGCGGCCTACGACAAGCTCCTCTGGAACGGCGAGTTCTACGTCCAGAAATACGCCCAGGTCATGGAGAAAAAATACCAATACGGCGAGGGCTGCCTCTCCGACATGCTCCTCGGTCAATGGTTGGGCATGGTCTCGGGCCTCGGCCGATACCTCCCGGCCGAACGCATCCAGTCCTCGCTCCGGTCGATCTTCAAATATAATTTTCTGACCGACTTCCGGAACTTCTCCAACGTCCAGCGGACCTACGCCCTCGGCGACGAGAAAGGCCTGCTCCTCTGCTCCTGGCCCCGCGGCGGCCGGCCGCCCCTGCCTTTTCCCTATTCCGACGAGGTTTGGACCGGGATCGAGTATCAGGTCGCCTCACATCTCATCTACGAAGGCCTCCTCGAGGAGGGGCTGAGCGTCGTCAAGGCCGTCCGCGACCGCTACGACGGCTTCCGGCGCAACCCATGGGACGAGGTCGAGTGCGGACACCATTATGCCCGGGCCATGTCCTCGTGGGGCGTCCTGCTGGCGCTCTCGGGCTTTTCCTACTCGGGACCCGAGATGAGGATGGGCTTCGACCCGAAGATGAACGCCGACGACTTCCGGACGGTCTGGACGGCCGGGTCCGGCTGGGGCGTCTTCTCCCAAAAGGCCGAGCCGGGCAAAGCCCTCGTCCTAGGGCTCGAGGCTCGGGTCGGAACGGTCGACCTCAAGGAATTCACCGTGGTCCTCCCGCTTTCCCTCGCGGGAAGGAAGGTCCGCTCGATCGGGGGAATCACCGGCGGCGTCGCGGCGAAGCCTTCGTTCCGTCAGACAGGGAACACCGTCCGCGTCCAGTGGGCCAAGCCCGTCCGGGTCGAAGCGGGGAAGCCGGTCTCCCTCGAAGTCATGTTCTAAGCGGAACGGCTGTCCAAGTCACAGCTCGGGCTGGATCTGGGGACGGACGATGAGGGGGCCCTTCCTCTTCTGACCTCGATTGGGGTATAGTGCTTTACTCAAATAGGAAACGTCCCTGATCTGGACGGAGGATGAGTTGAAAAAAAGCGCGTTCTTCGTTTCCATGGTCCTTATCCTTGCGGCCATGTCCCTCGTTCCGGCCTGTGCGCGCGCCGTACCGGCCGGACCTAAGGGGCACCTCTTCATCGTCGGGGGCGGCGACCGCGACGAGCCCCTGATGAAGCGCTATGTCGAGCTGGCCAAGGGATTCGGCACGGGCCGGGTCGTCGTCTTCACCATGGCCAGCAGCGTCCCGCTCGAAGTCGGGCCGGAGCTCGTCGCCGAATTCCAGAAGCGCGGCGTCAAGGACGTCGGTTTTTACCAGCTCTCCCGGGAGCAGGCCATGAGGGCCGACAGCGCCAAGATCCTCGACGGTGCGAGCGCCATCTGGTTCGCCGGCGGGGACCAAGCCAGGTTGACCGCCGCGCTCCTCGACACGCCCATCCACGCCCGGATGCTCGAGCTCTACGCGGCGGGGTGCCTCATCGGGGGTACGAGCGCCGGCGCGGCCGTCATGAGCGAGGTCATGATCACCGGCGACGAGAAGAGGACCAAGAACGAAGACGAGCTGTGGCAGACGGTCGAAGCCGAGAACGTTGTCCGCGTCCGCGGCTTCGGCTTCGTCAAGAACGCCGTCATCGACCAGCATTTCCTCGTCCGGCGGCGGCAGAACCGCCTCATCAGCCTCGTCCTGGAGAACCCGGCCCTCATCGGGGCCGGCATCGACGAATCGACGGCCATTCTGGTCCGTCCCGACGGCAAGTGGGAGGTCCTCGGCGAGAGCCAGGTCTTCGTGGTCGACGCCCGCAAGGCGGTCGTTACCAAGGCCTCGTCCAACAAGCTGGGCGGCCACGGCCTGGCCCTGCACCTCCTCCTCGCCGGCGACGTCTTCGACCCGGTCGAGGGGCGCGCGGAGGGCCCGTCGAAATGAGCCTGAAGAAGCTGAAGCTCCCCCACACGCTCGTCCTCATCTACATCATGGTCGTCCTGACCGTGGTCGCCACCTGGATCATCCCCGGCGGCCAATACAAGCGCGTGGAGAAGGACGGCCGGACTATCCCCGTGGCCGGGTCCTACCAGCGGACCGAGAGCCGGCCGCAGGGGCTCGGCGCGCTCTTCGTCTCGCCGGCCAAGGGCTTCGTCGACGCCGCGGCCATCATCGTCATCGTCTTTATCTTCGGCGGTGCGTTCTCCATCATACAGAAGACAGGGGCCATTTCGACGGTCATCCACAATCTGGCCTTGAAGTTCGGACGAAGCAAGACTCTCCGGGTCCTTTTCATCCCCGTGACCATGATCATTTTTTCCCTGGGAGGCGCCATCTGGGGCATGTGCGAGGAGACCATGCCCTTCATACTGATCTTCGTCCCGCTCTCCCTGTCGTTGGGCTACGACACCATCGTCGGGGTTGCCCTGCCGTTCCTGGGCGCGGCGGCCGGCTTCGCCGGTGCCTTTTTCAACCCGTTTACGGTTGGGATCGCCCAGGGCATCGCCAGCCTGCCCCTCTATTCCGGGCTGGGCTACAGGCTCATCGTCTGGGCCGGCGGGACGGCCATCGTCATCGCCATCGTCATGCGCTACGCGGGCCGGATCCACAAGGACCCGACGAAGAGCCCGACCTACGAAGAGGACCTCGAGAAGCGGAAAAATCTCCAGGTCGGGAGCCAGATGATCGAGAAGCTCGTGCTGACGGCCGCCCACAAGCGGGTCATGGCGGTCTTCGGCCTGGGCTTCGGCGTCATGATCTTCGGCATCCTGAAATACCAATGGTTCATCTACGAGATCGGCGGTGTTTTCCTGGCCATGGGGATCTTCGCCGGGGTCGCGGGCAAGCTCAAGAACGAAGAGATGGGGAAATCGTTCGTCGAGGGGGCCAAGGACATGGTCAACGCGGCCCTGATCATCGGCACGGCCCGGGCCATCCTGATCGTGGCCCAGGACGGCCGGATCCTGGACACGATCCTGGCGGCCATGGCCGGGACGATCTCCCAGTTCCACCCGCTCATCTCGGCCGAGCTCATGTTCGTTTCCCAGTGCGTCATCAACTTCTTCGTCCATTCGGGGACGGCCCAGGCGGCGCTGACCATCCCCATCATGGCCCCGCTGGGCGACCTCGTCGGCATCACCCGGCAGACGTCCGTCTTCGCCTTCCAGCTGGCCGAGTACATCAACCCCGTCCTGCCGACCTCCGGCGTGACCATGGGCGTCCTGGGCCTGGCCGGGCTGAAGTGGGAGAAATGGGCCAAGTGGCTGGTGCCGCTCCTCGTCCTCTGGGTCCTTTTCGCGGCCCTATCCCTCGTCCCCCCCGTCCTCATGAAATGGGGGCCGAACTGATAACAAAAGAAGGCCGTCTCCTCCGGAGGAAACTGCCTCTCTTTTCTTTGTCATGCGTCGAGCATGACGGTCGAGCGGGAAATATTCTATATCGAAAACTGTTCTTCGCCACGCCGCGGAATAGGCAAGATTCTATTATTTTTAAAGGGGAAGAAAACCATGACTGAAGCTGAGATCATATCGGCAATCAGAGATGTTTTGGTAAGAGAGTATGAATTGGATGATGTCAAGGAATCGTTTGACGCTCTCCTTTCAGCAGGCGAGGATGTATCACCGCACATTCTTTCCACTCTTCTTGAGTGTGCAGACGGGAAGGGAAAAGGAAGTTGGTGGTATGGAGCAGATAAGTTGTGTAAGGCGCTGTCCGGCTTGAAAACGGAGAATGCTAAGAACGCCCTGCTTACGATCTTGAAAACGGATAGCAGAATGGCGGAGTTCGATAAGGTGCGGTACCAAGCCGCTGAAGAGCTTGCGACTTTTAAAGACCCAAGAATTATTCCGGACCTGACTGAGACTCCCACGCCCCTTCAAGCGACTTTCCCCTATGAGGCGCGATCATCCGCCGTCACCGGCGTCCTTTTGATCAATCGGGGCCATGCCCTCTCCTCGGGCCTCTGGCTCCCCGTGCTTTAGTTCCAGACCATCCTATACACAATCAATTCAGGATAATCGTCTTCCTTAAACCTCATGCGGTAATATCGGTCGCCTTCGGCAACGGCGTGCATATGGTTAAGCGCCCTCCCCATCGATCCAGACAATCCGAGGCTAACCCTTCCGACGAAGATGCTCTCTTCATTGAATATGTCGTGCAGATATTCGTCAGGTTCAGCCCCTTTTTCATAAGTCATGACAAAAAGATATCCGTTGTCATCGATAAAAAACGAATTGAATGGAGGTGTATAATCCGGCGCATAAATCTCCGGTCTGCGTTTGGCCATGATTTCTGTATCTTTCCTGAAATTCTCAGGATATTGGACAGGGACGTACTCCTTGCGGATTTTTCTTAGGAGTCGCCCGCCAAGGTCGTAAACCAATATTTCATAACCACGCTGATCATTGCCGATAAATATCCTGTCTTTATGGACTTTCCAGTGTAAAGAAACAATCAAGCCGGTCGTTCTGCCCCCGGACCTCAGACGAGACATATCATAAAAATCTAGAAGTTTCACCTCATGAAAACCGGCGTCGAAGAGCCGAAGGTGAAACCCTGTGCCAGCCGGGCTTGTTTCTTTGATGTTTCCCAGCACAATATAGCCTCCGTTCTCCAGAAGCGTCGTAGCCCACCAGACGGGTGCATATCGCGATTCCCTGATCAAATTCCCTTCTCTGTTGTAAACAACTATCTTTCTAGTACCAGAACTATTAGTCCAGATTTCGTCACGGGAATTAATGCCAATCGACGTCACGCCCTGGATTTCCCCAGGGCCCTGCCCAAATCGACCCATAGACCTCACAAACCTACCTGACTTATCGAATTTAAAAATGAAATATTCCGACTTCCTCTGGCGATCAAAAATATAGATGTTACCTGCGGAATCCACATGGACTTGATCTGGAAAGGATATGCCAAGATTAACAAATTCTTCCGTCGCCAAATCGATCCGCAATTCCTCTTCCAGACGGAAAGACATCGGTTTTTCACTAACGATATAGGGATTGATGTGGTTCAGGACGACCTCTACGCCGTCTTCGATGACCTTATCGATCTGAGGTTGTTTGCCCCCGCAGGAAACCAGGAAACTTATCCCGAGAAGACAACAGCAAACTCTTTTCATATCGGCCCTCCTTGATGCTAGCTCGACTCTACCTCAGCATCGCAGGCACTACAATATAATTCCCCTTTTCCCCGCCTCTCCTGGCCTCTCTCGGCCATGGCCCGAAGTGCGGGCCGAAAAGGGGGGTTGATGATGGGAACCAAAAAGGTGGGGGCTTCCCCGGCCCGCTCACGAAAGCCAAGTTGATCCTAGCACAGAGGGCCGGGGAAGGGTCGGCGCAGGGGACATTCATTTTGTCCATTCCATCTTGTAAACAGTCAATTCCTGGTAGCCGCTGTCTTTAGCTCTCATGCAATAAAGATTATCGTTTCTTGCTCTCACATCAAAAGGCCCGCCCCATATCTCATTGGATTCATTTCCGGAATTATCCAGGGAAACCCTGCCAATGAAAAAGCCCTCCGAGTTGAAGATATCGTACATGAAAGCCCTTGGCCCATCTCCTTTTTCAAAGGTCATGACATATAACCGCTCGTGGTCATCCGTAAAAAAGTACTGAATAGGAAACATCGCATCAGGGAAAAATACCTTTGGCAGCACTTGTGTTCTTTCGCGATCTGATCTATTGAATACTTTCAGGAGACTTTTTTTAATTTCTTCAGGAACTGGCACAGGACGGTATTCCTTTCTGATCTTTTTGACGAGCATCCCATTGAAATCATAGACCAGAAATTGATATCCACTCACCTTATTGCCGATAAAAATATGTTTATCCGTGATGCTCCATTGGCTATAGCTTTGAGCCGTAGTTATCGCATTAATTTTCTGCGCTCTAAACCAATTAGGAATCCTTTCCCCAGAATGAAGAATTCTGTCTTGTTCGGAACCAGATGCCATTAGGACGACAGGGAGGTCAGCTATTCCTTCCTCCGGATTGAATCGCTCGTACAAAGCTAGTATCTTACCGTTGGCAAGAGGCGTTGCATACAGAATATGGCGCTCAAGTTGAATCTCCCCAATAAGCGAACCTTCATTATCGAAAATAATTATCTTTTTTCTCGTATCATCAAAAACAATGACTTCATCCTTTGCGTTTACTCTGAGATATACAAGCATTTCGATCTCACCAGGCCCTTGGCCCTTACGACCGAATGAATTCACATATTCCCCGCTTTTGTCGAATTTAAAGATGAAATACTCTGAGCCTGGCCAGCTCCAAACATAGATATTACCCTCGGAATCAACGTTAAATCCTCCGATCCTTGGGATTCCGATCTTTGCAAATTCATCGCGTTCAAAATCTACGGTGAATAGTTTTTCAAGATTTAAATTGTCTCGTTCTCCTATAAGCGTGTACGGCTCAAGATGATTCAGGACGACCTCTACTCCGTCTTCGATGACCTTATCGATCTGAGGTTGTCTGCTCCCGCAGGAAACTAGGAAACTTATCCCGACAAGAAAGCAGAATAGTTTTTTCATATCGGCCCTCCTTGATGCTAGCCCAATTCTATATCATCCTCGCTAGCACAACAATACAATCCCCTTTTTCCCCGTCTCTCCACGCCTCTGCGACGAGATCGTCGAGAATCTTACTTCCTGGACTAGGCCGAAGGCCCTCGGCTCGGCCCTCCCACGTCCTCATCATGGACTTTCTCCGGATGTCAGTTCCCCTCGTAAACAAACACAGGAACAGAAACCAGGTTCTTTGATTCGACCGGTGCTCGCCATGGAGAGGCTGACGTTTCTGGAACCCGAGGGCAAGTTCGGTTATCGCCGGGGCCGGGGCGGCGTGGAGCAGGAGACGATGAATTATCTGGAGTTCATCGCCCGGGTGACCTCCCACATCCCTGATAAGGGTCAGGTCATGATGCGCTATTATGGACTCTACGCCAACGCCCACCGGGGAAAGGTCAAAGGGGAATATTGTTGAGTATTTTGTGATCAGGGGGGAACAGAAGTCTATCGTCTTTTAGCCGTCGCGGCGAGGTTTCTCGCCCCTATTGGATCTTCGGGCGCGGTTTTCGCGGTTATTGACATCGCCGCCCGGCCGGGGGTACAGTTCCACCATGGACTGGGGGGCAAATTCAATGCCGGGAGGGGGAATTCAGCTCGCTCAGAAAAAGCAAATTCTTATCCTTAAGATCACGAAGGCCAAGTAGCCACGCTCCCGTCCTGTCGACCGAACCGGCGCATTCATGCTCTATGCGAAAAAGGAGGAAACGATGAGAAAAACAAAAACGATCGATCGAGTCGCAGTTTCAGCTTTATTGGCAGTATTGGTTGTCATGTTCTCCTGCATGGCCTGGGCGGGCGAGGTACCGGATGGATTCGCGGGAGTGCCTTGGGGAGCGAGTCGCGATCAAATCATTCAAACCATGAAAGAACAGGGCTACAGGCAACTCAAGGGCGATTACGGCAGCAAGCTGGTATTTAAAGGCGAATTCGCCGGGGCTTCCTGTTATTTGAGCTTTTATTCGATCGCCAATTCTTTCTATTCGGGCACGGCTAGTGAATGCGCTAAGGGTCCTCATCGTCCGGGGCCGCAAAGCACCTTCGATCGGATCGTCAGCATGCTGAGTGAAAAATACGGCCCGCCTCAGAAGCATTGGATCTGGGATCCGAAGACCAAAGAAGACAGGGCGAATGAGAAGGAGCTGGAAGCCGGCGGCGCAGCGCTTGAGTATGCGATTGCTGATTGGGAATTGGCGGACAGCGGAACTTCTGACAAGTATAGCATAAACGTCTATCTCTCCAGATGTTGGTACGCCGAGGGCAGGGATGGCAAGCTGGACTACTCCGTCGATGTTACTTATAGCGCCGCTAGCCTCAAGAAAAGACTCGAACAGAAAATTTTGTAGGTCAATAACCATTAGCGCGTCTTGACGGAAAAAGGCGGCGGAAGCCACCGGCGGACCGCCCGGCCCCCGGTCTCACCCCTACGTCGGGAGGAGTTTGTCCTTATCGAGATCGGACTTCCCGAAGATGCCCAGGCGGCCCTGACCATCCCCATCATGGCTCCCCTGGGCGACCTCGTCGGCATCACCCGGCAAACTTCCGTCTTCGCCTTCCAGCTGGCCGAGTACATCAACCCCGTCCTGCCGACCTCCGGCGTCACGATGGGCATCCTTGGCCTGCCCGGCCTGAGGCGAACTATTTCGCCTGCGGTCGAAAAATCCGTCACGCGACGGGAAATCGGACGCGGCGTTTCCGGAATCCTATCGGAATAAAATTATCGCGTTCGGCCTTCTCGATCTTCTTCAGGGCCAACTTCAGAAGGAGCTCTTTCTTCTCCGGGTCCCGCTTCGCCGTCTTCTTGTATTTCCGGAGTCCCAGGCGGTCGCGGAGAAGCAACATCTCGGTGGCGGACGCTTGTTGCCGTGTTTTATCTGCCGGTCTCATGGGGATTTCCGGTCTTTCAGCGCGCGAAGCTCGGCCAGAGTGTCGTTTACCGGAAGAGCCGCCCTCTTCTCAAGATAGACCCAGTCGAGTTCCTGCCGATAGCGCATGATCAGAAGCTCCGTCATTTCGCAGTCAACCTCGGATTTCCAATGTTTGCACGCGTTCATCCGGTCGATGATCAGGTCTTCGAGGCCGATGACGACGCAGCGCAGGCCTCCTTCGAGCTCGACGGTTTCGCGCGGGGCATCCTCGCCGGTGAGCTCGGAAGCGGGAGCCTCAACGGCCATGTCCAGTCCCTCATGGACCCAATAGCGGCCCTTTTTGACGAAACCCAGCTCCCGCAGCGCCGCGTCTAGAGCATCGCGGTCGACGTAGGCCAGATCGATGTCGGCCGTGAAATAAACCTCGCGGGTGTAATAAGAAAGGGCCAAGCCCCCGATGAGGACCGGCGCCGGCTTGCCCCGGTCCTCCAGAACGCGGGTGATCAAACCGGTCATCAGCATCTGGCGGGCGAGGGGAGCTTCGGTCGCGCCGATCTTCGTCAGGACGTCTTTGATATCCACGGGCTCATGATAACAACAACGGATAGGGGAAACAAGCCCGGCGGGGCAACCTTTTGCCCGGCTTTTTCATCTATACGGATGAGGCAAGAAATGGACTCACCCGGCTTGATCCTGGCGATTCAAGGCCAAATCGGCGATAATACCCTCCGTGCGGAGTACGAATCCTTCCTGGAGGCGGCCCTAGACATGGAGCGGGCGAGCCGGGAGGGACCCGTCTGGGGGACGGCCGACAAGGCCCGCCTGGCTGAGCTCGTCAAGCGCGGACGCGACGGCGATCTGGCGGCCATGGAATCCCTCTACGAGATGTTTAAGCGGCCGGTTTTCGGCCTCATCTACAGGCACACGCAGAACCAGGCCGTCGCTGAGGACCTCCTCCAGGATGTTTTCCTCAAGATCTTCACCCACCTCCGGGACGTCCGCGACACCGGGACCTTCCCCGGCTGGGTCTTCCGGATCGCCCTCAACACCAGCTACAGCTACCTCCGCCAGAAAAAGGCCCAGGGCGTCAAGCTCGTCCCCCTGTCCGACCTAGATGGCCGTCTCGAAGAGCGGGGCGGCGAACCCGTCGAAAGTGACCTCCGGAAGCCCCTGGACGAGGCCATCCAGGGGCTGGCGCCGCGTCTGCGGAGCGTTTTTGTCCTCCACGACGTCCAGGGGTTCAAGCACGAAGAGATCGCGCGGACGCTTGGCTGCGCGGTCGGGACGTCGAAGTCCCAGCTCTTCAAGGCCAGGATCAAGGTCCGCGAGTACCTACGGGCCAAAAAGGCCATCTGAGGGAGAACGACGATGAAATGCCGTAAAGCCAACGAATACATCAGCCGGTTGATCGACGGCGAGCTCTCCGGGCGGCAGGCGGCCCGGCTCGAGCGCCACCTCGCATCGTGCGGCGAGTGCCGCGCGCTCCTCGAGGATCTCCGGGCGATCGCCGGCGACGCCGCCAAGCTCGACGCGCCGGAGCCGTCGGACAGGGTCTGGAAAGGCATCCGGGCCGGGCTCGCCGCCGCGGACCTGAAACCGGAGCGCGTAGGACTTGGTCCCCTCTTCGGGTTGAGCCTCCCGGCCCTGCGCTACGCCGGCGTCGCCGCGCTGGCCATCGTGCTCGTCGTCTCAGGCGTCGTCATAGGCACGCGCCTGAGACGGCAGGGGACTCCGGTGGGATCGGACAGGGGCGAGAAATACACTCTGGCCAAGCTCGATGAGGCCGAAGGCCACTATCAGGCGGCCATCAAATCCCTCAGCGAAGCCTTCGCATCAGAGAAGGGCGCGCTCGTCCCCCAGGTCGCGGAACTCTTCGACCGCAACCTGTCCGTCATCGACGCCACGATCCAGGCCTGCCGCCGGGCGGTCCTCGAGGAACCCGACGACCTCCAGGCCAGGAGCTACCTGCTGTCTGCTTACACCGAAAAAGTGACCTTGCTCGATTCGGCCCTGGATCTGCAGAGACAGGGCCGGGAAGCCGTGGGCAAGGGGAAGAAGATACTTTAAGACACCGAGAAGGAGGACCATCATGATGACAAAAACGAACCGAAAATGGCAGGCCGCCCTGATGGGCGCGGCTTTCGTCCTGGCCTTTGTGGCTGCCCCGGCCCTGGCCGAGGAAAAGTTCCAGGAGAAGTTCGAGAAGACCGAAGCCCTGGCCAAGAACGGCAAATTGTACCTGAGCAACGTCTCCGGCCAGATCGAGATCATGACCTGGAAGGAAGCCCAGGTCAAGATCGAGGCGGTCAAGACGTCGAAGGCGGGCTCCCTGGCCAAGGCCAAGGAGAACGCGGCCCTGGTGACCATCGAAGTGACCAAGGACGCCGACCTCGTCCGCGTCGAAACGAAGTACCCCAAGCGCAGCGGCGGCTTCTGGGGCGGCGACTCCATCAACGTCTCCGTGGACTACAAGCTCTGGATCCCGGACACGGCGGCCGTCGAGCTCAAGTCCGTGAGCGGTGACGTCCGGGTCGCGGCCATCGGCGGGCACGCCCGCGTCAAATGCGTCAGCGGGAACGTCGACCTGCTGGGCGCGGCGGGGGCGGAGGTCGACCTCGTCAGCGGCGAGCTGACTCTGGAGAATATCGCTGGGGACGCCTACCTGAAGACCGTCTCGGGGAACATCGACGTCACCCGGGTCAAGGGCTCGGTCGAAGCCGAGGCCGTGAGCGGCGACATCGACCTCCGGGACGTCTCCGAGGCCCAGACGGTCAGCGCCAAGAACGTCAGCGGCAACATCACCTATGCCGGCAAGATCAAGGCGGGCGGCCGCTACGAGCTCAAGACCCACAGCGGCGACGTTCGAATGACCATCCCGGCGGACTCGGCCTTCGACTTCGAGGCCAACACGTTCAGCGGCGACATCGACAGCGATTTCGAGATCCAGGTCGTCGGCAAGATCTCGCCACGCGAGATCCACGGCACGGTCGGGAAGGGCGGGGCGACGGTCGTGCTCAAGAGCTTCAGCGGCAACGTGGAGCTGAAGAAGAGCTGACCCGCCTCTTCGAGAAAAAGACGATCGGGGGGAGCGCTGGGATCCTGACCGCCTTGCAAACTTCCGGCCACATGGCCGGCTCGCTGGCATTCTCCTGGCTGGGGTTCCGCGCCGGTCTCCACGTGCCGATGGTCGTCGCCGGGCTCATCCTCTTGGGCAACGCCGCTTTCAGCCTGGTCGCCCTGCCCCGCGATTAATTCGGGGACACAATACCAATTTCCGAATTAAACATTAGCTTGCCGGCCATGTCAGTCTCGCCCAATTCGGAAATGGGTATTGTGTCCCCGATTTAGGGTAAAATGACCACGATGATTGCCACAAAAGGGACCGGGTTCGACGTCATCCTCGTCAGCGGAGAGCCCTACGCCGACCACCCGCTTTCGCCGGTCGGGATGATCGCCCGGGTGCTCGACGCCGAAGGATACGCGGTTGGCGTCATCGAATGCCCGGATTGGAAGGGGACAGAGGATTTCCTCAGGCTCGGCCGGCCGCGGCTCTTCTTCGGCGTCACCTCGGGCTCGATCGACAGCATGCTCGTCAACTACACGCCGCTCAAGCGGGAGCGGGCCGTCGACCCGAACGCGCCCTTCCAGTCGCGTATGCCGGATAGGGCGGTCATCGTTTACGCCAACCGGATCCGGGAACTCCACAAGGGCGCGCGTATTGTGCTCGGAGGCATCGAGGCCTCGCTCCGGCGCTTCTCCCACTACGATTACTGGGGCGACGACGTTCGCCGTTCGATCCTCCTCGACACGCGGGCCGACATCCTCGTCTACGGGCCGGGCGAGCTCCAGGTCGTCGAGATCGCCAAGCGGCTCGACCGGGGCGAAGATCTCGACGGCATCCGGGGGACGTGCGTCATGCGGGCCGAGGCGCCCGAGGGAGCGCTCGTCATTCCCTCGTTCGAGGAGGTCAAGGCGGACAAGGATAAATTCTGCGATGCGCAGAAGCGCCTGTCGAACCGGCGGGCGATCGCCCAGAAACACGCCAACCGCTTCGTCGTCCAGTACCCGGCCCCGGATTACACGCCGGCGGACCTCGACCGGGTGTACGGCCTGCCTTTCACGCGCCGCATCCCGGAGGGCTTCCCCGAACTGGGCATGGCCCGCTTCTCGGTCCAGACTCATCGGGGATGCGTCGGGCGGTGCTCCTTCTGCGCCCTGTCCCTCCATCAGGGCGACC
>JADBLN010000030.1:12736-13536 GCA_014894455.1 Acidobacteriota bacterium | reverse complement strand
CGGGGATGCGTCGGGCGGTGCTCCTTCTGCGCCCTGTCCCTCCATCAGGGCGACCGGATCGTCTCCCGCAGCGAAGACTCCATCCTCGACGAGATCCGGCGGATGACGAAGAATCCGGAGTGGCGCGGCTTCGTCGACGACTTGGGCGGGCCGACGGCCAACATGTACGGCATGGACCGGGCGGCGGCCGAGGTGCGCTGCGAGGGCGACGCGGAAGCGGAAAGCGACCAAAAGGATAGAACGCCGGAATGGGCCAAACGCGGGGTCGTCGAAGCGGCCCACCGCAGGCTCGTTTGGCTGATGCGCGCCGCCCGCAAGGTCCCCGGCGTCAAGAAGGTCTTTGTCCGGAGCGGCATCCGCTACGACTTGGCCCTCGAGAGCCCGGAGTACGTCTGGGAGCTAACCCGGCACCACGTTTCGGGCCTGCTCAAAATTGCGCCCGAGCACGTTTCGGAGAACGTCCTGCGGCTGATGAACAAGAGCGGCGGCCGGCGGAGCCTCGAGGAGTTCCGGCGGATGTTCGCCGAGATGACCGCGGAGAAGGGCCCGGCGGGTTCGGGGAAGCGCGGTGGCGCGCCGCGACGCGGACGCCTGGCCGGCCGGCCCCAGCACCTCAAGTATTACTTCATGGTCGCCCATCCGGGGACGACCGAAAAGGAAGCCCGCGAGCTCGCCGCCTTCCTCAAGGAGCTCGAGGAAAGCGGGGAGAAGCCCGTCGAAGGGGTCCAGATCTTCACCCCGACGCCCATGACCCGCTCGACCTGCATGTACCACACGGGCAAGGATCCGCAGACGGGCGA
>JADBLN010000030.1:10618-12636 GCA_014894455.1 Acidobacteriota bacterium | reverse complement strand
GTAGGTTTGACCCCCTCCGGGACCCCCTCCGGGATCTTGCCTTCTCTTGACAATCAGGACCTGATAATATATGAATATATCTTCATATATCGATGCCATGAGTGAGAAAAAGTTCGCCTTGAGCATGCCGGAAGGAACCGGACTCCTGGCCTATCTCGAGAAGGGCGAGAAGGGCCCGGCCGGCGGCCGCACGCGTCCGGCCAAGGTTGTCCATGAGCTCCGCTTTGAGGAGGGAAGACTCGTCGTCCCCCCGGAACTCGAGAAAAAGCTCGGCCTGACCTCCGGCGCCCGCCTCGAGATCGTCACCGACCGCGGCCGCGTCGAGATCCTGCCCAATATCCACAGCTTGAATCGCCTCTACATCGAGCCCACCTCTCGCTGCAACCTGTCCTGCCGGACCTGCATCCGCAACACCTGGGACGAACCCATGGGCGACATGGACATGAAGGTTTTCGGCCGGCTGGCCGGCCAGCTCGCCCGCTTCCCCCACCTCGAAACGGTCATGTTCGGCGGCTTCGGCGAACCGACCGCCCACCCGCGCATTCTCGACATGATCCGCGCCGTCAAGGCCCTAGGCCTCCGCGCCGAGATGACGACCAATGCGACGCTCCTCGACGATGCCCTGATCGACGGCCTGCTCCGCGAACGTCTCGACACCCTCTGGATCTCGTTCGACGGGACGACCGAAGAGAGCTTCGAATCGATCCGCGAGGGCGCGAGCTTCCCTCTCGTTCTCGAGAACATCGAACGGCTCGGCCGGCGAAACGGCCGGGACGGCCATCGGATCGACATCGGCATCGCTTTCGTCGTCATGAAGACGAACCTCGGCGACGTCAAGCACCTCGACCGCCTGGCCCGGTCCGTCGGGGCCCGTCGCATCCTGGTCAGCCACGTCCTGCCGTACAGCGAGGCGATGGAAAAAGAAATGCTCTGCCTCCAGACGCTGACCCTCGAGACGTTCACCTTCGCTCCGGGAAAGACCGAGCTCAGCCTGCCCCGGATCGATGTCAACAACACGACCAAGGAGACGCTCTTCAGCCTGCTCCAGGGCTTCGAGAACCTGACCTTCATGGGCAACAGGATTGCCGTCGATTCCCGCCGCTGCCGCTTCGTCCACGAACGCGCGTCCTTCGTCCGCTGGGACGGGAAGGTCGGTCCCTGCATGGGACTCCTCCATTCCCACCGGACCTACCTTTACGGGCTCGAGCGGCGGGTCCGATCTCACGCCTTCGGCGACGTGCGCGAGGGAGACCTCTTCGAGATCTGGAATTCGAAGGCCTACGCGGACTTCCGGGAGAAGGTCAAGGCCTTCGATTTCTCGCCCTGTCACGTCTGCGGCGGCTGTTCCATGCTCGAGTCGAACGAGGAGGATTGTTACGGGAACTCTTTTCCGGCATGCGGCGGCTGCCTCTGGGCCCAGGGGGTCATCCAATGCCCGTGAAAGACGTCGTTCGGATCTTCAAGGCCCTGGCCGACCCCGCCCGGTTGCGGATCATGATCCTGCTCGGGCGTCGGGAGCTCTGCGTCTGCGAGATCATGTTCGTTCTGGGCATGGAGCAATCGCGGGTGTCCCACCACATGCGCGTCCTGCGGGACGCCGGCATCGCTGAGGACGTCCGCGAGGGACGGTGGATCATCTACCGGATCCCGGATGCCTCGCGCGGCCTCGTCGAGGGCCTCTTCACCGGCGCGCTTCGGGAACGGATCGAGGGCTCCGGCGAGACGGCCGCCGACGCCCATAAGCTCGAGGCTTGCGTCCGGGAAAACATCCGCGGCCGTGTCTGCGAAGCGCGCCCCCGATTGGAGGGACAATGAAGAAAACGATCCTCTTTATCTGCGTTCACAATTCTGCCCGATCCCAGATCGCCGAGGGCCTGGTCAACGCCCTCTACGGAGAGCGGTTCGAGGCTGTGAGCGGCGGGACGATGGCCACGAGGGTCCATCCCGGGGCGATCAAGGCCATGGCCGAGATCGGGATCGATATCAGCGGGCACCGATCGAAGAGCATCGACGAGTTC
>JADBLN010000030.1:0-10518 GCA_014894455.1 Acidobacteriota bacterium | reverse complement strand
GGCCGAGATCGGGATCGATATCAGCGGGCACCGATCGAAGAGCATCGACGAGTTCGAAGGCAGACGGTTCGATTATGTCGTGATGGTCTGCGACGAAAAACAGACGGATTGTCCGTTCTTCCCCGGCGGGAAGGACTACATCCACCATGCTTTCGACGACCCTGCGGCCTGCACGGGAACGGACGAGGAAGTTCTGGCCTGCTTCCGCCGCAGCCGCGACGAGATCCACGCCTGGATCAGGGAGGCGTTCATCAATAAAATCTTGGAACTCGCCGTCGATAAATTCCTGTTCCGCTTTCCCTCCGACGTTCATTACAGCGAGGCCGGGATCTGGGTGAGATTCGAGGGATCGCGGGCGCGCATCGGGCTTTCCGATTTTACCCAGCAGAGGAACGGCGACGTGGCCTTCGCCGAGCCGAAAGAGGTGGGGACTCAGGTCCGGTTGGGGGACGAGGTGGCCGTTGTCGAGACGATCAAAGTCAACCTCAGCATCCCGTCGCCCGTGGGAGGGAAGGTCGTCGAAGTCAACAACGACCTCTTGACCGCTCCCGAGCTCGTCAACCAGGACCCCTACGGGAAGGGCTGGCTGGCCGTCCTCGAGGTCGAGGATAGCGAAGCGGCGAGCGGAGCTTTGAAGACGGCGGCCGGCTACCTGGCCTTGGCCAAGGTCCAGGCGGAGGCGGAGGTCCTGCGATGAACGGAACGCGGCGCAAGATCCCCGTCGTCCCCTGCAGCGGGATTGGGAAAAGCCTCGGAGCCGTGGCCCGGGAAGCGGCCTTTGTCCTTGCCGAGGACCTCCGTCCCGACAAAACGAAAATCGTCGCCCTTTCCCTTCTCGTCCTGGGGGACGAAGGAGCCCGGCGCGAAGTCGCGGGACGCGAGGCCGTCGCCATCGACGGCTGTAAGCTCGAGTGCGCCGCCAAGGGGCTGGCCTGTTCGGGCGCCTCAAATGTCCACAAAGTCGCCGTCTTCGATGTCGTCCGGCGCCATCGTGGCCTCAAGCCCGAGGGGGTCTGCGACCTCAACGAGGACGGTCTGAGGCTGGCCCGGGCGACGGCCGATGAGGCCGCGAAGATCGTCGATAACGTCGACGCGGAGGGCGGCCATGCCTGACCTGCCGAGAAAGAAAATCGGTCTGATCGCCTGCTCCGGCGAGGAGCTCGCCGAGGGCACGGTGACCCGCAGGGCCGTCCGGAAAGTGCTCGAGACTCTCCGGCCCGACGACACCGTGACGCTGTGCCTGCCGCTGTTCCTTGCGGGAGGCGAGGGAGAACGGGCCTTCGCCCGCCACTATCCGACCATCGCCGTCGACGGGTGCGATAAACGGTGCGCCGCCCAGGCGACGGAGAAGTATAGCGCCAAGCCAGCCGCGAGCATCGTCGTGACGGAGATCGCGAAGGAAAGCGGCTGCGGGGCGATCGGCACGGCGCGGAGGCTGAACGAAAATGGGCAACGGCTCGCCGAGACTATCGCCGAGAAGATCGTGGAGGAAACGGACCGGCTGTTGAAGAAAAAGCCAAGGGACGCAGGGCGCGCGGCCGGCAGGGAGAAGCGCTGATGGCCAAAACGGAATTATACGAAACCTCCGTTGCTTGGACGGGCGGCCACCGGGGCCATCTGAAGCTCGGCAACGGCCCGGAGATGGACTTCTCCGCGCCTCCGGCTTCGTACGGTGAGGCCGGGGTCCTCACCCCTGAGGACGCGTTCGTCGGCGCCGTCAACACGTGCGTCATGCTGATGTTCATCTGGGCAGCCGAGCGTTTCCGCCTGGACCTTGTCTCTTATGAGTGCCGGGCCGAGGGCACGAAGCTCATCGAGCTCGACCGGACGGAGATATTCACGACGGTCGTCTTACGGCCCCACATTGCCGTGCGGGCCGGAGACGAGCCCAGGGAAGCCATCGAAAAGCGGGTCCGCCGGGCGCTCGAATCAGCGCAAAAATTCAGCCTCGTCGCCAACTCCATCAAAAGCAAAGTCATCATCGAACCCGAAATCCGTATAGAAACCCGCCTCGGCGGAAAATGACGAGGTCATAAAAATGAAAATCGAGATTCTCGGCCCGGGATGCCCGAAATGCGGCGAGGTCGAAAAACGGGTGAAGAGCGCGCTCGCGGAGCTCAACATCGTTGCCGATTGCGAGAAGGTCACCGATATCAAGAAGATGATGTCCTACGGGATCCTCGCGACGCCCGGCCTCGTCATCAACGGTGAAATCAAATGCGCAGGCCGCATCCCCCGCGTCGAGGACATCAAAGGCTGGATCTCGGAGTAAGGAGCGTTATCCATGAAGCGAAGCAGCATCACCCTCGCGGCCTTGATCTTGGCCCTGCCCCTGGTCGTCGGTTGCGGGAATGAATCCCGGGCGGACCGCAGTCCCTCCGCTCCGTCGCCGGCGGTCGTTGAGCGGACGGCGCAGGTAAAGCAGGCGCCGAGCGCCCCCGATTACGGCAAGGTCCTGGTCACGAACCGGCTGGACGTCGATTTTTCCAAGCACCTCGTCACGTTCATCGAGCTCGGGGCCGACCGCTGTATTCCCTGCAAGCAGATGCAGCCGATCATGAAGGAGATCGCCGAGACCTACGCCGACCGGGTCCAGGTCGTCTTCTACGACGTCTGGAAGGACCCCGAACCGGCCCGGAAATACGGCATCCAGCTCATCCCGACCCAGGTCTTCGTGGACCAGAAGGGCAAAGAAATTTCCCGTCACGTCGGACTCTTTCCTAAGGAAGAGATCCTCGAGCTCCTGAAGAAACACGGCGTCCACTGAGCGGAGGAGACATGGAGAGCCTTTTCGGCGACATTTCTGCGCTCCTCCAGCACAGCCCGTGGCTGGCGGTCGTCGCCGTTTTCCTGGGCGGCGTGACCACGGCCCTGAATCCCTGCGTTCTGGCCATGATCCCGCTCTTGATGAGCGTCGTGGTGGGCAACAAGGAAACAACGACCGTGAGGCGGTCGCTCGTCTTTTCGCTCTTCTTCGTCCTCGGCCTGGCCGTGACGTTCACGGCCCTGGGACTCGTTTCGGCGTTGATGGGCCGGATGTTCGGGGACGTGGGCGCCTTTTGGAAATACGTCGTGGCCGGCGTCTGCCTGTTGATGGGGCTCCACCTGCTCGGCGTCATCAAATGGAACCTGCCCGTCCCGGCCGGGATCCGGGTGAAACAGCAAGGCTACGTTGGCGCGTTCCTGTTGGGCCTCCTTTTCGGCGTCGTCTCGACGCCGTGCGCCGTCCCCATCCTGGCCGTGCTCCTGGCTTTCGTGGCGGAGAAGGGGAACATCCTTTACGGCGGTTTTCTTCTCTTCGTTTATGCCCTCGGACACTCGGCCCTCGTCCTCGTCGCGGGGACATCGGTCGGTGCGGCCAAAGGCCTGCTCGAATCGAAAGGCCTGCGCCAAGCCCATGCCGTTATCCAGAAGGCCGCCGGAGTTCTGATCATCGGCATCGGACTGTATTTTTTATTCGGACGGTAGGAAGAACAAAAGGAGATCTCGCATGACACCCGGAAACCCAAGGCTCAAGTTCTTCGACAGATACCTGACCCTGTGGATCTTCCTGGCCATGGCCATCGGCGTCGGTCTGGGCTACCTCGTCCCTGCCGTCGTCGGTTTCATCAACCAGTTCCAATCGGGGACGACCAACATCCCCATCGCTATCGGCCTCATCCTGATGATGTATCCCCCCCTGGCCAAGGTGAAGTACGAGGAACTCGGCGACGTCTTCAAGAACGTCAAGGTCCTGACGCTATCCCTCGTCCAGAACTGGGTCATCGGGCCGCTCCTGATGTTCGCCCTGGCCGTCATTTTCCTGCGCGACAAGCCCGAATACATGTACGGCCTGATCTTGATCGGCCTGGCCCGCTGCATCGCCATGGTCATCGTCTGGAACGACCTGGCCCAGGGAGACAGGGAGTACGCGGCCGGCCTCGTCGCCTTCAACTCGATCTTCCAGGTGCTGTTTTTCTCCGTTTACGCTTATATCTTCATCACCGTCTTCCCGACCTGGCTCGGCCTCAAGGGGACGGCGGTCAATATCACCATGCGCCAGATCGCCCAGAGCGTCTTCATCTACCTCGGTATTCCCTTCCTGGCCGGCCTCATCACGCGCTTCAGCCTGCTCAAGCTCAAGGGCCGGACGTGGTACGAAACGAAGTTCATCCCGCGCATCAGCCCTATCACCCTCATCGCCCTGCTCTTCACCATCGTCGTCATGTTCTCGCTCAAGGGCGAGTTCATCGTCAAGATCCCGCTCGACGTCCTGCGCATCGCCGTGCCGCTCCTCATCTATTTCATCGTCATGTTCCTGGTCTCGTTCTTCTTGAGCCGCAAGGCGGGCGCGGACTACCCCAAGGCGACGACACTGTCGTTCACGGCGGCCAGCAACAATTTCGAGCTGGCCATCGCCGTGGCCGTGGCCGTCTTCGGCATCAACTCGGGCCAGGCCTTCGCCGCGGTCATCGGCCCGCTCGTCGAGGTCCCGGTCATGATCGGCCTGGTCAACGTGGCGCTCTATTTCAAGCGGAGGTATTTCTCGCCGTCCGTTTGATACGTTCAACACCACCCACCCCGTTTTTTGCAACGGGGTGGGTGGTGCTCAGTATTAACCCTGAACATACCCCGGCCTTGCCAGGACCGGGACTGCCGGTTTCCAGCACCGGCACTGCAAAGCCGGTGGGAAGCCCGGCCCCGGGCTTCAGACCGGGGAGTTGAATGGGTTGATTTCCCGGCCTGATTGTGAATAATAAATTTAAAACCGCGGGCGAGCCGCGGGACCCTTTGAACCTGATCAGGTTTATGCCTGCGGAGAGAGACCATGAGCGAAGACAAGCTTCCCGAACTCGGCAAGATCCATCCCGCCTTTTTCGACCGGGTCATCTATCCGAAGCTCGGCGCCGCGAGCCGCGACGTCGTCATTGGACCGCGCCACGGCGTCGATTACGGCGTCATCCGCGTGGGCGGGCGGTACATGGCTATTTCGACGGACCCCTTTTTCGTCGTCCCCTCCTTCGGCTTTTCCAAGGCCGCCTGGTTCGGCTTCCATATCGTCTTCTGCGACGTCGCCGTCTCCGGGCTCGAGCCCCGCTACCTCACCATCGACCTCAACCTCCCGCCCGAGATCAAAGAGTCCGAGCTCGAGGAAATGTGGGACACGGTCCACGCCGAGGCCGAAAAGTACGGGATCAGCGTCATCACCGGGCACACGGCGCGGTATACGGGCTGCAACTACCCCATGGTCGGCGGGGCGACGTCGATCGCTGTCGGGGGAAAGCGCGATCTCCGCAGCCCGGACCGGGTCAAAAAGGGGGACCGCATCGTCATCACCAAAGGTCCCGCCATTGAGACGACAGGGCTCCTGGCCGTCCTTTTCCCGGAGAAGTTCATCGCCGCGGGAGGAGAGTCCTTCCAGAAAGAAGCGGCCGCGATTTTCTCCCAGATGACGGTCATGGAGGACTGCGCCGTCGCCCGTAGGTTCCGCGGCGTCCACGTCATGCACGACGCCACGGAGTGCGGCGTCTGGGGAGGGCTCTACGAGATGGCCCGGGCGGGCGGCTACGGCCTCCGGGTCGAGGAAGAGGCCATCCCCATCCAGTCCGTGATCCGCAAGACGGCCGATCTCTTCCGCTTCGACCCCTTTTCGGCCATCAGCGAAGGCACGCTGATAGCCATGGTGGACGGAAAGGACACGGACGGCCTGATCAGGGCCTTGAAGGACCAGGGGATACCCGCGGCGGTCGTCGGCGAGGTCGTTAACGCCGAGCAGGGCATGAAGATCATCGGCCGGGCCGGAGAGCGGACTCTCGAACACCCCAAAGTCGACCCCTATTGGACCCTGGCCGCCGAATTTTCCAAGTGACGATTGAGAACACCTCCGGAAAAGCGATAAGATAGGCCGGCACAGAGTCCGAACGTGGAAGACATCAGCCGCGGCGTCCGCTCCTTCACCGCCGGAACGGCCGTCAGCCGGGTCATGGGGCTCGTCCGCGAGTCCGTCTTCGCCCATCTCTTCGGCGTCGGAGCGGCCACTGACGCCTTCAACGTGGCCTTCCGCATCCCCAACCTCCTCCGCGACCTCTTCGCCGAGACCGCGCTCTCCGCGGCTTTCGTCCCCATCCTCACTGCCGAAAAAGCCAAGGGCAAGGAAGCCCAGAACCGTCTGGCCTCGAACATCTTCAACGTCCTCTTCGTCGTAACGGGGCTCGTGTCGCTCGCCGGGCTTCTCCTCGCGCCGTACCTGGCCAAGGCCATCGCTTTCGGCTTCGGTCGCGTGCCGGGCAAGATCGACCTGACGGCCCAGCTGACCGCCGTCCTCTTCCCCTTCCTGCTCTTCGTCAGTTTGGGCGCCTGGGCCATGAGCTATCTCAATACGGAACGGTCCTTTTTCCTGCCCTCCGTGGCCCCGGCGGTCTTCAACTTATTCTCCATCCTCTTCCCGCTCCTGACCTACGGCTGGTACGTATCGCGCGGCAAGGAGCCGATCTTCGGCATGGCCGTGGGCGTCCTCATCGGCGGACTGATGCAGTTCCTCGTCCAGGTGCCGCGTCTCCGGCACAAAGGCTTCCGCTGGAGCCCCGTCTTGAGCTTCCGCGACCCGGAGTTCCGCCGGGTCATGGCCCTGTTCGTCCCGGTCGCCATTGGATTGGCCGGGACGCGCATCAACGTCCTCGTCAACACGATCCTCGTCACGCCGCTGGCCGAGGGAAGCGTGAGCTGGCTCAACTACGCTTTCCGGATCATGCACCTCCCGCTCGGGCTCTTCGGCATTGCCGTCGGGACGGTCGCCCTGCCCTCGCTCTCGAAGCTCGTCCTTGAAAACGACACCGCGGCGGTCCGCGAGACGCTCACCGACTCCTTGAAGATGGTCCTCTTCCTGACCGTGCCCACCTCGGCGCTGATCGCTTTTTTGGCGGTGCCCGTCACCCGGGCCATCTACGAGCGGGGGCGTTTCACGACGGCGGACACGCTGGCCACGGCCGGAGCGCTCGTCCTCTACACGCTGGGGATCCCGTTCATGTCCGCTCTGCGGAACGTGGCCGCGGTCTTTTATGCCTACAAGGATGCCAAGACGCCGATGTACGCGAGCTTCTGCTCGATCGGCCTCAACCTCGTCCTCAACGCGACGCTGATGTGGGTCTTGGGGTTCAGGGCCTTCCCGCTTTCGACGACCCTGGCCGCGATCCTGAATGTCGGGATCCTCGTCGCTCTCCTGCCACGCAAGGTCGGCCGTGTCGAGTTCGGACCGCTGGCGAGATATACCGGAGCGCTCGCCATCGCATCGACGGCCGGCGGGGGAGCCGCCTGGCTGGGGAACCGCGCCATCGCCGGCGCTATCGGGACGTCCTTCCTGGCGACGGCGGCGAGCGTCGTCGTCTGCGGCCTCCTCGGGCTGGCCATCTTCTATGCGGGATCGCGCCTCCTCGGCCTGACCGAGACGCGCGACTACCTCCGCCGCTTCTTCCGCCGCTAGCGTCAGGAGGGGGTCAAACCTACCTTTTGCAGCAAAAGGTAGGTTTGACCCCCTCCTGATATATAATGACCCGCGACATGAGCACGATGGGACCGGCTCCGGCATCCGATAGATCCCTCCGGCGAACCGCTCTTGCGGTTTCGATGGTTTCCTCGTTCCTGACCCCGTTCATGGCCTCGGGCATCAACGTGGCCATGCCCTTTATCGCCAAAGAGTTCGGGCTGAGCGCCGTGGCCATCGGCTGGGTCGTCACGGCCTACATGCTGGCCGCGGCCATGTTCCTCGTGCCCTTCGGCCGTCTGGCCGACCTCGTCGGCCGCAAGATGATCTTCGCCCTGGGCATCGGCGTCAACATCGCCGGCACTGTCATGGGCGCGCTCGCGCCCTCCACCTTCATCCTCATCCTCGGCCGCGCCGTCCAGGGGGTCGGCGGGGCCATGATCTTCGGCACGGGAGTGGCCATCCTGACATCGGTCTACCCGCCGGGCGAGCGCGGCCAGGCCCTTGGCCTGAATACGGCGGCCGTCTACTCCGGCCTTTCCCTCGGCCCCGTCCTGGGCGGATTTCTCGTCCACGCCTGGGGCTGGCGGAGCATATTCTGGGCGACGGTCCCCATCGCCGCCGCGGCCCTGGGGCTCACCCTCGTCCGGCTCAAAGGCGAGTGGGCTGAAGCCCGCGGCGAAGGATTCGACTTCAAGGGTTCCATTATTTTCGGCTCCGGGCTCGTCGCCCTGATGTACGGTTTCTCCCGCCTGCCCTCGCTCTTCGGCCTCTCGCTCACGGCCGCCGGAATCCTGGCCCTGGCCGGGTTCGTCCTGTTCGAGCTCCGAGCCAAGGCCCCTCTCCTCGACCTGCGGCTCTTCCGGACCAACCGGATCTTCGCCTTTTCCAACCTGGCTGCCCTGTTCAATTACAGCGCCACGTCGGCCGTCGCCTTCCTGATGAGCCTCTACCTCCAGTACATCAAAGGCCTACCGCCGCAAAAAGCGGGCCTAGTCCTGGTCGCCCAGCCCATCATCATGGCCCTCTCCTCCCCCTTCGCCGGCAAGCTCTCGGACCGTTCCGAGCCGCGGCTCATCGCCTCGGTCGGCATGGCCCTCTCGGCCGCCGGCCTCCTTCTCTTCTCGTTCCTCCGCGCCGGCACGGGTTTCGGCTTCATCGTCGGGAGCCTCGTCTGCCTCGGGCTCGGCTTCGGGCTCTTCTCCTCGCCGAACACGAACGCCGTCATGTGCTCGGTCGAGAAGCGGCACCTCGGCATCGCCTCGGCCGCGCTCGGGACCATGCGCCTTTCCGGCCAGATGCTGAGCGCCGGGATCACGATGATGATCTTCGCCCTGGTCATGGGCCGGGCGCCCATCCAGCCGTCCGTCTACCCGCAGTTCCTCCGCAGCGTCCGGGTCGCCTTCGTCTTTTACGCCCTTCTCTGCGGCGCCGGGATCTTCGCCTCGCTCGCCCGCGGCAACCGCCGGCCGTCGGATTGATACGTTCGACACCACCAACCCCGTTTTTTAAAAACGGGGTTGGTAGTGCTCAGTATTAACCCTGAGCATACTCCGGGCTTCGGGCCGGGGAGTCGAATGGGTTGATACGTTCGACGGCGGCCGGGGCGGGCGGGCCGCCGCGGTCCACTTCCGCCGCGAAGGCTCGTCCCTTGACTTGTCAAATGCCCCCCTGCCTGATATAAAATAAAGACTGACACCGTCTGACGATGAGTGAGGAGGAACGATGAGCCTGTCCCGCAAAGGATTCCTGAAAATGCTCGGCCTGGGGGCCCTGGCTGCCGGTTCGAAAGCCTACGGTCTGCCTTCGAAGGCGCTCGAGGACGCCCGTGCCGCCGCGAAGAAGCTCAAGATCACGGACGTCGAGATCTTCCTCTTCGACATCCCGCTCACGTCCCCCTTCCGGATCGCCATCGGCGAGATGAAGGCGGCCAACGACCTCCTCATCCGCATCCGGACGGACCAAGGCGTCGTCGGCCTCGGCGAGGCGTGCCCGTTCCCGCCCATCACCGGCGAGACCCAGGCGACCAACGCCGCCGCCGCCAGGAGCATCCGGGACATGCTCATCGGCAAGGACCCGCTGGCGATCGACGCTCTCCTTCGCGAGATCGGGCCGCTCGTCCACTCCAACCCGAGCGCCGTCGCCGCCTTCGACATGGCCTTCCACGACATCCTGGGCAAGGTCGCCGGCCTGCCTCTCTTCAGGCTCCTCGGCGGGACGAAGAACACCTTCGAAACCGACATCACGACGAGCCTCGACACCCTGGAGAAAATGACGGCCGAGTCCAAGAAGTACGCCGACATGGGCTACAAGACGCTCAAGGTCAAGGTCGGACTCGACCCGGACGAGGACTTCGCCCGGCTTTCGGCCATCCGCGCCGCCATCGGCCGCGGCGTGGCCATCCGCATCGACGCCAACCAGGGCTGGACCGTGCCCCAGGCCGTCTACGCCCTGCGCAAGATGGAGCCGCTGGCGATCCAGTTCTGCGAACAGCCTGTCCTCGCCTCGGACACGACCGGCCTCAAGGCCGTCCGGTCGCAGAGCCCCATCGCCATCATGGCCGACGAAGCCTTGTTCGGGCCGGCCGATGCGGTCAAGCTCATCCGCGCCGAGGCCTGCGACACGTTCAACATCAAGGTCATGAAGGCCGGCGGCCTCCTCAATTCCATCCGCATCGCCCACATCGCCGACGCCGCCAACATGCGGTGCATGGTCGGCTGCATGCTCGAGTCGAAGCTGGCCCTGACGGCGGCGGCCCACGTCGTCGCCTCGCAGGCGAACATCGTCTACGCCGACCTCGACGGGAATTCCGAGCACGTGATCGACCCCATCATCGACGGGATGACGGTCAAGGCAGGCATGCTCACTCTTCCCGAGAAACCGGGCCTCGGTTGCGACGTCGACCCGGCGTTCCTGAAGAAGCTGCAGAAAATCTGACCGGTCCCCGTCGACGGGGGAACGGAGGACGATCATGGATCGGAAGGTCAACTGGGGCATCCTGGGGTGCGCCGGGATCGCCGAGAGGGCGTTCATCCCGGCCGTCCGCGAATCGCGGAACG
>JADBLN010000062.1 GCA_014894455.1 Acidobacteriota bacterium | reverse complement strand
CGAACGTGTTCGTTTCGATGATATCGACGCCGCTCTGAATGTACTCGCGGTGGACTTCCTTGACGATCGCGGGATTGGTCAGGTTAAGCTCGTCGAAGCAGGTGTTCAAGTAAACGCCCTTGCTGTAGAGGACGGTCCCCATGCCGCCGTCGCAGAGAAGGACACGTTCGGCCAGCGCGTCGAGAAAGCGGTTCTTCATCCAAGGTCTCCGAAATCAGGCCTGTAATGGCCGTGAATGATTATAGTATTTCGGCAAGGCCGTGTCCAAGGCAGGGGGCGACGGGGAGAGGTGCGAGGGGAGACGTGCGGTGAGGCGAGGCGAGGCGAGGCGCGGCGCGGCGCGGGACGGTGGGCCGATTGAATTTTGCGTGCGCCCGGTGTATTCTCTGGCCAGTCAGTAAACTCAGCACCTTTCAATCGACGAAGGCGTCTTGCCTGCTAAGGAGGCAGCCGCAATGAAGATCGCGCGGAAAATTGGTTTGCCGGTCCTTCTCGCCACCCTAGCCGCCCTGACCCTCCTATCACCTGCCTGCGCCAAGAAGCCGTCCGCGGCCGGCTCCGCCTCTAGGTCGCTTCCCGCCGACTTTCCATCGGGCAAGCCCTACTTCGTCAGGGTCCCGCCTCCGGCAGACTGGAGCAGGTTGAGTAAGCCGCTGCGATCCTTCGACAAGGCCAGGAAATGGGGCCCACTTTATGACCTACGCCATGCGGACCTCAGCCGGCTCGACCTCACGAACCGCGCCTCGGATCTCCTTAACTCCTTCTTCGATACGGAGACGAAATGGCCCGCGGCACTTCCCCCTGGTTTCGAGCCCGCGAAAATCCTCGACTCCAGTCGTAACCCCGGCCTGGGCCTCCGGGCGCTCCACGCCCGCGGGATCACGGGAAAAGGTGTCGCGGCGGCGGTCATCGACACGCCAATCCTTCTCGATCACGACGAATACGTCGACCGGCTGCGTTTCTACGATGAGGTCAATGCCTGGGGAGAGGCCAATTTCCATGGAACGCTAGTGACCTCGATCCTGGCCGGACACACCTGCGGCGTCGCTCCGGAAGCCGAGATCTATTACGTCGGCAGTCACCCCTACGATATCTCCCCTGCCGACAATTCCATGGCTCCGAATTCCACGCACTTCGCCAGGGCCATCGATATGTTTCTCGAAATCAACGTCAGGCTTCCCCGGGAAAAGAGGATTCGGGTCATCTCGATTTCCGGCGGCTGGGGCCGGACGGACCCCGGCTTCAGGGCCATGAACAAGGCCGTCCGGAAGGCCGCGGAAGCCGGGGTCTTCGTCGTTTCGGGCAACTTGTTCGACGCGTCCGAGCCCGGCTTCTGGTTCTGGGGGCTTGACCGAGCGAGTACCGACAGCCCGGATGACCCAGCTGCCTACCGCGTTATCTCCTGGAAGGATTGGATTTCCCAGGTTGGGGTCGAAGAATTTCCCAAGTTCTATGAGAAGCGGCTCCAACGCTCGAAATCTCAGGAATTCTTGCTCGTCCCCGTGGGTTCGAAGACCGTCGCCCATCCGCACGGCCGGAGCCAGTACGGCTTTTACAGGATGGGAGGATGGAGCTCTCTCTGCCCGTATATCGCGGGGTTATACGCGCTTGCCTGCCAGGTCAAGCCGGATATCACCCCGGAAATCTTCTGGAAGGCGGCCCTGGCCACGGGCGACCCGATGCCGATCAAGAAAGGCGAGAAGACCTATGCCGGGAAAAGGGTCAATCCGGTCCGACTCATTGAGAGCCTGAAGTAAGGCCCGGTTCATCCTTGAATCTAGGTTTTGAATGGTTTGAATGGGGTTTTGAATGGGGTTTTTGAATGGGGTCGGACCTCAGCGAATCTACTATTGTCAGTAAGTTACACCATTTTTGGGGACTAGAGCCGCCCTTATTTCGCTATTTTTAGGGCCAAAAATCGAATATTTTGGCGCTTGAATTCTCCCTAAGTGACCCTCTCCCCATTCTTTGGACAGTTTGGGGGCTTTCTGAAGGTGGATCGAAAGCCTGCCTCTCGTGACCATTCTATCCATTTTGAAGCCCTGAAGCCATTTTAACGTAAACCCCGAAAAATCGGCTTCGCCATTTGCCCTAGGAACGACGATCTCAATCCGGCCCATGCTAAACCATGGCCGCCGAGGCCTGCGCCAGGGCCGACCGCGTCCCGAAATAAACCTCATGCGGCGTCCGGTATCCCAGCGCCTCGTGCGGCCGTTCGGTGTTGTAAAACCCGAAATAATCGGAAAGGTGCGCCCTCGCCGCCGGGACCATCTGGTAGTCGTGAAGATAAACCTCCTCGTACTTGACCGACCGCCAGAGTCGTTCGACAAAGATGTTGTCGTAGACCCGGCCGCATCCGTCCATGCTCACTCGAATCCCCTCGTCGAGAAGACAACGCGTGAAGTCCACACTCGTGAACTGCGGACCCTGGTCCGTGTTGAAAATCTCCGGCTTCGAGATCCGGAGCGCTTTCCGCAGCGCCTCCAGACAGAATCCGCTGTCCAGGGTCGTCGAAAGCTCCCAGGCAACGACATACCGGCTGTACCAGTCCAGGATCGCCATGAGATACACGAATCCATGCGTGAGACGGACGTAGGTGATATCGGTCGCCCAAGCCTGATCCGGCCGATCAACCGTAACTCCTTTCAAAAGATAGGGATAAACCTTGTGATCGGGCTCATTGGCCGACAGTCTCGGCTTCGGATAGATCGCCTCGAGTCCCATCACCCGCATCAGCCGCCGCACCCGCTTGGGATTGACTCCGTAGCCCATCCTACACAGGCTGGCCGTCATCCGCGGCACCCCATAGAACGGGCGCTTCGTGAACTGTTCGTCGATCAACCACATGAGACCCAGGTTAAAGACATTCTCGCCCTCGGGCTCATAATAAAATGTCGAGCGCGAAAGCTCGAGCAACCCGCACTGCCGGACAACGGACATCATCGTGGTCTCTTTCTCCACTTCGGCCCGCTTCATCGCGACAGGAGCGTCTGTGACTTTTTTTTTAGCCACTCGACTTCCATCTTGAGCTGGCCGATCTGCTGGTATAGGTCCGCCTCCAGCTCCTCCCGAGCCTTCTCCTGTTGCGGCCGGCGACTGGAAAAAAGCTCGGGCAGCTCGTCCATCAGATGGTTCCGCCACAACCGGATCTGGTTGGGATGGACGCTGAACTCGCTCGCGATCTGGGCGATCGTCTTCTCACCCTTGGCCGCTTCAAAAGCCACCTTGGCCTTAAAGGCCGCGTCGTACGTCTTCCTCATTCTCGAAAGCATACCATACCTCCTTTTGAGATATGGCAGGCTCAAAATCCACTTATACCCCCTGTCCAGTTTTTGGGGAGTAGCTCATACTGGGATGAGCAATTCGTTGAGCTGGTGGCAAACGGCCTCGAGGAACGCCTTGCTCCACTTGTAGTACATGGTGGGATGGATGCCTTCCTTCCGGCAGAGGTCGGTAATGCCGGCCTCCCCCCGCAGGCCCTCGAGCACGATCCGGATCTTTTCCTCGGCCTTGAACTTCCGGCGGGTTTGTCGCCTGATCTCCCGGACAATTGATTCCGGTGAACTTCCCTGTTTCCCTGTCATTTGTCAAGCGGCGCATAGATTTACGAGGTAAATCGGCGTGTAGTTTTACGAGCTC
>JADBLN010000034.1 GCA_014894455.1 Acidobacteriota bacterium | reverse complement strand
GATAAGGACCCGCGTTCGCGCAGTGATCTTCATGTTGCCCTCCGCGCCTATCTTACTACGGGGAGCAGCAAATAGATTACCTAATCCTTTCTGCTCCCCGAGTACTAGCCGGGCAATAAGGGAATCTGAAGTCAACTATATTCTGCCCGGCTTAGTAACCCAACCCGACGGAGAAGCAAGAATGTTCTTGGAGGGACGAGGGCGAAGCGGGGCGTGTCAGTCGAAAATCAGCCGGATGCGGACGATCTCGGGCCGGCTGCCGGTCCGCACGGGAGGGCCCCAGGTCCCGACACCACTCGTCACGTAGTACTGGGTGTTTTCCTTTCGGAGATAGCCCCAGTTGAGCTCCCAGACTTTTTTGTTGATGAGGTCGAGCGGAAAAAGCTGTCCGGCGTGGGTATGGCCCGAAAGCTGGAGGTCGACGCCGGCCCGGATCGCTTCTTCGAGGTGGGCCGGCTGGTGGTCGAGGAGGATGACGGGCAGCCGGTCGTCGAAGCCGTATTTGGCCAGGATATCCCGGATCGGGAGACGCTGCTCTTTGGGTGTGAGAGAGCTCGGGTCCCTTCTGCCGACAAGGACGAAGGCGCCGGCCACGTTGACGGTCTCGTCTTCGAGGACCTTGATGTCGCAGGCGCGGAGGCAGGCCAGGTTTCTCTCGAGACCGCTGTAGAATTCGTGGTTCCCGGGCACAGCGAAGACGCCCAGAGGGGCCCGGAGCCGCCTCATGGTCGCGCTGAATTCCGCCTCGTCCTTCGCCGTAACCGTCTCGTCGACGATGTCGCCGGGCAGGAAGACGATGTCCGGAGTGAGGGCGTTGATCCTCTCGACGACTTTTTCGAGTCTCGACCGGCCGACGAGCGTCCCTAGGTGCAGGTCCGAGGCCAGGACGATGGTCAAGCGCTCGCTCCCCCCGGCCTTTTTGGGGATGTTCAAAGCGAGTTCGACGGTCCGGGGCCGAACGGCGTTATACGCTCCTGCGGCTATCGAGAGCGCCGTGATGCCGGCCACGGCGAGGAAGAGGACGAGCCCGGCGGGGCCAGGACGTGCGGAAAAAGACTTCGGAAGAAAATGGACGAACGCGTTCAGGAGGCGGACCAGGTCGATGATGACGGCACCTAGGAAACCGTAGAGCATCACGACCATGTGGAAGGAACCGGCCATGATGAAGGGCGACGAGAGGGAATTCCTGCCGAGGGCCATGAGGACCCGGCCGAGCGGATAGGCCAGGGCTAAGGCGATGAACGCGGCCATGAAGACAACTTTCGCCGTGGGGTATCCCCCGAGCGCCTGCGCGCCGCGGCGGACGACGTAGAAATTGACCAGTCCGTAGATGGATATGGCCACGGCGAGAAAAACGAACATCTTCCGGCCCCTCAATCCCGTTCGATCCCGTTGAAGGTCACGACCTCCTCGAAAGTCTTTCTGGGCGGCTCGCGGTTCGGCCTCTTTTCGGCGTAGCCGAGGGGCATCATGGCCACGACCTTATAGGTACGAGGGATGTCCAGGACTTTGCGGACCTTGCGGTAATTGAACCAGCCCATCCAGCACGTCGCCAGGCCGAGCTCCTCGGCTTGCAGGACGATGTGTTCTCCGGCGATGCCCATGTCGAGGAAGTGGAAGGGAACGCCCTGGAGCCGCGCGCCGATGCGGTTGGCGACGCGATCGAGTCTGGCCAGCAGGACGATGATGATCGGGGCCAGCGCGGCAAACTTCGACCCGGAGTAGATGCCGGAGAAAGCCGCAGACGTGAGGCGGTCCTTGAGCTCGGGGTCGTCGACGACGACGAAGCGCCAGGGCTGAGCGTTGTGGGCCGACGGCGCCAGCCGGGCCGCTTCGAGACAGGCCCGGACTTTATCCGGGTCGACCGGCCCCGGGAGATAGCGGCGGATGCTCCTCCGCCCGCGCAGGATCTTCTGGAACGCCGTAACCTCGGCGGCAGCTCGTTCTTCGGTCATGTCGGTCACCTGATGAGATGGAGCTCCGTCTGGCGCCTGTCCAGAAAATAGGTCCCGGCCCCGGTGAAAGCAGCGTCTTGCTCGAGGGCGATTTGGACCTCCTGGTTGTCCCATTCGGGAACGGCCGCGCGGACGTTGAGCTCGATCGAATAAACCGTATCAAAATGGAGAGGATAATCGCCGGGCCCCGGCACGCCTCCCTGCTGATCCCAGAGGCCGATCGTCGGCCCGGCCGCGTGCCCATGGACGCCCAGGGGGTGCGTGTAGATGCTCGGCTTCAGGCCCTCGTCCTTGGCCCGCTTGAGAGCCGCCGCGAGGACCTGGTTTCCGGTCAACCCCACCTTCATTTCCCCGAGGAGGATGTCCTGGAGCCGGTTCCCCTGGGCCAAGGCGTCTTTCAGGCCCCGGAGGGCGTCGGTTTCGCCGACCTGCAGGACATAGGCGTGCTGCTGGGTATCCGTGCTGAGCCGAAGGTAATTGATGCCGAAATCGCAATGCAGAAGGTCTCCCCGGTGGATGACCGGGCTGTCCTTATAGGGGCTCGACTTGGGACGCTCGATCGAGATGGAAGGGTCGAACCAGGTCGTCTGGCCAAGCGCGCGGAGCTTCTCCCACATCCACCACTCGACGTCGTTCGTGGTCGTGACCCCCGGCGTGATAACCTTCGAGGAGAACGCCTCGGCGATGATGGCGTGGGCGATCGCGGCGATATGAGGATAGACCTCGAGTTCCTCCGGAAGGCGCCGTTCGAGCCAGCCCACGGCCAGACGTTCCGCACCGACAAGTCTTTTCGCGTACTCCGGGCCGAGGGCCTGGAGGAGGAGCTTTTTCTTGGAGGCGGTGAGGCCGTCGCCGAACGCGAAAACATCCGCCTCGTTGATGCCGATCCGCTTAGGACCGCGCTGTTTTACGGCGTTCGCCAGGGCCCGCCACTGGTCTTCCTGGCCGGCCTTCCAGACGGTTGGGAAAAGATTGCCGATGCCGTAGCGGCTGACGGAGAAGCGCTCGACGCCCTTGTCCCCTCCCCTGTCGAAAAAGACAAGAATGCTCAGACGGCGGGCCGAGAGGTGGGTGAAAGGCACGAGGGAAAGGTAGACCGGGTCCTCGTTATATTCCTCGCAGATGACCAGCCACATGTCGATCTTCTCCCGCCGCATGAGCTCGGGCAGAATTTTCTCGAGGCGGGCCGAGAGCCAACCGTCATAGACCGCCGCCTGCTCCCTGAGGTTTAGGACGGCGGGAATCTCGCTTCCGCTCGCGATGGGCGCTAAACATGTTAGAAGCAAGATCCCGATGAGGATGATAAAACTTTTTCGAAACGTCATGCCGTACTCCTTTCCCTGCAACACGCCTTTCTAGGCGCGACCGAGCCCTAAAATTATACCAAAACGGCCCTCGTCGCAAGGTCGAAGAGCCCGCCGGCAGCGCGTTGCCTCGGGGCGGCCTTTGATGGTATAGTCCGGAGCAGGAACATTTCGAAGGAGGCTCGAGCAATGAAAAAAACATTATCAACCGGATCGATCGTTCTATTCGCCATGTTTCTCGCGTCCTGCGCTCCGTCGTCGAGCATCAAGGCGGGCAGCGCGACGGCGGAGTCCTTGATCAAGCTTCTGCAAAAAACCGTCATGGGCGTCTTCGCCATCGACGTCCACCGGGGCATGGCTACGCCCTCCGTCTCCAAGATGCTTCAGGACCCCAAGGCCAAGCAGAAATACGACGAATTCGTCAAGATGGCCGGCATCGACCCGATGAAGGACATCTATTTCGTCGTCATGGGCCTCACGGCAACGCCGGACGCGAAGGGCCGGGAGGGTGGGATCATCGTCAACCTCAAGTACAACAAGGACAGCGTCCTGGCCGTCATGAAAGACAAGGCCCCGGGTTTCCAGAGCGAATCCTATAACGGCGTGGCTATCTACTCCAACCTGGACGGCTCCGAGACGAAGCAGACGACCCGGGCGGCCTTCCTCGACGACTCGAACATCCTCTTCGGCAGCGAAGCGGGAGTCAAGGGGATCATCGACGTCCACCAGAAAAGGGCCGAATCGGTCGTGAAGAACGCGGCGATGACCGGCATTCTCAAGTCCGTCGACAAGGCGGCCATAGCCTGGGGCGCTTTCTCCGTGCCTCCGGACCTGATCAAAAAAGGGGCCGAATCGACTCCCCAGCTCAAGGTCCTCGAAGGCGTCACGGCCCTGACGATATCGTTCGATTACCGGCTCTCGAACTTCATCGCCGACATCCGGACGGCAGGCGGCACCAAGGAACAGAACACGAACCTAGCCTCGACCCTCAACGGCCTCAAGGGCCTTGGAGCCATGATGGGCGGCCAGGAACCGGCCCTGGCGGACCTCCTCAACGGGATCGAGATCAGCTCGGGCCAGGACTTCGTCCGGCTTTATGTCAGCGTTTCCGAGGACGTCATGGACAAGCTCGGGAAAGTTGTGCAGGCGCGGGGCGGGGACTTCATGAATAAAAAGAAGGATCCGCCCGCGGAAGAGAAGCCGGAAGTGAAGAAGTAAGACCTACTCTTCGTAGAGATATTCCTTCGTCCGGAAGAACCAGCAAGCCAGCGCCAAGAGCACGCCGGCGACGACGGCCAGCATCAGGACGGCGACGGCCGGTGACGTCGGCTCGAGCTTGAAGAGGAGGAGCGCCAGGCGCCCTCCCCCGCCCCTCGCCGGCCGATAAGGCAACAACGATTTGAGATAGTGGACGATGGAAAATTTCTGGGTCGAGCCCGGAAAATACTGGATGACGTTCTCCCAGCCGAAGCCGAAGACGAGCCCGACAAGAATGCCTCTCTTGAGGACCGCGCCGAGGAAGGTGAAGAAGGCCGTGTAGGCCAGGATCCCCAGCCCGAGCACCCCCAGGTAGCCGAGGAACGTCAGGTAAAGAGAAGGTTCGGCGAGGCGGGCGGCGTTCATGATGAAATAGGACGGGGTCAGGCTGACGGCCACCATGAGGAACATGAGGAGCGCGTAGGCGGCGTACTTGCCGAGGACGATGGCAGGCTTCGGGAGCGGCCGGGTGATGAGATAGGACAGGGTCCGGCCCTCGACCTCCTCGGCCACGACCGAGGTTCCGTAGAAAAGCGACAGGATGACGATGTAGAATTGCAGGAAGAAGACCATCAGGATCTCGGTGAATACGGCGGCGATGTCGCCGGACCGGCCGTGGAGGACGACGCGGACGACGACGGCCAGGGCGACCGGGACGAGCCCCAGCAGGGCGAAGACCCGGATCTTGCCGGTCCGCCGGCCGAGGAAAAAGAAGAAGCCGAAGATTTCCCCGATGGATTTTCTCGCGTTCATGTCACTTCCCCACCAGGTACTCGAAGACGGCTTGAAGGTTGTCGTCCGGCGAGCTGATCTCCTCGACCTCGACCCCGCCCTCGAGGACCGCGCCGATCAAGCGGCCGAAAAATGCGTCCCGGCTGTGGGTTTCGACGACGAGCGTCCGGCCGTCGGCCCCGAAGGTCATCTTCTGGATGGCCGGGTCGCCGACGAAGCGCGCGGCCAGCGCCCGCGGGTCGCTCGAGCGGACCGAGATCATGTGCGGGTGGGCCTCGATGAGCTCGCGGATATAGGGGATGTCCCCCTGGGCCAGGATCTTGCCCTGGTGGAGGAGGACGATCCTCGAGGTCAGGGCCTCGATCTCGGGCAGGACATGGCTCGATACGAGGACGGTCCGGCCCTCGCTCTTGAAGTCCTTGATGAGCTTGATGAGCTTCCTCTTGCCGAGCGGGTCGAGTCCGCTGAGGGGCTCGTCGAGGATGACGATCTCCGGGTCGTGGGCGATGGCTTGGGCGAACTTGACCCGCTGGCGCATGCCCCGGCTGTAGCCGCGGATGAGGCGGTCCTTGTCCTTGGTGAGCTCGACGATGTCCAGGGCCCGGGCCGCCCGCTCCTTGATATCGGAAGCCGAATAGCCGTAGAACCGGAGAAGCCCGGTGATGAATTCGAAGCCCGTCACGTCCTCGTAGAAAACGTCGTGTTCGGGGCAGAACCCGATGCCGGCGAAAAGGGCCGGGTTGTTCCAGACTTTTCGGCCGCGGATGGCCACCGTCCCGATGTTCGACTTCAATTGGCCGGTGATGAGCTTCATGAACGTCGACTTGCCCGCACCGTTGGGCCCGAGCAGCCCGGTGATGCCGCGCTCGATCTCGAGGCTGACGTCGTTCAGGCCGAGGACGTTCCCGTACCACTTGGACAGGTTGGTCGCCGTGATGACGGCCGTCACTTGATGACCTCGACGCTTCGGATCTTGCGGTTGAGGACAGCCGCGGACAGGACGCATATCCCGGCCAGAATGAGGAACGACCAGACGGCAGGCACCGCGAAGGGGAGTTTCTGCCCGAAAATAAAGGCGCCGGCCTGCTGAAGGTTGGCCTTGATCGAAAAGAGGGCCACGCCGGGCTTGTGGAAGATCCCTTCCAGGATGCCGAAGAGAATGTCGGAAAAGATATAGATCATGAAGACGAGGATGGTGACGTAGCGCGTGTTCTTGCTCAGGGACGAGAGGAAGAGGACATAGAAGGCAAAAAAGACGGTCAGGAGCGCGGAATAACAGAGGATGGACAGGGGCAGCCAGGGGTAGTCGAGGAAGAACTTGAAGCTCCCGGCGAAGATGAGCTTGAAGAGGAGGAGGAGCAGCCCGGGAACGGCCGTCAGGATGAGGACGAAGAAGAAGATCACGGACATCTTGCCGAGGAGGTAATCCTTCTTGCGAAGCGGCCGCGAGAAGTAGAGTTGGAGGGAATTGTGTTTGAGGTCGTCGGCGATGAGCCCGGCGGCGGCGAAGCCGAGGACGAGGACGATCAGGAAGAGGAGGGAATCGTTCGTGAAATAGGTCTTGAAGTAGTTCGGGTTGATGTTGAGCAGCCGGTCGCTGCCCTGGAGGAACGACTTGAAGTCCTCGAGCCGCTCGGAGATGTAAAGCCCGACGAGGAAAACCACGGCCGGGACGAAGGAACCGGCGAAGACGAATTTGAAGCGCTTCTTGCGGAAGGCGAGCTGGATCCCTGTCCGGGTGATAGGCCACCAAGGGAAGCGGCGCTCGCCCAGCTTGCCATCCCAGTGGCTGTAGCCTTTCTCGCGGATGGTGGCCATCAATCGACCCCCACGACGCCGGCGAAGAGGTCTTCGAGCGAGGTCTGGCTCTTGACGAAATAGCGCATTTGGACACCCGTCCGCGAGGCGGCCCGAAAGATGTCCATCCGATCGCTCGCTTCGGGCATGTAGACCTTGATCAGCCGGTCCTCGGTTTCGTCGACACGGCAGCCCAGGGATTCGAGGTCGCGGCGGAAGGGCCCGCCGTCGCCCTTGATCCGGAGCTCGTACAGATGGTAGTGGATGGCCCGGAGGTCCTCCATCCGGCCCTCGGCCGCGAGCCGGCCCTTGTTGAGGATGACGACCGAGGCGCAGAGCGACTCGATGTCGGCCAGGATATGGGAGGACAGCAGGACTTGGATCGACTTGTTCGTGGAGATGTCCCGGATGAGCTCGAGGATCTCGGTGCGGCCGTTCGGATCGAGGTTCGAGGTCGGCTCGTCGAGGAAAAGGATCTTCGGGTCGTGGACGAGGGCCTGGGCCAGCTTGAGGCGCTGTTTCATCCCGGCCGAGTACGTGTCCAGGAGCCGGTAACGCGCCTCCCCGAGGCCGACGTAGAAGAGGACCTCGTGGGCCCGCTTCATGGCCTCCTGCCGGGGCATGCCCGAGAGCTCGCCGAAGTAGGAGGTGAAAGTCACGGCGTCCATGCCGGCGACGAAGCAGTCGCTTTCGGGCATGTAGCCGACGGCCTGGCGGATCATGGCCTGGTCGCGGCGGATGTCGTAGCCGAGGACTTTTCCCTCGCCGCGCTCAGGGACGAGGAAGCCGAGGAGGATGCGGAGGAGGGTGCTCTTGCCGGCCCCGTTGGGGCCGAGAAGGCCAACCGCGCCTTCGCCGAGCTTCATGGTCACACCGTCGAGGGCGACGATCTTGCCGTAGCGGAAACTCAGGTCCTTGACTTCGATGCTCATCGGAAGCGCTCAGTTTATTCTCAATGATATACGGCAGGCAAGCAAAATTAGTTCCGTCGGCGGGGGTGGGGTTTCACTCCTCATGCTCGGACGGGCATGATCAGCCGGGGACATGTACCGCTTCGAGAGCTTCATTGGGGTCTCCTTCTGTCCGGGCCCTCTTATCCTCGAATCAGCGCGGCGCTCGACAGCAGCCGTCTTCCCGCCGGATCGCTGGCCGGCTTATGTCGGAAGGGGTGGCCGGGGTCCGTCGGGATATCCGCGGCCGGGGATCCTCCGGAATAAGCGGCCTTCTGGGCTCCCGTGCGGCCTGAAGCCCGAGGGGGGTATGGGGCTACCGCTCGGCCCATGCGCTGACCTGCGATCGTAAATCTCTGCATAAATTTACCATATTTTTTCAATAAAAGGCCGCTTGCAGAAAGCCGGGAATCAGCGACCTTCGTTTTCACAATCTCCGACATACGGCGGCAACCTATATGGTGACTGGAGGGATTGATCTGGATACTGTGAAAGAAATCCTTGGCCATGCTACCATCCAAATGACGATGCGCTTCGCGCGCCCAACGCCGGAGAACAAAAGGCGCGCGGTCGAGGTTCTAGCGGCGCTATTCGGCCAAAATAAGGAAAACTTGGCTTCAGTCCACCCACCAAAGCTGCAGGAAGCTAGTAATAATTCCCCTAATTTAATAAGCTAATTGGGTATATGCGCGGCGGGTGCGTGCTATCAAATGATACAGTTGGTCAGACGATGATGACAAGCAAAGGAGCCTCAGCATTATGCTGTACCATCATAGGGTTCTCCATGCTCGCATGCCCCGCTCCCAAAGACGGCTTTAACAAAATTGACAGGACGATTATCCGAAGGGTAGATCTCACTCATGATGCGAAGCCGGAAAAGATCGTCCTGCATGTAACTGGGAACAATATTTGAACCCCCTTTACATGGACGATCGAGATCTATTCGCACGGCAAGAGAATTTTCTACAAAAAGAGGGATGATTCGATTCTCGATGCGAATTTTAATGATCCCGGTTATGTTGGCAATTGCGACAACTATATGGCATGCAAAGAGAAATGGTACTTTAAGGATATGCTGGATGAATTCCTACAACCACTCGGTTCAGGCTTCTCGGAATTACTACAAAATAAGGAGCTAAGTGGCGGCGGCGTAACGTATGATGATATTCAAGCGATGATTCTTCAGACGGGAAAAACCACTTCAACTGAAGCGAGGAAGATCATCGAAGCCCTAAAAAAGCAAATCATGAGCGGAAACTCTATCGCTATAAAACTCGAAGTAAATCCAGGCTATGCGGGTCCCATAGGATTATGGGTTCCGTTAGTTGAAGATTTTGTTAGGGTCTATAACTGACCAGCCGAGAGAACACAAAGGGGTAATAATTAGCTGTGATAAAAACTTTTATTAGCTAATGGAGACATAAGAGGCCTAAAGAAATGGCAATTTAGCCACATTTTGGCCATAATAAAAACAAAAAGGTTTCTTATTCAACTCTTATTCAATAAGTTAGCTAGTTAGATGCGATTAACGCCCACAACTTATTGAGTAATTACGTTAGATGCTAGGTCTTCAAATCCAGCATGGGGCTATCAAAGTCCCGGGTGGGTTCGACTCCCACACCTTCCCGCCATTCTTTTATAATCAGCTAATTAATGCCATCTCGACAGCGTCCTGTCTCCTCCCCCTCTGCGCTCAGCAAGGGAGCCAAAACACGTAAGTTTCAGCCCCCAACACGAAAGGTGACACGAAAGGTGGGCTGGAACGACTAAAATATCGTCATTCGGCAAGGGCAAGAAAGGCTTGATTTTCCTTCGACAAACAAGTCTAATAGTATCCCAAGAATAGGAGGGAACGATGGCACCAGCAGACGACAAAAACGTGAAAGCCCCCAAAATATTTCTGGTAGACGATCCGGCTTTAAAAAGGGTCTACGCCAATTACGTGTCCGTTACCACCGCAAACCATGACTGCAACATAAACTTTGCTTTTATCGACCCTTTGAATGCTTCGGGCGAACAGGCAAATGCCACACTCGTTGCCAAGGTGGTAATTCCAAACTCATTAGTAAAAGATGTGCTGGGAGTAATTGAGTTGAATTTTGATAATACGATGAAAAAGCTTGCCGAAATCAAAAAATGATTTCTAAAGCACAGCTCGAGCAAATCTCGTTCATTTATGAAAACATTGTAGAAAAAGACTACTTCTCCGGCTGTCTTGTTAAGAAGCTGGTCGCCCTCCGAAACGACAAGCTCTCTAAAACAGAATTTAATGCTTGGCTGGAAAGCTGGGCTGCAACTGCGGAGCTAGATCAAGACCGAGAGTGCGCGCGAAGAATCAGGGGTGCCTACAGGCAGGTCAAATCGAGGAGCACTAAATACAAAACCTGGGAACAGTTTAAGAGCTCGGTCGGGCTGGGCTAATATGACGACAGATAGCACCAGGTATAGAAAATGGAAGATGGCAGCTCCGGCCGATAATTTTACAGATTATTTTGACGCTCATCCTCAGCATACAAAGTATATCCCTCAATATGAAAATGATGTCACGGCGGATCCGTTCAGGCATCGCCACCCAGGAAGAATTACCGAGGTCGAAAAAGAAATTGCCAGATATCGGAAGGGTTGCTATAGATGGAAAAATAATCAGGTTAGGATAGTGTTTTTCCCAGATAAAACAAACGCTACTATTTATTCTCTCGACGCTAACACACCAGCTCAGATCAAGTATAAAAAAAGAAGCAAATAGCTCGGCCGTCTCTATATTAGAAAGTTGCCGATTACTTAGAGAAGAGCAGAATAACAAGATTCAGAACTGCTGCTCCGGCTAAAACTCCAGTGAGGATTGCTAAAGTCTTTGTCCAGCCTACTAATTTCTCCGAAAAACTTTTTATCTCTTCGCTCAGTTTTAGGGAAGCCTCGGCGGATTTTTTGTTCGATGCGGCTTGCTCATCCATAAAAAGCAGATTCAGGATTGCTATCTGCCATCCATTTAATTGATCCCTATTCTCAAACTTAAGGCTTATTTCGCTAATATCAACCCCACTTTTTAGGCCGTCCCTCAGAGATGCCCAGTCCCTTCTTGATTCCATCTTCCCCCTCCTCTGAGAATATTCGCTGCGGCCGTTCGTCTCTTTCTATGAACGGAAGCAGCTTTAGGCAATACGCGAGATAAACGCTTCGTAGGTAGGGAAGGTAGGCTCCTTAGGGCTATCGGATAACTTCACGACAACCTTGCCAAACTCAGCTTTGAGCCTTACAAATTGGTTAGTTTCTTCCTGCCCGATGGGAACGAAGGCTCCAGTCTCGGAGAATCGTATATGGCCCGGCGTCATCAAGCCAACGATCAAACGGTTGTCCTTGGAATAGAGGGAGATCTGAACCCTAGCGCGTCCGGCCCCACGGCTGAATTTGCGTTGGGCGAATAGAAGAACAATGAAGGGTGCGTCGGGATTGAGAACGTTTGCCATCACCACCTCCTTATTGCTGCCCCGATTCTACTGCGGCCCCGCAGGCGGCACAACAGGCGAGTCTTTTGGCCACTCAGGATAACGCAGAACGGGCGGGCTGAACTGCGCAACGGCCTATCTGGTCCTTTGCCGGTCGTCGAGATAAAGCAGGAACTTTTCAATCATCTCCTTGGCGATATTCCGAGCCTCAGCGAGCTCATCAATAGTTGCGTCCCGCAAAGTATCAAACCGTCCACGATGGCGTCCTTGATTCAGCGGTTCCTTGTTCGCCAAATTCGTAAGCCGCGAACGATTGCGCCTTGAAATGCCGAGTGCCTTCCGTCCTTTTTTGTTCCGTCGAAACTTGGTCTGTAGTGCATCCCAGACCTCATATAGATAAACAAGTTCGTTGCCGGGATATCGAATCGCAGCGTCAAAGCTATCGAGCATCCTGCGGACCGTTGGATCGGAGGCATGAGGGAGCCTGAGCTCCACCAGTATCTTCATGGCCTCGAAGTGCTCACAGCGTGCATCGTGGACGACGCCGTTGGCATCTGTAGAGATTAGATTTGGAGTGCCCACCTCCGAGACGCAGACCACAGAGTCCAACACGATGGTTATGTCCGTCGTGCCATCGGGATGTATACGACGGGCCAAAGGACCACGAATCTCAAACACTCTCCGCCTGTCCAGTTGCCACAAGCGAAAATAGCTTCTCAACTTCTCGGCTAGCGCGTGCTGGAAGTCCCCTCCCGGCCTATAGAAAGCGGCGCTCATCCGTGCTGTGGCGTGGCCGCCTTCGATCTCGACTGAGTAATTCCCGCAGTCATGCTCGATTTTCCCATCAAAAAAATCTGCCGGCGTATAGACCCATTGGATCTCAACCATTTCCTCAGCTGGATCGTCTGGCATGATGTGCGACCTCCCGGCCCGCTATCCACCGCAGGCCAGCCCGACAGTCGGGCCTCCTTCTTGCTGCTTTGATTCTATCGCACCCCCGCAGGCGGCGCAACCGGCGAGTCACCAGGGCAGAGGAAGAGGCCACCGGGAAGCCCGGTTGCCCGGACGCTCCCTGAGGGCCTCATTAACCTTGCCGGATATAAAAGAGCGTTGAAAGCCGATCAATTTAGTTGATCCAATGATCACTTGTGGCACTTTCTACGGTTAGATTTCTCAGTGAC
>JADBLN010000094.1 GCA_014894455.1 Acidobacteriota bacterium | reverse complement strand
CTCGGGCGCAGCAAGCGGCGGCGCTTTCGGACGAGCAGGTGAAGGCGCGGCTGGGTTTTATCACTGAGGCCCTCAACGCCGGCCAGCCCCGCGCCAGAACATGGTCGTACGGCTGGGTCGCCGGATATTCGGCCGGGGCCGTCACGATGGGCGTCTTGGCCGGTGCCCATTGGAACGACACCGAGCTCGTCGTCGGCGTCCCGGTCCGCGATAGGGGATTCGCCCAGGACATGCTCGTCGGCGGCGCGACCTTCGCCCTCGGCGTCGCCGGCCTGCTCATCGACCCGTTCGTCCCGGCCACGGCCGCGCGAAAATTGCGGCCCCTGCCGGAAGCGACGCCCATGGAACGGCTGGAGAAGCTGCGGCGGGCCGAGGAGCTCCTCCGCCAGTGCGCGCGCCGCGAGAAGGGCGGCCGCAGCCTGAAGACCCACCTGATGAACGCCGGCGTCAACGCCGCGGCCGGCGTCGTGACCGCGGCCGCCTTCAAGCGGCCCTGGACCGACGGGCTCTTCACGTTCGCGACCGGAGAAGCCGTGTCGCTGCTGAATATCTTCAGCCAACCCATGCGGGCGACGCGCGACCTGAAAAGATACGAGGTCGGCTACCCGGGAAATGACGGGGTCTCGATTCCGGCCCAGCCGGAATGCAGGTGGTCCCTGAGCGTCTGGCCGGGCGGTTTGAGTTTCCGGCTGCAGTTCTAGGATCCCGTCGTATTCTTGACAAGGATCCGGCCCAGGCGGTATTTTCTGGCCTCGATATTCATGCTCTTGAGGAGGGACATCCCGTGATCGATAAAAAGGATCGCTTCATCGGCCTCGCTCTCGCGGCTATTATTTCTCTCGGACTCGCTCCGGCTCTTTCCGCCGAAATCAAACTGCCCGCGGTCATCGGCGACCACATGGTCGTCCAGCAGGACAAGCCCGTCGCGATCTGGGGCCGGGCCGGGAAGAACGAACAGGTCACGGTCCGCTTCGACGGTCAGGAGAAAAAGGCCGTGGCCGGCGCCGACGGCGCGTGGCGGGTCGCCTTTGACCCGCTCAAGGCGGGCGGCCCGCCGCTCGAGCTGACCGTCCGCGGAGCGAAAGGTCCGGAAATCGTCGTCAAGGACATCCTTGTCGGCGAAGTCTGGCTCTGCTCGGGCCAGTCCAACATGGAATGGGCTATGGGCCGGCTGCCGAACCCCGTCCCCCAGCTCCTGAGGGCCGACCATCCCGCCATGCGCCTCTTCCTCGTCCCGAAGCGCACGGCCGATAGGGCCAGGGGCGACGTGGAGGCCAAGTGGGAGCCGTGCACCCCCGACTCGACCCGTCCGTTCTCCGCCGTCGCCTACTATTTCGGGCTGGAGCTTCACAAAAGGCTGGGTATTCCGGTCGGGCTCATCGAGTCGGCTTGGGGAGGCACGGACATCGAGCCCTGGACGCCTCCCGCCGGATTCGCCGCCGTGCCCGAATTGAAAACCCTGCTCGACAAACAGGAGGCCAAGTATGCCGAGTTCCGGGGTGTCCTGAGCAGAGCACTCCCGAGCTGGGAGGCCTGGGTCCGCGACACCCGGAAAGCCCTGGCCGCGAAGGCCCCCATCCCGGCTGAGCCCGAACCGGCCTTTCCGACCAATCCCTACGACAATCTGCAGGCGCCGACAACTCTCTACAACGGGATGATCCACGCGCTCACGCCGTTCGCCATCCGCGGCGCCGTCTGGTACCAGGGCGAGAACAACCGCAACGACGGCCTTCTCTACGAGAAGAAAATGGAGGCCCTGATCCGGGGCTGGCGCGAGGTCTGGAAGCTCGGCGATTTCCCCTTCTATTACGTCCAGCTCGCACCCTTCAACTATCCCTACGACCGGGAGACGCCGTCGGGCGACGTCCCCGACTTCCTGCGGCTGCCCTTGATCTGGGAAGCCCAGACGAACGCCCTTCGCCTGCCGAACACCGGCATGGCCGTCATCACGGACATCGCCAACCTCGGCGACATCCACCCGGCGAACAAGAAGGACGTGGGGTTCCGTCTGTCGCTCTGGGCCCGGGCCAAGACCTACGGTGAAAAAGGTCTCGTTTTCTCCGGGCCGCTCTATAAGTCCATGACCGTCGACGCGAACCTGGTCCGCCTGTCGTTCGACCACATCGGCGGCGGGCTCATTTCGAACGACGGCCAGCCGCTCAAGTGGTTCGAGGTCGCCGGCGGCGACCGAACCTTCTACAAGGCCGAGGCGGAGATCGCCGGGGACGCGGTCGTCGTCTGGAGCGCCCGCGTTCCTTCCCCGAAAGCTGTCCGTTTCGGCTGGCACCAGCTGGCCGTGCCCAACCTGGCCAACAAGGAGGGCCTGCCGGCCTCGCCCTTCCGCACCGACCGCTGGTAGCAGGCTAGTACGCCGCCATAAGGAAAAAAAAGCATTTGACTCGCCTCAGAATGTTGTATATATATACAACGTAGTAATTATTATCAACACGGAAGGAGAGAAAAAAATGACGTTTGGCGCGTTTATTAAAGAAACAAGGATAAAAGCCGGATTAACCCTTCGAGGATTTTGCCGAATCATGAATGCAGATCCCGGTAACTGGAGCAAGATCGAAAGGGGAATTCTGCCGCCGCCCAAGAGTAAGAAAGTTCTTAAGGAAATTGCCACTACTCTCAAGCTGGCCGAGGATTCCGAAGACTGGCATGCTCTCTTCGATTTGGCCAGCATCAGTTTCATTCCCCCTGAGTTACTGGATGATCGATCGGTTGTCGAGAAACTGCCCGTTTTCTTTCGTACTTTACGTGGCGAAAAGCCGGCTCAAGAAGAGCTAGAAAACCTCATTTCAAAAATCAGGCGGAGCTAGAGCTGGATTAAGAACTTGCCTCATATCCAACCTCCCCGGCTGACATGGCCACACGTCCGAGAGAGAGCCGAGGAATTTCGAGCTCGTTATGTCGATCCGGTTGACTCTCTGCCCGTGCCCATTATTGAAATCGTCGAGTTAAGGCTGAAGCTCACGCCGATTCCCATATTTCGTCTGCTTGAAGAAATCGATATCGACGGCTTTCTCACAAAAGACTTAAAGAGTATTTGCGTTGATAGGGACGTCTACGAGAACCCACGAAAAGAGAACAGGCTACGATTTACTTTTGCCCATGAGCTCGGTCATTTGGTTTTGCATAGAAAAGAAATTCAGCTTTGCCGTTTTCGGACACCCGCGGATTGGATCCATTTTCGTGACGACTTTGAGGAAGAAGACTTGAGTTGGTTCGAGCTTCAAGCTTATGAGTTCGCCGGCCGGCTCTTGGTCCCGTGGAGCCCTCTGATCCAAGAAATCGAGATGTTATCAAAGAAAATTCTGGAATATAAAAAGCTCGCGGGGGGGAACGAGGAGCAAATCATCCAAGCCGTTTCAAGATTGGTCTGCAAGAAATTTGGTGTTTCAGCAGACGTCATCGCTCGGCGGATTAAGAGCGAAAAGATCAAGCTGTAGCCGGTTCCGAGAATATCTCCTTATCTCTTCTTCCAGATCGGGACGCCGCGGCCGGGCGTCCAGGGCGCGCCGGCGGCCTCGAGTTCGGCCTGGAGCTTCTTGAGGTCGACCTCGATCGTCGTCCGCATCTCCTCGAGGAGTTTCTCGAACCCGTCGACGGCGATCTCGTAGCCGCGCCGGACCGTCGCCGTGATCGGCCCGGTCGCGTCGAGCTGGGCGCTGACCCTGTCCATGAGCGACGGCGGGGCGACTTCGTTCCGGCGCTGGCGGGTCCGGTCGCCGAAGAGGACCATGACCTGGTCCTGGAGACGCTTTTCGATGGCCCGTGCCGTTTCGGCGAGCTTCGGGTCGGCCTTGGGCGCGTCGAGCAACGCTTTTTTGATGAATGCCATGTTCTTGAGGGCGTCCTCGGCCGCCGCGCCGGCGCCCATCATGGCCCGCTGCAGCTCCCCGGCTTTCTTCTGGAAATCGAGGAGGGCCGTCCGGTCTTTTTCCGGCAAGCTGGCCAGGTTGAGCGATTCGACGACGAAAGTCCTCGGCTCGGCCAGCGGCGTCAGGACGCCGTCGACTTTCTTGGCCAGTGCGGCCGTGAACTTGCCAGGGACGATCAGGGGCCCCGTCGGGTTCCCGCCCCATTCGCTCGGCTCCCGTTCCTCGACCTCGGTCGGGTCGACCGGCGGGTAGCGGAGGTCCCAGGCGACACGGTGAAGTCCCTTGCCTGACGGCACGGGGAGACGGCGGACGATCTGGCCCGCTTCGTCCGTGATAGTGAGGACGACGGCCGGCTTTTCTTCATTCTCCTCCTTGCGGAGATTATCCCAGCCGGGGAACGGGACGGACTTTCCGTCCTTGACGAGTTTCCCCTCTTCTTCGCGGCGGGCTTCGGCGCCCGTCTTGAGTCGGTCCTTCAGGTAGTAGGTGAAGACGGCGCCGAAAGGCGGGTTGGGCGCGAGGTAGAACGTCTCGCCCAGGCAGCCCTTGCCGTTCGCGTCGATCGGCTTGAGTGGCATGTACTGGAGGGCCTTTTTTACCGGGAATAGGGCCGCGTCTTTCGCCAGGCTCTCCTCGCTCATCTCCCGGAGCGGCGAGTAGTCGTCGAGAATGAAAAAGCCCCGGCCGAACGAGGCCCCGACGAGGTCGCTCTCGCGCTCCTGCACTTCGATATCGCGGAAGGAGATCGTCGGCACTCCGCCGCCGAGCTTGATCCATTTCTTGCCGCCGTCGAGCGTCGCATAAATGCCGAACTCCGTCCCGGCGAAGAGGAGCTCTTTCTTGACGTTGTCCTGGGCCACCGACCAGACGAGGTTCCGCTGCGGCATGTCGCCGGCGATGTTCGTCCAGGTTTTTCCGCGGTCGCCGCTCATTAAAAGATAAGGCTTGTAGTCTCCCGTCTTGTGGCTGTCGACGGCCGCGTAAACCGTGTCCTTGTCGTGCTTGGAGGCCATGATCTTGTTGACGAAGAAATATTCGGGGACACCGGCTAACCGGTCGATTTTCCGCCAGGTCTTGCCGCCGTCCTCGGTCATCTGGATGAAGCCGTCGTCCGTGCCGGCGTAGATCAGACCTTCCTGGAGGCGCGATTCGCTCACCGTCGTGATCGTCGAGAACTGCGACATGGCCCCGTGATCCCAGAGCCCGTCGACGCTCCATTCGCGGCCCATGATCTTCTGCTCGAGGCGGAAGACGCCGCGGGTCAGGTCGGAGCTTATCCTCGTCCAGGAATCGCCGCGGTCGTCGCTCCGCCACAGGTATTGGGACGCGTAATAAACGCGCGTGTGGGAGAACGGGCTGATGACGATCGGCGAGTCCCAGTTGAACCGCAGGGGCGGCTCTCCCGCCTCCGGCTTCGGGCTGATGTTCAGTGTCTCCTGGCTTTTCTTGTCGTACCGGAAGAGGACGCCTTCCTGCATCTCGACGTAGATCGTGTTCGGGTCGGCCGGGTCGATGGCGCTGGCGTAGCCGTCCGCCCCGAAGGTGATCGCCCAGTCGAAGTTCGAGATGCCGTTACCGTTGAGCGTCCGCGACGGTCCGAGCTGACTGCCGTTGTCCTGGGCGCCGCCGTGGACGTTGTAGAAGGGGAGCGCGTTGTCGAGGGCGACCTTGTAGAACTGGGTCACCGGCAGGTTCTCGAAAAAGCGCCAGGTCCGGCCGCCGTCGTGCGTCTCGTAAACCCCGCCGTCGCTGCCGTTGAGGATGTAATCGGGGTCGCCCTTGACGAAGGCCATGGCGTGGTTGTCGCCGTGCTTGTTCTTCTCGCCGACGGGGCGCCAGGTCTTGCCGCCGTCGTTCGTGACCATCATCGACGGGTCCATCTGGTAGACGCGGTCGAAGACGCTGGGGTCGGCGAAGATCTCCTGGTAATAGTGCGGCCCGGTGCCGCCGCTGATGTAGGGATTGCGCTTCTCCCAGCTCTCGCCCTTGTCCGTCGACCGGTAAAAGCCCTTCTCTTCCGGCCCGGCCTCGACCGTGGCGTAGACGATGCGGGGATCGATGGGCGAGACGGCCAAGCCGATTTTGCCCATGTCGCCGGAGGGCAGGCCGACCGTGAGCTTGCGCCAGGTCTTGCCGGCGTCCTCGCTCTTGTGGATGCCCGACTCGGGCCCGCCGCCCATGAACGCGGCGACGCTGCGACGACGCTGGTAGGACGCGGCGTAGACGATGTCGGGGTTGGCGGGGTCGAACTCGGCGCTGGTGACGCCCGTGTCCTTGGAGATCTCGAGGGCGAAGATCCAGGTCTTGCCGCCGTCGGTCGTCTTGTAGAGGCCGCGCTCGCCGCCCGCCGACCAGAGCGGCCCTTCGGCCGCGACATAGACGACGTTCGAGTTCCGCGGGTCGACGAGGATCCGGCCAATGTGCTCGGACTTGGCCAGGCCCATGTTCGTCCACGTTTTGCCGCCGTTCAGGCTCTTATAGACGCCGTCGCCGAAGCCGGCGTGGCGGCCGCTGACGTTCTCGCCCGTGCCCACCCAGACCGTCTCCGGATTCGACGGGTCGAGAGCGACACAGCCGATGGAGTAGGAAGCCTGGGCGTCGAAGACGGGCGTCCAGGTCGTCCCGGCGTTCTCGGTCTTCCAGACGCCGCCCGAGCCGACGGCGACATACCAGGTATGGCGCTTCAGGGGATGGATGACGATGTCGCTGATCCGTCCCGACATGATGGCCGGGCCGATATTGCGGAAGGCCAGGCCCGTGAGGAGTTCGGGCGTGAGAAGGCCTTTTTTTTCAGCCTTGGCGGCGGATTTGGCGTCAGCTTTCGCAGCGGCCGGGGCTGTTTGGGCTGCGAGCGTTCCCGCCGCCGTGAGCGCGGCGAAAACCAGAATAGCCGGGACGACGTATTTCCTCATGTTGACCTCCTAGAGTAGGAGGGAAGATTATCAGTATCCGGGGCGGAATGACAATAGCCCGGATCGGGCGGGAGCTGGGCCTTGATTTTTCCGGCCCGGGCCCGTATTGTTAGGAAAGGACAGAAATCCGAAGGAGGAACACATGGGTGCTTTAGCTTTCTTGCTCGTCATCATCGCGGCCATCGCTATCATGGCCATCGGCATGTACAACAGCCTGATCACGCTCCGCAACCGCTGCGACAACGCCTGGTCCCAGGTCGACGTCCAGCTCCGCCGCCGCTACGACCTCATCCCCAACCTGGTGGAAACGGTCAAGGGCTACGCCAAGCACGAGAGCGGCGTCTTCGAGCGCGTGACGCAGGCGCGGGCCGCGGCCGTCAACGCCCAGACCGTCAAGGACCAGGGCCAGGCCGACAACGTCCTTACCGGCGCCCTGAAATCCCTGTTCGCCGTCGCCGAGGCCTACCCCGACCTCAAGGCCAACCAGAATTTCCTGATGCTCCAGGAGGAGCTGGCCGGGACCGAAAGCAAGGTCGCCTACGCCCGCCAGTTCTACAACGACGTCGTCATGAAGTTCAACATGAAACAGCAGGTCTTTCCCTCGAACATTCTGGCCAACATGTTCGGGTTCAAGACCAAGGAATACTTCCAGATCGAAGAGGAAGTGGCCAAGGGCCCGGTCAAGGTCAGCTTCTGATTCGGGCGAAGGCATTTGAAATGGGGAAAGGAATGGGGACATGTACTTCCGGTACGTGTCCCCATTCTTTGGTTTGGTGATCAGCAGGGTCGGCCATGTACGAACAGATCTCACGCAACAAGTGGAAATCCGCCGCCCTCATTCTCTTTTTCGTGGCCTTCATCTTCCTCCTGACCTGGTTTTTCGAGTACGTGACGGGCTGGGGGAAGGGGGGCCTCGTCCTGGCCGTCGTCGTGTCCATGACCATGGCCGCGGTCGGCTACTACGCGAGCGACAAGATCGTCCTGACCATCAGCCGGGCCCGGCCAGCGACTAAAGAGGAATTCCCGTACCTCTATAACGTCGTCGAGGGCCTGGCCATCGCCGCCGGCCTGCCCGCGCCGCGCTGTTACGTCATCGACGACACGGCCCCTAACGCCTTCGCCGCTGGGCGCAAGCCGGAGACGGCCGTCATCTGCGTCACGACCGGCATCCTCGAAAAACTGAACCGGGTCGAGCTCGAGGGCGTCATCGCCCACGAGATGTCCCACATCAAGAATTACGACGTCCGGCTCCAGACGCTGGTCGTCGTCATGGCCGGCATCGTCGCCCTGCTCAGCGACTGGATGCTGAGGAGCTTCCTGTGGGGCGGCGGGCGGCGTCGCGGCGGCCGGGACCGGAGCGGATCGGGCGGCGCCGGGGGCGTCCTGATCATCGTCGGCCTCGCCCTGGCGGTGCTGTCGCCGTTCATCGCTACGATCATCCAGCTGGCCGTCTCGCGGAAACGCGAGTTCCTGGCCGACGCGAACGGGGCCATGCTGACGCGCTACCCGGCCGGCCTGGCCTCGGCCCTACGGAAGATCTCGGCCGACACCGAGCCCCTCGAGGCGGCAAACAAGGCCACGGCCCATCTCTACATCGTCAACCCCCTCAAAAACATCAAGGGCGGCGTCAACAAGCTTTTCAGCACCCACCCGCCCATCGAGGAGCGCATCGCCGCCCTCGAGAAGATGTAGGCGGAGCGGGGCCGCGTTTCAGCAGGTCACTTCAGACGTGCGTAGGCGTCGTCGACTGCCTTCTTGAGGTCTTTGGCCGCGCGCTCGAGCCCCTTCTTCACGTCTTCCCCGGCCTTCTCGCCGGCCTTGATCCATTCCCCCATCCGGACCTTGAGCTCCCCCTCTTTCTCCTCAAGCGACTTGAGGCCCTTGTCGTACTCCAGGCGCGCCTCGAGCTTGAGCGTTCGGCTCTTGGCCTTGAGCTCCATCAGTCCGGCCTTGACGTGGTCCATCTCGATGCCGAGCCTCTCCAGGAACTCGTCTTTTATGGTGAGCTTTGCCATGATTTTCCCTCCTGGCTTCAATGTATCAGAAAACCCGCGCTTCTACGAGAGGCCGGGGGCTTCTTGAAAGTGCCCGGGCATTTCTCTATAATAGGCCAGCCCATCGCGGGGTCGTAGTTCAGTTGGTTAGAACGCCGGCCTGTCACGCCGGAGGTCGCGAGTTCGAGTCTCGTCGGCCCCGCCACTCCGCCGTCAAAGCTGCCTACCGCGCGTCCCCCCTAAATATAGAGGCGGGCAGGGGGGTTAAGAAATTCAAACAGAGTCATGAGAGGCGCTTTTGTATCTTGAAGCGGCGTCCTCCAGTTCCCCCTGAAAATATCCACCACAGTTTTCATTAAAGGGGCCTCCGAAAAGAACCCTGCTCTACCTACCTGGAGTTCTTGACATCGCCGAACGGCCGGAAGTATTCTCCCGAGCGGAATGTCCGATACCCTGATCTCGGTTCGATGAAACCACGGTACCGCCGCATGCTCCGGACGATGAAGGCCAAGGAGGAACAACCGGCGCCGAACGCGACCGCAGGAGCCATCTGGTTCCTCTATATCCTCGGGTGCTGCGACGGGTCCTTATACACCGGAGTGACCACCGATATTGACCGCCGACTCCGGGAGCACCAGGAAGGCACGGCCTCTCGCTACACCCGGACCCGGCGCCCTGTCGTTCTGGTCTACCAGGAAGAGTGCGGGACCCGTTCCCGGTCCCTGTCACGGGAGTGCGCCGTCAAATCCCTGAGCCGGCGGCGCAAAGAAGAGATCATCTTAAATGCGATGGCTTTTTAGCGAAAACCCTGATATACATACCTTTGGCAACTGTCTGCTGATCTATGATCTGCCGGAGAAAAATAACTAAATCGGAGAGGAGGAAGAAATGGGATTAAAGCGGAAGCAAATGCTCATACGGCAAAAGGCATATTTCGAACATGAACTGCAAGATCGGATGTCTTTCCTGTCTGGGAAGGGGATCGAATCTCCCAAGGCCGACAAAGATACTCTCGTTAGAAAATTGCAAGCAGATATCAGGGCCGTGAATAAAAGGCTGAGGCTGATCGCTGACAGCGAAAAGAAAACGGAAGAAATGGCGAAGATAAAGGCGGAAAGAGCGGCAGGCCCCCAGAAAGAACAAGAAGGCGGTAAAGGCGAGAAGCCTAAGAAAACCGCCGCAGAGGGCAAGGAAAAAAAGATAAAGAAAGCACCGGAAGGCGGCAAAAGTCCGAAAACGAAGGAAGCCCCCGAAGAAGGCAAGGCAACGATGAAAAAGAAAGCAGAAGAATCGGGGGCGGAACCGGCAAGCCAAGTGAAGGCAGATAAGTAATCAAATAGTTCCCCCTAATTACAGAGGGGGATAGGGGTGTTGAGAGCTACGAACAAAGCCGGCGGGAGCAGTCATTGACTTCGCCGCCCAGCCGGCGATATATTCCCGGCAGTGCCTAAGATAACAACGGTTTTATTGTATGCGGCTCTAACCGGTTTTTCTTTGATCCTCGGGGTCATCATAGGAACAACCCTAAAAATCAGCCAGAAGATTATCGCGGCCATCATGGCTTTCGGTTCCGGCGTTTTAATATGCGCTTTGACCTTCGGCCTGATGGAGGAAGCATTCAAACATGGCGGGTTTGATGCGATCATCATTGGGTTTTTATCGGGAGGCCTGGTTTTCATCTCCGGGGATTTCCTGATTCACAGGCTTGGCGGAAGAAACCATAAACGAAAGGCGCATTTTAAGTCGACAAGAGAAACGAACGGCCAGGCCATCGTCCTGGGCTCTCTTCTTGACGGGGTCCCCGAATCGATAGCCCTAGGCGTTGCTCTTCTCAGCAAAAATGGAATCGGGTTGTTAATGCTCGTTGCGATTTTTCTGTCGAACCTCCCTGAAAGCCTATCCTCCATAGACGATCTACAAAAAGAGGGCTTTTCCAAACGGCGCATATATCTGTCATGGTCAATCGTCAGCGCCTGTGTCGCATCGAGTGTCGTTTTAAGTTTCCTGTTCCTGGAAAAGCTGGATCTCAATGCTCTCGGCATCATCGAGGCTTTTGCGTCCGGGGCGATCCTGGCCATGCTGGCCGACAGCATGATGCCCGAAGCTTATGAAGACGGTGGATTTCTTATCGGGTTTTTGACGATGTTGGGATTCTTGACGGCTTTCATTCTTTCAAAAATATAATTTCATCTTGATCTTTTCAGCTTCTTGGCGATGACGCCGTCCACGGACCAGCGGCCGCCGCCCATGATCATCAAAACGATCCCGATGGCCATGGCCAGGATGTGATACTCGAACCCCTCGCCCTTCGCGGTTCCGCCCCAGTTCATGAAGAAGCCGACCTTCGCATGAATGAGAGCGACAGCGACGACCATGTTCACGGAGATCGCTAGGGCGGCGATTCTCGTGAAGAATCCCGCGATCAAAGCCACGGCCCCGACCGATTCGGCCAGGATGGCCAGGAGAGCGAAGATCGTCGGGATGTGGAAACTGGATTCGAACATTCTCATGGAGGCGTTGAAGCCCCCGCCGCCGAACCAGCCCAGAAGCTTTTGGGCGCCGTGGGGGAAGATCACCACCCCCAGCAGAACCCTGAGGGCCGTCCCGGAAAAGCTCTTGTCGGTCGCGAAGAGCTTCCTCAACATGTTGTCCCCCCTATTGTTTCTTCTTGATCCCCTTAAGCTGGGTCCTGGCGGTGTTGACGGCTTTCTTGATCTCGGCGTTATCCGGGTCGAAGCTCAGGAGGCCCTCCCAGATGGCGATGGCTTTGACCAGATTCCCTCTTCGATATTCCGCGAGACCCGTCTTGGTCAGGCTCTCCCGGCAGGCGGAGACGACGTCCTTCAGGGCCTTCCGGCTAAAGGCGACGGGAGGCCGCAATCCTTCGAACGATGCGTAATCCCTAAGAAGGACGGTATTGACTCTCCCGGCTTGGGCGAAATTCTTGGCGCCGAAGGCTTTGTCTCCGATGGCCTTGATCTGGTTGACCGTCCCCAGATATTTCGTCGCGAGCTCGGCGCCCCTCGGATCCTCCTTGAAGGCGGCCTGGAAAATGTCGATGGCCTTGGCGAAGTTTCCGGCCTTCACGGCCTCAGCGGCCGGGTTATCGACCGCCGCGATCCGGCATTCTTTCAGCGCCGTCTCGAGTTGGGCCTTCTTGAACGAGAGCTTTGGCGCCAAGGCCCCGAAATCGTCGTAGCGGTCGAGAAGAATCCGATAGATACCGCCCGCCCGGGCGTACTCCCGTTGGCCCAGGGCCCGGTCGGCCGCGCCCTTGATCTCTTCGACCGTCCGGACATAGTTCGCCGCGAGCTCCTTGCCGCGCGGGTTCTTCTCGTAGGCCGCCTTGAAACCCTCGAGGGCTTTCTGGAAATCGCCCTCCGCCAACGCCTGCCGGGATTCGACGGACGTTGGTTTCGTTAGGTTCTTTCCAGCCGTGGAGCAGGCCGGCCAGAGAAGGCAGGGAAGGATAAGATAAGCCAGCGTTCTCTTTAAAGACAGGTCGCGCATGATTTCACCCGATTTTTTCCACGGTCCTCAGGAAGACCGGCGTCAGATCGGGGCTGAATTGCTTTCCGGCGAACTCACGGATCGTGTTCAGAGCCTTCGCTTTGGTCATCGCCTGGCGATACGGCCTGTCCGAGGTCATGGCGTCATAGGCGTCGGCCAGTGAGATGATGGCCGCCTCGCGGGGGATTCTCTCCCCGCTCAACCCGTCCGGATAGCCGCTCCCGTCGTACCACTCGTGATGGTGGCGAACGGCGGGAATGAACCGGCGCAGGGAGGGCGCCTTGCGCAGGATCTCCGCACCGTACTCGGCGTGCTTTTTCATCTCCTCCCACTCGTCGGGGGCGAGCTTGCCGGCCTTGTGGAGGATGGCGTCTGAGATCTTGATCTTGCCGACGTCGTGGAAGAGACAGGAGATCTCGATGTCGTCGAGCTCCTGCCCGCTCATGCCGAGCTCCCTGGCCAGGGCGACAACCAGCTCGGAGACCCGGGTGGAATGGCCGTGCGTGTAGGAGTCACGGGCGTCGATGGCCGCGGCCACGACCCGGACGGTCGAGACGTAGGCCTCTTCGAGCTCCCTAGCGTCTTGGGCCAGCCGTTCCCGCTGGTTGGTGATGAGCCCCGACATCTCGTTGAAGCTCGCCGTTAGCCGGCCGAGCTCGTCCCCGGAAAAGACGCGCAGGGGCTTGCCCGTCTTCCCGCGCTTGAGCTCCTCGACGCCGGACGAGAGCTCCTTGATCGGCCGGGTCAGGTTGGAGGACAGGAAGACGCTGCTGACGGTGCCCAGGGCCAGGATGACGGCGAAGAGCCCGATGACCTTGCGCTGGGCCACGCTTTGGGCCGTCGACAGCACGGACCAATCGAGCTCGAGGATGACGGAGCCGAGGCGCTTGTCCATGAAGACGATCGGGCTTTCGATCTCGATGAGCGTGCCAGGCGCCCCGAAGATCTTGCGGACCTGGGTCCCGTCCTCGCTCTGCTCGAGGACTTCGCCCTGCGCCGGCTCCAGCTTGCGGCCGCGCTCCTGGATGTCGCTGTGGACGATGATGTCCCGGCCGGGTCCGAGAACGCCGATGGACTTGATGTCGGGATTTGTCTTCTTGATCTGGAAGACCATGTAGTCGAGGCCGAGAAGGTCCTGGGCGCCCATGAAGAAGCCCGCCGAGGGAGCGATGCTCCGGCCCAGGGTTTCCGCCGTCCGGATAATCTTTTCCGCGACATGGCTGCTCATGATGCGGATAGTGAAGACGTAGGACAGAAACGTCGTGGCGGCGAGGAGAAAAAGGATGAGCAGGGTGGCCTTGGCCCGGATGTTCTTTAACATAAAAAAACTCGACACTATCTTACTCTGTGAGTTTGAAAGGTGTCAATCTGCAGGGCCGATCCCCGTACCGCAAAGGTTTGCGGCGCTTCGTCGTCTAATGGGGCAGAAAGGAAGAAATCGACCATGGCCACAGACGACGTCCCAGCCCCGGACGAGCGGGCCGGGGCCGGGGTTAGACAGAAACCCTGGGGAATGCTCCCGGCTTTCCCCCTCCGTTTGACTCCGGCCGCCTGCGGACATAATATATCTATGGATAGGGGCATTTAGTTTAATCCGGCCAAATTTAAGGAGGATTTTATGGATCGTTTCTTCCGCAATCTATCGCTTTCTCTCCTGGCGGTTGCCGTCGTGGCCGGCTTCGGGCTGATCACCTCGTGCAACATCACCGGGGGCGGGGCGTCCGGGGCCAGGGGCGGCCTGAATGTTCTCCTGACGGACGGGCCCACCGACGACTGGCAGGAAGTGACCGTCGTCCTCAAATCCGTCAGCCTTCACCGCCGTGACGGCAATTCCTGGGAGGACGTTTGGACCGCCGACCCGGCCAATCCGGCCTCCGGCACGGTCAACCTCGTCGATCTGAGCGGCGTGACCATGATCCTGCAGAAGGCCACGATCTCCGTCGGCGCCTATAACCTTCTCAAGCTCGTCATCAACGCCGATCCATCCACGATGAAGCTGGTCGACGACCAGGGGACTCAGATCGCCTCGAGCCAGATCACGGTCGTCGACCCAAGCGGCAAGGGCGAGATCAAGGTCGAACTCAGCCCGGCCATCACCGTCGCCGAGGGCGCCACGACGAACCTGGAGATCGATTTCGACCTGGCCCACCCCCTGTCGATCGTCAACCTGGACGGGAAGGTCGTCATCGGCCTCAAGGTCCGCCACAAGGCCCTGCCGCGCCATCTCAAGAACATCCAGTTCGCCCGCACTATCGGGGACATCACGGCCGCGGACGGCACCAGCTTCACCATCAAGAACCTCCAGGAGTCCGAGCTGACCTTCGGCGTCAACGCCAACACGATCTACATCGACGCGGACACCAACCAGGCGGGGACCTTCACCGGTCTCTCGGGGCTCGTGGGCCGCCCTCGTCGCCTCCAACATGAACGCCGACGGCAGCCTCTATGCGCGGCGCGTTTGGTACGCGACGAGCATCGACACCCTGCCCCAATTCACCCCCGAGGGCTTGGTCTGGCGCGTCGGCGACAACTGGCTCAGCGTCCTGAAAAAGCGGACCGAGACGCTGCCCACCGGTGACCGCCACCATCGCTGCGACTGGAACTCGGAGACGGTCTTCGTCGACGAGAACACCACTTGGACCTTACGGGACATCGCGATGGGCACGGGCACGTCCATCCTCCGCCACATCGCCAGGGGTTTCCGCGTCGAGGTGGCCTTCGTCGACCCCGCCGCCTCCCCCAGGGTGGCTGCGTCGATCAACGTCCACAGCGCCCACGCAGAAGGCCTCGTCACCGGCGCCACCCTCGATAACTTCGCCTTCGGCTGGCGCGACCACACCCGGACCATGGTCTATAGCGGCATCGCCGACCACATCTTCGGCTGGTGGTTCTACGGGTCGCCCTCCGGCCGCTCCCCTGTCATCCAGGACTTCGTCGACTCCGTGGACCAGGCCCGCTCGGCCAACCTCTGGGTCTTCGCCCACGCCGGGCTTTACTGGGACCAAGCCAATACCCGCTGGGTCGTCGAGAACCTCGTCCTCGCCCCCATGAAGCTGCACGAGTTCACCAAGATCACGACCGGCTACTCCGCCGCCGCCGGGTCCATGGGCGTTTCGACCTACGATTGCTGGGACGACTCCGTTCCGGTGACCATGAACGTCATGCTGGACACGGCCGGAGACCTCCAGACGGTGGTCGGCTCCTTCGTCTGGAACGCCCAGACCAACTTGGTGACGTTCACGCTGCCGGTGCTGCCCGCTGAATGGGAGACCCTGCTCACGCCGGCCGTCAACAAGGTCAAGATCTGGGTCCGGCCGGTCAAGGCGACCGACGGGACCTTCAGCTGGCACGCCTACAGCGTCATCGCCTACCAGTTCATCCGCTGACCGTTCGTTCCGAACATCGGGCAGCCGCGGGCCCCACGCCCGCGGCTGCCTTTTCAGATGGGGTCAAACCTACCTTTTACGCGCAGGATTTCCGGATGGGGTCAAACCTACTTTTTTCACTTTCATGTGCGAGGGCTTTCATGTTGATGACAGATGTCCGAAAAGTGAAAAAAGTAGGTTTGACCCCATCCGGTTGACACCCCCCCCGGCCGCCCCTATAATAAAACCTGAAAGGAGTATGGGGGCGTACTGGTTTCGACGGAAGTAATGAGGCACAAGTTGCACGCCGAGGTCCCACCCACCTCGCTAAACGGTGGAAAAACCTTAACTGCAGAACCTTTAGCAGTCGCGGCCTAATAGAAAGGCACGCCGTTCCTGGGGTCCTCTCCCGCGGGGCTTCCGGAGCGTCAAACGGGCGGGATAGCGAACCGGTTTCGTCCTGAGGCCGGGGAGCGAAACACCTTCGGGGCTGGTTTCCCGGTGCTTTTCCTCTTCGAGCGCCGGGCGACGAGATCAATGAAGGGGATAAGCGTGTAGAGACTTGCTGTTGAATGCTTTCGGACGCGGGTTCGATTCCCGCCGCCTCCACCAGACCCGAACGTGAGAAGTGACCCGATAGACCGGACAGCCCGGGGCGCGGCCCTCGCCGCCGCCCTCCTCGTCGCCCTCGCCGTCTGCCCTGTCTCCGGCCAGGCCCAGGCCGGGCAGGGACAACGGATCCAGACCATGGTCATCGACCCCGGCCACGGCGGGATGGAGACCGGGGCCAAGGGCAAGTTCGGGAACCTCGAGAAGGATATCACCCTGGCCATCAGCCTCAAGCTGAAGGCCCTCGTCGAGCGGAACATGGGCTTCGAGGTCGTCTTGACCCGCGACAAGGACGTGGACGTTTCGGTCGAGAACCGGTCGGCCATCGCCAACAACCGCAAGGCTGGCCTGTTCATCAGCGTCCACTCCAACGGGGCTGTCCAGAAAAAGGCGGCCGGTTCGGAGACGTTCTTCCTCAGCCTCAATGCGACTGATGAGGAGACGCGCCGGCTGGCTTACCTCGAGAACAACTCCTCCGCGCTCCAGAGCCGCATCGACCCATCGTCGGACGACGACCTGATGATGATCCTCTGGGACATGGCCCAGACGGCCTACATCAAGCAGAGCGGCCAGTTGGCCGAGATGGTCCAGGGCGAACTCGACGCCCTCCTCGGGACGCGGAACCGGGGTATCAAGCAGGCCCCCTTCAAGATCCTGACCGGCGTCGCCTGCCCGGCCATCCTCGTCGAGGCCGCCTTCATTTCCAACCCGGAGGAAGAACAGAAGCTGGCCTCCGAGGAATTCCAGTCGAAAGTCGCCGAGGCGATCTACCGCGGGCTCGCCCGCTACCTCCGGATGCCCGAGTAGGATCCCATGGCCAATAACAAGAAAGCCAAGAAACCGAAACCGGTGCTCATCCTGGGCGCCCTGTCCATCGTCCTCCTCGTCCTCGTCATCATCTTTTTCACCGGCGGGGGGCGGGAGAAGGTCGCGCGATTCATCGACGCCAACCTCCCCAAGACGCCGGCCGCCGCGGGGGAACCCGCCGCGACGAAGACGGTGACGCTGTTCTTCCTCGACGACGACGACGACTTCCTCCACGGGGAAACGCGCCCGATCGCCGCCGGTCCTACGGCCAACGAGGAGGCGGAACGAGCCCTGGCCGAGCTCATCAAGGGCTCGGAGGGGAGTCTCGTCTCCCCGCTCCCTCCCCAGACCAAGGTGCGCCAGGTTTTCATCGGCAAGGACGGCGTCGCCACCGTCGATTTCAGCCGGGACGTCGCGGAAAAATTTGCGTACGGTTCGACCATGGAATTGGCGGCCGTCTACGCCGTCGTCAACACCCTGGCCTTCAATTTCAAGGCGGTCAAGAAAGTGGTCATCCTCGTCGAGGGGGCGGAGAAGGAGACCCTTGGCGGGCACGTCGACCTGACCCGGGCCTTCCTTCCCGATTATTCCCTGGTCGCGAGATAGCCCGGGACCGGCCATGAAGAAGCTCACCCGGGTGGTCATCGTCGGCTTTCCCAACGTCGGCAAGTCCACTCTTTTCAACCGGATCCTGGGACAACGGAAAGCCCTCGTCCACACGGACCCGGGAATGACCCGGGACAGCCTTTCGGCCACCTGCGTCCTCGAGGACAAGAAGTTCGTCCTCGTCGATACGGGCGGGCTCTTCGGCGTCGCCGACGAGCCCCTGAGCGACAAGGTCCGCGAAAAAGCCCTCGAGGAGGCGGCCGCGGCCGACCTCGTCCTGTTCGTGCTGGACGGCAAGCGGGACGTCGCTCCGATCGAGAAAGAGCTCTTCATCTCCCTGAAAAAACGCGGCCTCCCGATCCTTCTCGTCGTCAACAAGGTCGATTCCCAGGTCCAGGAAGAATCGATGACGGCCGAGTATTATCGGCTGGGGGAAAAGGACATCTATTTCATCTCCGCGGAACACAAGCTCAACGTCGGCCTGCTCGAGGAAGCCATCGTCGCCGCCCTGCCGGCGGCCGAACCGGAGCGGGACGAGCGGGCGCCCCTCCGTATCGCCATCGTCGGCCGGACAAACGTCGGCAAGTCCTCCCTGGTCAACCGGCTGGCCGGCGAGGAGCGCCTCATCGTCAGCGAGATGCCTGGGACAACGCGGGACAGCACCGATACGCTCCTTCTCCGCGACGGGAAGCCGTTCTGCCTGGTGGACACGGCCGGGATCCGCAAGCTCGCGGGCGCGGAAGACAGCCGAGAGAAGGCCGGGATCCTCCGGGCGAAATCGAACATCCGCCAGGCGGACGTCGTCTGCCTCATCCTCGACGTCCAGGAGTTCCCTACTCGGCAGGACGCTCGGATCGCCCAGCTGGCCCTCGAATCCGGCCGGCCCCTCATTCTCGCCCTCAACAAGTGGGACCTCGTCGACAAGGACGCCGTCCGGCCCGAGGCCGTGCGCACCCGCGTTTTCCGGAAGCTCGGCTTTGTCAGCTACGCGCCGCTCCTCTTCCTCTCGGCCCGGACCGGGCAGCGGGTCGTGAAGATCCTGGACACGGCCGAACAGGTCTTCAAGAGCGCTTCGACGCGGGTCGAGACGTCGAAGCTCAACACGTTCCTGGCCCGGACGACCGACGTCCACCCGCCGCGCCTGAAAAGCGGGGCCAGGGCCAAGCTCCGGTACATGACCCAGAAGGGCGTCTGCCCGCCGACGTTCATCCTCTTCCTGGGCGCCCGGGGCCCTCTCGCGCCGACCTACGAGAAGTTCTTCCTCGATTCCCTGCGGGAGGCGTTCGGCTTTGTCGGCACCCCGCTCCGCTTGATCGTCCGGACGAGCTGACGCCCCCGGGAAACCCCCGCGGACAGGCCGTTTTTCCTTGACTTTGGAGGAGGCTTCGTTTATAAATAAGTTCTTGTCTTTCTCCGTAGCGAGCTATTGACTATAAGGAGGTCAGGATGTCTCGAAAGACGACCCAAAGATTGATTCTCGCCGCCGCCGCGCTCGCGGTGATTTTCGCCTTCACGGCCTGTCAGAATGTCAGCTATTCCAAGCTTGCCGCCAACTACCATTTCGGCAGAGCCAACAGCTTTTTCCGGGAGAACCAGTACCGGAAGGCGATCACAGAGTACGAGGCGACGCTCAAGTTCAACCCCGGCATGACCCAGGCTTGCCGCTTCCTCGGTGAGAGCTACAAACAGCTCTACAAGCCGGGCGTGGACTCGCAGATCAACAAGGAACTCGAGAAGAAGACCATCGATACCCTGACCAAGGCCCTCGCGATCGAGCCCAACAACAAGGACATCATCTATTCGCTCGGCGACATGTACGACAAGCTCAAGAAGTTCCCGGAGGCCGAGAAGCTCTACCTCCGGATCATCGAGCTCCAACCCGAGAACATGAGCAACTACTACGTCGTGGCCGAGTTCTACAAGCGCTATTCGAGCGACAACAAGGAGATCGCCAAGAAGGCCGAGTCCATGTACCTGCGCCGGATCGAGACCGACCCCGAAAATCCCCAGGGCTATGCCTACATGGCGACCTATCTCCAGGAAGCCGCCGGCGGCCCCGAGGAGCTCCTGAAATCCTACGAGCGGGCCGCCGAGTTCTGGGAGAAGCGGATCGCCCTCACGCCGGATTCCGCCGAGGCCTGGCTGGCCCTGGGCGTCAACCGCTGGTCGCGGTCCTTCCGCTTCCAGTTCCTATCCTCCCAAGAGAGGATGAGGCAGGCCCAGGCCGCCCTCGAGGCCATCCAGAAGGCCATCGACCTCGACCCGAACTACCCCGAGCCTTACGCCTGGATGGGCCCTCTCTACAAGGCCGTTCTGGCCAAGCTCGAGCCGGAGAAGGAAGCCCGTTATAACGCCGAGGGCGACCGCTACCTCGAGAAATTCCAAGAACTGCGCAAGAGGGCGGCCGAACGGAAGAAACTCGAGGAAGAGCTGAAGAAAAGCGCCTGAGGGGAGGCCTTCCGCCGCCCGGCCCGGGGCGCAAGTTGACATTTCCCTGCGGATTTAGTATTTTATTCCATCTATCTATCTCTGTTTTAAGGTTAGAAGCTCATGAGGACCTTTATTCCTAAAAAGGATGACATCGAACAGAAGTGGTGGCTGATCAACGCTGAGGGCCGGATCCTCGGGCGTATGGCCACCGAGGTCGCCGACCTGATCCGCGGCAAGAGGAAGCCCCAGTTCACCAGCCATCTGGACACGGGGGACTTCGTCGTCATCGTCAACGCCGAGAAGATCAAGGTCACCGGCCGCAAGCTCGACCAGAAGAAATACTACACCCACTCCCTCTATCCCGGCGGAATCAAGGAGGAGACGCTCAAGGACCTCCTCGAAAGGAAGCCGGAAGAGGTCATCAAGAAGGCCGTCTGGGGTATGATCCCGAAGGGAAAGCTCGGCCGGGCCCTGTACAAGAAGCTCAAGGTCTACCGCGGACCCTCCCACCCCCACGAAGCCCAGAACCCCCAGGAATACAAGTTTTAGGAGGCACCTTGAGTCTGATCCAATACTACGGAACGGGTAAAAGGAAATCATCCATCGCCCGGGTCTTCCTGCGTTCGGGCAAGGGCGACATCACGCTGTTCGTCAACAAGAGGCCGCGGCCTTACAGTGAATATTTCCGCCTGGACGCCTACAAGGTCATCATCCGCCAGCCGCTCCTCCTCACGGAGACGGAGGACAAGTTCGACATCTTCCTGCGGGTCAACGGCGGCGGGGCCAAGGGGCAGGCCGAGGCCATCCGGCTCGGGATCGCCCGGGCCCTGGTCGAGTTCAACCGGGAGCTCAGGCCCGTGCTCAAAAAGGCCAGCCTGCTGACGCGGGACGCGCGGGTCAAAGAGCGGAAGAAATACGGATTGCTGGGCGCCCGTAAGGCTACTCAGTACCACAAGCGCTAAGAGGGGAGGATCGAGTTGGTTTCTGTCACGATGAAAGAATTGTTGGAGGCGGGTGTTCACTTTGGGCACCAGACGAAGCGCTGGAACCCCAAAATGAAAGAATACATCTTCGGGCAGCGGAACGGCATTTACATCGTCGATCTGCAGAAAACGATCAAGTACTTCAAGGAAGCCCTGAGCTACATCCGGGGCGTGGCCGAGGAAGGCAAGATGATCCTCTTCGTCGGCACCAAGAAGCAGGCCCAGGACATCGTCCGTGACTATGCCCTGAAGTGCGAGTCGAGCTATGTCAACCAGCGCTGGCTCGGCGGGCTCCTGACGAACTTCAGCGTCGTCCGGGGCAGTGTCGACAAGCTGAAGGAACTCGAGGAGATGAAGGAAGACGGCCGCTGGGACCTCAAGTCGAAGAAGGAGCAGTCGAAGCTCGAGAAGGTCTACCGGAAGCTCCAGAAGAACCTCGGCGGCCTGAAGACCATGAGCACGCTGCCCGGGGCCATCTTCATCATCGATTCGTCGAAGGAGACGATCGCCATCGCCGAGGCCCGGAAGATGCACATCCCCATCGTGGCCGTCGTCGACACCAACGGCGACCCGGAGGACATCAACTACCCCATCCCCGGCAACGACGACGCGGTCCGGGCGATCGAGCTGTTCGCTTCGAAGGCGGCCGAGTCGATCATCGAGGGCAAGAAGAACCGGATCAGCAAGGAGCTGCTCGCGGAGAAGACGAACGAAACGCCCCCCGTTGAAGAGACCCCCGAAGACAACTGAGAAAGAGGACACTATGGAGATCACGGCGGACAAGGTCAAGGAACTCCGGGAGAGGACCGGCATCGGCATGATGGAGTGCAAGAGCGCCCTCAGCGAATGCGGCTGCGACATGGACAAGGCGATCGAGATCCTGAGGAAAAAAGGGCACGCCCGGGCCGAGGCCAAGTCCAGCCGCGCCGCCAAAGAAGGGCTCGTCGGCTCCTACATCCACATGAACGGGCGGATCGGCGTCCTCATCGAGGTCAACTGCGAGTCCGACTTCGTCGCCCGCAACTGCGAGTTCCTGGAGCTGGTCAAGGAGCTGGGCATGCAGATCGCAGCGGCCAAGCCGCGCTACATCTCCTCGAGCGACGTCCCCGAAGACCTCGTCGCCAAGGAGAAGGAGATCATCAAGGCCCAGATCGGCGACATGAAGAAGCCGCCCGAGATCATGGAGAAGATCGTCCAGGGCAAGCTCGGGAAGTTCTTCGAGGAGGTCTGCCTCCTCGATCAGCCCTACATCCGCGAGGACAAGATCAAGGTCCGCGACCTCATCGCCCAGCTCGTCGCCAAGATGGGCGAGAACATCAAGGTCGGCCGTTTCGCGCGCTACGAGATCGGGCAGGACTGAAGCTCCACGGACTTACGCCGATGGAATCAAAATTTCGCGGGCTTTGGAGCGCCTGTCCCCGGAGCGGGGGTTGGCCATTCCAATCTCGCGAAGGGGATTGAAATCCGGGCCCGAACGGGTATAGAATAAGGCCCGAAGCCCATGTCCAATCCGGCCTATAAGCGCATCCTCCTCAAGCTGTCCGGCGAATCCTTCCTCGGCGACATTCCCTCCGGGATCCATTACGACCGGGCCCTGGCCATCGCCCGGGAGATCAAGGAAGTCCACGATCTCGGCGTCGACATCGCCGTCATGATCGGCGGCGGGAACATCTTCCGCGGCGTCAGCGGGACGGATGTCGGCATCGACCGGGCGTCGGCCGACCAGATGGGCATGCTGGCCACGGTCATCAACGGGATCGCCCTTCAGTCGGCCCTGGACAAGGCCGGCGCCGTCACGCGCCATGTCTCCTCCATCGAGATCAAGTCCGTAGCCGAGCCGTTCATCCGCCGGCGCGTCATCCGCCACCTCGAAAAGGGCCGGATCATCATCTTCTCGGCGGGCATCGGCAGCCCCTTCTTCACGACGGACACGGCCGCCGCCCAGAGGGCCCTGGAGATCGGGGCCGAGGTCATCCTCAAGGCGACCAAGGTCGACGGCGTATACACGTCCGACCCGATGACCGACAAGACGGCCAAGAAGTTCAAGTCCATCCGCTACATCGACGTCCTCAAGAAGAACCTCAAGGTTATGGACGCCACGGCCATCTCCCTGTGCAAGGACAACGGCCTGCCCATCCTCGTCTTCGCCCTGGGCAGAGGCGGCAACATCATGCGGGCCGTCTTGGGCGAGACGATCGGGACCAGAGTCTACTAGGCCCCGCCGCGCCCTTCGTTTTCCGCAGCGTCCGCGAATTCCTTGACCCGTTCGCCGCCGCTAGGCACCGCCCTTCAAGGGGGATGAGAAGCGCGGCTCAGGGTTAACCCCGGGAAGCCTGGGGGGTTGACCCGTTCGCCGCCGCTCAGGGTTAACCCCGGGAAGCCTGGGGGGTTGACCCGTTCGCTGCTGCTCAGGGTTAACTCCGGGAAGCCTGGGGGGTTGACCCGTTCGCTGCCGCTCAGGGTTAACCCCGGGAAGCCTGGGGGGTTGACAGGTTTGGGGGGTCGTGTTTAACTATCTCTCAAGCCTCCCCGGGGGCTCGTAAATCCCGGCGAATTTGCCATTTGGAGAGGGACGCGATGGTCAAAGACGTGCTGAAGGACGCGGAAAAGAAGATGAAGGCCTCGACCGAGCATTTCCGGAAGAACCTCGGAATGCTCCGGACGGGACGGGCCAATATCTCCGTTTTTGAGGAAATCAAGATCAGCTACTACGGCGTCCCCACGCCCGTCAATCAGGTGGCCACCGTCAAGGTCCCCGAGCCGACCCTGATCGTCATCCAGCCCTACGACCCCTCGATGCTGGAGCCCCTCGACAAGGCCATCCGGAGCTCGGACTTCGGCTTCAACCCGCTCAACGACGGCAAGGTTCTCCGCGTCCCCATCCCGCCCCTCGACGAGGAGCGCCGCCGGGAGATCGCCAAGAAGATCGGCCGGATGCTCGAGGAGGAGAAAACGGCCCTCCGCAACATGCGCCGCGAGGCCAAGGAGTTCATCGAGGAGCTAGAGAAGGAAAAAGAGATCGCCGAGGACGATAAATTTTTAGGCCTCGAACACCTCCAGAAACTCCTCGACGAGACCGTCGGGAAGATCGAGGAGCTGGCCGGGGCGAAAGAGAAAGAAATCCTGGAACGCTGAAGCCCGACTGACTCGGGGGCATGTACCGAAGGTACGTGTCCCCCCTTCCTGGCTAGGTTTTATTCAGATATTTCCCAGAAGCGCGGCTCCGAGCCGCTCCGCCGTGCTTCTGGACGGTCGCTCCCAAGAGTCCGCTCCCTAGCAGGCCGGCTTCTTCTGAAACCAGTTCTCCCGCGTGCCGAACTTCGTCCGGAGGGCGATCCCCCAGCCCACGGCGTTCATGACCAGGCCGAACAAGAACCCGACGACGGGGATGAAGCCGATGAAACTGAAGAGTGCGAGGCCGGCGAGAACGGCCCCCAGGGCGGAGATCTTCCGGGAGCCGAGGGCGCGGAGAAGGCTGTCGCCGAGGAAATAGAAGACGACAAGCCGGCCGAACACCTTGATGATGAATCCGGCCGCGACAAGCGCGAGAAGGATCGGAATGCCGATGAGGATGAAGCTCAGCAGGGCGGAGAAGAGGACGAGACCCGAAAAGACGATGATAGCCAGGAAGCCGATGCCGAAGGCCGGCCAGAAGGACTTGCGGACCTCCCCGGCGGCGAAGGCCAGCGGCTTCGGGAACAGGGCGGCGCCGAGGAATGCGGCCATGAGCCAGAGGAAGATGATGACCAGCTTGATGGCGACGATGATGGGGATGAGCGACATGGAGAAGACGCCGGAGGAGAGGAGGCCGTCCTTGAAGATCTTGTCCCTGATCTCGGCGGTCTGGAAGTAGATGGTGTCGCCGCCGACCGTGCATCCGGGCTCTTTCTCCAGCGTTCCGCCCAGGGCGGCCAGATCTTTGCCGATGACCGCCGTGGACTTGACGATGATCCGGGACCCGATCCCGACGACGGACTGTCCGGCTTCCCCGCTGATCGTGATCGTCCCGCCGACGACCATGACGTCGTCCATGACCTTCCCTTCGATGAGGACGTTCCCGCCCAAGCTGAAGATCTTGTCTTGGGTTTCACCCGGGGCGACGTGGATATCCTTCTGTATACCGATCTCGGCCGACGCCCGCGGGGGAGCGGCCAGCGGGGCGAGAATGAACAGGCCGAAAAGAGCCAGGGCCAGACTTTTTTTCATCATGCTTTTTCTCCCAGAGAGAGGAGTCTTTTCGCTCCGAAGAACAAGAGCAGGGACAGGAGGAGCCCTAGGCCCAGGATGAGGCCGATGCCCTCCGGGCCGAGGGCGCTCAAGAGGGTGACCAGGCCCTGGCCGAGCATCGTAACGAAGCCGAACGCGACGTCCAAAAGAAGGCCGCCGACTTTCAATAGCTTAGCGAAGAGCGGCAGGAGCCGGCCGAAGCCCGAGCTGAAGGACCGGCTGACGGCGACGAGGATGTCGGACAGGCTCTCGCCGGTGAGGAGGTAGAAACCGAGGAGGCCGACGACGAGGGAGGCCGTCCCGGCGACGAGAGGGGCCAGCCAGCGGGCCGTGGCCTCCGCGGGCTCGGGCAGCCTGTCCATGACCGACAGGGCGAAATCCGGCGGGACTTCCAGCGGCGGCAGGCTGATGAAGGCCTCGTGGAGGAGGCGTCGTTTGGCCAGGACCTCGCGGCAGGCCGGGCAGGTTTCGAGGTGGGCTTCGAGCCCGCGCCGCTCGAATGCGCCGAGCTCTCCCTCGAGATAGAGGTAAAAGCTCTCGGTGCTCCGGCAGTCCCTCACGATCCCTCCATCCTTTTCCTGAGCATCTCTTTGGCTTGAAAGACGCGGTTCTTGACCGTCCCGACGGGCAGGCTCTTGATGTCCGCGATCTCTTCGTATGAGAACTCGTTGACGTGCCTCAGGACGAAAAGCTCCCGGAGGGCGGCCGGTAGGAACCCCAGGGCCCGCTCGATCTTCTGACGGATCTCGGCCAGTTCGAACTTCCGGGTGACCGACGGCCCCGGATCCGGCACCTGCGGGGTGAGCGAGCCGTCCTCGTCGTCGATGGGCTGGTCGAGGGAGAGGGTCGGGAGCTTCTTCTTCCTCCAGTGGTCGATGAGGTGGTTCGAGGCGATCTTGAAGAGCCAGGGGCTGAACTTGTAAGCGGGGCGGTAGGACCCGAGCGAGCAGTAGACCTTGATGAAAACCTCTTGGGTAAAATCGAGCGCCGCCTCGCGTTCCCCGGTCATGCGGCCCAGGTAGTTCGTCAAGGGCTGCTCGTACTTGCGGACGATCATTTCGAACGCCTTCCGGTCTCCTTTGAGGGCTTGGACTACGAGTGTGCTGTCTTCGGTCATCGAGGACACTCCGCCCTCGGGTATTGATACGGACCCGGGGCGGGAAGGTTTAGCGCCGGACGGTTTCCCCATCGTCGATGATCTCACAGTCCGGGGGGACTTTGAGCTCGAATGTCCTGGCCGGGAGACGGACGCCGGTCCGGATCTGGCTGAAGATGAATTCCCGCTTGTTGCCCGCCCACTCGAGGAAAATGGCTCGGCGGAGGAGCCAGGTATGCTCGTCGATCTCGAGGAGGATATGGGAGTAGTCCCCCTCGGTCCGGGGTGTCAGCTTGACCTGTCTGACCCGGGCAGCGTCGGTCGGGAATGGGCTGTCTTCGACGATATAGGCGTCCCGGAAGGACATCACGCCGAGGAAGATGCCGAAGATGTCGGACTCCAAGGCTTCCTGAGGGACCCGGCTCCGGGTCAGCTGCTTTTCCTCGGCGATGTACATCTCGAGGACGCCGTCCTTGTAGAGAAATACCTTGTCCTGGGGGTCCCGATATTCCCAGCGCATGCGGTCGGGCTTCTGGAGGAAGAATTCCCCTTTTTCCCGGAGAGGGGTTGACACCGACATGGAATAATGAAGCTGTTCGAACCGGGCCTGGAGGGTCCCGGCGGTCTTGAGCGCCCGTTCCAGGTTGGCGACGGCCTCCTCGGGAGTCACCGCGAATGCGCCGGCCGCGAGAGCGGCGAGGGCCAGGCCGAGGGCAAATAATCGCCTCATGCGGGCTATTATAACATAGGCTCGCCGGGCGGCATTCAGGAAAGAGGGACTGTCCCTCTTGAAAGGTCACGAGAAGAAATGCCTGCGGGATTATGCTATATACTTCCTATTCATGAAGACGGGATTCGTCCTGGCCGTGGCCGCTTACGCGGTCGTCCTCTGGGCCGCGGGCCTGCGCCTCCCCCGGCGGCTCGAAGGGCTGGACTCTTTCTTTCTGGCCTCCCGCCGGCTCGGCTCCCTGCGCGTGGCCTTTTCTCTCTGCGCCTCCTGGATCGGGGCGGCCTCGCTCCTCGTTTCCACGGACGAGGCCTTCAGGGACGGTTTCAGCGCTATCTGGATAATCGGGATTCCGGCCGTCGCCACTCTTCTCCTCCTCCTGGCCTTGGCCGGGCCGGTCAGGGAAGCGGCCGGTTCGACCCTTTCGGACCTCATGGAAAGCAGATACGGAAAGGTCGCCAGGTTCCTGACGAGCGTCCTGATCGTCTGGTATATGACCGTCCTCGCGGCCTCGCAGATGGTCGCGGCCGGCTCCTTCCTGGGCGCCTTCCTCGGCACCTCCCCGATCGCGAGCCTGGCGATCACGGCCGGCATCGTCCTCGTCTACTCCGCGGCCGGCGGCCTCATCTCGGTCTCCAGGACGCACGTCGTCCAGGTCGTCCTCCTGGTCGCCGGCGTCACGGGGATGATCGCCGCTCTCGCTTCGCGAACCTCCTGGGGAGCCGTGCGCGCCGCCGCGGGACGCCTCGGGAAAGGCTCGTACTTCGATGTCCTGGCCGGCGCGGACCGCAACGTCCTGATCGCCGTCTCTTTCGTCCTGGCCTGGACCATCTCTCCCATAGCCTGGCAGAGGATGCAGGCTGCACGCAGCGAAGGAGCGGCCCGCCGGGGGCTTTTCGGGGCCGCCCTCCTTCTGGCCGTTTTCTACGCCGGTATCGTCGCGGCCGGAATGCTCTTCCTGCCCCTTTTCCCGCGAGGCGGGAACGGCGTCCCGCTGGTCACGGCGTTCATATCCGGCGAATCCGGGTCCTTCCTGGGGGGCTTGCTTTTCGTTACGGTCCTGGCGGCCATCCTGTCGACGATGGACGCAGCCCTCAATGCCGGGGCCTTCACCCTGACCAAGGACCTCCTCGGGCTGGGGAAGGGGCCAAGCTCCGCGCCTCGAGCCGTCGCCCTGGCCCGGGTCTCGACCGTGGCTCTTGCCCTCGCGGCGTTCCTCGTCGCCACCCGGTTCGGCGACATCCTCAAGACCATGGGCCTGGCCTCCAAGATCATGGCCGAGGGCCTCCTTGTCCCCGGCCTCGCGGCCCTTTTTCTGAAAAAGAAACTCCCTTGGGCGGGCTTGCTGAGCCTCGCCTTCGGCGGCGGCTACGCGTTCGTCTGCTTCCTCGAGGAGTCGGGCCTCCGGCTCGTCCCCGTCCCCCCGTGGCCGTGGTCGCTCCCCTTGGGGGTGGGCTTGGGCGCCGCGGGCTTCCTGATCGGGTTCCTCGTCGAGCGCCTGCGTCGCGGGCGAACCAGGGATGGGGCGGAGAGTCCTTAGCCTGGAAAGGGGAGTTTCGTCTTGACTTTTTCGCGGAAATGGATAAAAGGTTAAGGGGTATGGAGGGAAAAATGAAGAAAAGCATCATCCTCTTCGCCCTGGTGGCGGGCCTGGCCGGGCTGGGCTTTGCCCAGACGGCCGCGGAGCACATCCAGGCCGGCGACCAGGCCTACGCCCAATTCGACGACCAGAAGGCCCTCGAACATTATTCCGAGGCCTTGAAGCTCGAACCCGCGAACTATGAGGCCTTCTGGAAGACCTCGCGGGCCATGGTCGATATCGCCGACGTCATCCCGGCGACCGACAAGGACATCAAGGACCGTCAGATGAAGATGTACACGGAGGCCACCGCGCTCGCCAAGAAGGCGGTCGCCGCCAACCCCAACGACACCTGGGGGCATTTCCAGCTCGCGGCCGCCAACGGCAAGCGGCTCCTCCTCCTCGGGAAGAAGGAGCAGATTGACGCTTCCAAGGCCGTCCGCGCGGAGATCGACAAGGCCATCGAGCTCGACTCGACCAACCACCTCGCCTACCACGCCCTCGGCCGCTGGCATAGGCGGATGGACGAGATCGGCGGAGCCAAACGTTTCTTCGGGAGCATCGTTTACGGCTCCATCCCGAAGGGCTCCTACGCGGAGTCGGAGAAGAATCTCAGGAAGGCGATCGAGCTCCACCCCGAGTACGCCAACCACTACCTGGAGCTGGGGCGGACGCTGGTCGCCCTGAAGAAATTTGGCGAGGCGGCCGAGGCCTTCCAGAAATGCATCGACCTGCCCAAGACGACGTCGAAAGACGACGTCCTGAAGGTCGAGGCCCAGGCCGAGCTCGAGAAGCTCAAAGCCAAGAAGAAATAGCGCGAGAGAGCGGCCCCTTATTCGGAAAAGACCTGGGCGGTGAAGACCTCGATCTTCGCCCCCTTCTTCCACTCATCGGGGCCGAGACCTGCCTTCAGACAACCGTGTCGGAGGTAGGTCTCCCTGTCCCAGCCGTGTTCGACCGGGACCTGAGGGAGGAGCAGGCCCCGGTTGAAACCCTTGGAAACGATGATGCCGTGACGGCCGACATCGACCTCCATCGGGGAGGAGACGGGCTCGGGTAGGCCGAGGACGGAGATTTCTATCTTCAGCCGAATCAGTTCGTTGGAGGCCAGCGGCTTGAACCGGGTGTCCTGGCTGGCCGCGGCGACGGCCATTTCGATGATGGTCTCGTCGAGCGGTTTGACGGGAAGCGGATAGCCGATACAGCCACGCAAGTCGCCGTCGACGGTCAGCGTGACGAACGCCCCTCTTTTTTCTTTGAGCGTGCCGGCCTTGACGGGCGTCCGGAGCTCGCTCCCCGTCTCGAAGTTATGCGCGAGGGCCTGGCGGGCCAGCTGGAGACAGGCGCGTTCCTCTTCGGGTGTCAGGGGTTTACTCATGGGCCTTCGCTTTTACGGCCGGCACGAGGGGGACCGGCGAAAGGAAGAACTTACGCTTGAACTCGACGACAAACGAGCGGACCGACTGCTTCCGGGCGGTCGAGCCGAGTTCGAGGACAAGCTTACCGTAGAACATCGGTCCTAAGACGGCTTTCTTGACCGGGGCGCTGAGGCGAACGGCGAAGAGACCGATGACCCCTCCCGGCCAGATCCTGTCAAGTCCGGCGAGCACCCGCTCGTCCGGCAGGGTCCGTCCGCTCCCTGCCGGAAAGACCTTCTCGACGATGAACCGGAATCCCCGCTTGTGCCCGACGAGGAATCCCCAGGTCGCAGCTGTGGGCCGGGCGACCCTCAGGGCCTCGATTTCCCGCCTGGCTTCCGGGGTGATGAACACGTCCACGCCCCAATTATACCCGGGCTCGGGTTTCTTGACTATCCCCGAGCTTTCGAATTAATATGTGGCGGAGATTGGGAATGAAGTACGAGCTGGTCATCGTCGGCGCCCTCGAAACCAACTGCTATCTCGTCTACTGCGAGGAGACGCGGGCCTGCGCCATTATCGACCCCGGCGCGGACCACGAGAAGATCATCTTGTCCGTCGCCGACCTGGAGCTCAAACCGGTGATCGTCCTCAACACCCACGGCCACGTCGACCACATCGGGGCCAATAGCGAGATCGTCCGGAAATACGCCGTCCCCCTCGCCATGCACCCCGCCGACACCGGGATGCTTCAAGTTTCCGACTACATCGAGCTGAGCCTGCTCCTTGGGGCCAGGAATTCGCCCCCGCCGGACCGCCTCCTCGCCGAAGGGGACGAGATCGTCATCGGCCGGACGTCGCTCCGGGTCTTGCACATCCCCGGGCACACGCCTGGCAGCGTCGGCTTCGTCGCCGCCGGCGTCCTTTTCTCCGGGGACACGCTCTTCTGCGGCGGCGTCGGCCGGACCGACCTCCCCGGCGGCTCCTGGAAGGACCTCGAACGGTCGATCCGCGAGAGGATCCTCACGCTTCCCGAGGAAACGATCGTCCTGCCCGGCCATGGGCCGTGGACGACGATCGAGCAGGAGAGAAACTCCAACCCCTTCCTGACATGAAACCCGCCTCCTCCTCCCCCGAGGACGCCCTTCGCCTTTTCCTCGAGTACCTGGCCGTCGAGAAGGGCTTGGCCCGGAACACGATCCTGTCCTATACCCGCGACATCCGCAAGTTCCTGGGTTTCGTCAAGACCGGCAAGCTCGTGTGGAACCGCGTGTCCGAGGAGACCATCGTCCGGTTCATCCACAGGGAAAGCAAGGCCGGCCTTTCGGCCAGGTCCCTGGCCCGGCTCATCTCCGCCCTCCGCTCCTTTTTTAAGTTCCTCGTCCTGAGCGGCTTCGTCAATAAGGACCCTTCGTCCCAGCTGACCACGCCCTCGACCTGGCGTTCTTTGCCCAAGTTCCTGACGGTCAAGGAAGTCGAGGAACTGCTGCGGGCTCCCGACGACAAGAAACCCCGGGGCGTGAGGGACAGGGCCATGCTCGAGGTCCTCTACGGTTCCGGGCTGCGCGTTTCCGAGCTCGCCTCTCTGAAGCTCGCGGAGGTCAACCTCGAGGACGGGTTCCTCATCTGCCGCGGCAAGGGGGGCAAGGAGAGGATCGTTCCGCTCGGCCGCTCGGCCTGCGGCGCCGTCGGGCGGTACCTGGCCGAGGTCCGGCCGCTCGTCGTTTCGGGGGAGCGTGACGAGCTCTTCCTGTCACGGCGGGGCAAGCCCTTCACCCGCCAGGGCCTGTGGAAGCTCATCCGCCAGCACGCCCGCAAGGCCGGCCTCGCCGCCAAGATCAGCCCCCATATCCTCCGCCATTCCTTCGCGACGCACATGCTCGAACGGGGGGCGGACCTGAGGTCGGTCCAGCTCATGCTCGGCCACAGTCAGATCACGACGACCCAGATCTACACCCATGTCAGCAGGGAACGGCTCCGCCGCGCCTACGACCAGTTCCACCCCCGCGCCTGACGGCCCGGGCTCAGTCAAGGGACGAGCCTTCTGCTCGCCACTCGCCCTGGGCAAGCCCGCCCTCATCGCTTCGCGCATGAGGACTGCAAAGCCCGGGGACCCGGCCGTCGTGGGCGATGAGGACGACGACGGCCTCGGCTGTGTGGTGTTGGGTCACAAGGAAGGTCCCAGAATCCACGGCGATGCGCTTCTCGTGCCGCCATTCCCAGGAGAACGTCCGTTCGGCGGCGCGGCGCTCGAGGTCCGATCCGGGGATGACGACCTGGTTCGAGCCGCGGCTGATACAGCTCCTGTAGCCCGAGCCCGGCAAAAGAGCGGCGTGTCCTGACGAACGGGGAAATTCGAGGTTCGCTTTCACCGGAGAGGCGTGGAGGGGGACGGAGACCTCCCTGAACTCGTAGTCGAGCCTGAGGTCCGAACCCTCCCGCAAGACATAATTCAGACGGAGGCGTGGTGCTTCGGAAATCTCTTGAGCCAGGAGCAGGCTCTCTCCCCTCGGCAGGCCGGATTTTTCCGCAAGCCGCCACTCCAGGACTTCCGTTTTGAGGTGATAGAGAAGGAAGTCGTTCCCGTCCAGCTCGAGGGTCCCCGCCCACCGGGCGCGGCAGGTGAACTCACCGCGAAGCGGCGCCTCGGCGCCCTCGATGACGTAGCTGCCCTTCACGGTCACGGACAAGCTGACCTCCCACCACGACGGGCCGGGAGTCGGCCGGGAAAAGGAGAGGGCCGCCGCCAGGGCGAGCACGAGGAGGGCCCCTAAAAGGGAGCCGAGAACGCTCCGGGCGAACCCTTTTTTCATGCTTCGACGTATCTTCACGGGATAGCCTCATTATATAAGGGTTCCGCGGGCTTGACAACCCGCGGCCGGAGGCGTATTGTATACGGAATTATCAGTTCAGATAATAAACTCAAGCGTTCACTCAATAAACTGAAAGGTTCAAATCGATGAGAACGAGTGAAATTCGCCGTGAACGGGAACTGCGGCGGCGCGAGGGATACCGGGAAACCATCCTCCACGCCGCCGAGCGCGTCATTCTCCGCAAGGGCTACAACGCGACGACCATGGACGATGTCGCTCGGGAGGCCCAGTTCTCGAAGGCGACCCTCTACAAGTACGTTCCGGGCAAGGGGATCCTCCTGTTCGAGATCATGGGCCACTATTTCGATGATGTCCGGAACCGTATGGCCGAGATTTTGGCCGGGCCCGGAACGGCCGGCGAGAAGCTCCGGCTGTCCATCCGCATGATCCTCCTTTACCAAGAGGACAAAGAGAACATCACAAGGGTCCTCTGGATGGACAACGCCATGCTGAAGTTGGTGCATGTTTTCTCCGCCTCGCCGGGAAAAGCCGGTTCGACGACGGCGGCCGACCGGAAGATGCTCGGCCTGCTGCAGCAGAAAAGCCGCGAATTCACGGAGATGGGCATCAGGCTCATCGAAGAAGGGATCGCAGCGGGCGAGTTCCGGCGAATAGACAGCGGAAGCGCCGTGGCTTTCATCGAGGCCGTCCTCCAAGGGTACGCCCACAACCGGTTTTGGCTGGGTGAGGCGGCCATCAAAACCGGCGCCGCTGACCACCTGACCCGCTTCATCCTCGAAGGGATCAGGAACCCAGAACGACCCCTGAAGGAGATATGACATGAAGAAGACAGCCGTTTTGCTGTTCGGACTGTGGATCGCCATCGCCGGGCCTGTCCTGTTCGCGGCCCAGGAGGCCAAGCCTGTCCTGACCCTGACCCTGGACGAAGCCATCGCCATGGCCCTCCGGCAGAACCCCTTTTTCATGGCCACCCAGGAGAAAGAATCGCAGGCGCGCTTTCTCGTCCGGGAGTCCGTGTCGAGGTTCCTGCCGACGCTGAACGCCCAGGGTCAGGACACCCTGGACGAAAAGCTCTTCGTCCTGGAATTCCCGTCCTTCATCCCCGGCGAGCCGCCCCAGCGGATCTCCATCGACTTCACCAAGAACTACCAGATGTCCCTCGCATTTTCGCTGCCCCTGTTCGCCGGCGGCCGCCTCGTAGCCGGCTACAAACAGGCCAATTACAACCTTCAGGCCAGCCGGGAGACGGTCCGCCTATCCGAACAGGAAACGATCTTCAACGTGAAAAGGTCGTTCTATGGATACCTCCTGGCCCGGGAGTTCTCCGCCGCGGCCCAGGAAGCCTTGGACCTGGCCGAGAAATTTCGGGTGAACGTCAAGAATCTCTATGAGGTCGGGATGGCCTCGAGGTTCGATCTTCTCCGGTCTGAGGTCCAGGTGGCCAACCTCAAGCCCCAGGCGATCAGGGCCAGGAACAGCGTCGACGTGGCCGAGCTCGGGCTCAAAACCGTCGTGGGCCTCGACCTCGACGTGCTCCTCGCGGTCAAGGGGGAGCTGGCGGCCCCGCCCCTCGATACCGAGACCGGCGGCGCGATCGAGCAGGCCCTCGGCCAGAGGCCCGAACTCCGTCAGATCGATTACCAGCGCCGGATGGCCGGGGAAATGCTGAAGATCGCCCGCGGCTCCGCTCTGCCGACGCTGGCCGTCGGAGGCGCCTACAGTTTCTGGGCCGACGGGCTGAATTTCCGGAAAGGCACGTGGCAGAATTTTTACGCGATCAACCTCTCGCTCACCGTGCCCCTCTTCAACGGGTTCGAATCGCGGGCCCGGATCGGCCAGTCCAAGGCCATGATCCGCGAGCTCGAGTGGACCCGCAAGGGGCTCTCGGACATGATCGCCTTCGAGGTCCGGCAGGCCGTCCTGAACTACAGCCAGGCCCGCGAAACCCTGTTCTCCCAGGAAAAGAACGTGGAGCAGGCCCGCGAGGCCGTCCGCATCGCCGAATTGAACTACGCGGAAGGGCTGGCCACCAACCTGGACGTTTCGACGGCCCAGGTGGCCTTGAGCCAGGCCCGGACCAATTATTCCCAAGCGCTCTATGACTGCGTCATCTCCCAAGCCCAGCTCGAAAAGGCGGTCGGCAGGAACCGGTCGGAGAGCCGTTCGAATTAACGGAGGAACCCATGAATAAATCGAATACCCATCGGAAACTCATCGTCGGTATCATCGCCGCGGCCGCGTTCGTCGCCGCCGTGTCGTGCAGCAAGACGGAAAAACAGACGGTCGCCCAGGCCGAGACCTTCGGGGCGACGCCGGTCAAGGTCTTCAAGGTCCGGCGGGAGAGGATCACGGAGAAGATCACTTACACCGGGACGCTCGAAGCCTGGACGAAGATCAACATCACCCCGGAGGTCGGCGGCAAGATCGCCCGCATCCACGTCCAGGAAGGCGATCGCGTGGCCCAGGGCCAGCTCCTGGCCGAACTCGAGACCGAGTCCATCCGCCTCCAGCTCAAACAGGCTGAAGCCGGGGTCGCCGTGGCTGAAGCCAGCCACGCCGATGCCCTGCGCAACAAGGAGCGCATGGACCGCCTGATCAAGGAAAACGCCGTTTCAGAAATGCAGCACGAGAAGATCCAGCTTGCTTATGACGCGGCGGCGGCCCAGCTCGAACAGGCCCGGGCCGGCCTCAACCTGGCTCGCCACGCCCTCGACGTCTCCATCATGAAGGCGCCCTTTTCCGGCGTCATCGCCTCGAAGAACGCTGAGGTCGGGGACGTCATCAACCCCATGATGGGGGGATTCGGCGGCGGGGCCGGCGGTGTGCTGACCATGATGGACTATTCCCGGATCAAAGTCGCCGTGGACGTCTCGCCCCAGGACATCGGCCGGATTCAAAAGGGCCAGGAGGCCGTCCTCCGGGTCGGCTCCTTCCCCGGCCGCGAATTCCGCGGCGTCGTCCGCGTCGTCAATCTTACCGCCGACCCGTTGAGCAAGAAATTCGGCGTCGAGGTCGTGTTCGACAACCCTGACGGGGCCTTGAGGCCGGGCACATTCGGCGACCTCGTCTTCGAGGTCCAGTCCCATGAGAACGCCCTGGTTGTCCCGCAGAAAGCGATCCTCGAGAACACGTATGTCTTCATCGTCGAGACTGGAAAAGCCGTGAAGAAGAATGTCGCCCTGGGCCTCCAGAACACGACCATGGTCGAAGTTCTCGACGGCCTCGCCGAGGGCGCCCTGGTCGTCGTCGAGGGCAACTTCGGGCTCGAGGAAGGAGCCGCCGTCCAGGTCCTCGAAGGGGTGAAAAAATGAAGCTCCCGGAATTTGCCGTAAAAAACAAAGTCACGACGTCCATGATGGCCATGATCCTGGTCGTCCTGGGCGCCATTTCGTTCACCCGGCTGGGGCTCGATTTCTTCCCCGACCTGGAGTTCCCGACCGTGTCCGTCATCACGACCTACCCGGGCGCCTCGTCCGCGGACATCGAGAACGTCCTCACCCGGCCCCTCGAACAGGTCGTCAGCTCCGTCAACCGGGTCAAGAAGGTGACATCCCAGACCTCCGAGGGCGTCTCGGTCATCAGCATCGAGTTCGAATGGGGGACGAACCTCGACTTCGCCGCCCAGGACGTCCGCGACCAGATCGGCCTCTCCGCGCAGTACCTGCCCGAGGAGGCCAACGACCCCATCGTCCTCAAATTCAGCTTCAGTCAGTTCCCCGTTATCTTCTACGGCATCACTGGCGACATCCCGGCCATGAAGCTCAAGACGATCATCGAGGACGAGGTCGCCTCCCGCCTCGAGCGGATCGACGGCGTGGCCTCGGCCCGTGTCTTCTCCATGGACGTGCGGGAGATCCAGGTCAACGTCGACAAGTCCTCGCTCGAAAGCCGGGGCCTGACCCTCGACCAGGTCCTGATGGCGCTGCGCGCCGAGAACCTCAACCTGCCGGCCGGGAACGTCATCGCGCGCCACTCGGACATCCTCGTCCGGACGATGGGCGAATTCACCGGCCTCGACGACATCCGCCGGACGGTCGTCGGCGCGAGCGCCAAGGGGGAGCCCGTCTACGTTTCCGACATCGCCGAGGTCAAGGACACGCTCAAGGAAATGCGCTACGTCTCCCGCATCCAGCAGCAGAACGGCGTCTACCTCATCGTCAGCAAACGGTCCGGGGCCAATACCCAGATCGCCGGCGCCGCGGTCAAGAAGGAGATCGCCTCCCTCAAAGGAACGCTCCCCGGAAACCCCGTGTTCCATGTCGTCATGGACCAGTCCGACATGATCGAGCAGGTCACGTCGAACACCGTGACCAACGCCTGGCAGGGCGGCCTTCTGGCCATTCTGCTTATCTTTCTCTTCCTCCGCAACTGGCGGCCGACGTTCGTCATCAGCCTGGCCATCCCGCTGTCCATCATCACCACCTTCATCGCCCTCTACGCTGCCGGCTACACCCTGAACCTCCTGACCCTCGGCGGCCTGGCCTTGGGCATCGGCATGCTCGTCGACAACTCCATCGTCGTCATCGAGAACGTCTACCGCCACCTCGAGGAGGGGGAGGGGCCCGACATGGCCTCGATCAAGGGCACGTCTGAAGTCGGCATGGCCATCACCGCTTCGACGCTGACGACGATCGCCGTCTTCTTCCCCATGGTCTTCGCCTCGGGCATCACCGGCAAGATGACCCAGGCCCTCGGCCTGTCCATCACCTTCTCGCTCATCGCCTCGCTTTTCGTCGCCTTGACGGTCGTCCCCCTGTCCACGTCGCTTCTCTTCCGCTCGAAAAAGAGCCTGAAGTCGATCGCCAAGGCCCCCGAGGAGCGGCAGTTTGCCAGGGCCAAGGCGCTCTATAGAAAATGGCTCGATAAGGCCCTCCATCGCCGCCGCTGGGTCCTCGGCGGGGCGCTCCTCGCGCTCCTCGCCTCGCTCGCGATCGTGCCCTTCCTGGGGACGGAATTCATGCCCGCCCAGGACCAGGACATGATCATGCTCAAGGTCCGCATGCCCGTCGGCACGGCCCTCGAGGAGACCGACCGGGTCGTGGGCATGGTCGAGGCCATCATGTCCGCGAAGCCTGAGATCACGATGATCTCGGCCCAGGTCGGTTCTCAAAGCGAGCAGGACGCGAGCGACGCCGCTTCGACCTTTTCGAATGCCGGCACTCACGAGGGACTCCTCTGGGTCGGCCTGGCCAAACGCGACAAGCGGAAATTCTCCGACAAGGAGATACTGGAACAGATCCGGGGCCAACTGCCCAACCTTCGCGGCGTCAAGTTCGAGTCCGTCGACATGAGCCAGATGCTCCTCGGCGGCTCCTCGACCCCGGTCGAGATCAAGCTCTTCGGCAAGGACCTACCCGCGCTCAAGAGCCAGGCCGACCAGATCGTCCAGCTGATATCGGGCATCGAGGGCATCCGTGACGTCACCCACACCCTGGCCGCCGGCAAGCCCGAGGTCCAGATCCACATCGACCGGGAGAGGGCTTACCGGCTGGGGCTTTCGGTCTATCAGGTGGCCAACACGGTCCAGACGGCCACCCTGGGCAAAGTGGCCACACGCTACCGCGAGGGAAGCGACGAGATCGACGTCCGGCTCCGGTTCAAGGAGCAATACCGCGACAGCCTCGACGAGGTCCGCAGCATCCCGCTCCGGACGTCGGCGAACCAAACCGTCTACCTCGAGCAGGTGGCCGACATCACGACCGGCGAAGGGCCGATCATGATCAACCGCGAGAACCAGGCCCGCCGTGTCTCCGTCACGGCCAACATCTCCGGACGGGACCTTGGCACCGTCGTCAAGGACGTCAAGGCCCGGCTGGCCGGTTTCGAGAAGAGCCTGCCGCCGGGATACTTCCTCGAGTACGGCGGCGCCTACGAGCAGATGCAGGACGCCTTCCTCATCCTGGCCGGCGCCTTCGCCCTGGCCGTCCTCCTCGTCTACATGGTCATGGCCTCCCAGTTCGAACACTTCGTCCACCCGTTCATCATCATGTTCACCGTCCCCCTGGGCATCATCGGCGTCATCCTCGGCCTCCTGGTCACCGGCCGGTCGATCAACCTGGCGGTCGCGATTGGGGTCATCCTGCTCCTGGGGATCGCCGTCAACAACGGCATCGTCATGATCGACTACATCAACCAGCTCATCAAGCGGGGCGTCGACAAGCGGGAAGCCATCCTCCAGGGATCGACGACGCGTTTGCGGGCCGTCCTGCTGACCGCCCTGACGACCATTCTGGGCACCCTGCCCATGGCCTTCTCCCGGTCCTCCGGATCCGAGTTCCGGGCCCCGATGGGCGTGGCCATCGCCTTCGGCCTGACGACGACGACCTTCCTGACGCTCTTCGTCATTCCGGTCCTTTACAGCGTCGTCAACAAGATCCGCTTCAAGGAGAGGAAGACCGCAGCCGCCTAGGGCGCGGATCCGAGTCCGGGACTTCAGGCTTTATACTTGAGGAACGCCCCGATTTGACCGTAGTGGTCGAGCTTCGAGGGTGGCGCGATGTGCTTGACGGACCCGTTCCGCTTGAGGACGGTCTCGATGACCTCGTCGACGATGTCCTGGACGACGTCCGTCTTTTTGTCGCAGACGGGGCACTGGAGCTCGTCCACGTAGAGGATCTTGTGCGTCGGGCAGATCCGCCCCGGCTTGGAGAAGTTGTGGGTGACGACGAGGGATTGGATCTCGAACTGGTTCAGGCGGTGGATGGTGTCGCGAAGGCCCGAAGCCGCCAGGCCGCCGCGCTCGAGCTCGCCGACGAGCTTTTGGACAGTCTCCTCCTCCCCGGCCTTCTTGAGCCGAGCCTCGACCTCCAGGACTTCCTGAAGGACCTTGGCGGGAGAATCGTTCAGGCGCGACTTAATGTGGGCCTTGATCTTTTCCCGGAGATAGCTGTGGAGGTGGGCCTCGAAATCGGCGCCGTGATTATCTTCGCAGCCGATGAAAAGCCACTCGAAGGGGTGCTTTCTGCTGAGGTCGAAGGCTCTTTTGGCCGTTTTCTTGAAGTGGTCCTGGAGCCAGGCGTCGAGGTGCCGCTCGATTTTCTTCGACTCGTTGCCCTCGAAACCGCCCTCGCGGACTCGGCTGGGGACATCGCTTTGGAGTTCGTCCAGAAGCTTGATCTCTCCCATTGAGACGCTGTACCAGCGGGCCTCCCGGCGGCTGATGAGCTGGACGCAGATGGAGCTGTACTTGTCCAGGATCGCGGCCAGCGGCCGGACATAGAAGTTGGCGTCGATGATGACCCTGTTGCGGGGACCGTGGGGCAGCTCCAGGGCCTGCCAGAATTTCCCGCGGCTGCACGAAAAAACGGCCAGGCCGTCGGCGTTGCCGGCGGCGATCGTCTGGGCGCAGTGATCGCCGATGAGGGCGAGGTCGCGTTCGAGAGACTCGATCTTCTCCCGGCCGGCGTCCATGGCCTCGACCTGGGCCTTGGCGCCGCTGAGGAGGTTCTTCAAGGCGAGCTGGATCTCTTTCCTGCTCAGCCGGCCCTTGTCCGTGTCCAGGAAGAACGAGGTCACGAAGTCGCCCTGGCTGTCGAACTTGGTGAGCGCCTCGATCTGAGTGCGGTCTTGGAATTTCATGGATCCTCCTAAGGAGATTGCGCGCGGGTTTTAGGGAAGCGAGGGAAACGATTGATGCGGGGTTCCATCAACGTCTTCACAATAGTGTCCGAGACACTATTTGTCAATAGCCCGCCGGCCATCGGCGGTATTTACCCGCGGCGGAAAAACGGCTATAATAAGGGCTCTCCGAGTGCGGAAGTGGCGGAATTGGCAGACGCGTAAGCCTCAGGAGTTTATGGCCGTAAGGCCTTGAGGGTTCGAGTCCCTCCTTCCGCACCATCTCCCGTTTCCCGGCGGCCGCGAACAGCATGGCGCCCTCCAAGAACGTCCTCCTCATCAACCCTTGGATCTATGACTTCACCGCCTACGATTTCTGGATGAAGCCGCTCGGGCTGCTCTACGTCGCCTCGCTCATCCGCCGCTTCACCCCGCACTCCGTGTCTTTCATCGACTGCCTCGACCGCTCCCATCCAGGGCTCGAGAAGCCGCCGGCGATGAAGGCCGACGGCCGAGGCCCGTTCCCTAAGGAGGAAGTGCCCAAACCGGCCGTCCTCCGGGGCGTCCCCCGGCGGTTTTCCCGCTACGGGATCCCGGTCGCCGTTTTCGAAGAGGAACTCGCCCGCACGCCGAAACCCGACGTCGTCCTCCTGACCTCGGCCATGACCTATTGGTATCCGGGCGTCCAGGCCGTCGTGGACCTCGTCCGCCGCCGCTTCGGCGCCGTGCCCGTCGTTCTCGGCGGGGTCTACGCAACGCTCTGCCCCGACCACGCCCGGGCGGAGACGGGGGCCGACCTGGTCGTGCCCGGCCCCGCGGGGGCGGCGCTCTTCGCGGCGCTCGCGGCCGCGCTCGACTCCGGCCCGTCCTCCGCCCCGGACCTTTCGGATCCGGGCGCTCTGCCCCTTCCCGCGTTCGACCTCCTCCGCGACAAGACCTGGCTCCCGGTCATGACCTCGTGGGGCTGTCCTCTCCGCTGTTCGTTCTGCGCCAGCGCGCTTCTCAACCCGGCCTTTTCTCAGAGGCCGGTCGCCTCGGTCCTCTCCGAAATCCTGAATAGCCACGCCCGCTTCGGGACGCGGCATTTCGCCTTCTACGACGACGCCCTCCTCTCGGGCAAAAAGGGGCACGCTTGGCCCCTTCTCGAGGGGCTTTCCGCAGCGGCCCGCCCCCTGTCGTTCCACGCGCCGAACGGCCTTCACCTTCGGGAGGTCGACGGGACGACGGCCCGGCTTCTCCGTGCCGCGGGCGTCCGGTCCATCTATCTCAGCTTGGAGTCGACCGACGAGGCCTTGATGCGGGAGCGGAGCCCGAAGGCCTCGGCGGAGGATCTGACCCGCGCCTTGGAAGAACTGGAGCGCGCGGGCTACGAGAGACGGGCCGTCGGCGTCTACCTCATCATGGGCCTTCCCGGGCAGGAGGCGGCCGGCGTCGCGGAGAGCGTCCGGTTCGTCCGGGGTCTCCGCGCGACGCCCCGGGTCGCCTTCTTTTCGCCGATCCCGGGGACCGCGGAGTGGATGACCCTCGTCCGCGGGGGCGTCCTGGCCGAGGATTCCGATCCCCTCCTCCACAACAAAACCGCTTTCGCCTATCTCAAGAGCGACATCCCCGCCCCGGAGTTCGCCGCCTTCAAGCGCACCCTCGCCTGACCTCCGCGCTTGATATGTTCGACACCACCAACCCCGTTTTAAAAAACGGGGTTGGTGGTGCTCAGTATTAACCCCGGCATGCCCCGGGCTTAAAACCGGGGAGTCAAGGGGTTGAAAATATTCCTCCGGAGGACTACCTTAGGAAACGAAAGGACGAACGATCCCATGAAACCCGTTAACGATAAAAATCTCCCCGTCGCGGGCGTTTTCCGCGTGCTCGGGCCGGCCCTGTTGATTCTCGGCCTGGCCGCGGTCTCCGCCTGCCGCCTCTACAACATCGAGAGAAAACTCGCCCCGGCCCACTCCGATTTCCTGTCCAAGGTCGGCTATATCATCACCCGCGAGGAGCGGAAGATCTTCCTCGAGCTTCCGGATACCGGGAAGGACGCCTTCATCGAGGAGTTCTGGAAACGGCGCGACCCGGACCTCGATACGGAACGGAACGAGTATAAGGTGGAGTACGAGGATCGGCTGGATAAGGCTGGATCGCTCTTCCGCGGCGAGGGACGTCCGGGCTGGCTGACCGACAGGGGCCGGATCTACATCCTCTTCGGCCCGCCGTCGGAGCGCCTGACCTACCCCATGGACACGACCGGCTACTGCCGCGAGGTCTGGTATTACGGCGCTTTCCCCGTTATCTTCATCGCCGCCGACTTCGCCGGACCTTTCGTCATGAAGGCCATCAACCTGGAGCACCTCCAGGAGCTCAACATGGCCCAGGGCTATTTTCAGAAGACGTTCGCGCAGGAGAAGAAATTCTTCGACTACGAGGTGGCCATCCAGAAGATCCGGGCGGAGGAGGGCCTGTACGAGGGGAGGATCGCCATCGACATCCCCTACGCCACGATCTGGTTCACGTTCAAGGAAGAGCGCCTGGAAACGGCCTTCATCATCAAGGCCGTGATGTCGGACGAGTCCGGGCGCACCATCTGGCAAGCCCAGGACAGCTTTCCCCTGACGCTCGACGAGCGCGAACTCAAGGAGAATAGGGGCCGGAGGTTCCGGATGGAATTCCCCCTCCTCCTCGACAAGGACGTCGACCGGTTGAAAAACCAGAAGCTCAGGCTCGAAGTTTCGGTCAAGAACACGACCGAAGGGGAGGAGCTTCGGAAAGCGTTGGAGTTCCGGTTAAAATTTTAGGCTGAGGTTGAACCGGATAGACCGCGTCCCCCACAGCGGCAGATAGGTTCCGTAGGTCCCGCTGAGAACGCGCGTGCCCGCGCCGGCGCCCTCGCCGGAAGGGGCCCAGGTCCCGCCATCGTTGAGGTCGAGCGTCCTGTATTTGTCCCCGAGCACGTTGAAAACGTCGACCGAAGCCGAGAACAGGGCCCGGTCGGCCTTCTTGAATTCTTTTTCCAACCGGAAGTCCAGATTTTTCCAGGATCCGAAACGCCTCGAGCCCGGGTTTTCCAGGTAGACGGTGACCGGGGTCGTGTCGGCCCCGTTCTCCCCGGCCCAGCCGGCCGGCGGGATGATGGTCACGGTCCTGGCCCAGGGCGAGCCGCTCTGGGCTTTGAAGAGGAAGCTGAGGTAGATGTCCCGGCGGAAGCGCACGGTCCCCGCGAGGCGGGCGACGAGCGGCCGGTCCTGGAGGATGCGGTCGGTCGCGGCGATGTTGATGAACGCGTTGGGCGTCAGGAGGACCGGGGAATTCCCGGCGCTCCAGCGGGAGGCCACGCTGGTCGTCCCGGTCGACCGGTTCCAGGCGAAAGATCCGAAGAGCTGCCAGTTGTGGGTCATCCTCTTGCGGAAGGAAAACTCGAGGCTCCTGTACTTCGCCGTGAGCTCGGGGACGTTCTCGATCCTCTCGAAGAAATTGGGCGCTGTTTTCGAGCGGAGATGAAGAGTCACGGGGACGTCGGAATAGCCGTCCGTCCCCGGGACGACGGTCGAGAAGGGGACCCACCAGCCTTCCGGCGCGTCCTCGGCCCGCCACCAGGGAGCTTCCGTCGAGGGGTCGTAGAGGACGTGTCCGATGATGTTCGTCTGACGTCTCGAGATATACCTGGCGGCGAGCGTGAAATCGCGGAAGGTCTCCTGCTCCAGCCCGGCGGTCCATTCCTCGATTACGGGGGCCTTGAGGTCGGGGTCGACGGCCTTCCTGAAAAACTCGGTCCTGTAGACGCGGAAGTCATAGGGCAAGAGGACGAACATGTCGGACGGGTTGACGGCGCCGTTCCCGTTCTCGTCGTACCAGATGAAGTCGTGGGAGGCCAGGGGATCGAGCTGGGCCAAATCCCGGGAATAGCCGAGTCCCAGATACTCCGGGATCCTCGCGTAGGACCCCTTGAGGATCGTCCTCCCGTTCCCGAGGACGTCGAAGCTCAGCCCGACCCGCGGCGAGAGCGAGTTCCAGATGATGGCCTTTTCCCACGCCCCGAGGCTGAGCTGGCCGTAGAGGTTGTAGCCCATCAGCGGGGCGATGAGCGAGTTCCCCAGGGTGCTGGCGACCGAGTTGCCGCTGGCGCCCTTGGTGACCCCCGGGAACCGGGCCTCGGAACGGTCGAACCGGATGCCGCCGGAAAGCGACAGCCGGCCGCCGATCCGCATCGTGTCCTGGACGAAGAAGCCCAGCCTCTTGAGCTCGCGCCGGACCGACAGCGCGCCTTCCTGCCCGGGGGCGATCCAAAAACCGATGAGTCCCCAGCCGACATCGTTGCCCGAGGTCGGGGAAACGGTCCGGCCGTAGGTGTAGGGGCTCCCGGAGGTGTAGTTATAGATGAGGTTGTCCGCCTTCCACACGGACGATGTGGAAAAAACGGTCTCATAATCTCCCCCCGCGATGAGCTCATGGGGCATGCCCAGGAACCTGTCCAGAAGGCGGGTGAAAGTCACGTCGGCCCGTATGCGGCTGGCTTCCTCGCGGTCGTTCATGGAGCCGCTTCCCCAGCTGTAGCCGGTGATGACGTCGTAGTACTGGGGTTTGGCGCTGGCCGTGTCGTTGAGGAGGAGGGGCTGCTTGTATTTCGAGTAACCGATGCCCAGGTCGACCCGGGTGCTCTGGTCGACGTTATAGGAGAACCCGCCCCGGCCGAGGACGGCGCCCTCGCCGTCGAGCCGGCGGGTGGCCGCTTCGGGCCGGAGCCTGTCGACGTCCTCCTCGTAGACGGGTTGGCGGATGCCGGAAGAGCCGAACTCCAAGATGCCCTTGAACTTGTCGATGACGCCAATCGAGAGTTTGAACAGGTTGGACATGTCCCGGTCGGCGAGATCGTAGACGAAGTGACGGACCCCGAGCGGGTCGGTCCAGTAGCGGAAAGGAGCCTTGCGGCTTTGGGCCCGGTAGCGGATGTTGGCGAAGAGCCAGGAGATGTCCTCGAGCACGGGGCCGCCCAGGGTCAGGGAAAAGTCGTGTTCCCTCTGGAGAGAGGGTGGGGCGGCTCCGCCCATCTCGGCGATCTCCCCGGCCGACCAGAGCGACTTGGCCAGTCCCTTGCTCGCGTTGGTGTAGGCCAGGCTGCCCTGGAAGGAACGTCCGCCCGGCCGGTGGATGACGTTCACGTAAGCGCCCTGGGCGGGGCCCGCTTCGGCGGTGTGGCCGGCCGTCTCGACGACGACGTGGTCGATGAGATCGACGTTGATCCGGCTCATGGACCGTTGGTCCTCGGGGTGGGTCACGTTCACGCCGTCCTGGCCGAAGACGTTGGTCGTGACCGGCAAGCCGTTGACGGAGGCCCGGGTGCCGGGCGTGTCGCCTTCGAAAACGAGCCCGGGGACGAGCCCCAGGATGGCCGTGAAATCACGCTTCAGGGGCAGGCGGCTGAGGAGGTCGTTGTCCAGGACGACGGCCCAGCGCGCGGATTCCCGGTCGAGGGTCGAGCCCGGCCGCCCGCCGATGACTTCATCTTCGATCTCGGAGGGCTCCAGCTTGAAATCGAGCGTGGCCGTCGCCCCGGCGTTGACGGCGATGTTCTCGACGGTGACCGTCTTGAACCCCGGCATCTCGACGAGGACCTTGAAGCGGCCCGGCGTGAGTCCGGTGACGCCGTAGCGTCCCGTCTTCGACGTGATAAAATTCGCGATGCCGAGCATGGTCGGGGAGGACACGTAGAGGTAAGCCCCCGACAGGGGCTGACCCTGCTTATCGACGACCCGGCCCTTGATGGAGCCGGTCTGGCTGGCCGCGGAAGCCGGCAGGCAGAGGACGAGAACGGCCGCGGAGAGGACGAGAGCGGCGAGAATTTTCCTGGTCAAAGCGGCCTCCTTGGTCTCGGTCTCCACCAGTCCTTTATATTTTTTTCCTCTGGGGATGTCAAAATAATTAACTCCCGCCGGCAGCGGAACGTTACAGGCGGGCCGCCGCGGGGGAGGGCCCTCATTTCCGGCTCCCCGCCTTGAGACGGGCCCAGGCGGCCGCGCCGGCGAGGCCGGCGTCGTTGCCCAGGGACGCTTTCTCGATGCGGCAGCCGGCGAAGGAAATACGGTGGGACCGCCGGCGGGCTTCCTCGACGGCCGGGCCGAGGAGGAATTTCCCGGCCGAGACGACGCCTCCGCCAATGAGGATCTTCTCCGGGTTCAGGAGATTGATGACGATGCCCAGGCCGATGCCCAGGTAGTAGGCGCATTTTCTGAAGCTCTCGAGCGCGGCCGGGTCGCCGGCCTTGGCCAGGAGGTAGACGTCCCGGGAGTCGGCGACATCTGTCCGTCCCGTGAGGGCCTGGTAGTTCTTGACGATCCGCGGCGCCGAGGCCTCGGTCTCGAGGCAGCCCCGGCCGCCGCAGTTGCAGGGGTCGCCTTCGGGGTTGACCGTGATGTGCCCGATCTCTCCGGCGTAGCCGCCCTCGCCTTCCCACAGCTTCCCGTCGAGGATGATGCCCGAGCCGATGCCCGTCCCGATAGTCAGCAGGACCAAGCTCCGGGCACCCCGCCCCGCCCCGTGGGCGAATTCCCCGTAAGCGGCCATGTTGGCGTCGTTCCCGATCCGGAACGGCACGTCGATGAACTTGCGGAGGGCGGGGACGAGGGGAAAACCGTTGAGGCTGGGGTAGTTCGGCGACTGGAGGATCTTCTGTTCTTTCAGGCTGTAGAAGCCGGCGATGCCGAAGCCGCAGGAGCGGATGGGGCCGGGCGCTTTTTTCTTGAGGGAGCCCCAGGCCTCCTCGAGGGCGGCCAGGATGTCGGCCATGGCCTCGGGACTGCGGACCTTTCCCTTGAGGACGAGGCGCCCCTCGGAGTCGATGAGGCCGTATTTCAGCCGGGTGCCGCCGATGTCAAAACCGGCATCGCAATAGGTCTTCATGGAGAGTACTCAAAGGGCCCGCTCAGACGGGGGACCCGGCAGGCGCCGGGGCGGCGGGCCGTCAATTGGCGGGGGGCTCGGGCTTCTTGGGATTCTCGGGGTCGTCCTTGGTGTTCATGGACTTTTTGAAGTTCTTGATGCCCTCACCGATGGATTTCCCGAGGTCCGGCAGCTTCCGGGCACCGAAGATGATGATGACGATCAGGAGTATCAGGATCAGTTCGGTCGGTCCGAGGGATCCAAGCATGGGCATCTCCTATGGGTCTTTCCGCGATTCTCTCCTAAAAGATACGCCCTCCCCCCCGAAAAGTCAACCGGAGCCGGCCGTCTTGCCGGGCCGGGGAAATTCTGAGATAATGGGCGTTTCCATGAAGAATATCAGGAACTTCTCCATCATCGCCCATGTGGACCACGGCAAGTCCACCTTGGCCGACAGGTTCATCGAGCTGACCGGGGCCCTGTCCCACCGGGAGCTCAAGGAACAGGTCCTCGACACCATGGACCTCGAGAGGGAGCGGGGCATCACCATCAAGGCCCAGACGGTCCGCCTGACCTACAAAAGCCTCTCGGGGGAGGACTATGTCTTCGACCTGATCGACACCCCGGGCCACGTCGACTTCTCCTACGAGGTCTCGCGGAGCCTGGCCGCTTGCGACGGGGCCCTCCTCGTCATCGACGCCTCCCAGGGCGTCGAGGCCCAGACCCTGGCCAACGCCTACCTCGCCATCCAGAACGACCTGGTCCTCGTCCCGGTCATCAACAAGATCGACCTGCCCCAGATCCAGATCGAGGACTCGCTCGAACAGATGGAGCACGTCATCGGCCTGCCCCGCTCCGAAGCCCTCCTCGTCAGCGCTAAGACCGGCCAGGGCCTGCCGGAGCTCTTCGAGGCCGTCGTCAAGCGCATCCCGCCCCCGAAGGGGAGCCCGGAGGCGCCGCTCAAGGCCCTCCTCTTCGACTCCTGGTTCGACTCCTACCGGGGCGTCATCGTCCTCGTCCGGGTCATCGACGGCGAGCTCCAGACGGGCGACAAAATCGTCCTCATGGCCTCGGGCGCGGAGTACGAGGCAGAGGAGGTCGGCTATCTCATGCCGAAGCCCGTCAAGTCCGGCGTCCTGCGGACGGGCGAGGTCGGCTATCTCATCGCCGGGATCAAGAAGCTCAGCGACGCCCGGATCGGCGACACGGTCACCCACCGGAACCGCCCGACCGAAAAGCCGCTGCCGGGCTTCAAGGACGCCAAGTCGATGGTTTTCTGCGGCATCTTCCCGGCGGGGGAGAGCAATATCGAGGAGCTCCGCGACGCGATGGAGAAGCTCCGCTTGAACGACGCCTCCTTGCAGTACGAGCCGGAGAACTCGCCCGCCCTCGGCCTCGGCTTCCGGGCCGGGTTCCTCGGGCTTCTCCACCGGGAGATCGTCCAGGAGCGGCTCGAGCGCGAGTTCGGCCTGACCCTGATCACGACGGCGCCGAGCGTCGGCTACCGGGTGACGACCCAGACGGGGGAGACGATCGAGATCCACAACCCCGCCGGGATGCCCGACGCGACCAACGTCACCGTCATCGAAGAGCCGGTCATCGACGCCGTCATCCTGACCCCGGACCGCTACCTGGGTGGCCTGTTCAAGCTCCTCGAGGAGCGCCGCGGCGTCCAGAAGAAAATGGAGTACATCGGTCCGGGCCGCGTTCTTCTCGCCTACACGCTGCCCCTGAACGAAGTCGTCTTCGACTTCTACAACCAGCTCAAACAGCTGTCGCAGGGCTACGCTTCGCTCGACTACGAGTTCGTCGGCTACCGCGAGGGGCCGCTCGTCAAGCTCGACATCCTCATCAACGGCGAAGCCGTCGACGCCCTGTCGCTCATCGTCCACGAGGCGAAGGCCCAGACGATCGGCCGGGGTCTCGTCGAGCGCATGCGCAAGGTCATCCCCCGCCAGCAGTACGAGGTCGCCCTCCAAGCCGCCATCGGCAAGCGGATCATCGCCCGGGAGACGGTCAAGCCCTTCCGCAAGGACGTCCTGGCCAAGCTCTACGGCGGCGACTACACGCGGAAGATGAAAGTCCTGGAGAAGCAGAAGGCGGGCAAGAAGCGGATGCGCCGCGTCGGCAAAGTGGATATCCCCCAGGAGGCCTTCCTGGCCATCCTGGAAGTCAAGTAGGCCTCGGGGGGGCGGCGGTTGACGTATAATGGAGCGGAATCAGGAATGTGTATGGAAAGAACGGCGAGGTCATGAGCAAGAAGGACGTCGAGGCCGCGCTCGCCCGGGGTGTCGAGATCCTCGACGCGTTCCTGCCCCTGAAGTTTTGGCTCTACTTCCCCGTCCTCTACTCGGCCTGCGTCTGGGCGATCCGGCGCGTCTTCGATTACCGGGAGAGGATCCTCGCCTGGCAGGTCTGGCTCGACCCCGAATTCGTCCGGACTAAGCCCGACGAATTCGTCCTGCATTTTTTCTCCGGGGACGAAGCCCTGGGCCGCGAATACGCCGCCGAGCTCGCCCGGGGCGATCTGCGTACCCTCCGGGCCGCTTTCCCCGCCCTCTATCCCATATTCGGCCTCGGGGACGCTTTCCTTACCGCCCTCTTCAAGGCGGAAATCGAAGCGGCCGATTATCGCGGCATCGTCGTCGAATTCGCCTCTCGAACAAGCAAGGCCAGGGACGATATCCAGCCCGCCGCGGCCAACCCGGACTTCTGGAAGGCCCTGGAACTCATCGGCGTGGAGGCCGCCTCGCTCGGCCTCCATCTTCTCAAGGACGAGGACGTCCAGAATATGATCATCGCCTTGGTCAAAAAGCCGGCCTCCATCAGCCCGGCGATTCCTCCCGACGCATGAAAAGAAAACTCTTCCCGGCCGCCGCCCTCGCCCTTGTCTTTGTCCTCTCTGTAGCTTGTCTCCCGCATCTTCGGAAAGCCAAACAGTTTTACGCCGAGGGCCAGGACCAGGCCCGCGTCTTCCGTACGGCGGCCGCCGTCGCGTCCTGGAAGAGGGCCCTCGACGAAGCCGAGTGCGAGTGCCGCCGAAAACCATCGGCCCAGGCTTTCACGATCAAAGGCTTGGCCGAAACGAACCTCGGCCGGTGGCGGGAGGCGGAGGCAAGTTTTCTCAAGGCCTTCAGCCTGGGATACGAACCGGGCGAAGCGTGGGCTTCCGACGTCGCTCTCGCCGGCCTCGCGGCGTCTTTCGAGGAACTGGGCCTCGAAGCCCCGGCCCTCCGGATTTACGCCCAGCTCCTCGACAAGTCCGCCTTCAAGCCCGTCCTGATGACGGCCGCCGAAAAGCGGACGAACCTGGTCCTTGCCCGGGCCGCCGGCCTTGATCCCGAAGAAAAAAGCCGGACGCTGGCCGGCCTGACCAAAGCGCTCGACCGACTCCTCGACCGTGACTTCGCCTGCGGCCTATTCCATTACCTCCACGCTCAGGTCGACGGCCACATCGGCGACCTGCGCCGGTCCTACGAGGAAGCCGTCATTGCCCACGAGCTCGGCCTGCCCTCGGAAAAAATATCGCGCGATAACGACAACCAGCTCATATACTGTTATGATAAGCTCAAAGAAACTCTCCCGGCGGCCGAGTCGAAGGCTTTCGCCTCGGCCCATTCCGGTTGGACGAAGAAATGGGGCTGGCGGGACGCCCGCACGCCGGCCTGGAAGAAGGATTGACCGATGCTGCCGACCATTGCCTGGCGTGGCCGTTCCGTCATCATGATCGACCAGCGGAAGCTCCCCGGCCAGGAGACCTACGTCCGCTGCAGTACCTATATCCAGATGGCCCAGGCCATCGAGAAAATGGTCATCCGTGGGGCGCCGGCGATCGGCATCGCCGCGGCCTACGGCCTCGCCCTAGGCGCGATGGCCCTGACCGCGGGGACGGGCCGGTCGCTCGACCGTGATTTCGAGAAAATCTACAAGCGGCTCGAGCGGACGCGGCCCACGGCCCGGAACCTCTTCTGGGCTCTGGAGCGAATGAAGGCGGTCTACGAGCGCACTCGGCAGCACGGCCTGCGGGCCATCCGGACGGCTCTCCTCGAGGAGGCCAAGGCGATCGAGCGCGAGGATGCGGAGACGAACCGGGCCATCGGCCGTCACGGCCAGGCCCTCATCCGCGACGGCTGGACCATCCTGACCCATTGCAATGCCGGCGGGCTGGCCACGGCCGAATACGGCACGGCGCTCGGCGTCATCCGGGCCGCCGTTGCCGAGGGCAAGAGGGTCCGCGTCTTCGCCGACGAGACCCGGCCCTTCCTCCAGGGCGCCCGCCTGACCGTCTGGGAGCTCGATAAGGACGGCGTCCCTGTCGTCCTCATCACCGACAGCATGGCCGGCTGGTTCCTGCGGCGCGGGGATGTCGACGCGGTCGTCGTCGGCGCCGACCGCATCGCCCGCAACGGCGACACGGCCAACAAGATCGGGACGTATTCGCTGGGCGTGCTGGCCAAGGAGAACGGCGTGCCGTTCTATGTCGCGGCGCCCATGAGCACGGTCGACCCGACGCTCGCCGACGGCGGCGGCATCCCCATCGAGGAGCGGAGCCCCGACGAGGTCCGCGAGGTCGGCGGCCGCCTGGTCACACTCCCCGATGCCGAGGTCCGCAACCCGGCCTTCGACGTCACCCCGGCCGCCTACATCACGGCCATCATCACCGAGAGGGGCATCTGCCGCCAGCCCTTCGAAAAAAGCCTGGGAAGCCCGGGCTAGGATCGGTTTTTTTTGGAATAATCGCTAGTTGACAAACTAAATGGTATTTATTATCATCTAGTGGTATATATTATCATTTATTAGACAAATTACATGAGTGATTCTGTGATGTACGACCGCTGGCTTTCTGTCGATGATGTGTCGGCCTACCTGGGAATCCGGCGAGGAACAGTCTACAAGTGGGTGGAGAGGCGCGGCCTGCCGGCCAGGAAAATCGGGAGGCTCTTGAAATTCCGGCGTTCCGAAGTCGATGAGTGGGTCGAGGAACGCTCGTCACGGACCGGCAAGGGCCCTGAGAGCGACCACGTCATTCGCCTCCTGCGGACGGCCGCGCCCGAAATAGAGAAAAAATTCGGCGTCCGAAAGATCGGCATCTTCGGCTCGGCGGCCCGGGGGGAAGCCGGCCCGGCGAGCGACATCGACGTTCTCGTCGAACTCGAGGACCCGACCTTCGACCGCTACATGGACCTCAAATTCTTTCTCGAGGACCTCTTCGGCCGGCCGTGTGACCTCGTCCTGGAGGATTCTTTGAAACAAGGGGTCCGTTCGCAGGCCCTGCGCGAGGTCCTTTATGCCTAGGGACCACAGGGTCTACCTGACCGACATCTTGGAAGCCGTCCGCCGGATTTTCTCTTACACGGAGGGCATGAGCCTGGAGGACTTTGAAAAAAGTCTTGTCACCGTCGACGCTGTGGTCAGGAACCTCGAAGTCATCGGTGAAGCGGCCGGGAGAATTCCCGGCGAGATCCAGGCCGCGGCCCCGGAGATCGAATGGCGGAAGATCATCGCTCTGCGCAACGTCCTTGCCCATGAGTATTTCGGTGTCAACACGAAGATCGTTTGGGATGTGGTCGTGAATAAGCTAAGGCCTCTCGAACACACATGCCGAAATATTCCGGAGGACGGCGGACGATAAGCCGGAACGCCGGGGAAAGACAAGAATCCCGAAACGATGAGAAGGACGAGAAACGCGATCGCCGGCGGAATGCTCTGCGTTCTTCTCGGGTCCGCAGCCTTGGCCTGGCGCGGCGGCCAGGAGGAGGCGCTCGTCGGCTACCTTTCGAAGGACAAGATCGTCTCGCTCGCGGCCGCGGCCGACGGTTCTTTCGCGTCCTGTTCGCCCTCGCCTAACGCCCTGGCTACTCTCGTCACCCTGGTCGACCCGGTCCACGTCCGGGTGTTCCTGGTTGCCTCACGATCGGACGACCTCAAGTTCGCCGGAGCCATCTGCCGGGCGTTCGAGGCGTCGGGGAATGCGGCGCTCTCCGCGGAGTTCATCGGCGTCGCGAAGGACCTGTACGAGCCGGCGGCGATCATCGCCGACAACGGCGTCACGGAAGTTCCCGCGGTCATCGTCTACTGGCAGGGCGTTGAGGTCGGGAGGATACAGCCCAAGCCCGGCGCGGTGGTCGAGGAGGACCTGGCCGCTTTCATCCAGCAGTCCCGGGCCCAGATCGCCCAGGAAATGCTCCTCGACAACGAATTCTTCAGGAACACCTTCCACTCGGACCTGCCCCTCGAGTGCACGCGCTGTCACTTGGCGTGTGTCAGCTTGAAATAAGCCCCGTCGTTTTTCTATTCCGCGGGCTCTTCGGGGATCTCGCCCGCCGCCGCCGGATCCCCGCCTTTGCGCCGTTTCGCTCCGAAGAGCCCCCGCGCCTCGCGGGCTTTCTCCGCTCCCCAGAGCTTCAGCCTGTCGCCGTGGAAGTAGAGGACCGGAAGGACGACGAAAACGAGAATCGTCGAGCTCGTCAGGCCGCCCACGGTGCATAAAGCCAACGACGACCAGATCTGACGCTTGTTGGCCTCCGCGCCGATGAGAAGGAGCGGCAGCATGCCGAAGATCGTCGTCGCCGTGGTCATGAAGACGGGGCGCATTCTGTCCTTCGTGCCGCGGACGACAGCTTCCAGGAGCCCCAGCCCCTGCCGCCGCCTCAGGTTGATGTGGTCGACGAGGAGGATGGAGTTGCTGACGACGATCCCGGAAAGCAGGATGACCCCGATGTAGGCCGTCGGGTCGAAGGGCGCCTTGGCCACGACGAACGCGACGAAGACGCCGATGAGGGCGAGCGGCACGGCCAGCATGATGAAGAACGGCGTGATGAAGGACTCGTAGAGCGCGGCCAGGATCATGAAGATGATGACCAGGGCGACGGCGATGGCGAAGTTGATCTGCTTCTGCTCTTCCTCCGTCACGAACCAGCTTTCGTCGAGGGTCGCCGAGAAGCCGGGCTGCAGGTGGAGCGAGGCGAAGACGGCCTTGCGGTAACGCTCCTCGGCCTTGGATGGGCCGCGGAACTCCCACATGATCGTCTGTTGGAACTGCTGGTTCTCGCGATCGATCGACCCGGGGATGGGGACCTCGTCGAATGAGGCGATCTCGCCGAGCCGGAGATACTCACCGGCACGCGTCTGGATGAGGGCTTCCCGCAGGCCGCGCATGTCGAGCGTCGATGCCTCGGGGAACTTGACCGAAACGATGAGGTCCCTGCCCCCCGTCCGGATCCTGGCCGGCGTGCCGAACTCCCCTTGGATCATCGTCTGAAGGTGGAAGTAGAGGTAGGCCGGGTCGATGTCGTAGCGGCGGAGGGCCGCTTTGTCGATCTTGAGGACGTCCTCGACCGTGTCGCCCCGCCACCAGCCGAAGCGGCTGGAAACGGTCCGGACCTCTTTGATGCGCGGGTTGCGCCGCAGGGTCTTTTCCAGGTCGGCCGTTATCTCTTTTAATTTCTTGAGGTTGTAGCCGAAGAACTTGATCCGCGAGCTGTAATAGGTCCCGGCGCCCATGCTCGAGGAGTACCACTGGGGGTCGAAGCCTGAGACGCTGATGTCGATGCCGGCGAACTGGGTGGCCAGCTGGATGAGTTCCTCCTTCAGGGCGTAGGGTCGATAGGACTTCTCGATATCCGGCGGGAAGCCGATGATGGCCTGGGCGTTCTCGGACTGGATGCGGACGTTCATCTCCTTGGTGCAGTCCTGGGCCATGACCTTGTCCTCGAAGGCCCGGATGGTCTCGTCGGTCCGGGCGATATCGGTTCCCGGCGGCATGACGACGCGGACATAGAGGTATTCTTTGGAGTACCAGGAATACCAGCGGCCGACCGTGACCTCGGCCCTGAACCAGCGATAGGACCCGAAGAGGAGGGCGGCGACGACGAGCAGGACCTCGACGGGATGGCGTATGAGGAATGTCAGGACCTTCTCGAACCGAGGGCTTGGCCTCTCCTCGGTGCCCGTTCGTTTCCGCTTTTCGATGAGCCGGGGACTGAGGGCCGGGATAAGCGAGAAGGAGACGAGAAGCGAGGCGGCCATGGCCGAGGCGATGACGATGGCCAGCGGCAGGTAGTAGATCTTGAGCTTTCCCTGGAAGAAAGGAAAGCTGAAGAAGACGGCCATGACCGTCAGCGTCGAGGCCAGGACGGCGACGAAGACCTCCTTGGGGCCCTGAATGGACGCCTCTCGCGGTTCCATTCCCAGCTCCCGCAGGCGGAGGATGTTCTCGAAGACGACGATGGAGTTGTCGACGAACATGCCGAAGCCCAGGGCCAGCGCCCCGAGGGTCAGCATGTTGAGCGAGATCTTGAAGGCGTAGATGAGGTTGAAGGTGATGACGATGGAGAAGGCGATCGAGGACAGGATGAGGAGCGACGGCCGGACGCGGCGGAGGACGACGAAGATCATGACGAAGACGATGATGGTGATCAGCCCGGCGAGCAGGGCGAGGTCGTTGAGGTTCTTGCGGATCTCCTCGCTCTCGTCGTCGACGCTTTTGAAAACGAGGTTGGGCGGGAGCTCCTTCTTGACCTCCTCGAGCTTTCGCTTGACGTCGCCGGCGATGCGGAGCGTATTCGCGCCGCGCTCCTTCAACACGGTCAGGCTGACCGTGGGCTGGCCGTTGATGCGGTGGATGGTCCGGATATCGGCGTAGGTGATCTCAACCGTGGCCACGTCCTTGACCAGGATGGGATTTTGCCCCGAATAGGCGACCACCGTCTCCTCGAGCTCGGGCAGGCTGTCGATCCGGTCGGCGAACTTGAACAGGAACTCCTGGTTCCCCTTCCGGATGCGGCCGGTGGGATATGTCCCGAGCCGGGCGCCGATGGCCGCGTTGATCGTGTAGGGGTGAAGGCCGTAGGCCTTGACCTTGCCCTTGTCGAGGACGACCCGGATCTCAGGCTCCGAGCCTCCCGCGACCTCGACGCCTGAAACACCCCGGACCGAGCCGAGCCCGATCTCGAGCTTCTCCTTGACGATCTCCTGGAGCTCCTGGAGCACGTAGTCGCCGGAGACCGTGTATTGGAGGAAGGGGCGGACCCGGAAGTCCTCGGGGATATAGGGCTGGACGATCGGCCGGATCCGGGGCGGCATGAGCGTCCGGGCTTTCGTTAGCTCCTCGCGCAGGGCGAGTGTGGCGAACTCCATGTTCGTCTTGGGATCGAACTCCAGCGTGATCCGGGACAGCCCGATCTGCGAGGTCGAGGTCATCTTGACGATGCCCTTGACCGTCGAGCAGGCTTCCTCGAGCGGCGCCGTGACCTGGGTCTGGACGACCTCGGGAGGCACGCCGTACCAGCTCGTGACGACGTCGACCATCGGGTAGCTCTCCTTCGGCGCCAGCTCGATCGGCGTGTTGAGGAAGGAGTAAACGCCCGTCGCGAGGAGGGCAAGAAAGGCCATGGCCGTGGCCACGGGGCGGTCGATGAAGACCTTCATCGCTTTCTCTGCTCCGCCCACTCGTAGATGACCGGGATGAGGATGAGGGTCAGAAAGGTCGAGAAGGTCAACCCGCCGATGACGACGATGGCCAGGGGCTGCATGAGCTCGGCGCCCCTCTCGAGGGCCAGGGCCATGGGGATGAGGCCGACGAGCGTGCTTCCTGTCGACATCAGGATGGGCCTCAACCGGACGTGGCTGCCCTCCTCGACGGCCTCCCGGAGGGCCATGCCGCCCCGCCGGAGCTGGTTCGTGTAGTCGATCTTGACCGTGGCGTTATCGACGACGATGCCGATGAGGACGACCATGCCGATGATCGAGATGACGTTGAGCGTCTGGCCGGTGAGAAGAAGAGCCAAGATGGCGCCGGCCGCGCCCATGGGGAGGGTGAACATGACGATGAACGGGTGAACGAGAGACTCGAACTGGGCGGCCATGATCATGTAGGTGAGCAGGGTGGCCAGGAGGAGGGCCAGGACGAGGCTCCGGAACGATTGGCTCATCTCCTCGCGTTCGCCGCTCCAGACGACGCGGTAGTCGGTCGGCAGGCGAAGAGTGGCGATGACCTTGTCGACGGCCGGCGTGACCTGGCTGATCTTTCGCCCCTTGAGGTTCGCCGTCACCAGGACCTCCCTCTGCTGGTTCTCGCGGCGGATCTCGCGCGGGCCGCGGACGACCTCGTAGGAGACGAGGTCCCGGAGCGGGACGACTTGGCCCTCGAAGGGCAGGGTCTCGCCGAGAAGAGCCTCGATATTCCGCCGCGAGGCGTCCTCGAGGCGGACCAGGATGTCGTACTTCTTCTCCATCTCCCGGAACTGGGTGGCCACCCGGCCGCGAACGGCGCTGACCAGGAAATCGCCGATCATCGAGGGCGTCAGACCCGGGTATCTCTTAATGGCGTCCTTGTTGACGGTGACCAGGAACTCCGGCTTGCCCTGGCCGATATTGGTGGCCAGGTCGGCGATGCCCGGGATGGTCGAAAGCCTGGCCACGAGGTCCTCGGCGATCTCCTTGAGGCGGTCGAGGTCCTTGCCCTTGACCTTGAGCCCCACTTCGGCCGCGGACAGGGACAGGAACTGACTGATGGTCGACTGCTCGCGGACGATCGTATAAGCGATGTCGGGGAACTGGGCCAGACGGGCGCGCATGACGTCGAGAACTCCCTCGAGCTGTTTCGGTTTTTCGACTTCGACGAAAACGCGGGCCGAGTTGACGGAGATGTTGGGATCGGCGCTCTCCATGCCGCTGACGATCCCGACCTGGGCGAGGACGGTCCGGACGGGCGCGAGGCCGCGGAGCCGGCCTTCGAGCATGACGGCCATCTCGGTCGTCTGCTCGAAGGAAAAGTCGACGGGCATCTTGAGGTCGAGCTCGAAGGTGTTCGTTTCCATGCGCGGCATGAGCTCCCGGCGGATGAGGCCGCCCAGGGCGAACGTGACGGCGAAGAAGACGAGCGTCCAGGCCATGACCCGGCCCTTATGGTCGAGGCTCCACCTGAGGAACCGCTGATACCAGACGATGAACCGGCCGTAGACAGCGTTGAAGGCCGAGAAGACCGCCTTGAGGACCGGCCGGAATGGCAATCCGAGATAATGGAAGATGAAAGCGAAGAGCTGGACGAGGAAACTGACGAGGAAGTTCAGGACGAAACCGATGCCCTTGAACACGGCATAGAGAGGCCGCTCCGCGACCGGGAATTTCTTGAGCCCCCAGGTCCATTTCCAACGGCCTTCGGATCCTGCCCCGAAGTCGAAGGTCCTCGACTGGAGCGTGCCGATGAGGGTCAGCGAAACGAGGAGCGAAGCGAGGAGGGCGAAGGTGACCGTCAGGGCCGTATCCTTGAACAGCTGGCCGGCGACGCCGCGGACGTAGATGACCGGCAAGAAGACGACGATCGTCGTCAGGGCCGTGGAGATGACGGCCGGCCCGACCTCCTTCGTCCCGATATAGGCCGCCTCCTTCAGGCTCTTGCCCAGGCCGCGGTGGCGGAAGATATTCTCCGAGACGACGACGGCGCAGTCGTCGAGCATGCCCACCCCCAAGGCCAGGCCGCCGAGCGACATGATGTTGAGGGAGATGTCGCTGAAGAAGAGCAGGCTGAAAGTGCCGATGACCGAGATGGGGATGACCGTGCCGATGATGAGCGGGGTTTTCCACTCCTGGAGGAAGATGAGCAGGGTCAGGAAGGCCAGGATGGCGCCCTGGATGAGCTCGTCCTTGACCGCGCCGATGGCGTCCTCGATCGTCTTGGATTGCTCGTTGACGATGCTCAGCGTGACGCCCGGGTTCTCCTTGCGGATCTGGTCGATGACCTCGCGGGCGAGCTTCGTGACCTTGACCGTATTGGCCCCGGATTCCTTGCGGACGAGGAGGCCGATGCTCTCGGCCCCGTCGAGGCGGGTCATGCCCTGCCGCTCCTTGATCCCGTCGCGGACCGTGGCCACGTCGCGGAGACGGACGACGCCGCCTTCCTTCGTGACCATGAGGCTGATCTCGCCGATCTCGTCGAGCGACTCGAACTCCCCGACGACGCGGAGGGCGTACTTGAACGTCCCCTTGCGGATCGTCCCGCCCTGGAGGTTGCGGTTGAAGGCATCGACGCGGCGGGCGACGTCCTCGACCTTGAGCCCGTAGAGGGCGAGCTTGCGCGGGTCGGCATCGACCTGGATCTCGCGCTCGACGCCGCCGGTCGTCTCGGCTGAGCCGATGCCCTCGATCTGCTCGAGGCGCGGTTTGACCAGCTCCTCGGCGAACTCCTTGAGCTCGAGGAGGCTCCGGTCGCCCGTGAGGGCCAGGGTCATGATCGGCCGGCTCTGCGGGTCGAGGGGGACGATCGTCGGGCTTTCGGCGTCTTCCGGGAAGCGGTCCTTGGCGTTGTCGAGCTGTTCCCGGGTGTGGAGCATGGTGAAATCCATGTTCGTGCCCCAGTCGAACTCGAGGGTCAGGAGCGAGACGCCTTCCTTCGACACCGATTCGACGCGGCGGAGGCCCGGGATGCGGCTGACCGCCGACTCGAGCGGGGCGGTGATCAGGGTCTCGACCTCCTCGGGGGCGACGCCGGGGTAGTTGGTGATGACCGACAGGCGCGGGTAGCTGATATCGGGCAGGAGGTCGACGGAGAGCTCCCGGAGGGAGACGGCGCCGAGGAGGATGACGGCGATGTAGAACATGTACATCGTCACCGGCCGGTCGACGGCCATGCGGGCGAGCTTCATGATTCCTCGCTTTCCCCTACTTGACGGTCCAGGTCACGGCGCAGCGCTTGACGGTCTGGTAGCCGTCCTCGTCCTCCTCGAGGGCGTAGTACTTCCCCTTGAGGATCTCGATGCCCGAGGGCTTGAGCGGAATACGGCCGATGAACCGCCCTTCGGCGTCGAAGATGTCGTGGATGCTCTTCCCGTCCTTCGTTTTTTCCCAGGTCTGGACGAAAACGTGCCCCAGGTCGCTCAGGAAAAACCTGTAGTAGGCCGAGTGGTATTTCGAGAAATCGAAGTTTATGGTCATCCCCGGCGGGATATCCTTTTCCTGCTTCTCCCTCTCCTCTGCCGTGACGACCACGGGATCGTACTCCCGCGTGATTTTCTTGATGACCTTTTGGTCGGCGGGGCCGAAAAATTGGATCTCGTAAGTTAACGGATACCCATAGACGAGGCGGTCGTCCCGGTCGAGCTGGAAGTAGCTAATGGCCATGAAAGGATCGTACTTCACGGACGCGTTGGGGGCGGGCGACTTGGCCAACACGGCGATGACGGAAGCATCGGGAGCCAGCTTCTTCGTTTCATAGCGCGGGTCCTTGGGGTCGACGAAACCCTCTGTGATGTAGATGTTGCCCTTGGAATCGACCCGGCCGCGGAGAGCCCACATCTCCTTGAGGGACAAGTGGCGGAGGAACGTGCCGTCGGTCTTGAAGTAGGACATCCGCCGGCTCGCCTGGTGGACGGCGAGCTCACCCGACGTCCGGTTGAAGGACAGCGTCATGGGATTCTCGAGCTCGCCCGGCCCCTGGCCCTGCCGGCCGATCGTCCGGACGTATTTGCCGGAGGCGTCGAAGACCTTGACGTGGGAGCTTTGCTGGTCCAGGACGTAGATCGAGCCGGCGTCGTCGACGATAAAGGTCCGGATCTGGCCGAAGGCGTAGTCGCCCTGGGCCTCCGGGCCGCCAAGCGAAAGGTCCTCTTTGAGCTCGAGAACGGGCGTTTTGTAGAGTGGCTCCTTGGGGTTCCGGACGACGGTCACGCCACCCTCCTTGACGACTGTCCCATTCCACTTGACCTGGGCGGAGAGAACCACGGCGGCCGCCATGAACGCCAAGAGTGCCAGGCCGATAACTAGGACGGATCCCCGGTTGATTTTCATGCGCGGCCTCCTTTTGCCTGAAGCGTATCCCTGCCTTAGATCACGACACGGTATTTCTTTATGGTAGCCGTCTCGTCCTCGGCCCGCTCGACGATCCAGAGAAACTCGCCATCGAGAGTGCAGTATCCGGGCCAACGAAGCTCGTCCAGGGCCGCTACGGGCAATATAAGGTAAAAGCAATCCCTGTAAACTCCTTCGCCATCGAAAACGTCGATGAGCACACCTTTGGACTTGTCCTTCGTCGAGGTCACGACCCAGATCTCGTCGCCGCGGGTCAGGATGACCTTAACATCGGATTGGAAGTCTTGCTCAGGACGGGGGTAACGCTTTCCCCCAATCAGCTGACCCTTCTTGTCTATCTCGGTCGGAGGTTCGGGCTTGACCCTTTCGTAGACCCGATGGAATTCCCGGATGACTTTGTCCGCCGCCGGGTCATAGATCTTGATTAAGTATTCGCTTGTGTGGCTGAGAGCGAGGTATTTCCCTTTGAACGGGGCGACGAAGAACGAGCTGATTTCGTAAAGACCCGTTGAACGGCCACCGGCCGCGGTGATGACATACGATCTGGTTGAGAACGAGGAAAGCTCCCGGCTCTCTGCCGTGACTGCATTCAAGGCAAGGATGGTATGCGGGACGTCGACGTAGTCCGGGTCGCCCTTAACCCTTGGCAGGTCGGCGGACTGGATATAGAACTTCCCGCCGTCAGCCAACAAGGTCTTTGGCCGGTACGTGTTGCCCGTTAGGGCGCGCATCGGGATTTCCTTTTCGTACTTCCCGGCATAATCGAAAAAAATGAGCCTGTTGGGAGAGTCCGTATGCACAATGACGTTCTTGTCCGTTGTCAGGCAGGCCCTGACATAGGACATTTCGCCGGGCCCCTGGCCCTTCTTATAGAGGTCGCGCACGAACTTGCCGGATTTGTCGAATTGGAGGACCTGATATTCGTCAAGAAGAAAGAGCGAACCGTCGGGCGCGATCATGAGATCGTGTGGCGCCTTGAAGTAGTAATCTCGTGTCCCCTCGTCGGAGATGGCCAGGACCTCTTCGGGCACGATGACCCGCCCGGCATTGGCCGCCTTCGGCTTGGCCGGGTTCTCGATGACCTGCCCGAAAGCGATGGCCGTGACGGATAGGGCCATCATCAGGATGGCCCGAGCCAGAAATCTTTCGGCGTGCGTTCTCATCGTCGTCCTCAGAACTCGTAACCTTTGAATTTCAGGCCCTTGGCCCGGATGGTCGTCCCCATGGCCTTGTCCAGCGCGGCCAGGGCGATGCGATAGTCGATGACGGCCCGGATCTCGTCGGCCTTGGCCTGGGCCAGGTTCCTCTGGTAGGTGAAGAGCCACTCGCTGCCGACGAGGCCGAGGTCGTAGCGCTGGGTCTCGGCCTGGACGCGCTTCTCCATGAGCCCGCGGTAGCGGGCCGAGGTCTCGATCTTCTTGGCGCTCGCCTCGAGGTCCTTGACGGCCTCCATGACCTCGACTTCGATCGTCTGCCGCTCCTTTTCCAGCTGCAGCCGGGCCTGGTCTTGGGCCAGGCGCGCCCGGGCCAGCCCGGCCCGGGAGACGAAGTTCGAGAGCGGCAGGGTGAGGGTGAAGTTGAGCGACAGGTTGTTGTAAGCCATCTTCCAGACGTCTTTGAAAGATTGGCCGCGGCTGCCGTAGATCGTGTCGATGATGATTCCCGTCAGCGGGTTGTTATCCTGGAAGATGTACTTGATGCCCGATTGGCCGGGAGACCACAGGGAGAAATTGAGGTCGAGGCGGGGGAGGAGTTGGTTCCGGAAATAGCCGATGTCCGTGGCCGCGTTGGCCATCATCGCATCCGTCCGGGCGAGCTCGGGACGCTCGGCGAGCGCCGTGGCCAAGGCCTCTTCGTAAGTGACCGTGCGCTTCTCGGCCTGGGGCTCGTCGGCGGGGATGATCGAGGCGAGGTCCTCGCCGGAGACGGCCGCGACGCCGGCCGCCGCGCCGGCCGCAGCGCCCGCGACCGGCATGTTGAGCAAGGGCTTGAGGCGGTTATCAGCCTTCTCGACCTGGAGCCGGGCCGAAAGGACGCGGTCCTCGTAGCCGGCCACCTCCGTCTCCGCGCTCAGCACTTCGACGGCCGACTTCGTCCCGATCCGGGCCGCCTCTTCGTTCCGCTTGAGCGTCTCCCGGCTCTGGGCGAGCGACATCTCCAGGACCCGCAGGCTCTCCCGGGCGTAATAGAGGTTCCAGTAGGCCTCCTCGACGCCGTAGACCGTCTGGAGGAGGGTCGACTTGAGGGCCGCTTCGGACATGTCGAGCTGGCGCCGGGCCTTGATCGACTCGTAATGGTTGGCCCTGAAGCCGAAGTCCCTGAGGAGAGGCTGGCGCAGGTTCAGCCGGAACTCGCTGAAGTAGGCCGGGTTGACGGTCGTGTAGGCCCGCGACGTGTCGGTCTTGCGCGTCGACAGGCTCAGGTCGAGCTCGGTGCCGAGCGGGGTGCGCTGAGAAACGCCGAGCTGGTAGTAATCCATCTTGGTCTTGATGGTCGGCCCCTCGACGCCCCAGGAGCTGGGGATGTCCTGGTCGAGGTAGTTCGAGCTCAGGCCGAATTCCGGCAGGAACTTCTCCCGGGCCACTGCGATGGAGGCCGAGTCCATCTCGGGATTCAGCGCTTCGATGGCCAGGTCGAGGTTCCCTTCGAGGGCTTTGCGGATACAATCCGCCAGAGAGAGCGTGCGGGTCTCGGGCTTTGGAGTCTGGGGTGTGCCACTCCAGACGAGCGGCGCGATGATGAGCGCGGCCAGGGCCGCGAGGACGGTTTTGTGACGCATGGTCCCCCTCCTCGGATCCAAGGGCTATTCGACGATGCTGACCTTGGTGTCGTGGGCCAGGGTGATGTGGCCCTCGATAATGATGGTGTCGCCCGCGGCGACGCCCCAGCCCGGTTCCTTGCCGGGCAGGACCTCGGCGAAGCGCTCGTTCTCGAGGCCGACCTCGATGTAGCGCCATTTCGCGATGTCCCCCTCGACGGCGAAGACGAGCCTGCGGCCGCCGCGGACGAGGATGGCCTGCTGCGGCACGAGCAACCGGTCCTTGAAGATCTCGGTCGGGAACTCGACCTCGGCGTGCATGCCGGGCTTGACCTCTTCGGACGGGTTGTCCATGGTTACGTGGACGGCGCAGGTCTTGTCCTCGGCGTTGATGACGGGGCTCACGGCTTCGATGCGGCCCTTGAAGGCCCGGCCGGGAAAGGCGCTGAAGCGGAGCTCGACCTCGCGGCCGGCGACGACCTTGCCGACCTCGCTCTCGAGGACCTTGGCCTTGACCTTGATGCGGCTGATGTCGACCAGGGTGAAGAGCTCGCGTCCGGCGTCGAGCCGCTCTTTGGGTGACAGCTTGATGTCGGTGACGATCCCGGCGAAGGGGGCGCGGACACGCGTTTTCTCGAGGTCCATGCGGGCGATCTTGACGTCGACCTCGGCCTGGGTCAGGCCCTTGGACGAGGCCATGATCTCGTCCTTTTTACGGCCGGCTTCGATCAGGGCCAGCTCGTAGTCGCTCTGGGCCTTCTCCAGGTCGGCCTGGGAGACGAGGCCCTTCTTGAAGGCTTCGGAGATGCGCTCGTAGTCGGTCTGGGCCTTATTGAGCTTGTCGAGGGTGCCCGGGGAGGCTTCTTGGTTCGACGCGGAAAACTGTTTCTCGAGAAAAAGCTCCGACAGGTAACGAAGCCGCTCGGCCTCGAGCTTTTCAAGACGAAGGCGGTATTCGCGGTCGTCGAGCTCGACGAGGAGGTCGCCCTCCTTGACGTGACGGCCCTCGGCGGCGTAAAGGTTCTTGACGACGCCGCCGACCTCAGCCTTCATGGCGATCCGCCTCTCGGTGTAGGCTTCTCCCGGAGACTTGAGGGTCATGACCAGGTCGCCCCTGATCGCTTTGGCGACCTTGACGGGAAGCGGGGCGGCTTCGACCTTCTGGTCGGGGGCGGTGGCGGTGCTCCCTCCGGGGGACTCCGTGGCGGCGTTTTTCGCCTGATTTTCAGGTTTGGCGGGGGCCTTGTTGAGGACGAGAAAATATACGCCGGCGGCGGCCAGAACGAGAATCAGAAAACCACCTAGCCTGAATTATGCATAAAAAAAGCTGTTTCCTCCTCAACCTGTTGAATTAT
>JADBLN010000093.1 GCA_014894455.1 Acidobacteriota bacterium | reverse complement strand
TTTTCCTGATGCGCTGCCCGCTCACCGCGGCCGGCGTCCGCGCCATCAGCCGCCTCCCCGCCGTCCGCAAGCGGACCGACCGCTGAGGGGCAACGCCGGCACTTCCGAGTGACACCGGAGATCGACATCCACGGCGATTTCCTCTGGATTATCGAACAGACTGAGGACGACACATGCACAATTAAAAAATACAGGGTTGTGATCTAGCGGATAGGATATTGGCCAGTTAGCTGAGTCCCTTGAGATCCTCCAAGGACAAGCCCGCCCTTTTCAGGATACCGTGGAGGGTCCCTTTCTTAAGCTCCTTGTGGAGGGGTATCACCAGCGAAATGTTCTTTTCTAAGTTGTGCAAGAAAATATGGCTCCCGCGCTGGTGATCGACGACGTAGCCGGTCCGGCGAAGGGCCTTGACGACCGCCTTCCCGGAAAAGGTCCGACTCAAACGTGAACCTCGATTTCCTTGATGACCGATTTGGGTTTAGATTTGATCTGATTGATCTTTTCTAGGCCTTCCAGATAGCAAATGATGGCTTCCTTGGCGTTCTTAAGGGCTTGCTTCTCCGTTTCGCCTTGAGTAAAACAGCCGTCCAGGGCAGGAACCGTCACGATAAATCCGCCCTCTTCTGCGGGTGTTAAAACTATATTAAACTTCATGTTCCTTCCCTCCAATGGGTCATTATAGCACCATGCAGTCTATTTGCGGAAAAATTGACAACCCTGCCGATTCGGATAAAATGAGGGGGCGTGGGCGATTAACTCAGCGGTAGAGTGCTACCTTCACACGGTAGAAGTCAGAGGTTCAAGTCCTCTATCGCCCACTCCCTTCCCCGAAACGCCGATTTCTCTTGCCTCCCCCCTTGATTGCTCAAGGGGGATAACTAAGAAAATCGCATGTTGAGGAAGATCTGTTTTGCTCTCCCTGTCACCCGAAGCCGTTCAAGTCACGATTTTATAAAATTGTTATTACGACATTTCCTGTCTTTTGCCCTGTTTCGACATACCGGGTGGCCTCGACGATCTGCTTCAGGGGGTAACGTCTATCAATAACGGCTTTATACTTTCCTGCCTCGATAATTTCTTTGAAAAATACGATTTCTTTTTTACTGTCTTTGGGGATCGGAAACTTTACTTTTTTACTGCAGAAAATAGGTGTCCATAGGGCTAAAAAAATATTCTGCGCCAAGAAGCCAAGATCCGTTGAATAATAGACCCCACCTGGTTTTATCAATTTTTTACAACGGAAGTATGAACTTTTGCCGACAGCATCAATAACGACATCATACACTTGGTCATCTTTTGTAAAATCGTCTTTTGTATAGTCTATTATTTTTTCTGCCCCGAGTGATCTCGCTAATTCTATATTTTTTGTATCGCAAACGGCTGTGATATTTGCGCCGTAATATTTAGCCAGTTGGACACAAGCGGAACCAATAGACCCCGAGGCTCCATTGATTAGGATCTTTCTTGATTTCTGAAAATTGATTTTCCTGATGAATGTCATGGCCAGCATGAGTCCGTCACAGACGGCGGCCGCCTCTTCGTAGGACATCGGGGTCGGCTTAATTGTGATCGAGCCTTTTTCGGGGATACAAACGTATTCCGCATGAGTTCCAAAATGGCCTGTGCTTAATCCAAAAACCTGATCGCCCCGTTTAAATGTTTTGACGTCCTTGCCGATGGCTTCGATCTCCCCGGCAAACTCACTGCCCAATATGTTTTTTTTAGGTCTAAAAAGCCCACTGAAAAGGCGAACAATAAGGCCATATTCCGGTTTTCGAAATCCGCAGTCCGTTCGATTGACGGTTGTTGCGTGTATTTTTACGAGAACCTCGTTGTCTTTGGGAGCTGGTTTTTCCACCTCTTTGAGTTGAAGAACTTCCGGCGGGCCATATTTTGTATAGATAATGGCTTTCATAAGAATCCTCCGTGAACACTGATGTACGACTGTGCCCAAAATCGGACGTTGCTTCCTACACACGGGTGAAGTCAACGGATCACTCCAGGACCTTGAAGTACTTGTAGATGGGGTAGACCACGCTCCGCTTGTCGACGCCGAGCGACTTGAAGGTGGCGTCGAAGATCCCCCAACCGACGAAGCCGTCCGCGGCCTGCGGCTCCAAGCAGTAGAAGGCCACGTTGGCCAGGGATTGGGCCATGTCCACGCGGAACGTGCCGGCCGGAAATTCCCGGACCGGCGACGGGGCGAAGCCGCCGTCGAGCTTGATCATGTTATAGCCGCCGCTCCGCCCCTGCCCGACCTTGTCGATCACGAACTCCTCGCCAGAGACCTTGACCGGCTTGGCCAGGACCTCGACCTTGACGTTTTGGGCGCGGAGCTTCTCGGCGATGAAGTCCAGCTCGGCCGGGATGAGATAGCCGCGGGGGACCAGCGCCTCGGCCGTTCCCACGGGTTTACAGAGGAACTCGACGCCGCGGACGAGCTCGGGGGCTCGGAGCATGTGCGGCGCGATCCTGGCCCGGACGCTCGTGCCGGGGATGAGCGTGGAGACGTTCCGCTCTTTGTACACGAGGATGTCGACCTTGCCGTAGGACTCGTAAGTGCCGGCGACGAAATTCCGGAGCTCGCCCGTCTCGGCCTTGGCTTTGACGGCTTCGACGACGTCCCGGTCGGCAGCCCGGCAGACCTCCTGCATCTCCTTGCCGTGGGCGTTGGCGTACTCGAGGACCCCGGTGATGAGGGCGTAGTGGGCGTAGATGCGGCGTTCGAACGATTCGTGCCCCGGCGTCTCGGCCAGGATCGTCATGCGGTTCCGCAGGCCGTAGGCGTTGGCGACGAACTTGGCCTCGTTCGTCCACATGGCCTTCTCGTGGCTCCATACGGTCGGCGGCCACTTGCCGTCGGTCTCGCAGTGGGTGAAGACCTCGAGGCCATAATTCTTCCGGGTCGCCTCGCGGACGGCCGGGAAGAGCTTGTCGAAGACGTAGTTGCGCGGACCGGGGTGGGAGGCGGGTACCGTGCAAGTGGCGTAGCCGATGGCATAGCCGTGCTGGACGCGGCCCATGAGATGCCCGTCGTAGATCAAAGTCGGGTCCCAGCGGTTGAAGACCGTCCGGTAGAGCCCGGCGACCTCGGCGGTCTCGAGCCGGATGGCGTCGCGGTTGAGGTTGATGTTCTGGGCGTTCACGGCCGAGCCGAGGAGGTGGGGAGTCCCTTCGCTCAGGCTCAGCGTGTCGGTCCCGTCCACGTTGAAATTCGGGCAGACGATGATGATGAGGTTGTCGAGGAGGCCCTTGCGCTTGCCGAGGAGGATGTCGCGCAGGAGCATCATCAGGGCCTCTTTGGCTTCCGGCTCGTAGGCGTGGATGTTCCCCTGGAGATAGACGACCGTCTTCCCGGACTTGGCGGCCTCATCGGGCGAAGTCACGCGCGGATTGGCCAGGACGACGGCCGGACACGTCCGGCGCAAGGTTGTCGTGAACATGTTGAAAACATACATTTTATCGCTGGCCCACCGCATCGTATCGATGAACTCGAGGACCTCGGTGGAGGAGGCGGTCCGTTCGAAGTCCGTCCGCTCGGGAACGGTCAGGTACTTGGCCGGCCATTTTCCGTTCCATCCCGGCGGAACGGAGTCGCCCCAATAGATTTTTTGGGCGGCCGGGACGTGGGGCACGAGAAGCGCCAGGAGAGCGGCGACCGCGATGACACGCGGGAACGTTTTATTCATTGTGTCTCCTCGATATTCGTATGGGGATCGGACCTCAGCATCTTAATTAATATGAAGTATATATTCAACGTTGCTGTCGAGGCGGACGGGCTCTATAATAGGGCAGAAACACGAGAGGAGGGTCCCATGGACATCAAGGTCGTCCCCATCGACAAGCCCGAGGATATGAACTTCATCCTCGGCCAGGCCCACTTCATCAAGACGGTCGAGGACCTCCACGAGGCCATCGTCACGACGGCGCCGCACATGAAGTTCGGCATCGCCTTTTGCGAGTCGTCGGGGCTTGCCCTCGTCCGCCACTCCGGGAACGACGAGTCCCTGGTCGAGATCGCCAAGAAGAACGCCATGGCCATCGGCGCCGGCCACTCCTTCCTGATCTTCATGACCGGCGGCTTCCCGGTCAACATCCTCAACGCCGTCAAGGCCGTGCCCGAGGTCTGCCGGATTTTCTGCGCCACGGCCAACCCGGCCGAAGTCGTCGTGGCCGAGACCGAACAGGGCCGGGGCATCCTGGGCGTCGTCGACGGCGTCAGGACCAAGGGCGTCGAGGGGCCGGATGGAATCCAGTGGCGCAAGGACTTCCTGCGCAAGATCGGCTACAAGCTATGAGCCTCATGCCTCGGCCACCGCGCCTCCTGTCCCTGGACGCCCTTCGGGGCTTCGACATGTTCTGGATCATCGGCGGCGACGTCCTGTTCCGGGCCCTGGGCGAGGTCACGGGCTGGGGCTGGGCCCGATGGTGGGCGGCCCAGCTCGAGCACGCCGAGTGGGCCGGGTTCCACTTCTACGACCTCATTTTTCCGCTTTTCATGTTCATCTCGGGTGTCGCCATCCCGCTATCGCTCCTGGCCAAGGCGGAGACGGCCGCGGACAAGCGTCCCATCTATCTCAAGCTCGTCAAGCGGGCGCTCCTGCTCGTCGTCCTGGGCTTTTTCTACAACCACCTGACCGACCTCCAGTTCGCGACCCAGCGCTACGCCAGCGTCCTCGGGCAGATCGGCCTGGCCTATCTCTTCGCCGCGCTGATCATGCTCAACGTCCGGAGCCTGAAGGGCCGCCTGGCCGCCCTGGCCGGGATCCTGTTCGGGTACGCGGCCGTCCAGCTTCTGGTACCGGTGCCGGGGATCGGCGCCGGGGTTCTGACGCCCGACGGCACGATCAACGGATTCATCGACCGCCTGCTCCTGCCCGGGCGTCTCTACGACCGCGTCTTCGATCCGGAAGGGATCCTGTGCATCCTCTCGGCTACGTCCGTCACCCTGATGGGCGGCCTGGCCGGGCTCGTCCTCCGCTCGGAAAAATCGGGCGCGTATCGTAAAGCCCTCATTCTCGCCGGAAGCGGCGCGGGCCTCGCGACCGCCGGGTTCGTCCTCAGTCACTGGTATCCCATGATCAAGAAGGCCTGGACGTCGACCTTCGACATCTACGCCGCCGGCCTCTCCTTCCTTCTCCTGGCCCTCTTCTACCTGGTCGTCGACGTCTGGAAGGTCCGGAAGTGGTCGTTCTTCTTCCGGGTCATCGGCGTGAACTCGATCACGATCTATCTGGGGACGCGGATAGTGGATTTCGGCTATACGAGCAAGTTCCTGTTCGGGGGAGTCGCCCGGATCGCCGGCGGGGCCGGGGTCCTCGTCCTCGGGGCGGGCGTCATCGCCGTCGAGTGGCTGGTTCTCTACTTCCTCTACAAGAAGAACGTTTTCCTGAGGGTCTGATATCCCCCTTCACCGGGCTCTTCACGCCGATCTGCCAGATATCGATAATTACCCTAAGGAGAGAAATGATGAAATCCAACCGCATGCAAATCCTCACAATTGCATTTTTGCTGTGCGCTGCTTCTTGCAGTCCGGGAGATCATGCCCATTCCCGTGGATCGAAAACTATCCGGGCCGAGGACATGAAATTCCACCTGCAATTTCTCGGGGCGCCGGAGTTCCGGGGGCGGAATACGCCCTCGGCCGAGCTCGACATCGCTTCAAAGTACATCGCCCTCGCGGCCGAACGGATCGGCCTCAAGCCTCTGATGCCCGGCGGCTCGTACTACCAGGAAGTCCCGGTGGAGGTGACCACGATCGTTCCGCAGGCATCGCGCATGCGCCTCATTACGGGCACGGGAGAGTGTGTTTTTTATTTCCCCACGGATGCCGCCATCGGCCGGATTTTCGAGGCGGGAAAAGTCACGGGAGAGGCCGTTTTTCTGGGCTACGGGCTCGGCGCTCCCCAGCTGAATTGGGACGACTTTGGCGGCTTGGACCTCAAAGGGAAAATCGCGGTCATTTTGGATGCGGCACTTCCCGATGACCACGTTTTGAAACCGGTCGATAACCGGCGGCTCTTGATGTCCAGGGCCGGCGCGCTAAGAGGGAAAGGCGCCGTCGCGGTCGTCACCGTCATCAACCAGGAACGGGAGGCGCGGCTCGCCGAGAAGGGTCTCACTTTCAGCCTTCCGGAAAGGCTCAGATTCCCGGACGTCGTCACCGGCAGCGAAACCGTGCCTTCGCAGACGGCGGCCGGGGCGGCGCCGGCCGCGCCCACTCTCCCCTTCTTCCAGGTCGAGGTCAGGCACGATGCCGGTGCGGCCATCCTCGGCGTCGCGAAGGAGGATCTCGCCGAGATGATCGAGACGATCCGCCAGGGAAAACGCGTGGCTTCTAAAAAGATGCCCGGCCGCAAACTCGAGATCGAGCTCGGGATAGTGACACGCAAAGACAAGACGCTCAACGTCGTGGCCTACGCGGAAGGAACGGACCCGGTACTCCGAAACGAATACGTCACCATCAGCTCCCACCACGACCACAATCCCGGGCGCGAAGGGAGGATCTACCCCGGCGCAGACGACAACGCCTCCGGAGTCGTCGGGATGTTCGAAATCGCCGAGGCCCTGATGGTCGAGCGTCCGAAAAGGTCCGTCGTCTTCGTTTGGAACACGGCCGAGGAAAAAGGGCTTATCGGTTCTTATTATTTCGTTCAACACTGCCCGGTGCCGGTCGATAAGATCAGCGCCAACCTCAACCTGGACATGATCTCGAGGAACGATACGAACCACATCTATCTCATCGGCTCGAACAAGGTGAGCTCGGAACTCGACGCGAGCATCCAGACGATGAACACGAAGTCGATCGGCCTGAAGCTCGACTACAAGTACGAAGACCCGGCCCACCCCGACCGCTTCTTCTTCCGGAGCGACCAGTATCCCTACATCCGCTACGGCATCCCCGGTGTGTGGTTTTTCTGCGGCACGACAGCGGACTACCACATGGAGGGAGACATCGAAGCGAAGGCCGATTACGCCAAAATGGAGAAGGTGTCGAAGCTCGTCTATCTGGTGGCCATGGATATCGGGAACAAGCCGGCGCTCCTGAAGCTCGATCTGCGTCCGGAGATCACGGCGCGCGGCGAGCAGAATATGAAGGTTGGGTGGAGATAAGCGTTTTCTTCAGGCCTTGATATCCCCCTTCACCGGGCACGCCCGCCCGGCGGCAGGTTTTCGTCGAGGAAGCGGGTGAACATCGTGTAAAGGTGGAGGGTCGTCCCCTTTCCCTCGGAAATCCCGTGCGACCGGTTCGGGTAGGCCATCATGGTGAAGGTCTTGTTGTGGACGATGAGCTCGTCCACCAAAAGTTCGAAACCCTGGAAGTGGACGTTGTCGTCACCCGTTCCGTGGACGATGAGGAGGTTCCCCTTCAGGTCCTTGGCGAACGTGATGGGTGAGCCGTTCTTATAGCCGTCCGGATTACCGTCGGGCAGACCCATGTACCGCTCCTGGTAGATCGTGTCGTAGAGCCGCTCGTCGGGCACCGAGGCCACGGAGATGCCCGTCTTGTAGAGGTCGGGGTAGCGGAACATGGCGTTGAGGGTCATCGAGCCGCCCCCGCTCCAGCCCCAGACGCCGATCCGGTCGGAGTCGGCGAACGGCCAGGCGGCGACGGCCGCCCGAACCGCGCCGGCCTGATCGGCCGAGGCCAGGATGCCGATCTGGCGATAGACGCTCTTGCGCCAGGCCCGGCCGCGCGGCGCCGGAGTGCCGCGGTTGTCGAAGCTGGCCACGATATAGCCCTGCTGGGCCAGCATCAGGTGCCAGAGGTAGCCGCTGCCGCCCCAGCCGTCCTGGACGGTCTGTCCGGCGGGTTCACCGTAGACGTAGACGAGGAGGGGGTATTTCTTGGCCGGGTCGAAGTCGGGCGGCAAGATGCGCCAGCCGTCGACCTGGACTCCGCCGCCGATCGCGAGCTTGAAGAATTCCGCCCTTTTCCGTGAGAGGGCCTCGACTTTCGCCTTCAAGTCCTTGTTGGCCGCCAAGGTTCGGACGACGTCGCCCTTTGGCAGACGGACGAGCTCGGTCACGCCCGGCGTGTCGAGCGTCGAATAGCTGTGGAAGGCCCAGCGGGACGACGGGGACACATCGTAACGATGGGCCCCGGTCTGTCCGGCCGGGCCGACCCGCTCCGGTTTGCCCTTCCCGTCCAGGCGGACGCGGTAGACGAAGCGCTTGGTGGCGTCCTCGGGGGAAGCGGTGACGTAAAGAAGGCCGTTCTTCTCGTCGATGGCGTTGACGCTCAGGATGTCGTAGTCGCCGGGGGTCAGCAGCCGGACCTCCTTTCCGTCGCGGGAGACATAATAGGCATGGCTCCGGCCGTCCCGTTCGCTCAGCCAGAAGAGGCCTTTGCCCCCGGCCAGCCAGACGAAGTCGTCCATGACCTCGACCCAGGTCTCGTCCATATCGGTGAAGACCGTCCGGACCTCGCCCGTGGCGGCGTCGCCGATGAGGACGCTGAGCGTATTCTGCAAGCGGTTGAGGTGCTGGACGATGACCTCGCGGGAGTTGCCGGCCCACTCGAGGCGGGGGATGTAGGTGTCACTCGGGTCGCCAGGCGTCCGGATCCAGACGGGATACCCGCCCGCGACCGGGACGACGCCGACCTTGACGGCGGAGTTCGTCTGCCCCGGCTTGGGGTGCTTGAAGCTCGTGACTTTCGGGTAGAGGGAGTCGGTGTTGTTGATCATCGAGAAAACGGGGACGCGCCGCGTGTCGAACTGCCAGAAGGCGATGGAGGCGCTGTCCGGGCTCCAGCGGAAGCCGTCGCGGATGCCGAATTCCTCCTCGTTGACCCAGTCGGACGTCCCGTTGATGATGTCATCGGCCCCGTCGAAGGTCAGCTGGGCGATGCGGCCGGTGGCCAGGTCCTCGGCATAGATATTGTTTTTAACGACATAGGCGGCTTTCCGGCCGTCGGGTGAGAGCTTGGCGAACATCAGGGTCGACGGCTCGAACTCCGGCCCGAGCTGCCGAAGCCGGCCCGCCGCCAGGTCGTAGGTCCAGAAATCGCCGCGGGTGTTCTGCCGCCAGACGCGCTTCGAGTTGGTGAAGACGATCAGGACCTTGCCGTCCGGGGACCAGGCGTAGTCCTCGATCGCCAGGGGATTAGAGGCTCCGGGAGGGACAAGCTTGGCCGCGGAGACCAGGACCGTCCGCTGGCCCGACTCGGCCTTATAGAGGACGAGGTCGCGGCCGGCCTTGGCCTCGACGCTCGGTTCGAGCGTCGCGTAAGTCTCGCCGTCGCTCATCCAGCGGGCCGGGCCGAAGCGTTCGGCGGCGAATTCACGGCCGGCGAAGATGCGCTCCAAGGTCAGGACGGGGTCGGCGGGCTTGTCTTGGGCCGCGGCCGCGGCAGGGACGGCAAAGCCGGTCGCGAGCCCGATCGCCAAGACAATAATGGTGATAATTCTCAAGCGTGATCTCATGGGAGCCAACCTCCTAAGCGGATTCGAACGCTCAGAATAGCGTCTCTCGCGTCCCGGTTCAACCGAGGGGCGGATCCGGACGGGCCGAATATCAGCGCGCTGTCAAAACATAGATTCCCCCGACACGTGTATTAAACTCGATAACTCCGCCCACGGAGGCCGTGGCCCGGACCTTCTTTCCTTCCGAAACGACAGTGACAGGAACGCCCGCCCGGACCCGGCATGTCCCGCCGAGTGTCGAGAGGATGGTCGCCTGTTTCAGCCGCCCGCCCGACCAGCTAAGGCTCACTTCGAACCCGCCCCGGGCCCGAAGGCCCCGAACCTCCCCCTCGCTCCAGGAAGCGGGAACGGCCGGCAGCAGATTCAGCTCGTCCTCGTGCGACTGGAGGATCATCTCGGCCACGGCCGCCGCCATGCCGAAAGCCCCGTCCACCTGAAGGGCGTTGCTGCAGATCGAGAACAGGCTGTCGGTCGTGTATTTGTGCATCGCGTAGGTGAAGTTGTCCAGGGCCTTGGCGCCGTTCCCGAGACGGGCCCAGCAGGCCGCCTTCCAGGCGGAAGCCCAGCCGTTGCCGGGAAGTCCCCGTTGTTCGAGGACGACCCGGCTGCCCTCGGCCAGCTCCGGCGTCCGGCGGGGCGAAATCTGACGGCCCGGGAAAAGGCCCCAAAGCCCGGAGATGTGGCGGTGGCTTTTTTCCGTTTCGTCCCAGTCCTCAAGCCATTCTTGGAGGTTGCCCTTGCGGCCGATCCGCATCGGGGCCAGCTTCGAGCGCGCCTCGAGGACCCTCTTCTTGAAATCCCGGTCGACACCCAGAACGTCGGCGGCCTGGGCAACCTGGCCGAAGAGGGCTTCGAGGATCTGCATGTCGATCGTCGAGCCGGCGCAGACGGACGTCGTCGTCTTGAAGGTCGTGATCTCGTCGAAGAACGGGAGCTGGCCGGGGACGGCCGGGAAATTCTCCGGGGAGGTCGACGGGTTCGTCACGAGCCAGCCGTATTTCGGGTGGGGGACGAGAAAATCCAGGAAGAACTCGGCGCTGCCCCTCATGACGGGATAATTGTCCCTTAGGAACTCCTTGTCGCCGGTGAAAAGATAGTGCTCCCAGAGATGTGTCACCAACCAGGCGCCGCCCGTCGTGAACGTCCCCCAGCTCGGGCCATCCATGGGCGCGGCCACGCGCCAGAGGTCGGTGTTCTGGTGGAAGACCCAGCCGCCGGCACCGTAGTTCTCGCGGGCCACCTGACCGCCCTGGTCCGTGAGCTCGCGAATCATCCGGGCGAGCGGCTCGGCGCACTCGCCGAGGTTCCCGACCTCGGCCGGCCAATAGTTCATCTCGGTGTTGATGTTGGTCGTGTACTTGGAATCCCAGGACGGGTTCATCTTGTCGTTCCAGATCCCCTGGAGGTTGGCCGGCTGGGTCCCCGGGCGCGACGAAGAGATCAACAGGTAGCGGCCGAACTGGAAGACCAGCCCGGGGAGCGCCGGGTCGTTCGTCCCGTCGAACTGCTTGATCCGCTCGGCTGTCGGCAGGCCGGCGTTCGGGGTGCGCGGGAACCTCACCGCGACCCGCCGGAAGAGCCTTCGATGCTCGCAGACATGGGCCTCCCGGAGCGCGTCGAAGGACTTAACGGCCGCCGCCTTCAAAGCCGCGTCGACGCGGGCGGCGGGATCGGCGCTGACATCCTTGTAGTTGACGAAATTCGTGGCCGCCGCGACGAGCAGGGTCACGGCGTCGGCGCCGCTGACGACGATCTCGTCCCAGTCGACCGTCATGTCGCCGCCCTCGGGAAGGGCTAAGAGCCGGGCCTCGTAGCAGAGCTTGCCCTCGACCCCCATGTAATCGGCCGACTTGCCCCGGAGAACAAGGCCGTCAGGGCCGAACCCGTCCATCCGCATGTAGTCGGTCGCGTAATTCGAGTGGGCCTCGTTCCTCTCGCCCCGCAACTGAACCCGGAAGGAGATCCGGCCGGGCCGGTCGGCCGCGAGGCGGACGACGATGACCTGGTCGACAGGGCTCGTAAAGACCTGACGCGTGTAGCGGACGCCGCCGAGGGAGTAGGAAGTCGTGTCGACGGCCGTGTCGAGGTCGAGCTCGTGGCGATAGTCCGTCGCCGCGCCCTCCGTCGGGAACTGGATGACCAGATTGCCGAGGGCCTGGTATTTTTGCTGTTCAACCGGGTAGCCCATCAGGTTCCGGCCGAACAGGATGTGGGCGGACTTGTATTGCCCGTCGAACACGAGCTTCCGGATCTCGGGCAGGGCTTTGAAGCCGCCCTTGACGACCGTGGAATAAGGCCCGCCCGACCAGTAAGTTTCCTCGTTGAGCTGGATCCGCTCTTCGTCGGTCTTGCCGAAGACCATGGCCCCCAGCCGGCCGTTCCCGACGGGAAAGGCGTTTTCCCATTTCTCGGCCGGACGGGCGGACCAGACGACCGTCGTCGGGTCAGGGACCTTTCCGGTCTCCTCGCCGGCGGCGCCGGGCAGGGCGCCGCAGAGGACCGCCTCCATAACGGCGGTCAGGATCACGCGGGCCCATCTCAAGGGATAACGATCATTTAGCGCCAACATGGCGACACCTCCCGGGCGCGGCGGTTTCCGGCGACGGGCGATGGCCGCGATGTCACGGCTCGGCCGGCTCGGTGATCCCCGGGTAGTACTTGCGGACGAACCGCTCCTGGACCTTGAAGGACCAGTGGACGTCGCGGACATGGTTGGCCGCGTCCTGGCCCCACCCCTTGCGCAGGAGGTCGATGAGGGCTTGGTGCTCGAGGATGGAGGACTCCTCCCACTCCTTGACGAACCCTTTCGGCCGGGGGAAGTCATAGAGACGCTTCTTGAGGTTGTTGACCAGCTTGACCAGGCTGTCGTTGCCGCAGAGGCTGAGGAACGTATTATGGAAGGCCAGGTTCCGTTCGTAGTAGAGATCGAAATCGTTGGCCGCGATCGCGTCCTTCATGCCGGCGTTCAGCTTCTGCATGGCCTCGATGTCGGAGGCCTTGAGGCGGTCGAAGGCTTTGAGCATGGCCATGCTTTCGAGCGAGCCGATGATCTCATAGTAGTTCCGGATGTCGTGTTTCGTCAGAGAATTGACGACGATCATCCGCCGCGGCAAGATGGTCACGAACTCCTCCATCTCCAACTGGAGGAGGGCGTCGCGAAGGGGCGTCTTGCTGACGCCGAGCTTCTTCGAGGTCTCCTCCATATCGATGGCCGACCCCGGCATGATCTCCCCTCGCCGCATCTGCTCGCGCAGGTACTCGTAGACCTGTTCCTTGAGGGACTTGATGTTGAGGATCGGTTTTCCATCCATGACCCGGGTCCTTTCGTTCCGCGTGGTTTAGCGGACTTAGGATATTGACATGCGCGCCCCAAGTCAACCCCTGGACTCCTCGGCCGGGCGGGGACATGTCCTAAAGGGCCCGGTAAAGGCCCTTTAGGGCGTGTCCCCCTTCCCCGTGTCCCCTTTCCCGCGCTTCGCGCTTCGCGTCCCCCTTGAAGGGCGGAGCCTAGCGGCGGCGAACGGGTCAACCCC
>JADBLN010000020.1:65361-66817 GCA_014894455.1 Acidobacteriota bacterium | reverse complement strand
CCTGCCCGGCATCGGCCCCAAGGCCCAGGTCGTCCTGCGGCTGATGAACATCCACAAGATCGGCGAGCTGTGGGAACTGCCGCGGACGACCCTCCACACGCTCTTCGGCGTGGGCGGGGACGACATCTACCTCCAGTCGCGCGGCATCGACAGCCGGCCCCTCGTCACGCGGACCCTGCCCAAATCCGTGTCGCGCGAGACGACCTTCCTCGAGGACCTCTGGGATAAGCGCCTGCTCCTGGCCCACCTGGCCTACCTCTGCGACCGCCTGACCCTGGCCCTGCGCGAGGACCGCCTCTACGCCCACGTCATCGAGGTCAAGGCCCGCTATGCCGACTTCAAGACCGAGATCAAGCGCCGCCTCGTCCTGTCGCCGCTCCAGGATATGGGCAAGATCTACAAGATCGCCGAGGAGCTCTTCCTCGAGCTTTTCTCCGGCTCGCGGCTGGCCCTGCGCCTCGTCGGGGTCAAGGTGTCGGATTTGGTGCGCGTCCGGCCCCTATCGCTCTTCGAGCCCTACTCGGACCGGCCGGAGAGACTGGGCCGGGCCCTCGATCAGGTCCGCGACAAGTACGGCTTCGGCTCGGTGCTGACGGCCCGGGAGAAGATGCTCGACGCCGTCTACGCCTTCGAGCCGCGGCGGGGCTACGTCCTGAAGACGGCGTCCCTGACGAAGTGAAAACCATGTTCGTCCCGCTCCGCCTTCATTCCGTGTACAGCCGGGGGAAGGGGAGCGTCACGCTCGAGGAGGCGGCGGAGTGGGCCGGGCGGCAGCGGCTCCCGGCCGCGGCCCTGGCGGATGTGGGCAACATCTACGGCTGGGGCAAGTGGAAACGCGTCGCGCCATCCGGCGGCGTCAAGCCGCTCTTCGGGTGTGAGCTCGAAATCGGCGGCCGGCGGTTCGTCTTCCTGGTCAAGACGCGGGAGGGTTACTCGAACCTGATGGAGATCTTCAACCGCAAGGAGGTCCGCGACGCGTCCGGGCTCATCGTGATCTATATTCCTGAGGGACAGTCCCGCTTCGGGGACAGTCCCTCAGGGGACGTGCCCCCATCAGGCGGGAGCGGTGTTCCGGAGGGACTGTCCCCGAAGCGGGACTGTCCCTCAGGGGACGGCAAGAACGGGGACACGTCCCAATTTCGGAGAAATTGGGGCATGTCCCCACCCCGGGCCCCGTCTGGCGCCGTTGCTTGGGCGAGCGAGGCCGCCATGCTCGCCGATTTCCGAGCGAAAGTCGCACCGGGAGATTTCTACCTCGGGGCCGACTTCGCGAATTTCAATCGGCTGCTGGAATCTGGGGGACACGTACCAATTTCTTCAAAATTGGAACATGTCCCCGATTCCCTCGCCGGCCTGCCCGTCGTCTGGGCGAACCCGGTCAAGTACCTGACGAGCCCCGAGCGCCTCGTCCTCCTCCACGCCATCGAGAAAAAGATCCCCTACCCGCCGGAGCGCG
>JADBLN010000020.1:63049-65261 GCA_014894455.1 Acidobacteriota bacterium | reverse complement strand
CGCCTCGTCCTCCTCCACGCCATCGAGAAAAAGATCCCCTACCCGCCGGAGCGCGACCGGCTCCTGGCGAAGGTCAGGATCTTCGGGCCGGACCAGGAGGCGCTCGCCCTGCGCCGCTTCGGCGATGCCGCCAAGGAGGCCCTGGCCCGGACGGTCGAGGTTGCCGAAAAGTGCGAGTTCGTCTTCGAGGGCGTCGTCCCCAACCTCCCGGCCGACCTCTTCCCCCGGACCCTCCGCGACGTCGTCACGGAGCACCTCGCGGCCGCGAAGAACCTGACCTGGAAGGAGCGCCAGCGGGCTCGCCGCGAGCTGGCCGTTGTCGAGCAGTCCGGCTTCGGCCCCTACTTTCTGGCCGTCCACGACATCGTCGAGTTCGCCCGTGGCCGCGGCATCCTCCACAACCTGCGGGGGTCGGGGGCCTCGTCCTTCCTGGCCTGGCTCCTCGGCGTGTCCCACGTCAACCCCATGGAGTTCGACCTCTATTTCGAGCGCTTCCTCAACCGCGGCCGGCCCGACCCGCCCGACATCGACATCGACTTCGATTCGCGGCGCCGCGACGAGGTCCTGGCCTACGTCCTCGAGCGGTACGGCGCCGGGAATACGGGCGCGGCCTTCGTCTGCAGCCTGAAGAACTTTGGGGCCCGCTCGGCCCTATACGAGACGCTCCGGGCCTTCGGTGTCCCGCCCGAGGAGGCGCGGGGGCTCTCGAAGCGCGTCCCGTATTTCGCGGAGCCGTTCTATCTGCGGCGGGCCGCGCCGGCCCCGGGCCGCCTCGACGTCTGGAAGCTCGCCGCTGAGCTCCAGGACGTCTACCATGAGACCTCGCTCCACGTCGGCGGTGTTATCTTAACGCCGGCGCCGGTCGAGCGGTTTCTCCCGCTCGAGACCTCGGCCAAGGGCCTGCGCATGACCCACTTCGACAAGGACGCCGTCGAGGACCTCCGGCTGATCAAGCTCGACCTCCTCTCGGTGCGGGGGCTCGCCGCGATCTCGGAAACGAAAGAGAAACTGAAGCTCCGGACGCTCCCGCCGGCGGACGCCGGGACGTACGCGGCCCTCCGGACGGCCCGGACGGTCGGCTGTTTCCAGGTCGAGAGCCCGGCCATGATGAACCTCCTGCGACGGATGAAGCCGGCCGACATCCACGAGATCACCCAGGCCCTGGCCCTTGTCCGGCCGGGGCCGACCGAGAGCGGGATGAAGGAGGCGCTCCTGCGGCGGCGGAGCGGCCGGGGGGTGGGGACACCTGTGGCGGACGCCTTCCTGGCCCGCATCCTGCCCGAGACCGGCGGCATCCTCCTCTATGAGGAGCAGGTCATGCAGGTCGCCGAGCGGGTGGCCGGCATGCCTCCGGAGGAGGGCGACCTCCTGCGGCGGAGCTTGCGGAAGGGCAAGGGCGGCGACCCGACGCTTCGGGCCAAGTTCGTCCGCGAGGCCGGGGAGCGCGGCTACGCGGCGGCCGAGGTCGAGCGGCTGTGGAAGACCCTGGAGAAGTTCTCCTCCTACTCCTTCAACAAGGCCCACAGCGCCTCGTACGCCCACATGGCCTACCAGGCCGTCTACCTCAAGGTCCATCACCCCGTGCCCTACTTCGCGGCCGTGCTCAACGCCGGCGGCGGCTATTACGACCTCGCCGAGTACATCGCCGAGGCGAAGAGGAACGGCATCCGCATCCTGGGACCTGACGCGAACCGCAGCGGACCCGGTTTCGAGGTCGAGAACGGAACGGGGAACGGAGGGAACGGCTCGGGCGGCGGGCCCGGCGCCATCCGCGTCGGCTTGACGTCGATCAAGAGGCTGGGGACGAAGACGATCGAGCGCGTCCTCGAGGAGCGGAAGGCGGGCGGCGAGTACGCCTCGGTCGAGGACTTCCTGGCCCGGACGAAGCCGGGCAAGGCCGAGCTCCTCTCCCTCATCCGGGCCGGCGTCTTCGATTCCCTCGAGCCGCGGCGGACGCGCCAGATCCTCCGCTACTTCCAGGGCCTCGAGCACATGGAGGAGGTCGCCGATATCGCCTCGGACGAGAAACGGCGCATGCTCTACGAATCGCTCGGCTTCCTGCCGGAGGGTGACGAGCTCGACCTCTACGAGGGGAAAAGGCCGGCGCTTCGGGTCAAGGACCTCAGGGACTGCGCCGGGACGATGGTCGAGCTCGTCGTCCGGGTCGTCGATGCCCGGCAGCGGGAGACCTACGGCATGATGCGGAGCGGCA
>JADBLN010000020.1:60867-62949 GCA_014894455.1 Acidobacteriota bacterium | reverse complement strand
TATAAGTCGTTTCATGTCACCCCACAGAATCAAGCCCTCGGCCAGAACGCGTCTCATTGTCCTGCTCGGTGCCCTTTCGGCCGTTGCGGTTGCGCTATCCGTGGCCGGACAAACGACCAAGCGCCCGATCTCGCTGGACGATCTCTTCAAGATCAGGAGCGTCGGCGACCCTCAGCGATCGCCCGACGGCAAATGGGTCGCCTACACCGTCGGGACGACGGATATTGAGAAAGACAAGCGAGACACCGATCTCTGGATGGTCAGCTGGGACGGCGCCGAAGAAGTCCGCCTGACCTCGAGCCTCGACGGCGAATCTACGCCCCGCTGGAGCCCGGACGGCCGCTACCTGGCTTTTCTCACCTCCCGCGGCACGGAGGAGGAGAAGAAGCTCGGTGCCCAAATCTGGCTGCTCGACCGGAGGGGCGGCGAGGCCCAGAGGCTCACTGAGATCAAGGGTGGGGTCGCCGAGTACGCCTGGTCGCCGGACGGCCGGCGCCTGGTGATCGTCTCCAGCGACCAGGACCCGGCCGACGAGCCGGAGAAGATGGAAGGTTGGAAGCGCAAGACCAAACCACCCATCGTCATCGACCGCTATCACTTCAAGCAAGACCGGGCGGGCTATCTCAAGCGCCTCGACTCGCATTTGTGGCTCTTCGACATAGCCGGTCGCAAGGCCGAGCCTTTGACCGCCGGGCCGTACAGCGACACCTCGCCGGTCTGGTCTCCCGATGGCGCCCGGATCGCCTTCGTCAGCGAGCGCGGCCCCGATCCGGACCGGGCCCCGGATTCCAACGTCTTCGTGGTGGAAGCCAGGCCGGGGGCGGAGGTCAAGCAGCTCACGACCCATGAAGGCCCGGATGGCGGGCGACTGGCCTGGAGCCCCGACGGCCAGTGGATCGCGTTCCTCCTGGGCGACGAGCCGAAGTTCTCGGCCTACAATCTCAACCGGCTGGCCGTCGTGCCGTCGGCGGGAGGAGTCCCGAAGCTCCTGACGGAGACCCTCGACCGCGCCGTATCGGGTCCCTTGCTTTGGTCGCCTGACGGGAAGAACCTGACCTTCCTCGTCGACGACGACCGCGTGGTCTACGTCGGCCGGGTTTCCGTTGGCGGAGGTCCCATCGAAAAAATGACGGCGGGCCGCCGCACGGTCTCGAACATCTCGCTTGGCCCGGACGCCGCGATCACTCTGCTCGCCGGCACGGCGACCGAGGTTGCCGAAGTGAACGCCCTTGAGAACGGCCGGCTTCGGCGGCTCACGCACCAGAACGATGCCCTGTTCGCCGGCATCGAGCTGGCGATCACGGCGGACTTCACCTCGAAGAGCAAGGACGGCACTGTTGTCAACGGACTCATCGTCAAGCCGGCTTCCTACACTCCGGGGACGCTCTATCCGACTCTCCTCCGCATCCACGGCGGGCCCAACGGCCAGGACGAATGGAGCTTCAGCTTCGAACGCGAGCTTTTCGCCGCCAACGGCTACGTCGTTCTGGCCATCAACTACCGCGGCAGCTCGGGGCGCGGCAGCGCGTTCCAAAAGGCCATCTATGCGGATTGGGGGCACAAGGAGGTCATTGACCTCCTCGGGGCCGTCGACCAGGCCGTGGCCATGAAGATCGCCGATCCCGCGCGGCTCGGCATCGGCGGCTGGAGCTACGGTGGGATCCTGACGGACTACACGATCGCCTCCGACACCCGTTTCAAGGCCGCGACGAGCGGGGCGGGCAGCGCCCTGCAGCTGTCGATGTACGGGAGCGACCAATACATCCGGCAATACGAGCAGGAGATCGGCGTGCCCTGGAAAGCTACGGACGCGTGGCTCCGGATCTCCTATCCGTTCTTCCGGGCCGACCGCATCAAGACGCCCACCTTGTTTCTGGGCGGCGAGAAGGACTTCAATGTCCCGATCGTCGGGGGCGAGCAGATGTACCAGGCTCTCAAAAGCCTGGGGGTTGAAACCCGGCTTGTCGTCTATCCGGGCCAGTTCCATGGCCTCACGACGCCGAGCTACATCCGCGACAGATACGAGCGCTACCTGGCCTGGTACGATAAATTCCTGAAGCCAGGGAAATAGCGGCCGGCCGT
>JADBLN010000020.1:46128-60767 GCA_014894455.1 Acidobacteriota bacterium | reverse complement strand
GCTACCTGGCCTGGTACGATAAATTCCTGAAGCCAGGGAAATAGCGGCCGGCCGTCACCCCCCTGCTCGAGAAGGACAAAGTACTCGTAATCCTCGATGCCTTCCCGGGTGTCATTATCCTTGGGCCCGATAAATAAAAAATTACAATTGACAGTTTTATGATAATAGCATATAAAATATGTTGGAGTATGATATGGTAAGAAAAACCGTTGTGATGGATGACAATCTGGCTCGGGATATCGACCTTTTTGCCAGGAAGGAAGCCCGGGATTTTTCCGGTGCCCTCCGCTATGCCGCGAGGATCGGCCTTCTTGCCGTCGAGAATTCCGAGATGACCATCCAGGAGATCAAGGACATCCTGGACGCCAAGGCCGAGTACGAAGAAGGACGCACAAGCGAGCTCGATCCGCGGGCCATTTGAATGCGGCTCCTTGAAACCTCCAAGTTCCAGAAGCTTCGGAAAAAGCTGAAGGACGCAGAAGAGCGAGCCGCGCTCAAGGCTGCGGTCCTTCAAGTTCTCGAGGATCCGGAAGCGGGGAAAAAGCTCAAGGGCGAGTTTCGGGATCTCCGCGCGCTCCGCTTCGCGGTTCGCGGACAGGCCCGCCGCCTGATCTACAAGCTCGAAAAGGACGACGGCGTCCTTTTCTCGTTCGGCCCGCCCCAAGGAATTTATAAATAAATCGGTGGGAAGAAGGCCCCCGCCCGCCCGAGTCCCGGCCGCAATGCGGCAACCTGGCACCGCCATCCCGCTTCATCTGGTCACTCATTGCTTGAGGCGACAGAGATGGAGTACGCTTGAAATGCTCTGAGTCGAATGGCTGCGCATAGCCACGCCAGGAACGTTAGGTCGTAAAATGACAAAAAGCCGGGGTTTGCCATCTTTCTGCACCGGTCGCCCGTCTCTACTGCGGAGCCGAGATGAGTCGTAAGGAAGAGGCCCGCTGGGCGGACCGTCTAATTGCCGGGGATCCCTCGGGCTTTCGCGACTTTGTCGAAGCCTATAAGAGAAAGGTCTACGGGCTGGCTTATGAGATGACGCGAAACCACGCCGATGCGGAGGACATCTCCCAGGTGTCTTTCATGAAAGTCCACAGGTCCATCGGGACGATTCAACCGGGCCGTGGGCTGAATACTTGGCTCTACCAAATTGTTTATCACACCTCGCTTGACCACATCCGGAAAAAGTCTTTTTATCCCAGGGAGGCGCTTCCCTCGATCGCTTCTGAGGCGCTCTTCAACGAGCCCCCCGACCCTGCCGCAGGGCCTGAAAGGGCGGCCGAGGCCGCTTGCCTGCGCCGCCGGATCGACGAGGCCCTGGCCAAAGTTTCGGAGCGGGAACGGGCGGTCTTCATCCTCCGCCATTACCACGACCTGAAGCTGAAGGAGATCGCCCAGGCGCTTGGTGTCAGCCTGGGCGCGGCGAAAAGCTATCTCTTCCGCTCGCTCCGCAAGCTCCAGAAGGAGCTGGCCGACACCGAGACTTGTTTGGGCACGGGAGACAGGCCATGAAAAGATGTCACTACTGGCGAAATCGGATTCCCGAAGCCATCTACGGGGACTTGGACATAAAAACCCGCGAGAAGCTGGACCGCCACCTCGCCGTCTGCGAAAGATGCTCCGATGTTTACTCGGGAATGGCCGTAACCGTCCGGAAGATGGATGCCAGGCCCGCCCCGGATCGTCCCCCGCAGTTCTGGGAAAGCTATTGGGATCGACTCGAGTGGCGGATGGCGCATGAAATAGGAGAATCCGAGGGCGCCCGGGCAGGGAGGAAGGGCCACCCGGCCGGAGGGCCGCTCAGCCGGCACCGCGCGTTCTCGGTCCCGCGCTGGGCCCATGGTGCGGCCGCAGCCATGGTATTCCTCACTCTCGGGATCTTCATCGGCCGGAACTTGTTGCGTCCGCCGGCGGAGCCCCCCCTCTTAACCCGCGTCATGCCGTCAGAACCCGCTCCGGGCGGACAGCCCGTGCTTGAAACCGGCCCGGCCGCATCGCCCCTCGCCATACGCGCCTCCCGCTACCTCAAACGCTCCAGGGTGCTCCTGCTCGCGGTCGTCAACTCCGACCCTCGAGCCGAGGACGTCTTCAGTCTTAATCTGCCGCTCCAGAAGAAGACGTCAGAAGAGCTGGTGAAAGAGGCCATGGTCCTGAAGAAAGAGTTCCGCAGCTCGGACCGCCGCCTCGAGCGACTCATTTCGGACCTGGAAACGATTCTCCTCCAGATCGCCAACCTCAAGTCGGACGCGGGCCCCTCGGCTGTCGAGATCATCAAAGCAGGGGTCGAGAGCAGGGACATCCTCTTCAAGATCGACCTGAACGTGGTCCGCCGCTCGGCAGGGAAGTCCATCGTCGGGCAGTCGCCGGGACCATGGGGCGAGAACCGCAACCAGGCGAACGTCAAAGCAGCCGCAAAGGCTTGAAATACAACCCATGAAGTCAAGGAGAGTAAACATGAGAGAAAGAATGAAGCTCATCGGGACAAGGGCCATGCTCAAGCTCGGACTCGCAGCCTTGTTGGTGCTAGGCCCCGCCGCCTTGTCCGCTTCACAGGCGCAGGCGACTCCTCCTGAGCGGACAATTCGCCCGCCTCGCGCCCATCTCGCGGCGACCCCCCGGCCAGTTGTCGCCGCAATTCCTGTCCCCCGCCTTTCCGGCGCCGCGGCCATCGCTCCTCTTGCCGCATCTCCGCTTGGTCGCTCCTCTCTCGATGATATGCCCTTCGCCCCCGCCGATCCCCAGACCGAGGACGCCCGTAAATTTCAGGCCGTCTACAGCCTGATCATGGAGGAGGAATGGGAAGAGGCAGGCAAGGCCCTGGACGAATTCCTCAGCGCTTATCCCAAGAGCCCTTGGGCAGACGACGCCCGCTTCTGGAAATGTTATGTCCTCGAGGAAAACGACAGCTCGCGGGCCACGGTGTTCAAGTGCTACCAGGAGTTCATCTCCGCCTATCCCACGAGCGAATGGGCCGACGACGCCCGGACGAGGATGATCGAGATCGCCGAGGAGCTGGCCGACCGGGGCAAGCCCGAATACCAGGCCATCGTCAAGGCCATGGACAAGACGAGCGACGAGGAGGTCGCGATCGCCGCCCTTGAGGCCTTGCGCGATGTCGGCGACGAGAATGCCCTCCAGAGTCTTCTCGACCTTTACGGCCAGAGCCAGGACGGGAAGCTCCGCTCCCGGATCATCCATGTCCTGGGCGGGTTCGAAAACCCAAAGGCCCTGCAGAAGCTCGTCGAGATCTCCAAGACCGACGGCTCGCCCGAGCTCCGTCGCCGTGCCTTGGCGGCCCTCGGTGAGACCCGCCAGGCCGAGGCGGTCCCGGTCCTCAAGGACGCGGTCCTCAACGCCGCCGAGCTTCCGCTGCGCCGCACGGCGCTTAAGGCCCTGGAAGATTTTGAAGATCCGAGCCTTGTCGCCTTCTTCAAACAGATGGCTCTGTCCGGCACAAACCCCGAGCTCGCGCGACTGGCCGTCGCCGGCCTTGGCGATATGGACCAGCTTGGCTGTGAGGAAGCCCTTATTCAGATCGTCAAAGACGCCAAGAACGCTGAGGTTAGGCGCCGAGCACTCGATTCCCTGGCGGACCGTGATAAGCCGGCGGCCGGCCTGACCGGCCAACTCCTGCGAGAGCTGGCCCTTAAAGACCCAGACCCGGAGATCCGCAGCACGGCGACGATGATGATCGCCGAGAACAGAACGCCGGAGAGCCTGACGCACCTTAAAGAGATCCTGTCCGCGGCCAAGGACGCCCAAGTCCAAGAGCAGGTGTTGGAGGCGATCGCTAGAGTCGGGGGGGCTGAGGCCGAGGCAGCTCTCGCCGCGGTGGCTGTGGCCGGGGCGAACGAAGAGCTCGCCCGGGAAGCCACGAGCGCTTTGGCGGAGATCGAGGATCTCGACAAAGCCGCGGTTCTTGGCGACATCTATCGGCGGGCCAAATACCCCGAAGCCAGGGAAGCTGCGCTCGAGGCGATGGCCGACAAGCGTGATCCGGCCGCCATCAAGGCGCTTGGCAAGTTCCTCAAAGAGGAGAAGGACAGCAGCTGGCGGGAAAAGATCGTCGACACGCTCGGAAGCTCGGAGAGCGACGAAGCGGTGCCCTTCCTTCTCGACGCGGCCAAGACCGACCCCGAACTCGAGGTGAGGACGGCCGCAGTCTCGGCGCTCGGCGATATCAAGACGCCCAAGGCGCGCCAGGCCCTCCTGGATTTACTCAAGGGAAAAAAGGGCGCGGCCGGCCGCGAGGCTGAAGATCGCGACGGATATGGATCATAAGAAGCATTCAGGGGCGATCTGGCCGGCGCTGGCCTGTCTTTGTCTAGTCGCAGTCGGGGCGCCGGCGAGATCGATGAGCGGGGCGAGAATCACTGCCCCGGAGACAATGGCCGTTCCGCCCGGGCGAGCCCAGGACTCGGACGCCGGCCAGGCGTTCATTCATCCCCAGCCATCCGGGCCGATCGCGGACCGCGTGGCCTGGGCGCGCGGCGAAGCGAAGGCGAACCGCTGGGACAAGGGATTCTGGCTTGGGTTCGGGATCCGCCGCCTCATGGGAGAGCATTCGGGAATGGGCTGGTATCCTTGGGGCGGTCCGGAAACGCATATCACCCTTGACGACCTCATAAACGGCAAGAAGACCCCCCTCGAGAAAAAGGTTGCCAACGACCAGGTGGCGCGCGGAACGGCGGCGTCGATGCCCGCCGCGGCCCACTCCTTCGCCGCCAAGCAGAGGGGAGACGAACCGGAGCGTCTCGTAATGAGGGAGATCGGCATCCTGGTCCGTTTGACCGCAATGGAGGCGGAGTTCCCGGCCGACATCAGGGTCAGCAACCTCAATCTCCCGTTCGATTTCGAGGAACTGCCGTTCGTTTGGGTGGGGATGGCGGAAGATTCCGAGAGCCTGGCTTTCCTTATCCCGCTTTACGCCAAGGCGGCCGGCGAGGAGGACAAGCGCTCCATCCTCTGGGCCATCGGCCTGCACCGGGACTCCGCCGCTGTCGTGCCGTTCATCGAGCGGATCCTGGCGGGCAAGGAGAGTGAGGAGATCCGCGCCGAAGCCGCCGCGTGTCTGGGAGAGCAAAACGATCCTAAAGCGCTCGAGCTCTTACTGAAGACGATCAAGGCCGACCCGTCAAGTGAAGTGCGCGAGCGTGCCGTTGGCGGCCTGGTCGAGATGGAGCTACCGGCGGCCACCGAGGCGTTGATCTCGTTCGCCCTCAATAGTACGGACCGCCATATTCGCAGCGAGGCCGTGCGCGGTCTGGCGGAGAAAGCCACGGCCGCGACGGTCAAGGTGTTAGAAAAAATCGCCACCGGCGACAAGGACCGGGAAATCCAGGAAGAGGCGATCCACGCCCTCGCAGACCTCCCAAGTCGAAGCGGGCTTCCCTATCTCATCAGCCTGGTCAGGACTCACCCCGAGGCTGCGGTCCGCAAGGAAGCCGTTGCCGCGATCGGTGAGGTGGGCGGCGCCGAGGCCGTAAAGATCCTGACCGAACTGGCCAAGGGACGGAGGCGCTAAGACCGCCTTGATCCCTGGCTCCGGTGTGCCTGCCCCGTCGCGACGCCGGTTATTTTTTCTTGTCCGGATAAGGCGGATGCTTGGGGACCTCGACAGGTTCCTTGGCGATGAGCTCCTGAAGGTGCTTGACGGCCGCCTCGAGCTGTGTGTCCCGGCCCTTGAACGTCGCGTGGGGCAGGTTGTCGACGACGATGTCCGGGTCGACGCCGTGGCCCTCGATGAGCCACTCGCCTTCGGGTCCATAGACGCCCGTCTCAGCTGCCGAAGCCAGTCCGCGGTCGACGAGGACGTTGGACGAGCTCAGCCATATCTCGCCGCCCCAGGTCCTCGTCCCGATGACCTTGCCCAAGCCCAGCCGGCGGAAGCCCTCGCTGAAGGCCTCACCGTCGGACGCCGTGCGCTCGTTGCAGAGGACGACCATGTGGCCCCGGAAGGCGTGCTGCATGTTCCAGGTCGGGTTGCCGACGCGGTCCTGCCAGTAGAACCAGGCCCGCCGCAGCAGCTTCTCCAGGATCCAGGAGTCGATGTTCCCGCCGCGGTTGTGACGGACGTCGATGATCAGGCCCTTGCGGTCGAACACCGGGTAGAAACCCTTGACCCATTCCGTGTAGTTGTCGCCGCCCATGGCCCGGAGGTGGACGTAGCCGATCTCGCCCTTCCCGGCCTTCTCGACCTCGAGACGGCGGGTGTACTCCCACTCGGCGTAGCGGAGATCGGACTCGGCGCCCGGCGTGATGGGGAAGACGATCTCTTTCCGGGTCGCGCCGCCAGCCGCCGGCTTGACCTCGAGGAGCACCTGCTGGCCGGCCGTGTTCCTCAGGAGAAGCGCCGGGTCGGGGACGCTGAGAGCCGGAACTCCATTGACCGTCGCGATGATGTCGCCCTCGTGGATCGCCGACATCGGTTTCCCCAGGGGGGACAGACCTTCCGGATACTCGGGGTCGGCCTGGTAGATGTGCTCGATCCGATAGCCGCTCTTAGCCTCATCCCGGATGAGACGCGCTCCGAGCGAGCCGGGGGCGACGCTGTCCGTCGGCTGTCTGAGGTCGCCGCCCCGGACGAACGTGTGCAGGGCCGAGAGTTCGCCGACGAGGTGGGCCAGGAGGTCGTTGAGCTCGGCGCGGTCGCTGACCCGGTCGACGAAGGGCCGGTGCCGTTCGAGCAGGCCCTGGTAATCGACGTTGTGGAGGTTGCGGTCGTAAAAATAATCGCGCTCCATCCGCCAGGCGTCGACGAACATCTGCCGCCATTCCTCGCGCGGGTCGATGGAGAAGGTCCAGCGGGCAAGGTCAACGCGCCGTTCGGCGAGCGTCTGCTGGGTCGGCTGGGCCGTGCCGGCGTCGATGACGTAGAAGTCGCCGCCCTTACGGACGAAGATCTTCTTGCCGTCGGCCGAAAGCTCGAAGTTCCGGACGTCCTCGAGGACCGTCTTGGCCTGGACGTTGCGGTTTTTGATCTCGACGGCCTGGAGCTTGGGCTTGCCGGCGGCGTTCGACTCGCGGTCGATGAAGAACAGGGCCTTGTCGCCCACGGCGAGGTCCGAATAGACGCTCGCCGGAAGCGGGACTTCGAAAACCCGCTCCTGGATCCCGGCGAGGTCGATCACGACCTTGGGAGCGGGCGCCGGCTTGACCGCTTCTTTGGCCGGCTTCCCGGCTGCCGCTCCCGTCTTTGCCTCGGCTTCATTGGCCTCCTTCTCGTTCCCGCCGATTTTTGCCGCCGGCTGAAGTTCCGTCGCCGGGGCGAAGGGGAACGTTTCCTTGGCCGTCAGGGCCATGGCGTAGATCTTGGTCGTCTTGTCGAAATAGGGCTCGGGCTGACGCGGCCCCCAGGGGCTGCCCACGGCGCTCCGGAACCAGCGGTCGGACAGGAAATAGAGCCACTTCCCGTCCGGGCTCCAGGCCGGGTTGTAGGAATCGACGCGGTCGTTGGTGAGCTCCGACGTCCGGCCGGTCTCCGCTTCGAGGAGCATGATCTGGCTGAACTGGTTGTTGGCGCTCTGGGTATAGGCCAGCCAGCGGCTGTCCGGGGACCAGGCCAGGTCGCCAAACATGCCGTTGCCTGACATGGCGATCCGGGTCAGGGCCTTCTTGCCGACGTTGAAGAGCCAGAGCTGGTAGTCCTTGTCGGCGAAGGCGAGCCATTTTCCGTCGGGCGAAGGGAGGCCGTCGAAGCGCAGGACTTTGGCCCCCATCGTCATCTGCTCCGCCGGGCCGAGACCGTCGGCCGCGAAGCGGTGGAATTCCCACTCGCCGGTCTCGTCGGACAGGACCATGAGGCTCTTGCCGTCGCCGAGGAAGCGCGCCGCCCGGGCCCGGACGCCGTCCTTGCGGCTGACGCGCACCCAGCGGCCGTCGCCCACAGGGGCGACGAAAACGTGGCCGCGGGAAACGAGGACGACGCGGTCACCGGCAGGGGAGATGTGCCCGGAGGTGAGGTAGTCGAGCGGTTTCGTCACCCACTTCTCGCGCATCTGGTCGAAGTCCGAGGGCAGGGTGATGGCGAGTCCGGCGTCTTTCCCCGAGGCGATGTCGAAGACATGGAGGTCGGCCACGAGTTGGTAGGCGATCCGGCCGTCGTGGAGGCTCGGCGAGCTGGCGTCGTATCCTTTATGGAAGGTGTGCTGCTTGAGCCCGCCGCCCTTGAGGTCCATGGACCAGAGGTTCATGGAGCCGTCGCGGTCGCTCAGGAAATACACGCGGTCCTTCCAGACCATCGGGTTCTTGCTCGTCCCGGCGTAGTCCGCGGTCAAGGGCGCGGCCTCCTCGGAGCCGAGGACGAATGCCCACAGGTTCTGGGCCGTACCGCCCTTGTAGCGCTTGGTGTAACTGCCCTGGAACGGGAGCCGGGTGAAGAAGAGCGTCTTGCCCGATAGGTCGAACGAACCGTCGGCGGCCTGGTTGAGCGGGAGCAGGGTTTCGGCGTTCGTCGCCGGGTCGAGGACGACGAGCTGGGTGTTGGGCAGGGTCGAATATTTTTGTGTCGCGTAGAGGATCTTCCCGTCGGGCGTCCAGCCGGCGACCGTCACGGTCTGCCCGGCGAAGGTACGGCGGACGGGCAGGCCCCCGGCCATGGGCATGGTGTAAACCTCGGTCGGTCCCTCGTACTGGGCGGAGAAGGCCAGGGTCAGGCCGTCCGGCGAGATGGCGGGGCTGGTTTCAAGTCCGGAATGTGATGTCAGGCGGCGGGCCGTCCCTCCCAGGACGTCGACCGTCCAGAGATCTCCTTCGGAAGTGAAAACGATGACGTCGCCGTGGATAGCGGGGAAACGGTAGTAACCGTTCCGGCCAGCGGCGAAGGCGGCTTGGGCGAAACAGAAGAGACAGAGGATGACGGCGGCGAGGCCGAGCATTTTTTTCATGACCTTCTCCTTTTCCGAGGGGCTTTACGAAACCCTATTGTATTGACGCGGGTAGTGGGAATTCAAGGGATTTCCTTTTCGACAGAGGCGGTTTTGTGGGGAAAGAGGGGCTTGGGATTCCGAGCCCTTGAGATTAAAATAAAAGAACATAGACAAACCGGACGGCCGGAGGGGTCTTTATAACCGGAACGATGAAAGACGGTCATTGAACCTCGAAGAGTTGTATGGACGCCATGGAGAGAACCTGTTTCGGTATCTCATCTTCAGGCTCGGCTCGGCGGAGGACGCCGAGGATGTCCTCCAGGAGACATTCTGCCGTTTCGCCCGCTACGCCCTGCGCTGGAGGCTGGTCCGAAATCCCCAGGCCTTCGTCTTCAGGGTCGCCCGGAACGAGGCCAATCGGTTCCTCAGACGCAAACTCGGCCGGCGCGAGGGGGAGAAAATGATTCTAGCTGGGGCGGCAGGCGGATTCGCGGCGGCGTTTACGGCCCCCGAAGAGCCGTCCCTGACCCTGCTTATGCGCCAGGCAGATGTGCTTCCCCCGGAGCAAAAAGAGATCGTCTTTCTGAAGGTGTTCGACGGCCTGACCTTCAAGGAGATCGGGTCCGTCTGCGGGATTTCGGTCAACACCGCCGCCAGCCGCTGGCGCTACGGGATTGAAAAGCTCCGCGAGGCCGTGAAGGGAAAAAGATGATGGATCATGACCGGGACGATATCGAAGAATCTCTCGCGCGGCTCGTTCCCAAACCCGCGTCGCCCGGACTCCGGCAGCGGGTTCTGGATTCCGCCATCGAGGTCCGGAAGAACGCCGCGATGACGCCGCGAATGCGGACTGTTGCGGTCGTCTGCTCGATCCTGATCGTCGCCGTCCTCGCGATCGAGCCGCTCGTCGGCAGACATGAGGCAGCGCGAATGACGGCCCTGCTCGACGGCCGGTCATCGGCTCGCGCGGCTGGTGAGGAGGCGTACGATCTCGCGGAAGTCCTAGGAGTTCAGGGAAGTGAAGCGGACAGGATGGCCAGGCTTCAGGTCCTGGCCGCGTCCGCCAGCCGCGAAGACCGGGTCAGCGATTTCATCGAAGCCCGCAAAAGGCTGAAGGGATGGTTGAAAAATGAAACTTCCGAAGACATTAATTAAGATCGGTCTTGTTCTCCTGATCATCGCGACGGTCGTCCTTGTCGTCCGGGCCGTCTTTAATTATGTCGAGGGGCGAAAGCTCACTCGGACGCTTGCCGAGCTCAAGGACGGCGGCCTTCCTCTGACCGCTAGGGACCTGGCTGTTCCCTGCCCCGACGAGGACAACGCCGCGCGCCTATGGAAAGCGGCCGAAAGCCTGCTGACCACCGAGGAAGGCAAAGGCCGGCAGACCATTTCAGGAGCCTTCGGGAGATACGCCGGGGGCACTCCCATCGAGGCCTCGAGTCGGGCCTCGCTGCAGGACCTGGCTGTCCAGAATTCCAGGGCGTTGGAGCTCATGGCCGAGGCGGGGGCCAAGCCGTGTTTTCTCTTGAGGGGCCCTTCGACTCCCCTGATCGAATCGATCATCCCGTCAGCCATCAAGATGATCCACGCGACCCAGCTCCTGGGATTCTCGTCCCTCTTCATGGCCGAGGACGGTAACGTCCCCGGCGCAATCGACAGGATCCGGCCGGGCTTGAGGTTTGCGCCGCTGCTGGCCGGGGAAGGGACCCTGATGACCTACCTCATCGCCGTCGCCGACACGAGGATGCTGACCTTATTCCTCGGCGACATCTGCCGAGGGAGAGACATCGGCGACGACACCCTCGTCCGGCTCATCGGCGAGCTCGATCCCGCTCCCTGGCGCGAACGGCTGGCGCGCTCGATCTCGGGCGAAAGGATCCTCGCCCTGGAAAGGGGTTCGGCTATAATTAAGGGCGGTTCTCGCGTGATGGCTGGTGAGAGGCTATCCAACCGCTTGCTCTATTGGCTGCTGAGACCCATCCTGAAGGATGAGGTTCGATATCGGCAAAAAAAGCTGGTCGCCTGGGAACGGATCGCCAGAGAACCGTATTTTCAACAGAGAGAACTCCTGAAGACAGATCCCGCGTTCTCAGAAAGCGTTCCCTGGTACTTCAAATTGACCGGCTTTTGGGAGGGCGATGCTTACGGCACGGTGTTCTTAAAGAGCGCCCAGCTCGAGGCGTCTCTGCTAGCCGCGCGGACCGGCATCGCCTGCAAGGTCTTCAAGAGCCGCACGGGAGCCTATCCGGAGAGCCTCGAAGCCCTCGTTCCAGGGATCTTGAAAGTAGTTCCCGTCGATCCGTTCACCGGAAAACCCTTTGTTTATCGGCGTGAGGGGAAAGGCTTCATCGTCTATAGCCTCGGCTCGAACGAGAAGGACGACGGAGGCCGGTCGACCTACATGATCACCCAGATGGTTATGGAAAAGGACGACGACTGGGCATGGAAGGAAGACAGATGAAAAACGAAGGCATCCCGTACCAAGCGATCGACTGGAGCGCGGTCCCGAGAATGGAACACAAGGGGGAGACAGGGACGTCGTTCTGGCGAACATTGCAGCTGCCCGGGCTGAGGATCCGCATCGTCGAGTATTCCAAGGGCTACCTGGCCGACCACTGGTGCCAAAAAGGCCATATCGTGCATTGCCTCGAAGGGGAATTCGTCAACGAGCAGGAGAACGGAGAAAAGACCCTCATGACCAAGGGGATGACCTATGTCGTCTCCGATGGAGCCGGCTCTCATCGTTCCCGCACGGAGAACGGTGCCACGCTGCTCATTGTCGACGGCGATTTCTTGAAATGAACATTGTGGTAAAATCCGGGACATGACGTCCCGCGAACGGGTCCTGAACGTTTTCGCGCTCTACGAGACGGTCCGGGAATTCGGCGCGTACTAATAGACACAGGCCCGGGCGGCCTCGGCGTAGATGCGGATGTTCGCCGGCGGCGTCTCGAAGAAGTGGTCGCAGCAGGAGAGGATGTAGCCGCCCTCGAAACCCACTTTCTCGAACAGCTTGAAGACCATGGCCCGGATGACCTCAGGCGAGCCTTCGGTCAGGATGTTGAACTGGTCGAGCCCGCCGATGAGGGCCAAGCGCCGACCGATCTTGGCCTTGAACTCCCAGGGCTCCTGGTTGCCGCCGATCGAGGTCGGGGCCAGGGTCTCCGAGGCGTCGCAGCCGTTCCCGACGATATGCTCTTCGATGCCCTTCGTCCCGCCGCAGGTGTGATAGACGACGGTGAATCCGAGCGCGTGGAGAGCGTCGTGCATTTTCTTGTCGTAGGGAAGACAGTACTCCCGATGCAGGGCCGGGGAGATGAGCGTCGATGAAGCTGCCCCGCCCCCCGTCTCGACCAGGTCGAAGCGGGCTCCTTTCATGGACTCGATGAAGCGCAGCTTTTTTTCAACGAGGATGCCGAGAAGCTCGTGGACCCAATCGGGTTTGTCGAAAGTGCGGAGGATGAGGTCTTGGGTGTCGATGAGGCAGGCAGCGTGCTGCCAGCAGCCGGCCTGGTCGCCCCAGACGAACCCGCGCAGGATGCCCTGGTCGCCAACCGTATCATAGGCTCGACTCACCGGCGCCGGGTCGAGCTTCGGGACGGGCATGTACTTGTCGATGAGCCGGATGTCGTCGTCGTGTTTGATCAAGTATTCCGTGATCCACGTCGTCATCCGGTTGCCCTCGGTCCGGTAGGTGAGGGCCCCGCCCGGCGTGGTGATGGTGTGGCGGCAAACCCTGTGGTCGGGGTCGGCGCTCAACACCTCCGCTTCGTCCCGCCACTCGGGCGTCGAGAATTTGGTGAATTCGGCGTCCGTCAGCCAGAACTGGCCCATGTCCTGGAAATACTGGATCGAAGCGTCCAAGCCGAACATCCCGAAGGCCTCGAGGTCGGACAGCCCGCCCAAAAAGGTGTCGAGATGGTACTTCTGCCACTGATGGACGGTCGCCGGCAGGCGGTCGGGTTTCTCCCGGGCGAGGGCGCGGAGCATTCGCTCTTTGGAGGTCACGGCCGGATTATAGAACTCCCGCCCGGGGACGTCAACGCGGGGCCCCGGCCGCTGTCGAAGGAGTTGATTTATTCGCCTCGTTCCGATAAAAGGAAGGGACCAAGGAGGTCTCCATGCCGCTCACGAAATCCCCTCGCTCTCAGAAGTCCATCCTCATCATGGTGATGGCGGCCGCCATCATCGGATACGTCGGCTGTTCCGGAAAGGCGCCTGAGCCGGTCGCGGCGCAGAAGCCCCCCGTCCCGCTTCTTTCCGAAGACGCCGTCCGCCTGTCCAACGACTCCGGCAAGACCGAGGTCTTTCGCGACGCGGGCCTCGGCCTGTTCATCCACTGGGGGCCGAATTCCCAGGTGGGAACGGAGATCTCCTGGCCCCTGTACAACGCCTCGGACGATTACATCAGGAAATATTACGACCTGGCCGCGACCTTCAACCCGACAGCCTTCAATCCCGCGGAATGGGCCCGCCTTGCCAAGCTCGCCGGAATGGAGTACGTCGTCTTCACGGCCAAGCACCACGACGGCTTCTGCATGTTCGACACGGAGCTCAGCGACTTCAAGATCACCCGGACGCCCTACGGTCGGGACATCGCAGGCATGGTCGCCGAGGCCTTCCGCAAGGAGGGATTCCTCGTCGGCTTTTATTACTCTCCGGGCGATTTCCGCTACCAGTGGGAGACGGGCAAGCGCACCGGCCACATCTACGAGCCGGACTTCGAAAGCCCGGCCCTGTTCGGCCCGAAGCAGAAGAACTTCGTCGACTACGAGCGCGGCCACATCGAGGAGCTCCTGACCCGTTACGGCGATATCTTCATGCTCTGGTTCGACGGCAAGTGCGAGCCCCTCAAGAAGCACGCCTGGCGCGTCCGCCAGGACGTCTTCATCGGCCGCGGCGAGATCCCGACGCCCGAACAGGAGATCCCGGGCCAGGCCGCCGACCACGCCTGGGAGAACTGCCTGACCACGAGCTACCAGTGGTCTTTCCTCCCCGGCGCCGAAGTCCGGGCTTCCGGCGAGATCATCGACAACCTCATCCACATCCGGGCCCGTGGCGGCAACATGCTCCTGAACATCGGTCCCAGGCCCGACGGGCGGATCGCCCCGGCCGACGAGGACCTGCTCCGCGACCTGGGCCTGTGGATGATGCTCTACGGCGATGCGGTCAGGGGCGTCCGGCCATGGGTCGTCACGAACGAGGGCGACGTCTGGTTCACTCAGAAGCGGTCGGAGGGGACGGTCTATGCCCTGGCCGGGCTCGAGAAAAATTCCCGGAGTCTCATCCTCAAGTCCGTCGCGGCCTCGCCCGAAACCAAGGTCACGCTCCTCGGCCAAGAAGGGGACTGTGCTTGGGAGCAAACGCCGGCCGGCCTGAAAATCACGGTTACCCGGAAGCAAACCATCCGCCTGGTCAAAGCTCCCCCGTCCCCGGGCGAAAAAGCCGAAAGTTCCGACAAACAGCGGCTGATTTGGGGTCCGGACTGGCCCGTGGCCCTCAAGATCACCAAGGCCAAACCCGCGGCGGGAATCGGGAAATAGGGCCCGAGATGAGCACCCGAACCGCTTTACGCATCGCCGCCCTCAGCATCGCAGCGGCGGCCTTGCTCGTCCTTATCCGCGAGGTCTCCGGAAATTCCCCCGAACGCGTCGAACGCTACGGCATGGTCATCGGCATCAAGCCGGAAAAGATCGAATATTACAAAAAACTCCACGCCGCGGCCTGTCCATCGTCTCGGCCGTCTTCATCCACATCGGCTTCTCCCTTTACACG
>JADBLN010000020.1:0-46028 GCA_014894455.1 Acidobacteriota bacterium | reverse complement strand
CGGCCTGTCCATCGTCTCGGCCGTCTTCATCCACATCGGCTTCTCCCTTTACACGGGGGCCGTCGTCCTCCGGGGCCTGTTCGGGATCGACATCCACACCAGCATCCTCGTCACGGCCCTGCTGACCGGGCTCTACACCGTCGTCGGCGGCCTCCTGGCCGTGGTCATCACGGAATCCGTCCAGGCCGTGATCCTCATCCTGGGCTCGGCCTGCGTCCTCGGCTTCGGCCTCGCTAAGATCGGCGGCTGGGGGGCGCTCGTCGCCGCGGTGGAGCCCGTCAAGCTGACGGTCCTGCGGACGGCCGCCGAAACGCCCACCCTGCCCTGGTACGCGGTTTTCCTGGGCTACCCGGTCATCGGCCTCTGGTACTGGTGCGCCGACCAGACGATCGTCCAGCGCGTCCTCGGGGCCAAGGACGAGCGGAACGCCCGGCTGGGCCCCTTGTTCACGGGCTTCATCAAGATCCTGCCCGTTTTCCTGTTCGTCCTGCCGGGTCTCATCGCCTACGGGCTCGTCAGGCAAGGGGCGCTTCCGGCTCCCGAGAGCTCGGCCGACGTCTATTCGCTCCTCGTCAACAACCTCCTCCCCGCCGGGCTCAAAGGAATCGTCGCGGCCGCGCTGCTCGCGGCCCTGATGAGCACCGTCTCGGGGGCGCTCAACTCCATCGCCACCCTCTTCACCCTGGACATCTACAAACGCTGGAGGCCGAAGGCCTCGGAGAGACGGTTGACTCTCGTCGGCCGCGTCGTCACCTTCCTGGCCATGGCCGTAGCCATCCTCTGGTCGCCCATGATCGGCCATTTTCAGAGCCTGTTCCAGGGCATCACAGCGGTCATTTGTTACATCGCGCCGCCCATCACCGCGGTTTTCCTCTGGGGGGTCCTATGGAGAAAGGCCTCCGCGGCCGCCGCCCGTATCACGCTCATGGCCGGGTCCGCCCTCGGCCTCGCCGTCTTCCTCCTCGATTGGTTCAAGGCGACGACGGGATGGAACGTCCCCTCCATGATGGCGACGTTCTATCTCTTCCTGGTTTGTTCGGCGGTTCTCATCGCCGTTTCGCTCGTCAAGCCCCATGTCCATACGGAGGAAAGCGCGAGGCTCGTCTGGGCGCGCCCCGCCGACGCCCTGAGAGGGCCATGGGGCCCGGGCCTTTTGGACTACCGGCTCGTGTCCGCGGTCCTTTTCCTGGTGATGGTCGGGCTCTACGTCTTCTTCGGCTGAGATCACATGTTCCCGAACCTCGGGTTGACGACGTTGCTGTAGATCGACCCGAAGCGGTAGTTGATGCCCACATCGAAGCGGAGGTTATACCCGGTGGCCAGGCGCTTGAGCTCGAGGAGGATCTCCTCGGGCGTGTAGTCCCGGCCGGGCAGCGACAGCTGGTCGCGGATCCGGCTGTACTGGCCGCCGACGTTGAAGGAAAAGCCCTTGAACAGGTTGATGTAGACGCCGAGATCGGCCCGGAGGTTGTTCTTGCTCAGGTCGTGGAGGAATGTCTGGCCCTGGACTGAGGCGCCGATCGAGCCCCAGGGTTCCTTGATCTCGAGGACGACCTGGAGGGCTTGACTGAAGAGGCCCTCTTTTTCCTTATCATAGACCGTGATCTCGTAATACTCCCGTATCGTGTAGCTCAGCCTGTACTGGATTCGGAGCTCCCGCCGAGTCGCCTCCGCGTACGGGAAGATGTTGTATTCGACGGCCGGCCCGAACGAGGTGTAGAGCCGGGCGTTGTCGTAAGTCGATGAGTAGAGACTTACGGAGCCGCCCCATGACCAGTGGCCGTCGATGCTCTTGAAGAGTGAGGTGGAAAGGTTTTTGCGATTGCTGTCGCTGATGATTGGCGGTTCGTCGGGGATATCGTAGCGGCGATGATTGTAGTTGACGCCGGCGTAAAGCCTGAACTTGGTTGCCTCCGTCGTCCGGTTCGCCGAAACGTTGACCTGGTAAGAATACCGCCCGGAGAGGGTCTCGAATTCGCCGTTGCCCCTGATGCCGAGGCCGAAGACCCAGTAGTGCCAAGGGTCCGAATTGGGTGTCGGGCGGTAGTCCTTCTTCTGGGCGTAGCTGACTGAGATGAATTCGGCCAGGGGCGTGTCGTAGACGTAGGGGATAAGCCCCTGCTTGAGGATGTTGACGAGGCCCCGGCGAAACTTGTCTTCCGTGTCCGTCGGCTTCGAATAGTACTTCAGTGTCGCGTCCTTTCCCTGGTGCCGTCTCAGGCCGAGGAAGGCGAGGGTGTATTCGTTGCCGCCGCCGCCGGTCTGCTCGCGGGTGACGATGATCTGGACGTCGGCGTTTTGGCGGTCGAGGACGTAGTTGACGAAGGTGATCTCGGTCTTGATGTAGTCGAAATCGCAGGTCCGCCTCTCACAGTCGAGGTAGACGTTGGGGGCGACGCTCCGCAGCTCGTCCTGGGGAACGACCTGGCCCCCGTTACCCTGGGCCGCCGCGGGGCGGGGGACGAAGAGGCCGAGGCCGAGCAGGAGGCCGAGCAGCGGCATGAGTGCCTGACGTGGGGCTGGTGCTTTCATGAGCGATGTCCTTGCGCCGGCTATTTCGTCCGGATGAAGACCTGGGACCAGGGGATGACGTTGACTTCGGACCCCCGGGCATACGCGTCGCCGGCGAGGAACCGCTTATAGAGCCAGGACTGGATGATGTAGATCCTGACGATAGTCGAAGCCGGCAGGTCCGCGGCGGAAACGAGTGTCTCCGTATCCGCTTCGTGGTCCCGGCGGAAGAACTCCTTCCCCGTCTTGAAATCGTAGGCGCGGACATCGACCGGGGCGGAAAAGCGGCTGAATCGCCAACGGACCGGCAGGTCCTTCCCGGCTTCGACGACGGCCGGACGCGGGTCCTTGAGGACGAGCCAGGAGGAGAGGGGGAACTTTTCCCTGATGACGGGCCTGTTCCTCGCGGCGATCTCGACTTCTACCTCCGCCGGGAGGTCGTCCTTCTCGAGGATGATCCTCTTTTCGTAGAGGTCGTTTTGGTAGTCCAGCTTTTGGGCCAGGGCCGTAACGCGGGCGTCGGCCACGGCCTCTCCCTCCTGGGAGCCGCGGCGGAGTTCGACATAGACCCGGACCTCATAGATATCGATGTCGTTATTATAATCGTAGCGCGACAGGCTCGCGGTCGGGTAGACGGTCACGCGGACGAAGAGGGGTTCGGGCGGCTTCGGAGTGTCCTGCGTCGGGGCCTCCTGCCCGGAACACAAGCCGACGATAGCCAGGAGGAACAAGGCCGACAGCATCGAGTTTTTCGCGCGCATGGGCGCCTCCTTGAATTACGGGGCACATTATACAGGAGACGTCGAGGGGGCGCGAGTCCCCGCCGGGGCCGGCCCTGACCCCACTTGTTTTTCGGCGCGCGGCGTGGAATAATTGGCCCGTGGGAGGGGCGTTCCTGACGTCCGCTCCAAGGGAGGTTAGAAGATGGGCAATACGAAAACTATCTGGGAAGGGGACATCGCGCCGGACTTCACCCTGAAGGATCACCACAACCGGGATTTCCTCCTCTCCGAATTCGCCGGCCGGCGCGTGTTGTTGTCCTTTCATCCGTTGGCCTGGACTCCCGTCTGCGCCGGCCAGATGAGAAGCCTCGAGAACCAGAAGGCCGTCTTCGACGGCCTCAAAACCGTCGCCGTCGGTGTCAGCGTCGATTCGGTCCCGACCAAGCACGCCTGGGCCAAGGAGCTCGGCGTCAAGGAGACGCGGCTCCTCTGCGATTTCTGGCCGCACGGCGCCGTGGCCCACGCCTTGGGTGTCTTCCGCGACGAGGACGGCTTCTCCGAACGGGCCAATATCGTCGTCGACGAGAGCGGCCGTGTCGTTCTCATCAAGGTCTACGACATCCCTCAGCTTCCCGACATCGAGGAGATCGTCGCCTTCCTGAAGAAGTGACCCGCCGCGGCCGGCCTTAAATGAGGACCTCGCGGGGGATTTCCCGAAGGTTGAAGTTCGAGGCCATGCTCCGGCAGTAGGCGCCGGCGCACAAGACGGCGAGGACGTCGCCGCTTACGGGCAGGGGCATGGACCGTTCCCGTCCGAAAATATCCCCGGTTTCGCAGAGATTCCCGGCGACGGTGATGCGGGCCCTGGCCTGGCCGTCGATCCGGGAGGCGTTGACGATCTCGTGGTGGGCCTGGAGATATATGGCCGGCCGGGGCACGGTGTTGAACGTCCCGCCGTCGACGCAGGCGAAGATGTTGCCGTAACTCTCCTTGACGTACTCGACACCCAGGAGAAGGACGCCGGCGTCTCCAACCATGAATTTTCCGGGCTCGATGGCCAGGGCCTTGACCGCGAGTCCGGCCCTGGCGACGGCGCCCGAGAGATAGGCGATGTAATCCCCGACCGGGAACACGGCTCGGTTTTTCAGATACCGGGGACCGAAGCCTCCCCCGAAATCCAGGAATTCCAGGGGGAACCCGGCTTTTTCGACTTCCCGGGCCTTGCGGACCAACCGGTCCACGGCCGCCCGGACCATGCCGAAATCCTCCCGGACCCAGCCCGAGCCGAGATGCTGGTGCAGGCCGACGGGATGGAAGCCAAGCCGCCGGGCCCGGGAAAAGACATCGATCACTTTTTTCGCTTCGACCCCGAACTTGATCGGCGTCCCGTCGGACGACCGTTTCCCGGCCGTGATGACGCGGGCGTCGAAGCCGCGGCCGACGCCCGGGTTCCAGCGCACGGACACCCTGATGGACTTGGATGGGAACTCCCGCCGCCTGACCTCGCTCATGATCTCGAGCTGCTCGGCGGCGTCGATGTTGATGGTCAGCCCGTCGATCCCGAAGACCGTCCTGAGGTCCGCCCGGCTGACGCTCGTCCCCGTGAAGAGGATGCGCTCGGCTGGGAACCCGGCCTTGAGCGCCGTCTCGACCTCGCAGGGGGAAACGGCGTCGATCCAGGCGCCCCGCCTCTGGAGCAGGCGGAGGATGCCCCGGTGGGAGTTGGCTTTCATGGCATAGCAGATGCGGGCGGGAAGCGCGGAATGACGGGTGAAGGCATCGTCGAGCTGGGCGTATCGCTCGAGGATGCGGTTCTTGCCGTAGACGTAGAGCGGTGTGCCGTAGCGCTTGGCTAGGGCCGCGGCGTCTTTGCCGGCGATCCAAAGCTTATTGTCTTTAACCGCGAGGAATTCCGTTTCCCACCAGTTCATGTCTCATCTCCCTTGCCGCTTTTCCCGTCCGGGGCCCCGCCCGTCCTGAACAGGTCCATCTGGCCGGCTTGGATCCTCCGGACGATCTCGCGCAAGACGGGGTATTTCTCGAGGAGAAGGTCGGGAATGTCGACCTTGTCGCCGGTGATCATGTTCCGGATCTGGAGGGCGTTGGCCATGGCCTGGCCGCGGTAATGATTGTTCGTGATGACGTAGACCTTGCCGCTTTTCTTGCCGAGCTCCTTGATGCGCGTTATCCACTCCCCGAGCTCGTCCTTCGAATAGAGATAATCGTAGCGGGCGTCGCGGCCGGCGCCTTCCCGGAACCAATTCTCATGATTCCGGCCGTGAAGGCGGACGTAGGCGAACTCGGGGGTCGTGCTCACGGCCGAGGGTTCGATCGAGTTCTTGAAGAGGGGCTGGTCGATGTTGCAGAAGCCGGCCCGGTTCTCGCGGAGCATCCCGTAGAAACCGGGCGTGTCCCAGCTCGCGTGACGGACCTCGACGGCCAGGGGATAACCGGTGAAGAGGCCGAGGAGGCGGAGGAGGTAGTCGGAGTTCTCGGGCGTGTTGGCGAAGGACCAGGGGAATTGGACGAGGAGGGCGGCCAGCCGGCCCTGCAGCCGAATGAGGTCGGCCGCGGTCCTGAATTCATCGACGTCTTTTTGAGTGAAGCCCTTTCGCTGGTGGGTGAAGACCTGGTGGAGCTTCACGGAGAAGAGAAAGTCCGGGCGGTTTTCGATTTTCTTCAGCCAGGACCGGGCCATGGCCGGGCTGGCCGGCCGGTAGAAGGTGCTGTTGACCTCGACGATGTCGATGTAATCGGCGAGATAGGGGAGGGCATGGAAGCCGCGGCCCTTCGGGACCGGGTAGACGATGCCGTCCCAGTCCTCGTAGCTCCAGCCCGCCGTCCCGACGTAATACTTGGCCATGCGGGCTCTATTGTATCCTCGCCGGAGGCATTTCACAATTCGCCGCGTCCTTTTTTCTTGGAAACGGCATTTCCGTTTGTGGTAAGTTAAGGCCTGGAGGAACAGCATGGCCTACGAAGCTGTGAATTTTCCCGATAAGGTGAGAGAGGCATATGGACGAATCCAAGCCGATATCCGGCGGACGCCGCTCGAGTATTCCGGGCCGCTGAGCCGGGCGACAGGCGCCCGGGTTTACGTCAAGTGGGAGTGCGATCAGATCAAAGGCTCGTTCAAGCTGCGGGGCGCGCTCAACAAGCTCCGATCGCTCTCCGATGCGGACAGGGGTCGGGGCGTCGTTTCGGCCTCGACGGGAAACCACGGCCTGGCCATCAGCCACGCTTCGAGGCTCGAGGGCATCGGGCTCAAGCTCTTCCTCCCGACCACGGTGGCGGAAGTCAAGAAAGCGAAGATCGAAGCCTTGGGGGTCGATGTCGAGCTCCAGGGGTCGAGCTGCGAGAAAACCGAAGCCATCGCCCGCGATTTCGCCGGGCGGACGGGGCGGGTCTTCGTCTCTCCTTATAACGACTGGGATATCGTCTTCGGCGCCGGGACGGTCGGGCTCGAGCTCGCCGACGACCTCTCCCGTTTCGAAGACGTCCTCGTTCCCGTCGGCGGCGGCGGGCTCATCGCCGGGATAGCCGGTTTTCTCAAAGCGGTCCGGCCGGAAACGCACATCATCGGGGTCGAGCCCGAGACGTCGGCCTTCATGGCCGCGTCCATCGCGGCGGGCCGTCTCGTCGAGATCGACGAAAAAGAGACCATCGCCGACGCCGTCGCCGGCGGGATCGAACCCGGCGCGATCACCTTCCCGCTCTGCCGGGACCTGATCGATTTCATCGAAGTCGTCCCCGAATCCCTGATCGTCCGAGGCCTGGCACTCGTCCACGAACACCACGGCCGGATGGTCGAGGGAGCGGGTGCGTTGCCCTTCGCCGCCCTGCTCCATTCGCCGGCGAAATGGCGGGATAGAACGGTCGTCGCGGTGGTCAGCGGCGGCAACGTCTCCCCCGAGCGCTTCAGGGCGATCACGGGCCGGGCGTGACGCTCGGGGCCTCTTGCATGCGGGCTCGGATTTAGACTAAGATAAGGGCGACCGGCCATGAAAAAAACGGCGCTCTCCGTCGGCCTACTGGCAGCCCTTCTCTTTTTCCCCTCCTGCCGTAGAAAAGAAGAATCCCCCGCCGCCGGCGCCCCAAAGCCTTATGTCATCGGCATCTTCCAATCGGTGGATTCGCCGACGGGGAACGAGGCCCGCCGGGGCATCCTCCAGGCCTTCGCCGACGCGGGCCTGCGCGATGGCGTGGAGATCGTCGTCACCATCCGCATCGCCAATAACGACATTTCCGAGGTCCAGAGGATCGCCCAGCAGCTTGTCGCCGAGCGGGTGGATATGATCATCCCCATGTCGACGCAGGCCCTCCAGGCGGCCATCCTCGCCGGCCGGACGACGCCGATCGTCTTCAGCGCGGTCGCCGTGCCCTACCTCGTCGGGGCGGGCAGGTCGGCCGACGACCACCTCGGGAATGTCACGGGGGTGGCTTCCACGGGGCCCATCCGACAGACGATGGCCCTCATCCGGGAGGTCCTTCCGAAGGCGAGGCGCGTCGGGTCGCTCTGGACGCCCTCCGAGATCAACTCGGAATACTACCTGGACCGGGCCAGGGAAAGCGCCGCGGAACTCGGCTTCGAGATGATCGTCGTCCCCGTGGCCGGCCCTCACGGGATCCACGGCCTGGTCCAGGGCCTGCTCAACGAAAAAGTCGACGTCCTTTTTCCGATGTCCGACAACACGATCAACAGCTCGTTCGATGTCATCGGCCGGGCGGCCGAGGAGAATGGATTGCCCCTCTTCGGCAGTTTCCTCCGCTCTGTCGAGTTCGGCGCCTGCGCGGCGCTGGGGTTCGATTTTTACGACATGGGCTACAAGACCGGCCGGATCGCGGTCCGGGTGAAGAACGGCGAGAGTCCCGCCCGGATCCCCATCCAGTCCATGGACGAGGTCAGGCTCTACATCAATACGGAGGCCGCGGGAAAACAGGGCGTCAGCTTTCCGAAGGGCCTTCTCGACCGCGTGGACAAGGCCGTCAGCGTCGCCCTCGGCCCGTCGACGGCCCCCGGCTCGGTCCTCGACTGAGGTCGAAGGTCCACCGGCCTCCCGCCGCCGGCACGGCCTCGCGGATGGCCTTTCCGACCAGAGCGATCCCCAGCCCGCAGGCTTCTATGAGCGTGCGTCCTTCGGCCAGGTGGCCGAGGATCGCGGAAGACAGGAAACAACCCGTCCCGTGGACATCCTTGACCGACCGTCCGTGTTCGAAGGTTGTGAACTCCCGGCCGTCGTAAAGGACGTCCACCGCCTTTCCCTCGAGATGACCGCCTTTGAGGAGGCACGGGATGCGGCCCACCCGGGTGATCTCGGCCGCCGCTTTTCGCATCGCCGGGACCGACCGGACCGGACCGCCCACGAGGACCTCCGCTTCGTCCAGGTTGGGCGTGATGAGGTCGGCCTTTCCTCCAAGGACGTCCAGATACCGTGGCCAAGCCTTCTTTTCGAGAAGGACGGCGCCCGAGCTCGATCGAAAAACCGGGTCGATGACCCGGGGGATGCGTGCATTCCGGGCCAGGATCCGGGCGACGGCGGCCAGGTTTCCGGCCGTGCCGATCATGCCGACCTTGATCCCGGCGATGACGGCCGTTTCCGTCAGTCGCCCGAACTGATCCGCGACGGCCCGCGCCGCGAGAGGAAAAACGCGGTCGACCCGTTCCGGGTTCTGGGCCGTGACGGCCGTCAGCACGCCGAAGCCCCGATAGCCGAGGCGCTCGAAAAGCCCAATGTCGAGAAGGACTCCCGCCCCTGCCGAGGGGTCGTAGCCGGCGATGGAGACCAGATTCTTCGTCATTTTCCTTTCTCGCCCCAGCTGGGCGATGCGATTCTACCATGAATCGTGGACGGACCGGAGGTTGACTTTTTTTAGACTGATAGGGTATTAGCAGAGGTGAACGATTCCACCTTGGAGAGACGGGCATGAAAAAAACCTCGGTCGGGCTGGCGGTCATTCTGGTCCTGGCTTCCGGGCTCCTGGGGAACGGCCTGAACCTGAACGGGTTCGGCGCCCGGGCGGCGGCCATGGGCGGCGCGTTCGTCGGTCTGGCCGACGATTTTACGGCGGTCTTCTGGAACCCTGCCGGACTGGCCCTGCTGAAAAAGGGGACCTTCGGGCTGACCGGTGACCTTCTCGTGCCAAAGAGCAAGTATTTTTTGAGCTCCTCCTTCGACATGAAGACCAAGAATAAATACTATCCGGCCGGGCTTGTCGGTTACTTCCAGCCGATCGGCGACAGGGTGGTCGTCGGGTTGGGCGCCTACACCCTGTCCGGCCTCGGCGCGGACTGGAACAACACCGGGTTCGAAACGGCCCTGGCCTATCCGACCCCGCCGACTTTTTTCACCCCTCCCCTGGAGAATTACATCTGGCGGAGCTTTATCGGCTCTGTCACCCTCGCCCCGTCGGTCGCGGTCAAGATCAGCGACGGAATCTTCTTCGGCGCGACCCTCAACATCAATTACGGCTTCTTCCAGACCGACCAGTGGGGGGCCTACACGGTCCTCCCGACGAAGCCCCCGACGCTCGTCAACTTAGGCCAGCAGAGCCTGGACATCAAGGGCTGGGGCACCGGCGCGACGTTCGGCCTCCTGGTCAAGCCGAGCGAAAGAATGAGCTTCGGGCTGACTTACCGGACGCAGTCGAAAATGAAACTGCGCGGGACGATGGAGTTCGATAACATCGGGCTCCTGGGCCTGTCCGACTCCTCGGATACGAGCCTCGATGTCCCCAGCCCGACGTGGCTGGCCGGCGGCGTCGCGGTCAAGCCGCTCGAGAACCTGACCGTCACTTTCGACCTGCAGTGGACCAATTGGGCCAAGCTGTCGACGCTGAGCGTCGTCTTCGCCGACCCCCTCTGGGCCGCGGCCTTGGCCGACGAGTCCGCGATGGTGCTCGATTGGAAGAACAGGCTCCAGGTCCGCGGCGGCCTGGAATACACCGCGGGAGATTTCGCGATCAGGGCCGGGTATTATAACGACCCTGCCCCCGCCCCGGCCGAGACCATGAACGTCCTCATCCCGAGTTTCAGCTTCAATAGCTTCACCGCCGGTTTCGGCTACAGGAGGAGCGGCTTCAAAGCCGATGTCGGCCTGGAATACCTGATCGGCCAAAAGCGGGCGGTTACGGCCGGCATGATGCCCGGGGTCTACGAGATGAAGATCTGGGTCCCGATGTTCGCCCTCAGTTACGGTTGGTGATCCCCTTCGCCCCGGAGCGTGCATCCATGAACACCAAGGCCTTCGAAATCCTCTCCCTCGACGGCCGCGTCGCCGTCGTCTCCGGGGCGGCCTCGGGCATCGGCCGGGAGACTTCCCGGCGACTGGCTGAATTCGGCTGCGCGGTGGCTCTTCTCGACGTCGACGAGGAGCGGGGACGTCAGGCCGCAAGCGAGATCAACGCGGCCGGCGGCCGGGCCCTGTTCATCCACTGCGATGTCCGCTCGAACGACGACTGCAGGCTTGCCGTGGAGAATGCCGTGGCCGCGTTCGGACGCGTCGATATCCTCTTTAACAACGCCGGCCTGGTCGTCCGCAAGAACACGGTGGACTGCGCCGAGAGCGAATGGGACCGGGCCGTGGACGTCATGCTCAAGGGCACGTTCCTCCTTTCGCGCCACGTCATCCCCCATATGGCCAGCGCCGGGGACGGAAGCATCATCAACATGGGCTCCGGCTGGGCCCTCAAGGGCGGCCCCAACGCCGTCTCCTATTGCGCGGCCAAGGGAGGCATCCTCAACATGACCCGGGCCATGGCCATCGATCACGGCCCGCAGGGGATCCGGGTGAATTGCGTCTGTCCCGGCGACGTCGACACGCCCCTGCTCCGGAGCGAGTGTGCCCAGACCGGCCGCGACGAAGCGGAGTTCATGGCCGAGGCCGCCCGCCGGCCCCTGGCCCGGGTCGGGACGCCCGGGGACGTTGCCAACGCGGTTCTCTTCTTCGCCGGCGACCTTTCGAAATGGGTGACCGGCGCCTTCCTCGTCGTCGACGGCGGCGGCATCGCCTGAAACGTCCCCTTGAACGTCGTTTTTCCGGAGGTGCGCATGAGTGACGAAAAACCCTTCGTCCACCCCTACATCCCGAATTCCGTCCCCGCGGTCAAGGCGCGGATGCTCCGCGAGATCGGCGTGACGAGCGTTGACGAGCTCTACGCCGACATCCCGGAGCGCCTCCGTTTCAGGGGCCGGATGAACCTCCCCGAACCCTTGGCCGCGGAGGGCGCCCTGAAGCGGCACGTCGAAGCGGTCCTCTCGAAGAACCGCTCCGCCGCGGAATGCCTGTGTTTTTTGGGCGGGGGCTGCTGGCCCCACTACGTCCCGGCGGTCTGCGACGAAATCAACCGCCGGTCCGAATTTCTCACGGCCTACGCCGGCGAGCCCTACGAAGACCACGGCCGGTTCCAGGCCCTCTTCGAATACGAGAGCCTGATGGCCGAGCTCCTGGACATGGACGTCGTCAACGTGCCCACCTTCGACTGGTGCCAGGCGGCGAGCACCTCGGTCCGGATGGCCGGCCGGATAACGAAAAGGGACGAGGTCCTGGTCGCCGGGACGACCGGGCCCGACCGCTTGCTGACCATGAAAAATTATTGCCGGGGCGTGATGACGGTCACGACGGTCGCGAACGACCCGGAGACGGGCCGGATGGACCTCGACGACCTGGCGGCCAAGTTCACGGATCGAACGGCGGCCGTTTACTTCGAAAATCCCTCCTATCTCGGCTTTCTCGAGACCGAGGGGCGGCGGATCGCCGACCTGGCCCACGGCCGCGGCGGGCTCTGCGTCGTCGGCGCCGACCCCAGTTCCCTGGGAGTCCTCGAACCCCCGTCCCGCTACGGGGCCGACATCGTCTGCGGCGACATCCAGCCCCTCGGGATCCACATGAACTTCGGCGGCGGACAGGCCGGGTTTATCGCCACGCGCGACGAAGAACGGTTCGTTATGGAATACCCGTCACGCCTCTTCGGCATCGCCCGGACCTCCGTCCCGGGCGAGTATGGCTTCGGCGACGTCGCCTACGACAGGACGTCCTTCGGCGTCCGGGAGAAGGGCAAAGAATTCGTGGGCACGGCCGCCGCCCTCTGGGGCATCACGGCCGGCGTCTACCTCGCCCTCATGGGTCCCCGGGGGATGGCCGACCTCGGGCAAGTCATCCTCCAGAGATCCCAGTACGCCATGAAGAGGATCGCCGCCCTGCCCGGCGTCAAGGCGCCCCGCTTCAGGGGGCCCCATTTCAAGGAGTTCGTCGTGGACTTCTCCGGGAGCGGAAAAACGGTCGCGGCCGTCAACCAGGCCCTCCTCGAGCGAGGCATCTTCGCCGGGCGGGATCTGTCGGTCGATTTCCCGGGGCTCGCCGGCTGCGCCCTGTACTGTGTCACCGAGATCCACGCGGCGGGGGACATCGACAGGCTCGTCCTGAGCCTGGAGGAGGTCCTCCGATGAGAGTCCGCGCTTTCCATCAGGCCAAGTGGGACGAAGAGGTCATCTTCGAGCTGAGCACGCCGGGCGAAAGGGGGATCCTCGTGCCGCCGGCGGAAAAAGCCGTGTCCGACGCGGTCGGGGACGGGATCTCGGCCGTTCCCGAAGCGCTCCGCCGCAAGACCCCTCCGGCCCTTCCGGAAATCTCCCAGATGCGCGTCCTCAAACACTATCTGCGGCTATCCCAGGAAAACCTCGGGGCCGACCTCAACGTCGACATTGGGCAGGGGACGTGCACGGTCAAGTACAGTCCGAAGGTCAACGACGTCTTGGCCGCCTCGTCCAAGGTCGCCGAGCTCCATCCGCTCCAGGATGAAAGCACCGTCCAGGGCGCCCTGGAGATCTTCCACGGTCTGGACCTCTTCCTCCGCGAGGTTTCCGGCCTCGACCGCTTCTCGTTCCAGCCGGCCTCGGGCTCGGCGGCCATCCTGGCCATGGTCTCGATCATCCAGGCCTGGCACGAATCGCGCGGGGAAGGGGGAACGCGCGACGAGATCATCACGACGATCTTCTCCCACCCTTCGGACGCTGCCGCGGCGGCGGTCAAGGGCTACAAGGTCATCACCATCCGCCAGACTGAAGACGGCCTGCCCGACCTCGAGGCCCTGGAAAAGGCCGTCTCCGGCAGGACGGCCGGCGTCCTGATCACGAACCCCGAGGACACCGGCATCTTCAACCCGAAGATCGACGAGATCACCGCCCTCGTCCGCCGGGCCGGAGGGTTGTGCGGCTACGACCAGGCCAATGCCAACGGCATCCTGGGGGTCACCCGGGCCCGCGAGGCGGGTTTCGATATGTGTTTCTTCAACCTCCACAAGACGTTCGGGACGCCCCATGGCTGCGGCGGTCCAGCCTGCGGTGCGCTCGGCGTCACCGTCCGGCTCGCCGATTTTCTTCCCGTCCCCATCGTCGATCGCACCGCCGACGGGCGCTATGTCCTCCATTACGACCTGGCCCGCACGATCGGCAAGGTCCGCAGCTTTCACGGCGTTTTCCCGGCGGTCCTCAAGGCCTACGCGTGGGTCATGAGTCTCGGCGAAAAAGGTCTGCGGGAAGTGGCGAACGTGGCCGTGCTCAACAACAATTACATTCTCTCCAAGGTCAAGAAAATACGGGGGGCGAGCGCTCCTTTCGCTCCGGGCCGGCACCGGATCGAACAAGTCCGCTACAGCTGGGAAAAGCTCCACGCGGACACGGGCGTCACGACCGAGGACGTCACTCTCCGGATGGCCGATTTCGGATTCCATCTCTGGTCGAGCCATCATCCGTTCATCGTCCCCGAGCCGTTCACCATCGAGCCGACGGAGTCCTACTCCAAGGCCGAGATCGACGAGTACCTGGCCGCCCTGGAGAAGATCGCCGAAGAAGCCTATACCGACCCGGCCAAGGTCAAGGGAGCGCCCTATAACAGCGTCGTCCATCGCATCGACCCGGGCTGGTTCGACGACCCGGCCCAATGGGCGATAACCTGGCGCGCCTACCTGAAAAAGCACGGCCACGAAAGGATCCGCTAGGGAAAATGGCATGGGATCGGACCTAGTCAGAGTGCGCGTCTTCGCCGGCGGCCGCGTCCAGGGCGTCGCCTACCGTTTCTTCGCGGAGAAATTCGCCGGCAGGATGGGGATCACCGGTTGGGCCCGCAACCTCCCGGATGGCCGGGTCGAGGTCCTGGCCGAGGGGTCGGGGGAGAACATCGAAGCTTTCCTGGGGCGCCTCCGGGAGGGGCCGCGCCTGGCCCGGGTGGACAGCTTCGACGTCCGGCACGAGGCTTCGACGGGCGAGTTCCGCGATTTCCAGGTCGTCTTTCTTCCCGAATAGGCCGTCGCCGCGGTCAGTTCTGCTTGGATTTCCGGCGGCACTCCTCGGAGCAGAAGTAGCGCTCGACGCCGTCGCGGACTTCGGTCAGGGCTTCCTCGCGGGGGATGTAGGTGTTGCAGACCTCGTCCTTGACCATCTCTCCCCGAACCTGGCGCGGGGCCTGCCGCGGCCGCTGTCCGGCGCGCTTCAAGCCCAGATAGATCCGGACGAACAGGAAGGCGACGTAGGCGAGGAAGAGGAAGAGGACGAAACGAAAAAATCCCATCACCACTCGACCAGCATCGAGGCCCAGGTTAGTCCGCCGCCGAAGCCCAGGAGCATGACCAGGTCGCCCTTCTTTACCCTGCCTTCTTCGACGGCCTCGCGCAAGGCCAGAAGGACCGATGCGGAGGAGCAGTTGCCCCGGCGATCGACGTTGACGTAGAATTTTTCGAGGGGGATGCCCAGCTTTTTCGCCGGGAATGCGAAGATCCGGGCGTTAGCCTGGTGGCAGATGAACAGGTCCACGTCGCTCAATGCGATGTCCCGGGTTTTGCCCGGGATCCGGTTGGCCTTATCGATCGTCCTCATGATCAGCTCGGGGATGATCTTCAGGACAAATTTCTGGATGTCATGCCCGCGGATGGCGATGTTCGGATGGACCGGGGTTTCGTGATATCGCGTGTCCTTGCCGGCGCTGTACGCGGTCTCGATACCCCAGGAGTCCGTGCCCGTTTCGGAACAGATGATCCCGGACGTCCCCGCGGTCCTTTTCAGGACGACGGCTGCCGCGGCGTCCCCCCAGAGGTCGGCGTTGGTGTCGGAAAAATCGAGGAGCCGGCTGAGGACCTCGGAGCCGATGGCCAGGCCGTACTCGGCCTCGGTCTCTTCGAAGAGAAGGTGCTTGCGGACGAGGTCGATCGCATAAAGGCCGCTCGTGCACGCGGCCAGGAGGTCGAAGGCCGGAATCCGGAGGATCGTCTTGGCGTCCTTGGCCTCCCACTCTCCGGACGCCGTTCTCTTCTGAACGGCCTTGTTCAGGACCATGCAGGCCGTCGAGGGGAAGATGGCCTCGGGCGTCGAGCTTCCGACCGCCAGGATGCCGATGTCCCGCCAGCCGATTCCGGCCTCGGCCAGGGCTTTTTCGGCCGCGACGAGGGCCAGGTCGGAGGTGTTGACGCTGTTATCGACCCACTGACGTTCCCGGATGCCGACGAGGTCGACGATCCTCTGCGGGGTCAGCTCCTCGGGTAGCCAGGGCCTGTCGGTCCCCGGCTTGATCGCCTTGTGCGACAGGAGGATCCGGACGATCTCGTCGTTGGTCACGATCCTGCCGGGGACATCCTTCCCGGGCAGGCATTTTCCGGTGCCCGCAATCTCTACTCTCATGCGCGCCAAAACTCCTCGCTTTATTTTTTCGGCATGTAAAAAAGGGCCAAGCCCATATGACAACCCTGCTATTATTATAAGGGAGCGTGGGATTGTCAAATGGCGGGAGGAGCTTCCCCGCGGCCCCGCGTTTGACCCGGCCGTCCCTTTCTGCTAAATAGGGGGGAGACCATGAATGACAAGCCGTTGCGCGGTGTCCGGGTTCTCGACCTCTCCCGGCTCCTGCCCGGGCCCTTCTGCACGCTCCTGCTGGCCGACCTCGGGGCCGAGGTCGTCAAGGTCGAGGACGTCGAGGGCGGCGACTACATCCGGGCCATGGGCCCTTTCATCGGCGGCCAGAGCGCTTATTTCCTGGCCTTGAACCCCGGCAAGAAGAGCGTCTCCCTCAACCTCAAGACCAAGGCCGGACGCGAGTTATTCCTGAGGCTGGCGGCGACGGCCGGGGTCGTCGTGGAGAGCTTCCGGCCGGGCACGGTCGACCGACTGGGCATCGGCTACGAAGCGGTGAAGGCGGTCAACCCACGCGTCGTCTACTGCTCCATCTCCGGGTTCGGCCAGGACGGCCCGGACCGGGACCGCGCAGGCCACGACCTCGATTTCCTGGCCCGCTCCGGCATTCTCGGGTTGTGCGGCCGCCCGGACGCCGCTCCGGCCATCCCTCCCGTCCAGATCGCCGACCTGAGCTCGGCCATGTACGCCGCCGCCGGGATCCTGGCCTATCTCCGGGAGAGCGAACGGACGGGCGAGGGCCGTTACCTGGACATCGGGATGCTCGACAGCGCCCTCGCCTGGATGGTCATGCCCGTCGCCGAATACGCCGCCGGGGAGCGGGGCGGCCGGGGCCGCCTGCCGCTGACCGGCAAGCATCCCTGCTACAACGTCTACCGGACCCGCGACGGCCGGGACGTCTGCCTGGCCGCCCTGGAGAGAAAATTCTGGGAGGCCTTCTGCCGGGCGACGGAACGGGAAGATCTGCTCCCCCTCCAGTTTTCCGAACGCCCCGAGGATTTTGCCCTCCTCGAAGCCCTGTTCGCCGGCCGGACCCGGGATGAATGGGCGGAACTCCTCAGGAACACCGATTTCTGCTGCGAGATCGTCCCTTCGCTCGACGAGGTCTTGAGCGACCCCCAGGTGAAGCACCGCGGTCTCGTCATCGAAACGGCCGCGGTTGGACAGGCCAATATTCTCCTGGGGCATCCGCTCCGGGACAGGCGGGAAAAAGGGCGTCCGGCATGCCCTGGGCACGGCGAGCACACCGCTGAAGTGCTGAGCGAACTCGGCGTCACCGATCGGGAACTGGCGGAGCTCGAAGCGGCCGGTGTCGTCCGCGGCCGATCCCGCTGAGGGGGGAACGCGTGGACGCGTTCTGGACGGACGAGCAGACAACCCTCCGCAGAAAAGCCCGCGATTACTTCCGCCGGGAGGGGGAGGCCCTCTGCCGGGGTGTTTCCTCGCCGTCGCTGTCGATCCTGCGGGATCTCAGGATCCCCCCGGGTGGCGATGGATTTCCGGCGTTCTCCGGCGTGAGCGAAGGGGTCTTGATCATCGAAGAGGCGTCGTTCTACCGGCCCCGGCTCGGGCTCGACCTCATGAAACGGTGGATATCCGGCAAGGCGGGAAGCTCACCGGAAGAGAGACTCTTTCGGCTCGCCCGGATCGTCGGCACAGCGGCCTTTGTCTTCGAAGCCGGGGCCCGGGAGGCCCGCGACCTGGGCTTTTTCGAGAGCAGCCTCATGGGCTGCCGCGAACTCCAGGGGGGCCTGGCCGGCCTCGCTTCCGGGGTCGAGATCCTGCGTCTCGGGGCCTGCCGGCTCTGCCATCTCCTGGCCCGAGGCGAACGGGACTGGGGCGAGGCGGAATCGGTCCCCCTCTACGAGAAGGCGCTCGCTCTCGGCCGCGAATCCAGGTCCGTGGCGCTCGGTTTGCTCGGGGAAGTCTGGACAAGGGACAACCTCCCCGAGGACGAGTTCTCATCCGAATAAGAAAGGAACCGACCATGAAGCTCAAGACACTGTACAGAAAGGCCGTCGCCGCCGGCATGGCCAACGACCCGAGGGGCCCCAAGGAGCTCCGCAGGATCCTGGACGACGAACGGACGAAGTCCAAGAAGCTCAAGGAGGATGAGCGCGACGGCTGGGAGGAGGACCGCCTGTTCAACCCGTACGCCGACACGCGGATCCTCGCCGGCGACCCGGCGACCGAGGTCAAAAAAGTCATCGTCGGGATCGACATGGAAGTGGGCGAGGTCCTCCTCGCCTACACCTTGAACAGGGACCGCGCCGAGAAGATCGACCTGGTCATCGCCCATCATCCCCAGGGCATCGCCCTGGCCCAGCTGCCCGAGGTCATGCGCCTGCAGTCGGACATGCTGGCCGCCTTCGGCGTCAACATCTCCGTCGCCGAACAGCTCATGGACAAGCGGATCGGCGAAGTGGAACGCCGCGTCCTCCCGGTGAACCACAACCGGGCGGTCGACGCGGCCCGCCTCCTCGGCCTCCCGATGATGTGCGTCCACACACCCGCCGACAACTGCGTCAACACCTACCTTACCGCGCTGTTCGAAAAAGAAAGACCGGCGCGGCTCAAGGACGCCGTCGACGCGCTGAAGAGGATCCCCGAATACGGGAAGGCCGTCCGGCGGATGGCAGGGCCGAAGATCGTCAGCGGTTCGGAGAACGCCCGGTGCGGGAAGATCTCCATGGAGATGACCGGGGGGACCGAGGGCGCCAAGACGATCTACGAGCAGTACGCCATCTCGGGCGTGAGTACGATCGTCGGGATGCACATCAGCGAGGAGGCTCTCGAGAACGCCAAGAAAGCCCACCTGAACGTTATCATCGCCGGCCACGTCTCGAGCGACACGCTGGGACTCAACCTGCTCTTCGACGAGCTGGAGAAAGACGGACCTCTGAGCTACGTCGACGCATCGGGGTTCGAGAGGATCCGGGCGTCGGAGCGCTAAGCCGGGGGCTTCAGAGCCCCTGGTAGTGACCCTGAGTGCTGATGGTCACGATCCAGCGGGCGAAGGCCCGGGCTTCCTCGAGGTCGCTCGCGTCGGGATGGGTGGCCGCCGAGGCCGCCATGTCGGCCCAGGCCTCGTGCTCGGGCGATTGCATCAGGATCTCGAGGGCCTTCATCGACACCTTTCCCCGGCAGGAGAACGTCCCGACGAGCTTGGCCTTGGCGATGAGGACGGAGGCGTACTCGAGCGCTTCCCGGGAGAGCCGGCTTCCCGTCACCGAGCCGTGGGTGGAAAAAAGGGCGAGCTTTTTTCCTTCGGGGATCGTCTTCAGGAAAATTTCCGCCGGATAGGGAACGCTGTGGGTCTGGACGGGGAAGCCGGCGAAGATGAGCTGGTAGGGCCCGAGGTCGCCCGCCTCGGCCATCGGCTTGAGCGTCTTGTCGCCCGGCAGGGTTTCGAAGATGGCTTCGGCGACGAGCTTCGTGTTGCCCGTCCGGGTGAAGTAGGTGACGAGGGTTTTGGCCATCGCGGGTTTCCTTTCGGCGTCCGGCGCTGCCGCTATTTTCTCAGAAACCGGACGAAAACGCCACAGCGGCCGGGGCGGGCGGGGCGCCGCGGTCCACTTCCGCCGCGAAGGCTCGTCCATTGACTCATTCGCCGGCCGGGAGATCGATCACGACTGTCGTCCCCTTGCCCGGCTCGCTCGTGACCCGGATAGCTCCGCCGTGCTCCTCGACGATCTTCTTGGCGATGGGCAGGCCGAGCCCGGTGCCGGCGTCCTTGGTCGAGAAGTAGAGGTCGAAGATCCGGTCGACCGTTTCCTTGCTCATGCCCGGCCCGCTGTCGCGGACGGAGATCGTGAAGACCGGCCCCTTGCGCCCGATCGACAACGCGACGTCCCCCTGCTGGCTGATGGCCTCGATGGCGTTGGCGACGATGTTGCGGAACGCCGTTTTGAGCTTGGCCGCGTCGCCGCTCGCCCGGAAGTCCGACCCCTCGGCGACGACCTTGAAGCGGATGCGCTCGGCCAGGAGCCGGCTGTAAGGCTGGAGCGTCTCCTCCAGGAGGACGCGCAGGTCGACGGGTTCCTTGCGGACCGTCGTGTCCCGGGCGATCTCCATGAATTCCTGGGCGATATGGCGCAGGTTCTCGACCTCGCTGATGATGTAGGACATGGATTCCTTGAGGGTCTTGTCCAGGTCGCCCCGCTTGTCCTCGTAGACCTTGAGGACGTGCTCGGCCGACAGCTGGATGGGCGTCAGCGGGTTCTTGATCTCGTGGGCGACCTTGCGGGCCATCTCGGTCCAGGCCACCTTCTTGCTCATCTCGGCCAGTTCCTGCTCGTGGGCCTTGAGGTTCCGGATCATCGTGTTGAAGCCGTCGATGAGGGTCATCATCTCGTCGCGGGAGCGGTGCTCGATGGTCACTTCGAGGTTGCCCAGTCCGACCTCGCGTGTCCCGGCCAGGAGCTTGCGCACGGGGACGATGATCATGCTCTTGATCCCCCGGGAGAGGAGAATGACCAGGCTTAAGAAAAAGGCGGAGAGAAGGACGAGGAATTCGACGATCTCCTGGGTGGCCTTGGTCAGTTGCTCCTTCTCGAAGGGGAAGGGCAGGGAGATGAAGAGCGTCGTGTTCTTGAAGTCGTAGGGGACGGTCAGGGTCTGGAAGGAGTAGCCGCCGAGGCGCGTCCGCTGGGTGAAGAACGGCTTTCGGTCGTAGACGAGGGCCTGGTAGGCCTCCCCGTCGAGGATCTCGGGCAGGAGGCCGCTGTCGAAGAATTCCCGCCGGCTCGAGGCGAGGAGCACGGCGTCCCCATAGAGGATGACGTCGTTCGAGAGGGTCGAGCTGATCCAGAGGGCCAGGTCCTCCGAGGGCGCGAGGTAGGGAGAGACCTCGATGCCCTGGATGATGAGGAAGGCCTCCATGAGGCCTTGGGCGTAGCTCGCGTGGATGGCGGCGTCCTCGACGAACCGCTCGGTGAACAGGCTGTCGAACAAGTTCCGGGTGAAGACGGTGTAGAGGAGCAGGGGCACGAGGGCTACGGCCAGGAACGAGGCGTAGACGCGGTTCGAGAACGACCAGAGGGGCTTGCGGACCGAAGCCATACCGGAGGCCATGGTGACGACGAGGAGGACGGTCATGGCCGCAGCCAGCCCGAGGAAGAAGAACCGCAGGAAATCGACGGCCCGGGTCTTGATATCCTTCCGCGGCGAAAAGAGGCTGTAACAGCGCTCGCCCGAGCGGAAGAGATACGCATCGTACACCGTCCCCCGTTCCCGGAGCTCCGACCAGAACGGCGTGGAGGAGGCGCGAAGCCGGGCGAGGTCGCCGGTCGAAAGCCCGGCGGTCAGCTTGCGGGGGTTGAAGAGGGAACGGCCTTCGAGGTCGAAGATCTCGCAGCCGAAGTCGAACTGGTTGAGGGAGGGGAGCGAGTCGGTCCGGAGGACCTCAAAATAGGGGTTGGCGGAATACAGGAACGGGAGCATCTCCGGGTCGAGGGAGACGTAGAGGATGACGCGTCCGAGGCGCACGCCGCCGTCGTAGTAGTCCTTGTAGCCGACCAGGAAATCCTTTTCCTTTCCGATGAAGGTCTGGGAATACGGGACGATGGTCCAGTCCCTGGCGGGCTCGAGGTCGGGCGGGCCGCCCAGGATCTTGGGGACGTTGAGCGAGAAACGGCTGAGCGTGTTGCCCTCGGCATCGCGGACCTCGAGGCTCGAGTACCAGTTGAATTTCGCGACGGGGCTTTTTTCCCAGAGCGAATGGGCGAATTCGGAGTTCTGGGGGTCCTTGAAAAAGGAGACGATGAGCCGCTCGCCGCGGTCGAGTCCCGGCAGGGATTCCTCGATCAGGAAGTTCCCCCAGGTTTCCTGTGTCAGGATCGTGTGGGCGAGGGTCGTTTCGAGAAGCCGGTGGGTCCGGACGACGCTCAGGCCGTCGAGAGAACGCGACATCCAGAGGGCCGTCAGGACGAGGCCGGCGAACCAGATCTCGCGCCGCCGCGTGAGGTTCGGGATCGCGGCGACCGCGAAGAGCCAGGCGATGAGGGCCGCGCTGACGGCGGCCAGGAAGAGCGACCGGTCGGCGTCGAGAAAGACGGCGCCCGTCGCCGCCAGGACGACGGCCACCCCGGAGGCGGCTTTGGCCCGGGAGCCAAGCAGGGCCAGCCGGAAGGCGACCGCCAGGACGATGAGAACGGCGACCAGAAAAAGGAACAGGCTGAGCTGGAGGGCGAGGCGGGAGACGTCGAAATCCCAGCGGAGCAGCGAGAGATTGGAGTTGAAGACGACGTGACGAAAGACCTTCATCAGGACGAGGATCCCCCCGCCGGCGAGCGCCGCGGCCAGGACGGACGACGCGATGCCGAGATAGGCCGGGAAGCCGTCCCCGTCTTCGTGCTTGGGCTTGAGGGCGCAGACGGCCAGGCAGGACGCCAGGCCGAGGGCCGCGAGGGAGGTCAGGAAGATGTCCGCTGGAGATCGGGTCAGGCCGCCCCAGGAGGAGAACCCGGCCACGGACGGCTTGAACAGGCTGAGGGATTGGATCTTTTCCAGGTGCCCCAAGGGAAGGGCGAGGAGCCGCAGCCCGACCAGGAGGGCCGCCCCGAGGCCGCCCGACACGACGTCCCGGCCATGGCGGAAATCGGGCGACGACCAGAAAAAGGCGACGGCCGCGAGGCCCCCAGCGAAAAGCAGGAGCAGGAGCACGAGACGGAGGCCCTCGCGGGCACGGCTTAGCTTGGCGGTCAGCGACGGGGAGGCCAGGGTCACGGTGGCCATGATGCGTCCCGTCTCGTTCCGGAGGGGGAAAAAGAGGGTCTGGATCTCGTTTTTCTGCCGCGGCTGGCCCGTGAATTCGTCCTTGTGCCGGCCGAAGAACTTCTCGAACCCCTCGACATCCTCGCGGAAGTCCCAGTAGTCGATGTCGAAGTCGGCCCGGAAGGCCGGCCGGAGGGCGTGGGACTCGCGGATGTGCGAGGACTGGAACTGGGGGATGAAGGCCAGCCGGGCGAAGTGGGCCAGCATGCGGCCGCCGTCTTTCAAGGGCTGGAGGGCGATGAGATAGACCGAGGCCTTGCTCCGGACGAGGAACGAGCTGCCGCTCCGTTTCAAGACCTCGAGGTCCTCTCCCCCGACCTGGTCGGCGAGGCTCAGGACGTTGCCGTACCAGACTTCGAAGAGGCCGTCGCCGTTGCCGAGGGCGATGCCTTCGGTCTCGGGGTCGAGGCCCTCCTTCTGGAATAGGGGATAGGCGTCCTTGGCTTCCGCGGGGAGAGGCAGGCGCTCGAACCGGGCCTTCCGGGACTCGAGGGAAGCCAGGAGCGAAGCGAAACCCTGCCTCGTCAGGACGGCTTGCTTGCGCAGGGAGGTGAGGCTCTTGGCGTCGTAGTCCCGGGAAAGAAACCGGGGGAGCGCGAGGGACAGCGCGCCGACGATGAGGGCAAGGGCGACGGCCGCCCCGCTCACAGTGAGAAGGGTGTTGCGGGTCCAGAACCGGCGCCCGGCCATCAGAGCTTCTCCGCCCGGATCTCGACGATCTTGAGGGCGATCACGGGGCCGGGCTTGCCGGCCGACGGGGGCAGCCGTTCGGGGACGACGAAGAAGTAGACGCGGAAAGGATACTGGTCGCCCGTGCGCTCGTTCCGGAACGACCAGCGGGCTTTCAGGATGCCGCCCGGCAGGCCCGGCAGGGCGGACAGCTGCGGGTCGGTGGTAAACTCCGTCGTCTTGAAGACGGAGAAGATCCTGCCGAAGACGAGGTAGGCCTGGTCGGGCGACAGCTGGTCGGCGAGGGACAGGGGCTCGGGAAGGGAGACGGGGATCGTGCCTTCCGACGTCATCAGCTCGCGGAGGATTTGCGGCGAGTTCTGGAGAAAGGCCTTCTCGACGCGCGCCGCTATGGGGAAGGGCAGGGCGAGCAGGACAGAGAGGGCGAGAATGTGAAAGTTGACCACGTTGCCGTCACCATCTTAGCACAGCCCTTTCCGGGCAGGCAAGAGAGGCTGCCGGCGTCCGCCCGTTCCGAGACGGCCTCGCGGCCTGATCAGGGGACGGCTTTCAAGGGAAGGCCGGAGACGGGATCAGGCGTCGCTCTTCTTGGGCTCGGTTTCCTGCTCGAGCTTCTTGGTCCTCTTGGCGTCCTTGATGCTGCTGATCCCGGCGATGAGGCCGATGAACCCTCCGAAGAAGAGGATCGGAGGGATGAATCCCAGGATCAGGTGGTAGAGGGCGGACCGGAAGAGAGGCGAGAAGATGACGAGCGCCAGGCCGCCGGCCATGGCCGCGAGCCCGCCGATGACGGCGATGAATTTACCCATTGGTGGACCTCCCTGCGAGATTGTTCCGCCGGGAGTATATCAAAAGTAAAGCGTCGCGGTCAACGCGCGGGCAACTGTTTCCTTTGAATACGCTCTCCCGTTTATATACAATACCGGCGATATCCCCCGCAGGAGGTCCTTAATGATTTTGAGCATATTAAGGAAGTTGGGCGGAGCCCTCGTTCTCGTCGCCCTCGTTTTAGCCCTCCCGGCGTGGAGCGGCGGCGATGATTTCGTCATCGGCGACGCCCGCGTCAAGAGCGGCAGTGCCTTTTCGGGCTATCTGAATGTTCTGGAGAAGGACGGCGTTGGGACACAAATCCCGTACACGGTGATCCACGGGGCGAAAAAGGGCAAAGTCCTGGCCCTCGTCGCCGGCGTCCACGCTTACGAATATCCGCCCATCCTGGCGCTCTACCGGGTGAAGGACCTGATCGACCCCAAGGCCCTGATCGGGACGGTCCTCATGGTCCACGTCGCCAACCTGCCGAGCTTCAAGCGCCGGACGATCTACTACGGCCCCGACGACTGGAAGAACCTCAACCGCGTTTTCCCCGGCGACCTCGACGGGACGATGAGCCAGAGGATCGCCGCCGTGCTCAACGAGGAGGTCGTCAAGCGCGCGGACGTCCTCATCGACATGCACTGTGGCGACGGCAACGAGGCCCTCATCCCCTACACCTACTGGATGATCAGCGGCGACAAAAAGTTCGACGCAAAAACCCGGGACCTGGCACTGGCCTTCGGCATCCCGCACATCGTCATCGACGAGTCGCGGACGAAAGTCCTGACCGAGTCCAAGTATCTGGGCAACACGGCCATCCTCCAAGGAAAGCCGGCCATCACGACGGAGGCGGGATATCTCGGCCGCACGGACGAGGAATCCGTCGCCCGGAACGTCAGGGGCGTCCTGAGCGTCATGCGCCACCTCGACATGATCGACGGCGACCCCGCGCCGGCCGCCGACCCCGTCTGGATCGACAAGTACGAAGTCGTCTATTCGAAATGGGACGGACTCTTCGCCCCCAAGGTCGAGATGGGCTATTACGTCAAGCAGGGCCAGGTCGTCGGCACCATAACCGACTACCTCGGCCAGAGGAAAGAGGATGTCAAGGCCCCCTTCTCAGGCATCCTTCTCTACATCATCGGCACGCCGCCCTGCAACGAAGGCGAGCCCCTCTTCGAAGTCGGCCGGGTCAAGGAAAAATAGACCGGCCCATGAAGATCGGGGGCGTCATCCTGACCTTCCTTGGCCGCAGATGGAACAAAACGGCGATCTCGGTTGTATAAAGGAATGAAAGGCAGGAGCAGCAACATGCTCAAGGAGGAGACCATGAAGAATCGAGGACGAACGATCAAGAGTCTGATCAACCTGGGCGCGCTGGCGGTCCTTTTGGCCGCGGCGCCCGGGCTCCGGGCCGACGGTTTCATCATTCCCAGCCCGCGGCCGGGGCAGGACATCCCGCCGCTCAGTGTCAAGTACCATCACGTCACCGTGGAGATCGTCGACCAGGTGGCCAAGACCTCGGTCGACCAGGTGTTTGTCAACCACTTCGGCCGGGACATCGAAGGGACCTACATCTTCCCCGTTCCGGAAGGCGCCTCCGTCTCCGAGTTCGCCATGTACATCGGAAACGAGAGGGTCAAGGGTGAGATCCTCGACGGCCGCGAAGCCCGGCGGATCTACGAGGACATCGTCCGCCGGATGCGCGACCCGGGGCTTCTCGAGTACATGGGCCACAACCTCTTCCGGGCCAGGGTGTTTCCCATCCCGGCCAATGGCGAGAAGCGGGTCCAGATCTCCTATACGGAGGTCCTCAAGTCCGACGGCGGCCTGGTTAAGTACCTCTATCCCCTGAGCACGGAGAGGTTCTCCCGCGACCCGCTCGAGGATGTCAGTGTCTCCGTCCGGATCGAAAGCCAGATCCCGATCCTCAACGTCTATTCGCCCTCCCACAAGGTCTCCGTCAGGAAGGACGGTCCGGGCCGCGCCCGCGTCGGCTACGAGGACAAGCGCGTCCGGCCGGATAAGGATTTCCTCGTCTACTACTCACTCTCGAAAGACGATATCGGCCTGTCCTTTCTGAACTGGGAGGGCCCCGACGGCGGGTATTTCATGCTCCTGGCCTCACCGCGCTTCGCGGCCGCCGGGGAGAGAGTCGTCAACAAGACGATCGTCCTCGTCTTCGACAGCTCGGGGAGCATGAGCGGGGCCAAAATGCGCCAGACCAAGGAAGCGGCCCGGTTCATCCTCAACCACCTCGACCGGCGCGACGAATTTACGGTCGTCGATTTCGATGACGGCGTGACGCCGTTTTCGGAAACGCTCGTCCCGGCGACGGCCGAAAACATCGGCCGGGCCCTCAAGTTCGTCGAGGCCATCGAAGATACGGGGGGCACGAACATCAACGACGCGCTCCTCGCGGCCCTGGCGCGGATGCGGACCGGGGAGCGCCCGAACTACGTCCTTTTCCTGACCGACGGCCTGCCGACGGCCGGGACGACCGAAACGGCCGACATCCTGAGGAATATCCAAAAGGCGAATGACGCCCGGGCCAGAGTCTTCGTCTTCGGCGTCGGGAACGACGTCAACACCGAGCTCCTGGACAGGATCTCCACGGACCATCGCGGGACGTCCGTCTACATCGGCGAGGACGAGAATCTCGAAGTCGCCGTTTCGAGTTTCTACGAGAAGATCTCCTCACCCCTCCTCTCCGACCTGGCCGTCACGTTCAGGGGGATCGAAACGAGCCAGGTCTATCCCCGCTCCCTGCCCGATCTCTTCAAGGGCTCCCAGTTCGTCCTCGTCGGCAAGTACACGGGAAGTGGACCGGTGAGCGTCGCTCTGACCGGAAAGAGCGGCCGGGAGGAGAAGCGCTTCGCCCTCGAAGGCCGGGTCATAGCCAAGGGCGATTCCTTCAATTTTCTGCCCCGGCTGTGGGCGACGCGGCGCATCGGCTACCTCCTCGAGGAGATCCGCCTCCAGGGCTCGAACCGGGAGCTCGTCGATGAGATCAGGCGCCTCGGCCTCAAGTACGGCATCGTCACGCCGTACACGTCGTTCCTGGTCACGGAAAAGGAAGCTCAGGCCCTCGATGCTGCGGCCCCGGCCGCCCGGGAAGCCATCGTTGGCGGCGTCGTCGGCGGCGTGGGCGCGGTTCGGGCGGCCAAAGCCACTCAGGCTTTCAAGCTCGAGGACCGGGCTGCCCAGGTCGCTTCGGAGCGGATCCTGTATAAGGACGACAAGACGTTCTACCTCAAGGAGGGGGTCTGGACCGACAGCGAATACAAAGAAGGAGCGCCCGTCACCGAATTCAAGTTCAACTCGGACGCATTCTACAAGCTGATCGCCGAAAAGCCGGGGATCGCCAAGTATCTCTCGGCGGGAAACAAGCTGGTCGTCGTCTTCGAAGGCGTGAGCTACCGTATCGTCGAATAGCCCCAATACAAAGGGACGGTTCTATTTTTCACGTGTGAAAAATAGAACCGGCCCCTTTTTCTCCAGGGGCGCTGCCCGGGCAGTGATAGGGACCATGCAAAGCCCCCGTAGCGGAGGGGGACCCGTCGGCTGGCCGACGGGGGAACCGTCGGGACTGGTTCCCGGGGGCCGGGGGAGATGCATGGTCCCTATCACTGCCAAAACGGGCAGCGCTCCAAGGCTCGTCTTGATTTATCCCGCGCAATTGGTCACAATGGACGCGATTTTTGCGCGAGAGGAAAACGATGTCTCAAGAAAAACTGCTCCTGATCCCGGGCCCCAGCCCGGTCGTCCCGCGGATCCTCGACGTCTTGGCCAAGCCCACGGTCTCCCACGTCGGGCCGGACATGGCCCGGGACCTCAAGGAGGCCTGCGAGAACCTCAAGAAGATCGTCTTTTGCGAGAACGGAGAGCCTTTCATCATCTCCGGGGCCGGTACATTGTCCATGGAGATGGCCGTCCTCAACACGGTCGGCCCGGGCGACCGCGTCCTCGTCCTCTCCCAGGGCTATTTCGGCAGGCGGATGGCCGACATCTGCCGGGCCTTCGGCCTCGAGCACGACGTCCTCGAGTGTGAATGGGGCAGGGCCGTCACGCCGAGGGAGCTCGAGGCGCGGCTGAAAGAGAAGAACTACAACGTCGTCGTCTGCACCCACGTCGACACCGCGACCGGCGCCGGCGCCCCCGTCGAGGAATACAGCCAAGTTCTGGAGAAAACGGGGTCGCTCTTCGTCGTCGATGGTGTCTGCGCCACGGGCGGCGTCCCGGAGCGCATGGACGCCTGGGGCATCGACGTCGTCCTGACCGCGGCCCAGAAATGCCTGGGCACGCCGCCGGGCCTGGCCATCCTAGTCCTTTCCGAGCCGGCCATGGAGAAGCGCCGGAGCCTGGCTTCCATCCCGGCTTATTATTCCGACCTCCTCCGCTGGCTGCCCGTCATGCACGACCCCGCGAAATATTTCTCGACGCCCTGCGTCAACGAGGTCCGCGCCTTCGCCGAGGCGACGCGCATCATCCTCGAGGAGGGCATCGAGGAACGCTTCGAACGTCACGACCTCTTCGCCGAGGCCATCCGGGCCGGCTTGGCCGCCCTCGGCTTCACCTTTTTCACCGACCCGCGGTTCACGGCCTCGACGCTGTCCGTCGTCCGCTACCCGGACGGCGTCGACGACAAGGCCTTCCGCTCGTCGCTTTACGAGAACGGCGTCGTTGTCGCCGGCGGCCTGGCCCAGACGCTGGGTAAGGTCTTCCGCATGGGACACATGGGCAACTTGACCTCGGCCCAGGTGAGGTTCGCGATCGAGGCCGTGGAGAAGACGCTCGAGGGGCTCGGCTGCCGGTTCAAGCCGGGGTCGGGAAGCGAGGCGGTCAACAAAGTCCTCACGGCCTGACGGAAGGAACGGATTCACCATGAAGAGCAAGGTCTATTTCATTCCGGCGGAAGCGAAAGAGCCCGCCGATGCCCTGGCCGAAAAGGCCAAGAAAGCTTATCTGGCCATGGGGCTCAACGACAGGATCGCCGAGGGGGATTTCGCCGCCCTCAAGATCCACTTCGGCGAGGTGGGCAACACCGGCTACCTCAAACCCCAATGGCTCACCGGCCTCATCTGGGAGATCCGGCAAAAAACCCACCACGCCTTCCTGACCGATTCCAACACGCTCTATATCGGCAACCGCTCGAACTCGATCGACCACCTCCGCCTGGCCTGGTCGCACGGCTTCACGCCGGAGACAACGGGTGTCCCGGTCATCATCGCCGACGGGCTCATCGGCCACGACAAGCAGGAGCCGCGGAGCGCCCAGGCCCGGACCGCTTCCTCCAAGATCGCCAGCGCCATCCTCGACTCCGACGCCCTCGTCTGCCTGACCCACGTCACCGGGCACGTCCAGACCGGCCTCGGTGCGGCCATCAAGAACATGGGCATGGGCTGTGCCTCGCGGGCGGGGAAGCTCGACCAGCATTCCGTGACCCACCCGCGCGTCAACGCCAAGCAGTGCCGGAACTGCAGCGTCTGTAGGACCTTCTGCCCGGAGGCCGCCATCGTCCAGGCCGAGGGCCACGTCGTCATCGAACCGGCCAAGTGCATCGGCTGCGGCGAGTGTCTCGTCGTCTGCAAGTACGGCGCCATCAAGATGAAATGGGACGAGGACTCGCTCCGCCTCCAGGAGAAACTGGCCGAGTACGCCTTCCGCGTTTTTGAACACTTCAAGGGAAAGGCCGGCTTCGTCAACTTCCTCATCCAGGTCACCAAGGACTGCGACTGCATGTCGAAGAGCCAGAAACGCATCGTCGACGACATCGGCATCCTGGCCTCCCTCGACCCGGTCGCGGTCGACAAGGCCACGGCCGACCTCATCGTCGAGCGGGGCGGGGGCAAGGACCCCCTGCGGGCCGGCTACGACATCGACTGGTCGGCCCAGCTCGCCCACGGCAAAAGAATAGGGCTGGGGTCGACCGACTACAAGCTCGTCGAGCTGTCCTGAGGGTTGTGCCGCGCGGCCTTTTTATTCCTGTCTGCGATTGCGGGGCGGGGTCTCCCCGTCCCGGTCCCTGTACGACCGGGGCAGGGGCTTCGCAGTCCCGCCGAGCTCGGTTGAGTGGCTACGCCTGTCTGCGAAGGCGGGGGAAGAAGATCCAGACGAGGACCGCGGCCAGGAGCATCACCGACGCCCCGATGAGGACGGCCGTGGTTTCTCCGAGGTGCTGGGCCGTCGTGCCTATCCCGAGCGCCGCGATGGGCATGGTCCCGAAGAAAACGAAGACGTAGACGCCCATGACCCGCCCGCGCAGGGCATCCGGCGAGTAGGTCTGGACGAGTGCGTTGCACAAGTTAAAAATGAAAATTTGCGATACACCGGCGCCGAACAGGAGCAGAAGCGACAGGGGAGTCCAGCGGACGAAAGCGAAGACAAGAATCAGCACCGGCATGGTCAACGTTCCCAGGGTTAGGAGCTTGCCTCGGAAATGGAACCGCCCGAGGCTGGCAATGAGGAGAGCTCCGGCCATGGAGCCGAGGCCGCGGGAGGCCTGGAGAAAGCCGTTGGTTTTCGCGTCCCCGCCGAGGATTTTCACGGCCCAGGCGGGGAGCAGGATCCCGTAGGCGATCCCGAAGAGGCTGACGATGGCGATCAGGGCCGTGATCGTCCGGACCATCGGGTGTCCCAGGACGTACTTGATGCCCTCCTTGAGGTCCGCGATCGTGGACGTCTTTTCGGCTTTGGGGACGAAAGGCTTGAGCTTCATGAGGGCGAGAGCCGCGATGACGGCGATGAAGGAAATCCCGTTGATGGTGAAGCACCAGGCCGGTCCGAAAATGGCATAAACGACACCGGCCACCGCCGGGCCGACGGCCGTGGCCGTGTTGAACATGGCCCCGTTGAGGGCGATGGCGTTGGTCATGTCGGGCAGGTCGACCATCTCCAGGACGAACGCCTGGCGCGCCGGGGCTTCGAAAGCGTTGGCGACTCCGAGCAGCAGGGCGATGACCAGGATGTGCCAAGGCTGGACGACGTTGAGGAAGGCCAGCGCGGCCATGACGAAGGCCAAGATCATCATACTGGTCTGGGTGATGATGATCAATGTCCTTCGGGACATCCTGTCGGCGATGACTCCCGCGTAGAGCATGAAGAACCAGCTGGGGACGCCCGCCGCGAAGCCGACGAGACCGAGGTAGGCGGGAGAGCCGGTCAACTTGTAGACCAGGAACATCAGGGCCGTGCTCTCCATCCACGTTCCGAACAGCGAGAACATCTGGCTCCAGAACCAAAGCCGGTAGTTGGGATACTTGAGGGCCGTGAAGGCCTGTTTCCAGCTCAACCGCTTGCGCAGTCCGAAGAGGCGGCGCAGGAAACTCCGCTGAGGAACGGCGGGCGGGTTATAGGAGGGATCCGGGCTCATGTCGATCTCGGGACTTATCTCTTGCTCCGGTCCTGTCCTAGAGAATCTCTTCGTCCCCGGCCCGCCAGGCCGGGTCGACGATGCAGAGGAACGCGAGGTCGTTCGCGCCCGTGTTCTCGATGGACTGGACGGCCAGGGGTGGGATATAAACGGCCTGCCCCGCTTCGACTTCGGCCCGTTCGCCGTCGATGTGCATCAGGCCCCGGCCTTCGAGGACGTAGTAGACTTCGGCACTTTTCAGCCTGTGAGGCAGGGTTTTCTGTCCGGGCTTGACCACGGCGTGGGCCAGGCTGTATCCGATGGCCAAGGATTCCTTGGCCGGATGGAGCAACTCTTTGAGGAAGGAGGAATCGCCGGCCGAAAATTCAAACGTGTCGCCGAGTGACTTGATGATCATGATACAAAAAAATCGGGGAGGTGGGATTTGAACCCACGACCCCAGCGTCCCGAACGCTGTGCGCTAGCCAGGCTGCGCTACTCCCCGACCGTGAGCGGCTTATTATACACGTTTCCCCTCCGGGTGGGAAGAGGGCCGGAGATACTCCCGGCCTTGACGGGGGAGGACGTCTGTTATAAGAAAGGAAGCTGAATATTTCGGGAGAGGAGACACACATGCGCTTACGCGGTTTGACGATCGGAATTCTGGCGCTGGGGTCGCTGGCGGTCCTGGCCCTCGCGGCGGCCACCGTCGATATCAGCGGCGTCTGGGAGATAACGACGACGCAAACGCCGCAGGGCGACATGACGGCCGACGCGACCTTCGTCCAGGACAAGGAAGCGATCAAGGTATCGATGGCGGGTCCCCAGGGCATGGAGATGAAGGGCGAAGGGACGGTCAAGGGCCAGGACGTCGAATGGACGGTGACCATCAGCGGCGGAATGGGCGAGTTCGTACTCGTCTACAAGGGCAAGGTCGACGGCGAAACGATGTCCGGAGAGGTTCAGGCGGGCGATTTCGGTTCTTTCCCTTGGACGGCTAAGAAAAAGAATTAGCGGAAAGAACGTAGCGCGCGACTTCGGGAGCTTCCAGGAACTCCCATTCTCCCGGGAGTCCGGCCGCCCGGGCGCCGAGCTCGAAGTGGAGCATGGCGATTCCGCAGTCCAGGCGGCGCGAGAGTTTCCATTCCCTTTTGTCATTATCCGTGAAGACCGTCACCGCCCGGCCGTCGGTGCGGAAACGCCAGGGTTGACGGTTGTTCGCGGAAGGGGAGAGCCGGGCGGCCTCGACGGCCGTCTTCATCCCGCCTTCGGGAACACGGCCGCCCTCCATTAACTCCTCGAGGGGCTTCCGGCGGGCCGACCCGGCAATGGCCTTGAAGGTCCTGTCGGTCAGGCTGGGCTTGGCCTTGGGATATCCGACCGGGCTGATGCAGATGACCTTCTCGTTTTCCCAGAGTCCGAGGCGCGAAGAGACGGCGGCCGGTTTGAACAGCCCGCCGACCCAGCAGGTCGCGAGCCCCAGGGCCGTCGCCTCTAGAATAAGGGCCTCGCCGGTATAGCCCACGCACTCCTGGACGCGGCCGGAATCCATCCGTCCGATGAAAGCGAGGTAGCAGGGAGCGCCGCTGACACGGCCGTAACCGCCGATGATCCCTGCCGCGACCTTGTCGACGGGCTCGCGGACGAGAGCGGCCCGGGCCTCCGGGAAGGGCCGGAATTCCCGGCAGACGTGCTCGAGCCGGCCTAGCAACTCTTCCCCCGGGGCCTCGACCGCGAAGCTCCGGCGGGAAACACGGACGGCGCCGGCGTCCAGCCAGGATGAGACGGGAAGGTCCATCATTACGCCCTCCGCCTCAGATAAGCCTTGATGCCCTCCATTGATAGGAAGACGAAGGCTCCGAACGCGAGCGCGATGGCGATGTCCTTGGGCGTCGGTAAAAGGACGCCGAAGCCGCGGCGGATGGACGGGATCATGAGCAATCCGGCCGTGAGGAGGACTTGGGAGGCGACGGCGATGACAAGCCATTTATGGGGCCGAAGCTTGAAGAAGCTGTACCGGAGCGAGCGCGAATTCAGGGCGATGACGAGCTCGACGATGAGGAACAAGTAGAAAAGCTCGGTCCGGGCGTGGACGATGTCCTTGAGGTCGTGGATGAAGATGAAGAGGAGGAAGGGGCTCCACATCAGGACGGCCATGGCCAGAAAGAGGACGACGTCTTTGGTGAAGACCTTCTCGCGGGGATCGCGCGGCGGTCGACTCATGATGTCCGGGTCGGGCGGCGCGAGGCCCAGGGCCAGGGCGGGCAGGCCGTCGGTGACGAGGTTGATGTAGAGGATGGCCGCCGGGAGAAGGGGCAGGTAGTGCGGCCCGAGGGCGAGGACGGCGCCGCCGATGACGATGACCTCGGTGATGTTGCAGCGGAGCAAATAGGTCAGGTATTTTTTGATGTTGTCGTAGATCCAGCGGCCGCGCTCGATGGCCATAACGATGGTGGCGAAGTTGTCGTCGTTGAGGACCATGTCGGCGGCTTCCTTGGCCACGTCCGTCCCCGTGATGCCCATAGCCACCCCGATGTCGGCCTGCTTGAGGGCCGGGGCGTCGTTGACTCCGTCGCCGGTCATGGCCACGACTTCGCCTTTCTTCTTCCAGGCCCGGACGATCTTGATCTTGTCCATGGGGGAGACGCGCGCGTAGACCGTGGTCCGGTCGACGATCCCTTCGAGCTCTTCGCTGCTCATGGCGTCCAGCTCCTCGCCGCTCAGGGCGATGTCGCCGTCGCGGTAGATGCCGATCTCTTTGGCCACGGCGATGGCCGTCAGTTTGTGGTCGCCCGTGATCATGACCGGCTTGATCTTGATGTCCCGGCAGATCTGGATGGCCGCTTTCACCTCGTCCCGCGGCGGGTCGATCATGCCCATGAGCCCCAGAAAGGTCATGTGTTTCTCGACGGTTTCCTCGAGGACGTCCGTGCCCTCCCGGACCTCTCGGCAAGCGAAGCCGAGGACGCGCAGGGCATCGCTGGCCATCTCCGCGTTCGCTTCGAGGATCCTCTGCTTCTCTCCGGCCGAGAATTCACGGCCTCCTCCGGCGTCCTGGACCCGGTCGGATGCGGCCAGCACGAGCTCGGGCGCGCCCTTGAGGAAGGCGAGGACCCGGCCGTCCTGCATGCGGTGGAGCGTCGTCATCCGCTTCCTCTCCGAGCTGAACGGGATCTCCTCGATACGGATGTTCTCCAGGCGGAGCTCGGTTGGGTTGAGGCCGAACTTGGCGGCGGCGACGACGAGGGCGCCTTCGGTCGGGTCGCCCTTGACGGCCCAACGGCCGTCTTTCTCGTCGAGCGAGGAGTCGTTGCAGAAGACGCCCGCTTTCAGGAGGAGTTCCAAGCCCGCCCGGGTGGCGGCGTCTTCCGGATCGAGCCCCTCGAATTTGCCCTCCGGGGCGTAGCCGACGCCCGTGACCACGACCGTTCGGCCGTGGACGTGGACCTTCCGGACGGTCATCTCCCCCTTGGTCAGCGTCCCGGTCTTGTCCGAGCAGATGACCGTCGTGCAGCCCAGGGTCTCGACGGCGGGCATTTTTCTGATCAACGCATTGTTCTTGGCCATCTGGTGCATGCCGATGGCCAGGGCACCCGTGACGATGGCGGCCAAGGCCTCGGGAACCGCGGCGACGGCGAGCGAGACGGCGAACATGATCATCGTGACGACGAACGGCAAGTCGACGGTCCCGACCATGGCCTGGCGGACGATGCTGAAGACGGTGATGAGGAGGCAGATGCCCAAGGAGATGATGCCCAGCCATTTGCCAATCTCGGCCGTCCTCTTCTCGAGCGGCGTTTTATCGACTTCGACCGCGGCCACTTCCTCGGCGATCTTGCCGAATTCCGTTTGCGACCCGGTCGAGGTCACGACCGCCTTGCCGCGGCCGTAGGTCACGACCGTCCCGGTGAAGACGATGTTGGTGCGGTCGGCGACCCGGACTGCCGCGGCCAGCCGTCCGGTATTCTTGGCCACCGGCATGGACTCCCCGGTGAGAGAGGCTTCGTCGCACTTGAGGGAGGCGTTCTCGACGAGGCGGGCGTCGGCCGGGATCTTGAAACCGGCCTCGAGGAGGAGGATGTCCCCCGGCACGACGTCCTTGGAGGGGACGTCCTGCTCCTTTCCGTTCCGGATGAGCCGGACGGTGGGGGAAAGCATCTTTTTCAAGGCCTCCAAGGCTTTTTCAGCGCGGTATTCCTGGAAGAAGCCCAGCAGGGCGCAGAAGACGACGATGACGAAGATGAGCCCGGCGTCGAAGATCTCGCCGACGGCGGCGGAAAGGACCGTGGCGACGAGTAGGATGATGATCAGGGTGTTCTTGAACTGACCGAGGAAGATCGTCCACGGCGAGACTCTGTCCTCTTTCTTGAGCTCGTTCGGTCCGTGGGCGGCGAGCCTGCGGGCGACCTCGTCGTCGGAGAGGCCGCGGTGGGGGTCGCTCTCAAGCGCCTTCAGCGCCTCGGACACATCCAGGGAATGCCAGTTCACGTCGTTCATGGTGCTGTCCTCTTGGAAACGGATTTGGAAAGACCTCTATCATAACAGAACGGGGTGGCGTTTTGAATGGGGCTTGTTCGGGAGTTGACTTCCCTAGCATTCTCCATTAAATATGGTTTTTCAATATTTATCGGGAGGCAGATCATGCGCCATAGAATCCGTTTCGCGACGTTTGTCCTGATCCTCGGCCTGGTCCTCATCGCCGGAGCCGACGAGGGCATGTGGATGCCCCATCAGATGAAAGACCTCAATCTCAAGGCTTTGGGGCTGCAAATGAACCCGGATGACCTTTATAAAAAGGACGGCACGGGGCTGATGAGTGCCGTCGTCAACCTCGGCGGCGGGACGGGCGAGTTCGTCAGCTCCGAGGGCCTCGTCCTGACCAATCACCACGTCGCCTACGGGGCCGTCCAAAGGGCCTCGAGCAAGGACAACGACTACATCAACGCGGGCTTTCTGGCCGGGACGCGCGGAGAAGAGATCCCGGCCCAGGGCTATACGGCCGGCGTCCTCCTCGGCTACGAGGATGTTACGGCCAAGGTCAACGCTTACTTCAAGCCGAAGATGACGCCCCGCGAGCGCTACGACGCCTACGACAGGGCCCAGAAGGAGCTCATCGCCGCCGCCGAGAAGGCCGGCAAAGACCTCCGCTGCACGCTGGCCGCGATGTATAGCGGCAACGCCTATTATCTCACCACGTTCAAGCAGATCCGCGACGTCCGGCTCGTCTATGCCCCGCCCCAGGACCTGGGCAACTTCGGGGGAGAGACGGACAACTGGATGTGGCCTCGCCACACCTGCGATTTTTCCTTCCTGCGCGCTTACGTCGCTCCGGACGGGACGGCCGCCGATTACAGCGCGGCGAACGTCCCCTATAAGCCCAAGGTTTGGCTGAAGGTCTCGCTCGACGGTTTCCGGGAGGGCGACTTCACCTTCGTCATGGGCTATCCCGGCCGGACCTACCGCAACTACGCGCTGCCCGAGCTCAAGGCCGACCAGGAGAACATGGCCAAGAGGATCAAAGACATTCAGGACATCATCCGCTTCTACGAGGACGCGGGGAAATCCGACAAGGAGGTCGAGATCCGCTACGCCGGCCAGGTCAAGGGGCTCTACAACGGCCTGAAGAACATGCAGGGAAAGCTCGAGGGCTTTGAGAAGTACGACCTCGTCGCCAGGAAGGCCGTCCAGGAGAAGGAGCTCCTCGACTGGATCAACGCCGACCCCGCGAGGGCCAAGAAGTTCGGCGGGGCCCCGGCCGCCCTCGAAGCTTTTCTGGCCAAGCAGAAGGCTTTCGGGTCGAGGACGGAGCTCCTCAACGGCGTCCTCGGCGGGTCGACCATCCTGTCCCAGGCCTACAACATCCTGCGCATCGTGGCCGAGATCCAGAAGCCGGATAAGGACAGGGAACAGGCCTACCAGGAACGCAATCTGCCCCGGATCAAGCAGGGCATCCAGCTGGCCGAGCGCGGCTACGTTTTCGCGACCGACAAGGAGCTCCTGAAGTGGACCCTCAAGCGGCTCAAGGCGGCCCATCCGAACGAAGCGAAGTGGCCCGCCTCGCTGAAGGAGCTGGCCGCGGGCAGCGACGCCGAGATCTCCGCCCGCGTCGACGCGATGTACGCCACGACGTCCCTCGGCGACCCGGCCAAAAGGCTCGAGCTCCTCGGCCTCAAGCCGGCTCAGCTCGCCGCCGTCGACGACCCCTTCCTCAAGCTCGCCGCCGGGATGGAGCAGGAGCTCAAGGGTGTCCGCGAGGAGAGCAAGGGCATGGGCCGCGAGGGCGCGGACCTCAAGATGACCTACGAGGCGGCCATCCTCGAGATGAAGAAGGGGACCTATCCGCCCGACGCCAACGGGACCATCCGCTTCACTTACGGTCCGGTCATGGGCTATCAACCGCGCGACGCCGTCATCTACCTGCCCCAGACGACGGTCGGGGGGGTCGTCGAGAAGGACACGGGTGTCTTTCCCTTCAAAGTCCCGGCCAAGGTCAAGGACCTCTGGAAAGCCAAGGATTTCGGGCCCTATATGGACGTCCGACTCAAGGACGTCCCTGCCTGCTTCCTGAACACGACGAACGTCACCGGCGGCAGCTCCGGCTCGCCGACGTTCAACGCCAAGGGCGAACAGATCGGCATCATCTTCGACATGACATACGAGAGCGTCATCGGCGACTACTACATCATCCCCGAGCTGCAGCGCTCGATCAGCGTCGACGTCCGCTACATCCTCTGGGTGACCGACAAGTTCTCCGGCGCGACGCACATCATCAAAGAGATGGGACTGAAATAGGCCCAACTGGAAAGGGATCGGCGGCTCGCGGCCGCCGTCAAGACGGGGAAGTCTTTAGTTTCTTTTCCAGGTTCTCCAGCTCGGCCTTGGCCTTTCGCACGTTGAGTTCGATTTCACCTTGGGAATTCTCCAGGTAAAGCCGGAAGTACTTTATCGCTTGGCGGAGATCGCCGTCTTTTTCGTAGGCCACGGCCAGGTTGAAATAGCCGACCGCCGTCGGCCTGATGGCCAAAGCCTGATCAAGGAGAGAAATCGCCCGATCGAATTCGCCGAGGTAGGAATAGGCGATGCCGGCGAATTGATAGAAGGCCTGTTCTTCTGGAAAATCGGCGATTAGCTTTTCATAAACGGCGATCGCTTCTTTCAAAGCGCCGGTGGAGCCCAGATTCCCGGCATAGCTCATTCTCAGATGACGGCTTTCCGGCTCGATGGCCAGGGCGCGCTCATAGTAGGACCGGGCCTCGGCCTTCCTGCCCGTCGCGTCCAGGATGCCGGCGGAGACGGTCAGGGCGTCGACACTTTGGGGGTTGAGAGCCAGGACCTTCTCCATCGCCTCCAGGGCTTCGCGCGGCTTGCCGCTGACCAAGTACGTGTGGCCGAGGCGGACGAGGAGGACCTCGGAATCCGGGATCCGGGCGATGCCCCGGCCCAGGGTCTCGAGGGCCTGGTCGAACTTGTTCTGCCGCGCCTGGACGAGGGCGAGATTGACGTAGCTTTCCGGAGAATCGGGGATATCCGACACGATCTCGCGGTAGACCCGCTCGGCGTCGGCGTATTTCTCTTCGAGCTCGAAGGCCTGCGCCTGCTGGATGAGCTTGAGCAGACCGATCTTATCCTTCGGGTCGGGAGCGGCGGAGCCCGGCTTGGCCGGGGCGAAATTGACGTAACCCAAGGACCGGAGTCTTTCCTGATCATCGATCCTGGCGGCGCCCGTCCCACCCTGCGGTCCCTGCTGGGAGCTCAGGCGAAGGAGCTCCTGTTCCAGCATTTTCCGAAGTTCGCCGGCCCTGGCCGACGATGAGGCCGAGAGATTGGTCTTCTCCCCGGGGTCGTTCTTCAGGTCGTAGAGCTCGGGCCGGGGGGCCTGGATATACTTCCAGGGGCCCGAGACAAGCCCGACGAGCTCCGACCAGCCGAAGTTCTCCCTGGGGTAGAAGGTCTCGATGAGGCTGTCGAGGTCCGTCGCGGTCTTTTTCCTGATCCAGGGGATCAGGCTCTGCCCTTCCATGCCCGACCGCTCGGCCTTGAGGCCGAGCGTCTCCAGGATGGTCGGGGCCACGTCCACCAGCCGGACCGCGCCCTCGACGACCCGGGGCCGGGGGAAAGACCTGGCGTTGTGGAAGATGAGGGGCACCCGGAGGGTCTCTTCGTAGAGGAAGATGCCGTGACCCGTCTCCACCTTGTCCCCCAGGCCTTCGCCGTGATCGCCGGCGATGACGACGAGGGTCTTGTCCAGGAGGCCTTTCGCCTCGAGCGCCTCCATGACAGCCCCCACATAATGGTCCATGTAGGCGATCTCGCCGTCGTAAGGAAGGCCGGGCGACCCTTCCCGGTAAGGTGAAGGTGGGTCATAGGGCAGATGCGGGTCGTAATAGTGGACCCAGGCGAAGAACCTGTCCTGTCCTCCCTTATCGAGCCAGCGGGAGAACCGGGCGAAGGTCTCCTCGGCCCTGCGCTCGGCATTCGCCCCCTTCAAAGGTGCTTGCGGCTGGAATGTGTCGTCATAGACGTCGAAGCCGCGGCCGATACCGAACCGGGAATCGACCGAAAAGGACGAGACAAAAGCCGCCGTGGCGAAGCCGTGCCCCTTCAGGATCTCCGCCAGCGTTCTCCATTTCGACGCGAGATCGTGTCCGTTGTTGTGCACCCCGTGTGTCGCCGGATAGAGACCGGTCATGATCGTGCTGTGAGAGGGAAGCGTCAGAGGAGCCGGGCAATAGGCCCGGGCGAAGCGGACGCCTTCCCGGGCCAAGCCGTCGAGATTGGGCGTGCTGGCCAGGTCATAGCCATAGCAGCCCAGATGGTCGGCCCGGGTCGTGTCGAGCGTTATGAGGAGGACGTTGTCGACGGTCCCGCCCGGCGGACCGATGCGCACTCGCCCCGGCCGGACCAGAAGGAAATAGGCCAGAAGGCCCAGAGCGATAGCCCCCGCACCGACGACTAGGGCCGACCGCGATCGCCTGTTGGCTATCGCGCCCGGGGCCGGACGGCGGGTTTCGGCGGGCTTCTTCGGAGATCTGTCTTTGCCCATGTGGTCCTTCGAGAGTCCAGATTAGGGCATTTCACGAAATAGTCAAGAAAAAGGCCCGCCCCCCGCGAGGGGGCGGGCCTTTGGAGTTCCAATTTTTCCGGGTCCCGCCGATCAGAAGGAGAACTTGAGACCCAGGCGGCCGGACCAGGGCCCGAAGCGGGTCTCCCACTCTCCGTACATGGGATGCGCGATCCCTCTGGTCGCGATGATCGACTCGTAGTCCGTGGCAAATGTCCCGTCCAGGATCTGCGGGTGGTAGCCGGTGAAGCTGCTGCGGTTGGGCGTGGTGATCATGCTCTGGATCGTGTCGGTGCTGGTCACGTTGTTGATCTGGAAGTTGATCGAAGCCCGGTATTTCCCCGCGATCTTGAGGGTATAGTCCATATAGAGATCGGCCCAGAAGGTGAACGGCAGCCGGCCCATGTCCTCTCGTCCGTTGACGTAGAAATACTTGGAGTTGTAGAGGACCTTGGTCGACAAGGGCAGGCCGCTCCGGCCGTAAGCGACGGCCCCGACGGTCAGCCCGAAGGGGAAGGCGTAGGACCCGTAGGCCTTGAAATAATGGGTCCTGTCCTGGGGCAGAGGGCCGTCGAGCAGGTTGCCCTGACCATCGTAGCCCATGAACCAACGGTCGAAATCCTGTTCGACGCTGGGGCCGAGGCGGCCGCCTTCATCGGAGCTGGCAAGGCCGGAATAATTCCCATAGACCTTGCTCAGGGTGTAATTGAGCCCGCCCTGCCAGTTGTGACTGAACCTCTTTTCCAGGGAGATATTGAGGCCGAGGTATTCCCGGGTGGCCTTTGGGCAGGCCCAATACATGGGGTCGAACTGTCCGCCATCGGTGGTCCACCGGGAGACGCCGTAGCCGGGATTGGTGACCCAGAAGTCCTGATAGACGGTCGTCCCTTCCCGGACATAGACGCCGACGTCCTCGATCGTCCGGATCAGGTGCTTGTTGACAAAGCGAACGGACAGGGACAGGTTCTCGAACAGCTTCTTCTCGGCGCCGAAGGAGATCTCTCTTTGGGAGGTCGGTTTCATGGCCGGGTCAACGCGGTTCAACGAAGGCGGCAGGTAATCCATGGAACCGGCATAGGTGTTCGTCCCGTTGGCAGCCTGGTCGAGCGCGTCCTCGAGAAGACCGTTCGCCGCGATGGCCGTCCAATCCGGATTGTTGAGGGCATAGTAATCCTCGACGCGCTTCGAGCCCCCAAAGGTGAGCTGGCCCATGTACATCTTCATGACGTCATAGTAGATCCCGAAGCTGCCGAAGATCTTCAGGCTGGAATCCCCGAAAACGTCGTAGACCGCGCCGAGCCGGGGAGCCAGTGTGTCTCCCAAGCTGAACCTGACGGGGTTATCGGTCCACCCCGGGTAGTCCTGGTTGTCCGTGAAGGTCGGCATGTACTGGCTCTCGGCCCGGAGGCCGATGTTCAGGGTCAGCCTGTTCTTGATCGTCCAGGAATCCTGGAGGTAAACCGACAGGTTGTTGCTCTTGATCTTCCAGACGCTCCCGTAGGGAGAGGTGAACGAGCCCCTGACGACGTAGTATCCGTATTGGCCGTAGACGTCGCCGGGATTGCCCACGGGGTCGGCGTCGGGACCGATGTTGAAATCCAGGTCGTTCGTCGTCTCGCCCCAATTAACGTACACTCGGGGGTGGGGAGCCCCGGTGAAGCGGTCTTCATAAATGTAGTTGTAGCCGATACCGGCCTTCAGGGCGTGCTCACCCCCCGCGCTGAGATAGTAGGACACGTCCACGTTGTTGCCGATCTTGCCGCGCAGATATCTCAGGGTCTCCATGTAAACGGTGCTGCTGGACCAGCCGCCGAGCTGGATGAGATCCGGATTGTCCGTGTAGAAGGGATCGCTGGCATAGATCGAGTTCGACGTGTTGAAGACATAGGTCGACTCGTCCGGGGGGGCGATCTGCTGGTTGTTTTGATTCTGCTCGTGCCAGCCGCCCCTGTAGCTGATGAGCAGGTTGTTCCCGATGGAATAATTCGCGGTCAGCGAGGCGCTCAGGTTCGGATAATTATACCCCTCCCTCTCCCATTCATAGGTCGAGCTGCCGTTCCCGATGATGGTGGGCAGGGCGCCCCGATAATTGGTGAAATTGTTGATGAAGCTGGCCGACAGGCGAAGCCCCTTGACCGGAGCGGCCGTGAGCCGGGCTGATCCGCCAAAGCCGGTGTTTTTTGCCTTAAAGTTCTGGAAGGGCCCTTCTCTCAAGCTGAAATCCCTCGAGGCGACCGTCTGGTTGTAGCTCGGGTTGAACGAACCAAAGAACCAGAGCTTGTCCTTGATGATGTAGCCGCCGAGGCTGAAAACCCCCTCGAACCGGTTGTAACGGTCCCGGTCCTTCCCGCCGTCAAAATAGAGGTCGTCATAGTTCACGTATTCGTAGACGTAGCCGGAGGCGTACGGGTCCCGCCGGAGGAAGGTCCTCGATTTCCCCTGCATGTACGAGCGGTTGTTCTCGTAGAAACCTATGATGTCGCCATGGAACTCGTTGCTCCCGGACCTGGTGATGACGTTGATGACACCGCCCATCGAGCCGCCGAACTCGGCGTTGTAGCCCGAAGCCGTGACCTTGACCTCATCCAGGAGCTCGAGAACGACGTTCTGGCCGCGGTCCCCATAATGAAAGTCCCCGATATCCGCGCCGTCGGCGTACCACATATTCTCGGCGCCGGAAGCGCCGTCCACCGAAATGCCGGCGGTGATGCTCTCGTTCTGAACGCCGGGGATGGTGCTGATAAGCGAGTCGAACGACCTCCCCCGGGGAAGGGTCAAGTAAACTTCCTTGGTCATGGTCTGGCCCTTGACCGTGCTCTTAACATCGATCAGAGGGGCCTGGCCGACGACCGTGACCTGCTCTTCGACGGTGGCCTGATCCAAGGTCACATTCAAGGCCAAGGTCTGGGATAATTCTAGATAGATGCCCTTTCGGTTCAGTGTATTAAACCCGGAAAGCGAAAAAACAATATCAAAAGTCCCTGATGGAAGAGCCATCAAACGAAAAGTGCCGTTGGCATCGGTAATCGTTACGGCCTTCCCGACCAGCCGGGTGCTTGTGGCTTCGACAGCCACTCCGGGAAGAGCAACACCCTGGTTGTCGACGACCTTCCCGGTGATCTTCCCTCCCGGCGTAAGCTGGGCAAAGGCCATTCCAGCGGTAAAAACACAGATGATGAGTAAAAGGATGAACCGCCTATGTTTCATTCAACTAACCTCCCCATTTCGAATACGTTTCCTAGATCTCTCTCGTGGCAAATCCGTCACGGGTTCGCCGCGACTATTGACTCCCAAAACAAACCTGCCTATCGTTATTGGCCTCCTCTTCATGGGGAACAGCCGCCGGGCTCAATGGCCGCGGCGTCGAGTTATTCTCCCTATGCATAAGAATAATTCCGGCCGCGTCGAGTTGTCAAGGACTTAAATCGTCGTTTGATCGGATTGCTTGAATACGCACGGCTAACGCTTTGGAACAGGGAGGGCTTTCTATTATAATAGCCCCGATCCCGCGGCCCGGGGCCGCTCCTTCGTCAGCCGTTATCGCCGCGAACTAGCCGGGAGGCCTCTGGCCCTTCCGGCGCGGGGCGGGGCGCGGGGGAGTGATCGGGCCATCCGCGACGATCCTGATCGGCGTTCCGTCGGGAACATGTTCGTAGAGTTCGCGGATATCCGGATTGAAAAGGGCGACGCACCCTTCCGTCCAGTCCTGGAACTCCTTGATGGTCGCGGGATCGGTGTCGCCGGCCTGGAGCCCGCTCCGGAGCGGGCCGGTGTTTGTCCTGTGAGACGCGGCGAGTTCCGCCGCGTATTCCGGGGGCTGACCGTGGACGAGAAGGTCGCCCCCAAGCCTCGTGCGCTGGGGTGGGCGCCGGCCTTCTCTGAGGGCCCTCGCCACCTCTTCGAATTTCCGGGGAGTGATCAATCCTTCCTCGAGACCCCGACGCGCGTCCGCCAGGTTCGGATAGGAGATCCAGAGGGCCAGGTAGTACGCGCTTCCTGTATGGACGCAGATGAAGTAGTCCCCCTCCGGCGTCATCCGGTCTCCCTGACGCATCTTGGCGCCGTGGGACACGATGCCCAGCTGGACCCTGTAGGCCTTCACCATGCGCCGCCCGACCCAAAGTTCGAGGCGCCTTTGGGCCTTGATGACCAGCAGCCGGGCCCCCTTGAGCTTTCCGTTCTCCCGGCGGAGGCGGTATTGCCCGATCAGATCCGTAAGAGAACGCTCGGGTCCGAAGAGGGCCGGCTCATAGAGGGCGATGGTTATGTCCCAAGGTCCGATGCGCTCCGAGGCCGTTGCCGGCGTGGGCCGTGTCCTCGGCCTCCCTGGGCCCGCGGCGCAGGCGGTCCAGGAGAGCGCTAGTGCTGCCATGACGGCGAGTCTGTAGCCCGGGAACTTCCCCCTGTTCTTCATCCTGACTCGATTATAGCGGATGCCCGGAGGATCGGCAAGCCGGGACCCCGCCGCGGCCTCCTCCGTCCATCCTTGACGTCATTTCGAGATCTGAATTACAATCCCCCCGATGTCCGGATGGGAGGACATGAGTCCGTATTCGAGGAGGACCGAGATGAAGTCAAAGATGTGGAGCCGGAGATCGTTTCTGCGCACGGCCGGCGCCTTCGGAACGGCCGCTTTAGCGTTCGATCCGAAACACCTCGCGCGGGTCGAGGCCGCGAGCCAGTCGGTCGCGAACATGACACCTGAGGAAGTGGCCAAAGACGAGTTCTACTGGAGGGAGATCCAGCTGGCCTTCAAGCTGGACCGATCGCTCATCAACCTCAACAACGGCTTCACCTGCCCCATGCCACGGGTCGCGCTGGAATCGGTCTTCCGCTATATGGAAATGATCAACATGCTGCCCGTCCACTACCAGGGCATGGTCGCGGGGAACAGCGAAACGCTCCGCCGGAGGATGGCCAACGAATTCGGCTGCGACCGCGAGGAGATGGCCCTGACGCGCGGCGCCAGCGAAGCCCTGCAGATCGTCCAGAACGGCATCGACCTCAAGGCGGGCGACGAGGTCATTACGACGGAGCAGGATTACCCCCGCATGCTGACGACCTGGGAGCAGCGCATGCGGCGCGAGGGGATCAAGGTCACCCGGCTGCAGTTCCCCGTGCCGGCGACGCAGGACTTCCTCTACAACATGTTCGAGAAGGCCATCACGCCGCGGACAAAGGTTTTCCACTTCACCCACATCACGAACCTCACGGCCCAGCTCTTCCCGGTCAAGCGGCTCTCACGTCTGGCCCGCTCGAAGGGCATCGTCACCATCGTCGACGGCGCCCACGCCCTCGGGCAGTTCCCGTTCAAGCTGAGGGATCTCGAATGCGACGCTTACGGCGTGAGCCTCCACAAGTGGCTGCTGGCACCCCTCGGCAACGGCTGTCTCTACGTGCGGAAGGAGATGATCCCGAGGTTCTGGCCCC
>JADBLN010000071.1 GCA_014894455.1 Acidobacteriota bacterium | reverse complement strand
TGCGCCGGGATCGCCGAGAGGGCGTTCATCCCGGCCGTCCGCGAATCGCGGAACGGCGTCCTGGCCGGCATCGCGGCCAGGGACGTGAGCCGGGCCAGGGATTGGGCGGGCCGGTTCGGATTCCTGAAGTCCCACCGGACCTATCAGGAGCTCGTCGAGGACCCGGGGATCGACGCGATCTACAACCCCCTCCCGAACGACCTCCACGCCGAGTGGTCCATCCGGGCGATGCGGGCCGGGAAACACGTCCTCTGCGAGAAGCCCATGGCCATGAACGCCCCCGAGGTGCGGGCGATGATCGGGGCGGCGGAGTCGGGCGGCGTCCTGCTGATGGAAGGATTCATGTACAAGTTCCATCCCCAGATGGAGAAGACCCTTGCGCTCATCAGGGAAGGGAAAATCGGCGAAGTCCGGGCCATCCACTCCTCGTTCACTTTCCATTTCGAACGGGACGGCGCGAACTACCGCTGGTTCCCGGCCATGGGCGGCGGAGCCCTTTATGACGTGGGCTGTTATCCGATCAGCCTAGCGCGCCTGATATTCGGCGCCGAGCCCGCTTCCGTTTTCGCCCGGGCCCGAGTCGACCCCGCGACGGGCGTGGACATGACCACGGCCGCGGTCCTCGAGTTTCCCGGGGGCCGTTTCGCCCAGTGCGATGCGAGCTTCGAATCGCAATTCCAGAGCCGGCTTCTCGCCGTCGGGACCGAAGGGACGCTCGCCCTCGACCGCGCCTTTTCAGCCAAGGAATTCGATACCGCGATCGAGGTCGTCAAGGGCGACAGGACGGAAGCCGTGCGTATCCAGCGGGCCAACATGTTCACCCTGATGGCCGAACACTTCGGCGACGCCGTGCTCGGAAAAACGCCGCTCCGCTATCCCGCCGCCGACGCCCTCGACAACATGCATGCGATCGACGCCTGCTTCGAGTCCATCCGGACCGGGCGGGCCGTCGAGATCCCGAACACTATCCATCAAGGAGGAGTCGTGTCATGAAGTCGGTAAAAACCCTAGCTTATGTAATGGGCCTTCTTTTTCTCGCCGCCTGCTCGACCTACAAGTCGAAGCCCCAGATGAACTACTACCACGGCAAGAACGTCCCCGAGGGATACATCAAGGTCCTTCGGGCGTCGGTGGGGGAGATCGAATTCCAGATCCAGGTCGAGTTCACTGCCACCCAAATGCAGCTCTACCACCTCGTGCTCGAGGGCGACAACCCCGTGGCCGAAGGCTGGTTTTCTGTTCGCCGGGCCGGCACGCCGTCCTATACCGTGACCCTGAAGCCCAGCAAAGGGCTGGCCTTCGAGCCCGGCAAGACCTACCGCCTCTGCATCGGACTGCAGAACCCGCAGGAGGTCCAGATGACCTCGAGCAACTACCAGTGCATAGTCGATTACACCTTCGTCTTCCAGGAGAAGTCCTGACGGGCCGCCGCCCCCGCCGGACCAGATCGACCGTCTGCTCTTCGAATTGAAGAGGCTGGCCGGAAAAATAGTATAATACTTTTGTGTCCGACCTGATCTATCGCAAAGAGTATACCGTCCATACGTACGAAACCGACGCCCGGGGCCTCGCTCGGCCCGTCGCCCTCCTCAACTTCCTCCAGGACTCCGCCGGGGACCACGCCGGCCGCCTCGGACTCTCCGTCGTCGACCTCTTCAAGCGGAACATGACCTGGGTCCTGTCCCGCTACCATGTCCTCATCCATCGCTATCCCGCCATGGGCGCCCGTCTCGAGGTCATGACCTGGCCGTCCGGGAAGCACGGTTATTTCGCCATCCGGGATTTCGAAGTTTCCGACGGAGACGGCGGCCCCGTTCTCTCGGCGACGAGCTCCTGGATGGTCATCGGCCTCGAGAAGAAACAGGCGGTCAAGGTCGACGACGTCGTCGGCCCCGGCTACGCCGTCGAGAAGCGGGCCCTCGACGACCCGTTCGCCTCTCTTCCCGTCCTCTCTGCTCGCGAGTCCGAAGTGCGCTTCCGCGTCGAGACGGCCCACCTCGATTGGAACCGTCACGTCAACAACGCGGTTTATATCCAGTGGGCGCTCGAGGGCGTCCCGCCGGACATCCTGATGAGCCGCCGGCCGATGGAACTCGAGGTCTCCTACAGAGCCGAAGCCCTCTACGGCGACGAGGTCCTGTCCGCGGCCCAGCGAGTCCCGGAGGGAGAGTCCGGTCCTCTGTTCCTCCATCAGATCCTCAACGCGGCCACGGGCGTGGAACTCGCCCGGTTGAGGACGCGTTGGGAATGAACGAGGGAATCCGGGAAAGGCCATGAAAACGAAACGCGCCGCGACCGTTCTTTTCATCCTGCTCTTCGGCGCTCTCCTCGTCGCGCCGGCCGCCTCCGCCGGCGAGAAAGGCCAGAAGCCGAAACTCCCCGAGAACTACAGAAAATGGCTTGACGAGGAAGTCGTCTACATCATCGCGCCCCTGGAAAGGGACGTCTTCCTCAAGCTCCAGACCGACCGGGAGCGCGACCTCTTCATCGAAGCCTTCTGGAAACAGCGCGACCCGACTCCCGGGGATGCGGAGAACGAATTCAAGACCGAGCACTACCGCCGTATCGACCACGCTAATCGCTATCTCGGCCGGGACGCGCCGCGCCCGGGATGGAAGACGGACCGGGGCCGCATCTACATCATCCTGGGAGAAGCGGGGGACATCCAGAGGTTCGAGGGGAAATCCTCGACCTACGACGCCGAGGTCTGGTTCTACCAGGGGAAAACGGACATGGGGCTGCCGGCGGGCTTCAACCTCGTCTTTTTCAAGGACGGCGGACACGGCGAGTACAAGCTTTACAGCCCGGTCGGCGACGGGCCCCAAGCGCTGCTCGCGGGCTATTTCGGCGGTCCCGATTACACACGGGCCTACGAGAAGCTGCGGGAGGTCGAGCCCGCCCTAGCCGCCGTCTCGCTCTCCCTCGTCCCCGGCGAAACCGGGGCCGTCTACGGCCGGCCGTCGATGTCGTCCGACCTCCTCATCCAGCGGATCGAATCGGCCCCGGCCCGCGGCGTCGAGGCCAAGTACGCCCAGAAATTCCTCCAATATAAGGACCTCGTCGAGGTCGAGTACACCGCGAACTACCTCGACAGCGACAGCATCATCAGGGTCTTCCGCGACCCTTCGGGCCTCACCTTCGTCCACTACGCCGTCGAGCCCCGGCGGCTGTCCGTGAACCAGTACGAGAGCAGGTACTACACGACTCTCAAGGTCAACGGCCGGGTCACGACCGCCGACGGCCGCCTCGTCCACCAGTTCGACAAAACCGTTTCCTTGGACATGACCGCCGAGCAGATGAGAGAGGCGAGCGGGGCGCCCTTCGACTTCCAGGACCTCTTCCCCCTCCTCGGCGGCGACTACAGCCTGTCCGTCCTGATCAAGAACGAGGCCTCGAAGGAGTTCACCTCCGTCGAGCAGGCCCTGCGCATCCCCCAGGGCGGAGCGGCCGTCCAGCTGACCCAGCCGCTCCTCGGCTACAAAGTCGTTCGCCTGGAGCCGGCCGAACGCCGGATGAAGGCCTTCCGCGTCGGCCCCTTCCAGATCTACTGCCAGCCGAACCGGGTTTTCACGAGGAAGGAGACGCTGGCCGTCCTCTTCCAGATCAACAACTTGGCCGACGAGGTCGCAGCCCGAGGCGAGGTCAGGGTCGAGTTCCTCAAGGACGGCCAGCCGTTCCGGGATATCCGCCGGAAGCCCTCGGATTACCCCGAGCTGCCCAACGTCCTTGAAGAGGTTCCGCTGGCGGATTTCCCGCCCGCCCACTACACGG
>JADBLN010000101.1 GCA_014894455.1 Acidobacteriota bacterium | reverse complement strand
GCGGGACCCGATGCATCGCTTGGGCGTCTGTGGTAAAATAAGCCGCTTGACTGACGCTTCGGCGCCCCATCCCCTGGAGGACTTCATGATCGACGCGACGCAGATCCGCAAAGGCATGATCATCGTCATGGACGGAACCCTCTTCAGGGTCATGGAAATGCAGCTCATCACGCCCGGACGATGGAAGGCCATGGTGCAGACGAAGCTGCGCAACATCCAGGTCGGCTCCCAGATCGAGCACCGCTTCCGCTCCGAGGAACGGCTCGAGCAGGCCCACCTCGACGAAGTCGAGATGGAGTTCCTCTACCAGCAGGGCGACGAGTATTTCTTCATGAATCTCGAGAACTACGAGCAGGTCACGTTGACCATCGAGGTCATCGGCGACTCCGTCAAGTACCTCAAGCCGAACACGGTCATCGAGGTTGAGCTATTCGCGGGCAATCCGGTGGGCGTCAACCTGCCCAAGTCCATGGACCTCAAGGTCGTCAGCACCGAGCCCCGGCTCCAGGGCGCGACTAAGACTTCCCTCTACAAGCCCGCCGTCCTCGAAACGGGCGCGGTCGTCCAGGTCCCGGAGTTCATCAAGGAAGGGGACGTCATCCGCGTCGACACGCGGGACGACACGTACCTCGAGCGGGCCAAGACGAAATAGCCCGGCCTCAGAAATTCTGCCGGAAAACTCCGACGTTCCCGTAGCTGTCCCGAACCCGCACCGTGACCTGGTTCTCCGCCCCGGGCGGGAGCTTCACCGAGAACTTGAACGACTCGCTCCGCGAGTCGGCGATCCCGTCGACAGGGAAGACGACGCGCCATTCACCGGGCCGGACGAGCACCTTGGCCTCTTCGATATAGGAGTAGGCGTCCTCCGTCTGAAAAGAGACGTCGAGCACAGCGCCGTTCCGCGCCGCCGTGAAGTTCTTGACCGCGGGCAGGGAGTTGTCGATGACGAGGGGCGGGCTCGTCCTCTCGGACTTGAGCTCGAGCCCCAGGGGGTTGGACGGCGCGTCGGATGCCGTGAGCTTGAGAAGGTAGGTCCCATCGGGGAAGGACAGGGTGTCGAAGGCGTAGATCGTCTCCGTCAAGCCTTCCTCGAGGACGCGCCATTCGGACTCGCCGTCCTTCTTCATAGCCAGTCCGTAGCGGAGGGTGTCCCCGTTCTCGTCGGCCGCGTCCCAGACGACCGTCTGGAAGCCCTTGCGCTCGGCTTTCCGGGTCGGCAGGCCGATCCGCAGCTCGTCTTTTTTCGCCGAGGCTTCGGGGAGGTTCCTCTCGACGCCGAGGATGACGTCATCCGGGTCGGGGAGCTTGAGGTAAACCTCGTTGGGCCGGAGGAATTCCGGTCGAGCGACCGACGGGGCGATGTTCGACTGCAGGTAGAACACGGCCACCCGGTCGAGGACGGGCGAAGCTTTCCCGATCTGGACCCGGAGAAGCGCCTTGACCTGGAGGAAACGGGCTCTGGGGCTGAGGATCTGCTCTTCGGTCTTGCCGTAGGGAGGCGACCAGTCGCTCCACATCGCGTTCGGCTCGCTCGTGTTGCCGCTGCGGCTCTGGAACTGGACGGACGCGCCCGCGGCGACGGCGGCGTCCCAGACGATGCGCCCCCACGAGGCCAGCGTCCGCGCGTCGAGGACCGGGCCCGTGTACTCCCCCGCGAACCTCTGCTCCGTGAGCAGGAGCCCGAAATAGCAGGGATTGTTCGAGAGGACGTAGACTTTGGAATCGAGAGGCGCGAGCTGGTAGACCTGCTCGGAGCTCTGCTGGAGAAGGAGGGCGACCCTCTCCTCTTTGTCGACGGAGTAGATCCGGCCCTTGCCCCCGGTGCCGAAGAGGACTTTTTTCTCGTCCTCCCTCCAGAGGAGCGTGTAGATCATCTCGTCGTCGGAGCTCCACAGGCGCTTGGCCACCCCATCTCCGGTGAGCCGGTAGAGGGCTCCGCCGTCCTTCACTCCGGGCGCCGCGGCAGAGGCCGTTCGGCCGTCGCCGCCCGAAGCGCTGACCGTGATCGAAACATCGGCATCGAGCCGGACTGGCACAGCGGGGGCGGCGTCCTGCCGCGACCTCGTCGGCGTACCCGACGCGGCCGCGTAGATCAGGCCTTCCCGGTCCATGGCCAGGCTGCGGACCTCTTCATACGGCGTCTCGAACAGGACGGAGGCCCGGCCTTCCGGCGTGATCTTGTAGACTAGGCCGTTGCCTCCGCTTCCCGCGATGATGTCTTCCCGCGCCGTTTTTTCGAGGCACAGGATGTGGTTTTCGGCGGCCTTGAAGAACATCCGGCCTTCGCCGAGCGGGGAGATCCGGTAGATCCCGCCGTTCTCTCCGACGGCCGCCCAGAGTTCGCCCGAGTCCAGGAACAGGAGGTCCCAGATGTATTTTTCGGCCGGATTGAAGAACTCCTCGCTCTTGCCGCTCGCCGTGATCTTGTAGATCCGGCCGTTCGGCGAGGTCGAAGCGTAGAGGACCCCTTTCCTGTCCAGGGCGAGACAGGTCACGTCCATCTCCGGCGCCTGGAACCAGACCTCGGACTTCCCGTCTTTCCCGATCCGGTAGACCTTGCCGCCGTGGCCCGTCCCGAGGAAGGTCGTCCCGTCCGCAATCGCCAGGACGGACAAGTAGAACTCCTCCTGGGGGGCGGCGATCTTCTCTTCCTTGGGCGCCAGGGCCAGCATCCCGTCGTAGGAGACCGATATGCCGTCGAACTTGCCTCTCAGGTAATCCTCCCGCGTCCGAAGCTCCCATTTCTGGGGGACGACGGCCTGGAGGGAGGTCGCCAGGACGGCCAGTCCCAGGATTCCAACGAGGGGCGGTTTGCGCATGGTTCCGGACTCCTACTTTCGGATTTTGACGGGGATCGTCGCCCCGCCCTTGAAGACATAAGGGACGGGCAGCTGGTATTCGCTCAGGGTCGAGCGGGTGATCTCCGTCGGGGGGGAGGCCGCGGCCCGCGGCGAGGCGAACATCGATTTCATGGTGGGCGGCAGGTTCGGCATCTCCTCGCCTTTCAGGAACAGACCCGGCTTGGAGGCGATGATCTTGAAATAGATGCGGTTGTTCTTGCGGAGGCTGCCCAGGAGGCGGACGAGCTGGCTGAGGCTCCGCGGCACGAAATCCTGGATCCTGTATTGGGCCCGTTCGACCTGCTGCATCGACGCGGCGTCGCCGACGATGATCTGGAACTCGGTCCCCGCGGGAAGAGCCGGGGTTTGGACCGTGACCTCCTCCATCAGGCTCTCTTCCTTCTGTGTCCTGTAGAAGACCTTGATCTGGATCGGCTCCCCGGGAGACACCTCGTACTTGTCGAGGAGGACCTTCTCGAGCGCGCAGAAGCGGCTTTCCTCGAGGACCCGGACGTTGAGGTCGATGCGGAAGATCCCGACATCCTTGAACTCGTTGTTCATCAGGTAATGCACGACGGCGGCCAGGAGCCCGGACAGGTTCACCGGGGAATTGTCGTAGCTGCCGGAAAAGAGGTCTTCCAGATGGACGCTCATCCCGCCTTTGTCGAGGAAAATGTCGGCGTTGAAATCGAGGGTGAGGTCGCCGAGGCTCCGCTCCTCGCTCGTGACCATGGTCGACACCGCCATGTTGACCAGGGCCGGGGTCAGGAACTTGTCGTTGACGAGCTTGAGCTTGTAGTCCTTCCGGGCCGCGGGGCCGGACTGGAGGCTGATGTTGAGGGGGATGAGGTGCGGCATGACGCCGACATCGCCGGCGGCCCCCGGCGTCCTGTCCTGGGAGAAGCGGCCGATGACCGGGCCCGTCGACGCCAGCTTGAAAGAGCTCTCCAGGCTGGGCATGACGGTGATGATGTCGGCCCTGGTCATGGCGTAATCGACAGCCCCCAGGTTGTAGAGAGGATGGCCGAAGGCCAGGACCTTGGCGCCGTCCACGTACGTCGCCGTCCCGATGGCGGAAATGTTGAGGTCGCCGCCCAAGAGCTGGACGCCAACCGCGTCCCCTTCCCGGAGGGAGGGGCCGCCCGGCGGCTGGCCCGGCCGCGACTGACCGCCCGTCCCGGCCCTGACGGCCCGGAACCCGAGGGGGGCGAAAAACGACCTCGCCCTCTCGAAGGCCCCGGTGGAGAACCCGCTGAACATGAGCGGAAGCTCGAGAGGGGCGATGGTCAGGCCGGCCGCCCGGGCCTGAGGCCTGGCCTCGAGCGACTTCAGGAACGTCCCCGAAAGCTCCTCCTGGCTGATGTCGTCGCGGATGGGGACGGTTACGGCGCCGCCCGTCTTGAGATCGAGGGAAGCTCTGTCGATGGCCAGCATCTCGTCGATCGGCGTGATCCCGGCGATGGCCTCCTTGGAAAAGCTGAATCCGTAGGCCACGGCGCCGATGAGCTTACCTTCGATGTAGACCGGGCTGCCGCTCATGCCGCCGATGATGCCGGTCGTTTCGAGCCCGCGGCCGCGGAGGCGGGCCAAGATGACGTTCCGCTTGGGCTGGATGTTTTCGAGGACGCCGAGGATTTCGACGTCGAACTCCTCGATCGCCGCGCCTTGGAAGACGCTCTTCCCCCGGCCCTTCATGCCCGGTTTGACCTGGGAGAGAGGAAGGGTCAGTGTGGCGGCGTCGGCCGCCAGGCCGAGGGCGAGGAGGGCCAGGGTGACGACGCAGGAACGGCGGATCAAATGATCTCCAGGGCTTTGCCGCATTTCTCGAAGGCCGCCAGGATCGTGTCCAGCTCTTCGTCGGTGTGGCCGGCCCCGTAACTCGTCCGGATGAGGGCATGGCCTTGCGGGACGGCGGGATAGACGACGGGCGTCGTGAAGATCCCCTCCTCCCTCAAGAGCCGCCAGAGCATGAAGCACTTCTCGTCGTCGTGGACGAGGATCGGGATGATCGGCGTCCGGGACCGGCCGGTGTCGTAGCCCATGGCCTGGAAGCCCGTCCGCATCCTCTCCGTGACGGCCCAGAGGCGGGTCCGCAGCTCGGGCTGGGTCTCGAGTATGTCCAGGATGGCCAGGACGGAGGAGACGGAGGCGGGCGTTGCCGCGGCGCTGAAGATCAGCGACCGGGCGTGATGCTTGATGAAGGAGATGATCTTCGCGTCGCCGACGACGACCCCGCCGATCGAGGCGAAGGTTTTGCTGAACGTGCCCATGACCAGGTCGACGTCCTTTTCGAGGCCGAAATGCTCGGCCGTGCCGCGGCCGTTCGCGCCGAGGACGCCGATGCCGTGGGCGTCGTCGACGAGGATGCGGGCGCCGAATTTCCCGGCCAGGGGGACGATGCCCGGCAGGTCGGCGATGTCGCCTTCCATGCTGAAGACACCGTCGACGACGATGAGCTTGCCCGCGCCGGGGTCGAGGGAAGCCAGGATCCGCTCGAGGTCCTTCATGCTGTTGTGTTTGTACTTGTGGACCGTGGCGAAAGACAGCCGGCAGGCGTCGATGATGCTGGCATGGACCATGCGGTCGATGATGATGTGGTCGCCCTTGCCCGCGATCGCGGAAATGATGCCCAGGTTCGTCTGGTAGCCCGTACTGAAGGTCAGGGCGGCTTCGCGCCTCATGAACTTCGCCAGCCGCTCCTCGAGCTTTTCATGCAGGTCGATCGTGCCGGTCAGGAACCGGGAGCCGCAGGTCCCGACGCCGTAGCGGTCGACGGCCTCCCGGGCGGCCGCCTTGGCTTTCGGATGGTCGGCCAGGCCGAGGTAGTTGTTCGACCCGACCATGATCATGGGACGGCCGTTGACCGTGATCCGGTTCCCGACGACCTCCTGGATGGGGGTGAAATAGGGGTAGAGGTCCGCCGCCTTGAACTCGTCCGCCCGGGTAAAGGCCAGGCACTTGTCGAAAAGGTCCACGCTTGTCTCCTTTGACTCCGAGAGATGCCCGGCGGCCTCATTGACCCCCGCGGCCGAATCTCATACAATCCGGGTCATGCGGGTCCTGGTCACCGGTGGAACGGGCTTCCTGGGAAGCCATCTCGTCGAGCGGCTCCTCGAGGAACCCGGGGCGGAAGTCTACGCCCTCGTCCGCGACCCGTCGAAGCTGCGCTGGCTCGAGGGAATCGAACGCGTCCGCTTGCTCACGGGCGACCTGCAGAACTTGCCGGCCTTGCCCGCCGGGCTCGGCTGCGTCTTCCACCTGGCCGGATTGACCAAAACTTTCAAAGCGAGCGATTATTATACCGTAAACCGGGAGGGGACGGCAAATCTCCTCCGGGCTCTCGAGGGCCAGTCCTGCGCCCCGCGTTTCGTCCACCTGGGCAGCATCGCCGCCGGAGGACCATCCGCGCCGCGGCGCCCGGTCTGCGAGGGGGACCCGCCGCGCCCGGTCTCCCCCTACGGGGAGAGCAAGCTCATGGCCGAGGCGGAGATCCTCAAGTACAAGGACCGCTTCCCCGTCGTCATCCTCAGGGCCGCCGCGGTCTACGGTCCCCGCGACGAGGATTTCCTCGAGTATTTCCGCTGGATGAAGCGCGGCATCCTGCCCCTCGTCGGCCAGCGCCGCAAATCCTTGAGCCTCCTCTACGTCCGGGACGCCGTCCGGGCTGTCCTGCTGGCGGCGAGGCCCGAGGTCCCGAGCGGAGAGGTCTTTAACATCGCCGACCCCAGGATCTACACTTGGGAGGACATCGGTCGGACCGTGGCGGGCCTGCTGGGAAACAAACTCGTCCGGGTCCGCTTGCCCCTCTGGACGGCCTATCTGGCTTCGGCCGCCTCGGAGGGCATCGGCCGCCTCGGCGGCGGGGCGAGCGCCCTCAACGTGAGCAAGTACAAGCAGATGAAGCCGGACTGTTGGGTGGCCGACGTCCGCAAGGCCCGCCAAGGGCTCGGCTTCGAAAGCCGCTTTTCCCTCGAAGAAGGCCTGGGAGAGACGATCGCCTGGTATCTCTGGAAAGGTCTGCTTTGACGCCGGCCGGCGAATCCCGTTGTTTATTTTTCCGGAGGCTTCCTCTATAATGAAAATGCCCATGAATTCGCGAACGATCATCACCGGAACCGGCCACTACGTCCCGCCCCGGGTCGTCACCAACCAAGACCTCGAAAAGCTCATGGACACGTCCGACGAATGGATCCGCGAGCGGAGCGGCATCGTCGAACGCCACCACATCGACGGGCGCGTCGGTACGTCCGACTTGGCCGTCGAAGCCGCCCGGCGGGCCATCGCCGACGCGAAGATCGAGCCTTCTTCCATCGACTTCGTCGTCGCCGCGACCCTCTCCCCCGATCACTATTTCCCCGGCATCGGGGTCCTCGTCCAGGCCAAGCTGGGCTTGGGCACGATCGGCGCCCTGGACGTCCGCAACCAGTGCAGCGGCTTCATCTACGCCCTGTCCGCGGCCGACCAGTACATCCGCGCGGGGACCTACAAGAGGATCCTCCTCGTCGCCGCCGAGGTCCAATCTACGAACCTCGACTTCTCCGACCAGGGCCGGGACATGTCCGTGCTCTTCGGCGACGGCGCCGGGGCCGTCATCCTCGAGCCGAACGGGGAGGACGACGGGCGCGGCATCCTGTCGACGCACCTTTTCTCCGACGGCCGTTTCGCCGCCCATCTCTGGATGGAAAAACCCTGCCCCATGGACAACCCGACCTTTCAGCGCGGATTTTTCGACGAGGGCCGGTTCTTCCCAAGAATGGACGGCCGGAACGTGTTCGTCAACGCCTGCCAGCGCATGCCCGAAGCCGTCCGGGCAGGCCTCGAGGCGAACGGCCTCACCGTCGACGACATCGACGCTCTCATCCCCCATCAGGCCAACGACCGGATTTCGCTCATGGTCGCCAAGGGCCTCAAGATCCCGGTGGAGAAGGTCGTCCGGAACATCCAGCGCTTCGGCAACACCACGGCCGCATCCATCCCCATCGCGCTCGACGAGGCCCTGAAAGACGGCCGGATCAAGCGGGGGAACCTGGTCGCCCTGACCGCGTTCGGGTCGGGCTACACCTGGGCGTCGGCCTTCATCCGGTGGTAAAACGAGCCTTTCGTTCACATACTTCGAGGGTTATAAAAAGGGTTTGTCAGGGAATGGGCAAGTATGTTAGGATTTTCTAAACAGTTTTGAGGAGGAACGAATGAAGAAAACAGCCATGGCGCTCGCCGTGCTGGCCATCCTCGCCTGCGGAACAGGGGCCCTTCTGGCCCAATCGCCCGAGGACGCCAAGTTCAAGAAATTCCAGGACACGTTCTGGGACGCCTACTTCAAGTTCTACCCGACGGCCGGGACCCTGCAGGGCTACACGAAATACAACGACAAGCTCGAGGACCCGAGCGAGGGCAGCCTCGACAAGTTCAACGAGACTCTCGACGGGTTCAACCAGGAGCTCGTGTCCAAGATCGACAAGACCAAGCTCTCCCCGGACATCCAAGTCGAGCACGAGATGCTCCTCGACTTCCTGGATATGGAGTTCCTCAAGCTCCAGAACCTCGTCCCCTGGGAGTACAGCCCCCTCCTGTATAACGACCTCTTCGTCAACAGCCTCCGGAGCCTCCTCGTCAAGAACGGCGGCTCCGGCGTCGCCGCCGCCACCGCCCGGGCCAAGCTCATCCCGGGGCTGGTCAAGCGAGCCAAGGACAATTTGAAGACCCCGCCCCAGGACTACACCCAGGCGGCCATCGACCAGATGCCGGCCATCATCGATTTCTACAAGACGGATCTCCCGAAGCTCTCGGGAGGCGCCCCCGCCCTACAGGCCGAGGTCGTCAAGGCCGTCGCGGCCCTCGAAGATTACCAGCGGTTCCTGAAGGGCGCGCTCCTGGCCAAGTCGACGGGGAATTTCCGGACCGGCGAATCGCACCTGCGGACCCTGCGGATGACGACCCAGGGCCACCTGCCCATCATCGAGGAGATCGTCCAGCGCTCCCTGGCGGATTTCAACAACATCCGCCGCGAGATGTTTCTCGCCAGCATCTCTCTCTACAAGATCATGTACCCCAACATCGACACCGAGCAGCTCGGCCGGACCAAGGGCGAGGAACAGACCCGGAATATAATCATCCAGGGCGTGCTCGACAAGATCAAGACCGACCACGTCGGCCGGGACGAGTTCATCGGCCGGATCAATACCGCCGCGGCCGGCATCAAAGACTTCATCCAGAAGCAGAGTCTCATCAACCTGCCCGAGGAGCCCCTGGCCATCGAGCCCATGCCGGCCTACATGTCCGACGGCACCTGGACCCGTCTGGTGACGCCCGGCGCCTTCGAAACGGGCGGTGCCTTCACGCTCTATGTCCGTCCCATCCCCGCCGCCTGGTCGGTGGAGGACGCCACCTCCTTCCTCGAGGAACACAGCAACTACTACGTCGACTTCATGGCCGTCCAGAAGATCTTCCCCGGCACGTTCGTGCCCGCCTATTTCACCCGGAAAGATCCCTCCGTCATCAAGAGGATGGCCCCCAACCAGGGACTTCTCAAGGGCTGGCCCATCTTCCTCGAGGACATGTTCATGGAAAGCGGCTACGGCAATTACGACCTGCGGATGCGCCTCAACCAGCTCAAGCTCATGCTCAAGACCGTCATCGATTTCCAGATGGACATTAACATCCACGAGGGCACCTGGACGAAGGAAAAAGTCGTCGAGTACATGACGGTGCGGGGATTCATGACCAAGGCCGAGGCCGAACGTCGCTGGCACCAGATCGTGCTCAACCCGGGCGAAGGGGCCCAATCCTACATCGGCTACCAAGAGATCCTCGACCTGGAGAAGGACTACCAAAAGCTCAAGGGAGAGGCCTTCAACGCCAAGGACTTCCTGCAGAAACTCCTCAGCTACGGCGCCATCCCGCTCCGGACGCTGAAGGTGAGGATGGTTCAGTAGGACCGGCAGGGAGCGGATTCTGAGAAGCGACCGATAGAATTGCGGCGGAGCGACTCGGAGCCGTAATTCTAGGAAATATCTGAATCAAGTCTGAGCTGAAGAACGGGGACACGTACCGAAAGTACATGTCCCCCATTTCGGGCGGAAAGCCGAGGCTGGTCGATTCCCACGCCCACCTCGACATGGCCGAGTTCGACGCCGACCGGGCCGACGTCGTCCGCAGGGCCCTGGCCGCGGGCGTCGTCGCCATACTCTGCCCGGCCGACCTGACCCGCGCCGCGAGCCTGCCGGCCATCGCCGGCCTGGCCGCCGAGTTTCCGACCGTGCTGGCCGCCGCCGGCGTCCACCCGCACCAGGCCAAGGACTTCGATCCGGTCCACATTCGCGAACTCGGCGAGCTCGCCGCCCGGGGCGACATCCGGGCGGTCGGTGAGATCGGGCTCGACTACCATTACGATTTTTCGCCCGCCGGCCTCCAGCGGGAGGCCCTGCGCGCCCAGCTCGCCTTCGCCGAGGGCGCCGGCTTGCCGGCGATCCTCCACAGCCGCTCGTCCGGCTCCGACATCGTCGCCGCCGTCGACGGGGCGGGGTTCCGGCGCGGCGGCATCCTCCACTGCTACACGGAGGACTGGGCGACGGCCCGGGCCATGCTCGAGCGGGGCTTCTTCATCTCTTTCTCCGGGATCCTGACCTTCCCCAAGGCCGGGGAGCTCCGGGAGGTGGCCGGGAAAGTCCCCCTCGACCGCCTCCTCGTCGAAACCGATTCCCCTTATCTCGCCCCCGTCCCCTACCGCGGCTCGGGACGGCGGAACGAGCCCGCCTTCGTCGTCGAGACGGCCCGCGTTCTGGCCGGGATCCGGGGCCTCTCCCTGGAGGACCTGGCCGGGGCGACGACACGGAATTTCGCCGGCCTCTTCCCATTTGAAAAAACGGGGGGCGAGTGTTAAGATAGCCCTGCTATGGGACTGGACCATTCCTTCGATATCGTCTCCCGCATCGACTTCCAGGAAGTGACCAACGCCGTCAATGTCGCCTTGAAAGAGATCCGGAACCGTTTTGATTTCAAGAACAGCCGCGTCGACATCGTCCTCGAGAAGGACAAGCTGACCCTCGTCGCCGAGAACGACTTCAAGATCAAGGCCCTGCGGACGGCCCTCGAAGAAAAGCTCGTCAAACGAAAGGTTCCCCTGCGGGCCCTGGATTACCGGAGGATCGAAGACGGGCCCAACCGGACGGTCAAACAGGAGGTCCTCTTCCAGGCCGGCATCCCCATCGAAAAGGCCCGGGAGATCGTCAAGCTCGTCAAGAAAGAAAAGTTCAAGGCCCAAGTGGCCATCCAGGGCGACGAGGTCCGGGTCTCCTCGGCCAAGATCGACGTCCTCCAGGAGGTCATAACCTTCCTCAAAGGCCAGGACCTCGGCATTCACATGCAGTTCTTGAACTACCGATGACGTCGCCGACACCCCTCCTCGACCGCTGGTCGTCCCTGCCTAAGGGCAGGGGCTTGTCCTCTCTCACCAAGGAGATCCGGTCCGACCTCGCCCGGGTCGAGGACCGGCTCGAATCCTGGTCGCATTCGGCCAATCCCCTGACTTCCGAGGTCAGCCGCTACGTCCTCCGTAAGAAGGGGAAGCGCCTCCGTCCGGCGCTCGTCCTGCTGACCTCCCGTCTTTTCAGCCCTGGGAGCGAGGAATCCGTCTTTCTGGCCTCGCTCGTCGAGCTCGTCCACACGGCCAGCCTCATCCACGACGACATCGTCGACAACGCCGGCGTCCGGCGCGGCAAGGAGTCGGTCCACGCCAAGTGGGGTCCCAACATCACCGTCCTTCTCGGCGATTACCTCTACATCAAGTCCATCGGCCTCTCCCTCCAGTCCCGTCACGACCGGGTCACCCGGCTCCTCGCCGACGTCACGGCCCGGATGATCGAGGGCGAGCTCGACGAGTACGCCCTCGCCGGCGACGCCCGCATCACCGAAGGGCAGTACTTGAACATCGTCGAGAACAAGACGGCGGTCCTGTTCGCCGCGTGCTGCCGGATCGGGGCCATCCTCGGGCTGGCGTCCCCGGAAGAGGAAGAAGCCGTCGCCGCCTTCGGCCTGAACTTGGGCATGACGTTCCAGATCGTCGACGACCTTCTCGACTTCACGGGCGACCCCGATGTCCTCGGCAAGCCCGTCCTGTCCGACCTCGCCGAGGGGCGGGTCACGTTGCCGCTGATCCGGGCCCTCAAGACCGACGGGCGCTCCGGGCGGGAACGCATCAAGGGCCTCGTCGGCCGGAAAGACATCTCCGCCGAAGAGCGGCGGAAATTGCTCGGAACCCTGGCCGACGGCGGGGCCTTCGACTACGCCGGCCTCAAGGCCCGCGAATTCGCGGAGAGGTCGCTCGAGTTCGTCAACCGGTTCCCCGACTCGCCGCCCCGCGAGACGCTCATCCGCCTGGCCGTCTTCGTCCTGACCCGGAAGCGCTGAGACCGGAGGAAAGGGAGCGATGATAGAGATCGAAGTCAAGATCCGGATCCAGGACCCCAAGGCCGTGAGGGAGAAGCTCCTCGGCCTGGGGGCCGCCGTGTCCCGGGAGAGGCACCGCGAAACGAACGCCCTCTACGATAACGCGGCGGGCGACCTCCGCGCCGGCCGTCGGGCCCTCCGGCTGCGGGCGGCGGGAAAGCGGGCGACGCTGACGTTCAAGGGCGAGCCCCGAAAATCCAGGTCTTTCAAGGTCCGCGAGGAATTCGAAACCCAGGTCCGCGACCCCAAGGAGCTGCGAAAGATCCTCAAGGCCCTCGGGCTCAAGGAGACATTCGCCTACACGAAGCACCGGACCGTCTTCCGGAAGAGCCGGCTGACCGTCTGCCTCGACGAGACATCGATCGGGAATTTCCTCGAGCTCGAGGGGGAAAGGCATGAGATCACCAAGTTCGCCCGGTCCCTGGGCTTCGGCCGGACGGATTTCATCGCCAGCAGTTACGTCGAGATGATCGTGCAGGCGGGGGAAAAGGGCGGACCTGCCTGAGCCGCCGCCGGGTCCGGATTATTCGTCCTTGTCTTCCTTGGCGCCGTCTTCCTCGCCCTCGTCGTCCTCGTCGCCCTCTTCGTCGACTTCGGGCCCTTCTTCGGGCTCGACGTTGGGTTCTCCCTCGGGGAGGTCCTTGACGGCGACCCCTTCGGCATCCCCGTGCTCGTCGGGGATCGCGGCTCCCACGAAGACGCGATCGTCCCGTTCGGGAACGTCGTCCATCCGGATGGGGATGATCTCGTACTCGATGAGCCCGGCTCTGACCTCGGCCTCGGCGATCCGGATCAGGCTCTTGGATTTGCCCTTGATCTTGGGCTTGGCGCCCTTGAGCAGCTGCTTGGCCCGCTTCGAGGCCAGGATGATGAACCGGTATTTGCTGTCGATGTTTCCGAATTTATCCACCGTCTATCGGCTCCTCGCAGAGAATTGCCTTGGATGGGCTCCTTACCATACCAAAAAACCGGGAAATTATCAAGCCGGCGGATTTTCTTTGACAGGGGCCGCGTCCTATGGTATTTAGTTTTTCTTCTTATCTCGAGGAGGTCCTATGACTCAAGGCCTGACCACCAACGGCTGGTTTTTCCTCG
>JADBLN010000024.1 GCA_014894455.1 Acidobacteriota bacterium | reverse complement strand
CCGGAATGTTAGCAGTCTTTGGTATACCTTGTGGCTTCCGCGGATACGCCCAGGTGGCCTGCCCACGCCGCTGTTTGCGTGGGCCTGTTCCTGTGCCGGGGAGAAACCTGCCCACGGCAACGGCGCTGCGGGCATGCCACACGGCTATCCAAGCGTCCGAGACTGGGGGGTTAACGCCCATCTTTACGCCCATCTTTACGTTGACGGGGGGGGCTGGTTTTGGTAACCTTGCGCGGGTTCGAGCCGGGGTGGTTCGAGTCGCGCCTGGCCGGGTGCGTCGACGGGGTTCGGCGGCGCCCGACAAGGCGGCGGACGCGCATCGGCTCATCTCGCTTTTATGACGATACCTGATAACCTGGAGGCGGCGTCCATGGCGTCGTCGGAATGGAACGCGCCGGACCGAGTCGCCGATGGCAACCTCTGGCGGCAGGCCCTCGCCCAAGTCCGGAGCGAGGCCGGCGCCGGTCCCATTCCGCCGTGGCTCCTGCAGGCCAACCCGGCCTCCGCGGACGCCTCGCGGCTGGAAGTCTGCCTGCCGGAAGCCGTGCCGTCGGCCACCGTCAGCGCGGCCCTGCGTGCGGCACTGGAAAAGGCGCTGGAGAAGAGTGCGGGGCGGCATATCGAACTGTATTTTCGCTCGGGCGGGGCGCCCTCGGCCCCGCCGGCCAACGCCCGGCCGGAACCGGCGGCCGAGGAACGGTCGGCCTCCTGGCCCACGCGGTTCCAACCCGATGATCGCGTCCGGCTCAATCCGCAGTACACCTTCGAGAACTTCGTCACGGGACCCTGCAATCGCATGGCCCACGCGGCGTCGCTGGCCGTCGGCGACCTGCCCGGACGGGCCTACAACCCCCTGTTCCTCCACGCCAACGTCGGCCTCGGCAAGAGCCACCTGATCCAGGCCATCTGCCACAAGATTTTGTTCAACCGGCCCGGCGTCTCGATGATGTACATCTCGTGCGAGGACTTCGTCAACCAGTTCATTGCGGCGATCGAGCGGGGCCAGATCGAGGATTTTCGGTACCGGTTCCGCTACCTCGACGTTCTGGTCATCGATGATATTCACTTCCTGGCCGACAAGGACCGGACGCAGGAAGAGTTTTTTCACACGTTCAACACGCTCTACCAGGCGCAGAAACAGGTGGTGCTGTCGAGCGATTCCCCGCCGCACGAGATTCCGCGGCTCGAGGACCGGCTGGTCAGCCGCTTCAAGTGGGGTCTGGTGGTGCGGATCGACCGCCCGAGTTTCGAGACCCGTGTGGCGATCGTGCAGAAGAAGTCACGCCTTCGCGGTGTGGACCTGCCGGACGACGTCATCCAGTACATCGCCACGGTCGTCGACACGAACAACCGTGAACTCGAGGGGGCGGTGGTTCGCGTGCTGGGCTATGCCTCGCTCTCCAACCGCCTCGTGGACATCGACCTGGCGAAAGAGGCCCTGCGCGACCTGGTGGTTTCGCCCAGCCGCAATCTCTCAATCCAGGCGATTGCCGACTCCGTGCTCCTGCGGTACAACGCGCGGTTGTCGGACCTCCAGAGTAAAAAACGGTCGCAATCGATCACCCTACCCCGGCAGATGTGTATGTACCTGGCGCGGCGGCTGACAAACCGCAGCCTCGAGGAGATCGGCGCGTTTTTCGGCGGCCGAGACCACACCACCGTTCTCCACTCAGAACGGAAAATCAAACACCTGGTGGAGCACGACTCGACTTTCCGGGGCTTGGTCGATGCCATCGAACGCGATATTCTCCGGTCGTAGAGGGTGTGTGATTTACTGTGGAAAACCTGTTGTACAGTCGGTGGTGTAAGCCGGCGGATTTCACAGGCATTTGATTCCGGCCTGTGCGCCACCGGAGATGCGACGGAAGCGCGACCGGTTCTTTCACGGGTTATCCACAGAACCCCGGGGCTGATAATGTGTGTAAGTTGGTCCTGGAGTTACACTTACGTGTGGTGAATTTTGGACGAGCGGTTTTTCACACCGTTATGAAGAGTATTACCTCTTCTTAGTTAAACCAGAACGGCTAAAGACACCATCCGTGCGACAAGAAGGAGATTTTAGCATGAAGGCGGCTTGTGATCGTGCGACGTTGACCCGTGGGGTCCAGGTTGCTTCCAGCGTTGTTGCCTCTCGAAGCCCGAAGCCGGCGCTCGGGTGCGTTAAAATCGAGGCTCAGAAAGAACGGATGACGCTTCTGGCCACCGATCTGGAGGTCGGTATCCGCGTGGAACTTGACAAGATGGAGGTCCAGGATGCCGGTCTGGCCCTGGTGCCGGCGGACCGTCTGCATGGCATTCTGCGCGAACTGGATGCCGACACGGTTACCCTGACTACGACGAATCAGGAAACGGAGATTGTGGCTCCGGGGTCGCGGTTCAAGGTACTGGGCGACAACCCGGCCGATTTTCCCGAGATTCCAGAGTTCCCCGAGTCCGGCGCATTTACCATTGGCGCCGATGATCTGGTAGGGCTGATTCAGCGCACCCTCTTTGCCACCGCCAAGGAGAACACGCGGTATGCCCTGAACGGCGTTCTCTGGGAAGTCGAGGGCAATAACATCACGCTCGTGGCCACGGACGGTCGTCGTCTGAGTGTGGCCAAGGGCAAGTGCAAGGACGGCCCGAAGGAGAAGGCAACCTCCATTGTTCCGAGCAAGGCCATGCTTCTGATTGAACGGTGCCTGACGGACATCACGGACGCCAAGGGCAATTGCCGTGTGGTCCTCCGTGAGAAGGATATCCTGCTGGAGACGCCGGCCGTTGATGGCGGCAAGCGGACGGTTTACTCGCGCCTGGTGGACGGGCACTTCCCGAAGTATGAAGACGTGATTCCAAAAGACTTTGACAAGAAGGCCACGCTCAAGACCGAGGGGTTCCTGGCGGCGGTCCGGCGGGCGGCCCTCTTGACGAACGAGGAATCGCGCGGCGTGACGGTCAAGTTCGGCGGGCAGGAAGTCGTCGTCACCAGCCGCACGCCTGAGATGGGCGAGGCCGAGGTCCGTATGCCGGCCGATTACACCGGCGAGACCCTGGAACTCGGGTTCAACCCGCAGTACCTGATGGATGCCCTGAAAGTCATCGACGCCGAAGAGTTCGCGTTCATCTTTAAGGGTCCGAGCAAGCCCGGCGTTCTGACGGAAGGGCGAATCTTCACCCACGTTGTGATGCCGGTCAGTATTGTGTAACGGGGTGGAGAAATGTCGAAGTGGATCCTCGAGGCGTCTGACTTTGAGGAGGAGTACGCGGAACCGCTCGGGGATGTCCTGCGGCGATGGGCGCGCCGGAGCGGCCTGCTGCGACTGACCGACCGTCAGCGCGTCTGGGGAGCCTGGCACCGGCTCCTGGGGCCGGATGCGGCCCACACCAGCCTCGAGGGCCTGAAGAACCACGTGGCCACGTTCACCGTGGACTCCAGCGCCCTCTTGTCGGAACTCAACAACTTCCGGAAAGCGGATCTCCTGGAGGGGATTCGCGAGGACGTCAAGACGTATTTTGTGCGAGACATCCGGTTTCGATTGGTCAAGAGCCGTTCCCCGGCAGCCGGAGGGCGGCCTTCAGAGAGGAAGTGACAGGACGTATGAGTAAGAAAAAAGAATCCGAAGCCGGCGAAAACGAAGGGTCTGAAAACGACGTCGAAAGCGGCCGAAACGAGTCGGCCTCCCAGGCGTACAGTGCCGACTCGATCAAGGTGATGAAGGGCCTCGAGGCCGTCCGTAAGCGCCCGGACATGTACATCGGCGACCGATACCAGCGCGGCCTCCACCACCTCGTCAACGAGGTCGTCGACAACTCCATCGACGAGGCCATGGCCGGGT
>JADBLN010000004.1 GCA_014894455.1 Acidobacteriota bacterium | reverse complement strand
CGCCATGAACCCCGCGATTTGGGTCATCAGTCCGCCGCGCGCCGAAGCCGACGCCCTGGCCCAGGCCCTATCCCTTCCGCCGGCCATCGCCCGCGTCCTCGTCAACCGGAAGATCCTGACCGAAGAGGCCGCTCGGGCCTTCCTCTTCGGCGACATCGCGGCGCTCCATGACCCCTACCTGATGAAGGGCATGGACCGGGCCGTGGCCAGGATCGAGGAAGCCGTCGCCAGGGGCGAAAAGATCCTCGTCTTCGGCGATTACGACGTCGACGGGGTCCTGTCGACCGTCATGCTCATGAAAGCCCTGACCTCCCTCGGCGCCAAGGTCGAGTACTTCATCCCGGAGCGGCTGACCGACGGCTACGGCATCAAGGACGAACACGTCGAGATCCCGGTCCAAAAAGGCGCCGGCCTGGTCATCAGCGTGGACTGCGGCATCAAGGCCGTCGAGTTCACGGCCCGGGCCAAGGAGAAGGGCATCGACGTCATCATCACCGACCACCACCGTCCCGGCGAGACGCTCCCGGACGCCGTGGCCGTGCTCAACCCCGTCCTCGCCGATTCCGGCTACCCCGACGACAGTCTGGCCGGGGTCGGCGTCGCTTTCAAGCTCATCCAGGCCCTGCTCGAGAAATCCGGGAAGGCCGCGGGGCTGCCCCACTACATGAAACTCGTCTCGATCGGGACCGTGGCCGACGTCGCCCAGCTCAAGGGCGAGAATCGGGTCTTCGTCAAGCACGGGCTCAAGGGCTTGCGCAACGTCAGCAACACGGGCCTGCGCAGCCTGATCGAGGCCTGCGGGCTCGGCAACCGGAAGATCTCAGAAGGCGACATCGGTTTCCGTATCGGGCCCCGGATCAACGCCGCCGGCCGGATGGGCATGACCGACCTCGCCGTCCGCCTCTTCTTTTCGGAAAACCCCGAAGAGGCCCAGGCCCTCGTCCGGAAGCTCGACGATCTCAACTCCCAGCGCCAGAAGACGGAGGAGAAGATCTTCAACGACGCCTGCGAGAGGATCGAGGAGCGGGGGCTCGACAAGAAATACAAGTGCCTCGTCCTGGGCAGTCCGAACTGGCACCGGGGGATCATCGGCATCGTCGCCTCCAAGCTCAAGGATCGTTTCAACAGGCCCGTCATCCTTTTCGTTTACGAGAACGGCAAGGCCCACGGTTCGGGCCGGAGCATCTCGGAGGTGCCCCTGATCGATTTCCTCGAGGACTGCCGGCACCTCTTCCTGAGCTACGGCGGTCACAAGCTGGCCGTGGGCTGCACTCTTCCCACCGAGCGGATGGCCGCTTTCAAGGAGGCCTTGAACCCGCTGGCCGAGGCCCGCATTTCCGAGGACAACCTGACAAGGAAGATCAAGATCGACGGGCCGCTCGAGTTCACCGCGGTCGACGACCGTTTTCTCGAGACCTTCGCCCTTCTTTTCCCCTTCGGCGTCGGAAACCCCAAGCCCCTGTTCATCGCCGAAAACGTCGAAGTCATCAGTGACCCCCAGGTCCTCCAGAAAAAACACTTGAAATTCCTGGCCCGTCAGAACGGCCGGGTTCTCGAGGCCCTCGGCTGGGACAAGGCGGAGTGGCGCCACGTCGTGCGCCGCGGCAGCCGGGTCAGCCTGGCCTTTTCCCTGATGATTTCGGAATACCTCGGCGTGCAGAAAGTCAGCCTGTCCATCGAAGACCTGAAGGTCTGAGACGATGAGCGCTCAAAAAGCGTCGGCCCCGGTGAGGTTCGCCGGTCTCGCCGTCGCCGTTGCTCTGGTCGTTCTGGCCGCCGCCGTCGGGATCCACCTCCTCAGAGAGCGCGGCGGCCCGCGCCCGGAGGGCGTCAAGCCCCCGCCCGACGACAGGGTCGTCGATCTCAAGGAACGGGTCCGGCACGAGGAATACCGGGACGGGAAGCTCCGGGCCGCGATCCGCGGCGACCGCTTCTTCCTCGGCCCGGACGGGCTGAACCACCTGGAGGGGACCGTCGAAGTCACGGATTACGGCCCGGCCGGCGAGATCCTGTCGCTGATAACGGCCGACAAGATCGCCTACGACAAAAGCGCCGTCCTCTTCGCCCTCTCGGGCCGGGTCCGTGTCGAAGCGGGGGACATCGTCCTCGAAGGCGACTCGTTCGACTACGACAAGGACAACGGCCTTTTCCGGACGGCTTCCGGCGGCGTCTTCTCCTCGAAAACGATGATGGGACGTGCGGCGGAGGTTTCCTACGACGAGAGCGCGGACGAGGTCCGCCTCGCGGGTGGGTTCCGTGCGGAACTCGCGGCGGCCGGCCGGGACGGGGAGACGGCCGTCCTCTCCGGCGATTCCTTCATCTACCGAAGGCGGGAGCGGCGCGGCCGGGCGGAAGGCCGGGCGGAATTTGCGGGCAGCCGATGGCGGGGGACCGCGCGAATCCTGACATTCGACGCGGCGGAAGACGAAGACTCCTTCATATCCGTCGCCTTCGACGGAGCGGCCGAGGTCAAGGGACGAGTCTTCGCGGCGGAAGTGGACCGCGGCGCCCCGCCCGCCCCGGTCTTGCCAGGACCGGGACTGGGAAGCCCTGCCCCGGCCGCCGATCCGGACCGGGGCGGCGTCGCGGCGGATTGGATCGGGCTTTTCTTCGTCCCCGGCACTTCTCAACTCTCCTCGGTCCAAGCCCGGGGAAAAATGCGGCTGTCCCTGCCTCTTCCCGAGGCCTCCGGGAGCATCGTCCGAGCCTCCGAAGCCCTCCTGACGTTCCGGGCTGATGGAGAGCTCGACCGGTGGTCCGCGTCGGGCGGCTTCCGGGCGGAGCTCGACGGCGGCGCTGACGAGGGCCGCGTCCTCGAGGGCGAGTCGGCCGCGTTCGACGCATCGACCCGCCTCCTCCGGGCTTCGGGGAAGCCGGGACGGCCGGCGGTCGCCGATTCACCGCGGGCCCGCATCGAGGCATCCTCTCTTGTGGCCGGGCCCGCCGCCGGCGACCTCGAAGCTTCGGGAGACGTCAAGTGCCTGCTCAAGCCGGGAGAAGAGGGCCGGGCCGCCGGCATTTTCTCGGCGGCGAAGCCTGTCTTCGTCTCCGGTGCGAGCCTCGTTTTCCGGAGCGGGACGAAGGCCTTTTCCTTCGCCGGCGAAGTCCAGGCCTGGCAGGATGGGGAGTTCCTCCTTGCCGGCGAGTTGGATCTCTTCGAGGCGACCGGCGAGATGCGTGGAAGAGGCGGAGTCGCGGCCGGCATGACCCGGGTCCCGACGGCCGGCATCTCCGGGCGGCGCATCGAGGTCGGGGGAGAGGATATGAGCTCCTCCGCCGCCGGCCGCGTCCTCTCCTTCCGGAAGAAAAGCTACGCCCAAATGCCGGGCGCGCGGCTCGGCGCGGAGACGATCGACGCCGTCCTCGGCCGCGAGGGAAAGGGTGTCGATACGCTCACGGCGCTCACCTCAGTCGTCGTTTCGAAGGGCCGCTACGAGGGCCGCGGGGATAGGGCTTTTTATGAGGCGGAGGCCGACCGGATCACCCTGACCGGCAGGCCGGTTTTGGTCGATAAAGAGGGCGGTTCCTCCAAGGGGGACAAATTGACATTCGATCTGGGCGATGGTAAGATTCGGATCGAAAATGAGGGACAGGGAAGATCGACCATCGTCGTCAAATCGTGAGTCATGAAGGGTTCTCTGAGAGCTGTTGACCTCGAGAAGAGCTACGGGCGGAAAAAGGTCGTCGACAAGGTTTCGATCAGGGTCGAAGAGGGGGAGATCGTCGGCCTGCTCGGACGGAACGGGGCGGGGAAAACGACTACGTTCTCGATGATCCTCGGCCTCGTCCCCCAGGACGGCGGCCGCGTTTACCTCAGGGACGAGGACATCACCGACCGGCCGATGTACCTGAGAGCGCGGAAAGGCCTCGTCCTCCTCCCCCAGGAACCGTCGGCGTTCAGGAAGCTGACCGTGGAAGAGAACCTTCTCGCCGTCCTCGAAACCCGGCCGCCGGGAGCGGGCCCGAAGGGCGCCCGCGTGACCGGGACGCTCGAGGAGTTCGGTCTCGAAAAGCTGGCCGGGGCCCGCGCCCTGACCCTGTCCGGAGGCGAGCGGCGCCGTCTCGAGATCGCCAGGGCGATGGTCATGGACCCCGATTTCGTGCTCCTCGACGAGCCGTTCACCGGGATCGACCCGCTCTCGGTCCGCGACCTCCAGGCGATCATCCGGTCCCTCCGGGCGAAGGGCATCGGCATCCTGCTGACGGACCATTCCGTCCGGGAGGCCCTCGAGATCACGGACAGGGCCTATATCCTCGAAGGAGGGCGGATCCTCAAGGAAGGGACGCCCGCGGAGATCATTTCTTCGGAAGAGGTGAGGAAGAGATATTTGGGAGACGAGTTTCGTCTTTAGGAATGGACAAGGCGTGAATTCGAGGCTGAATCGATGATCCTCAAACAGCGGCTCGACCAGAGGCAGGTCCAGAAGCTCATCCTGGCCCCGGCCCTCCAGCAGGCCATCAAGCTCCTGCCCCTGACCAACCTCGAGCTCATCGAGGTCATCGACGCCGAGCTTTCCCAGAACCCGATGATCGAGATCGAGGACGAGGCCCAGGAGCGCAAGCCCAAGGACAGCGAGACCGTGGCCGCGGAAGAGGCCGGCGTCAAGAACAAGGAGGGCCTCCTCGACGGGCTAAACCTCGAATCGACCGAGCCGAAGATGAACAGCGAGACGGCCGACGACAATTCCATGGCCGGTTTCCAGGAATACCTGGACGACGGGTTCCGCCCCCATTTCTACGAGAACCGCGACGCCGTCTCCCTCGAGAACACGATCTCCCGGACCCCGTCGCTCTGGGACCATCTGAACTGGCAGGCCACCCTGACCTTTTTCGAGGCCGAGGACCAAAGAGTCGCCCAGGACATCATCGGGGACATCAACGAGGACGGATACTTGAGCTCCGGCGTCGAAGAGCTGGCCAGGCTCTCCCAGACGACCCCGGAGAGGATCGACGCCGTCCGCGGGAAGATCAAGACCTTCGACCCCGTCGGGTGCGGCAGCCTGGACCTGCGCGAGGCGCTTCTCGCCCAGATGGACAATCTCCAGGTCCAGGACGAGACGGCCCGGACGATCGTCACGCACCATCTCGCCCTTCTAGAGAAATCGGACTATGCCCAGATCGCCCGCGTCCTCAACATCACCCTCGCCGACATGAGGGACCGCCTCGACCTCATCAAGAGCCTCGACCCGACGCCGGGGAGGAAATACAGCGAGGAGAAGACGAGCTACGTCGTGCCGGACATCATCGTCTCCAAGGAAGGGGACGAGTGGGTGATCACCGTCAACGACGAGGGCCTGCCGCGCCTCCGCATCAGCGGCTACTATCGCCAGCTCCTGGCCCAGGCCTCCGGCCGGGAGGCCGAGGCTCACCGCTTCCTGAAGGACGGGCTGAAAAAGGCCCTCTGGTTCATGCGCAGCCTGGACCAGAGGAACCAGACGATCCAAAGGGTGGCCCGGCTCATCGTCGACCGACAGAAGGATTTCTTCGACAAGGGCATAGATTTCATCAAGCCCCTGACCCTGATGGAGATCGCCCAGGACATCGGCGTCCATGAATCCACCGTCGGGCGGGTCGTCGCCAACAAGTACATGACGACCCCCGCGGGCGTCTTTCCCCTGAAGTATTTCTTCCACAAGTCCCTGCAGGGGAGCTACGGCGAGGACGTCTCGTCCCTCAAGGTCAAGGACAAGATCCGGAAGCTCGTCGAGGGCGAAGACGGGGACAATCCCCTGAGCGACATCGAGATCGGCGACCTGCTGGCCAGGGAAGACCTGCGGATCGCCCGGCGGACGGTGGCCAAGTACCGGAACCAGCTCAAGATCGAGCCGTCGCATATCCGGAAAAGGAAGTCCAGCATGGAGGAGAAGACATGAACGTCCATTATACGGCGCGGCAGGCGACGCTGACCCCCGAGATCAAGGCCTACTGCGAGAAGCGCCTGGGCCGGCTGAAAGGCCTGGTCGGCGACGTCCTCGACGTCAACGTCATCCTGATCGTCCAGAAGAACCGGAACAAGGCCGAGATCAACGTCCGGGCGAAGGGCGGCGGCCTCGTCGTCGTCGAAGAGACGCTGGACATGATGGATTCCCTGAACCGGGCCTTCGATAACCTGGAGAAGAAGGTCAGGAAGGAACGGGTCAAGGGGCGGGATAAGAAGAGGCGGGGCGGGCGGGAGAGGAAGATCCTCGTCCCGGTCCTCGAGGCCCCGGAGTCCGAGAAACGGGTGATTCGCAGCAATTACTTTTCCCTCAAGCCCATGTCCATCGAAGAGGCGCTCATCCAGATCGACATCAAGAGCAAGGAAGTGTTCCTCTTCCGGCGCGAAGGGTCGGAGGAATGGGCTGTGGTCTACCGGCGCAAGGACGGCCACTACGGGCTCGTCGAGCCCGAATGACCTCCCCGGGGAAGATCGTGAAGCTCCATTCGCTCCTCGATGAAGACCTGGTCCTGACCCGGCTCGAGGCCCGCGACCGCGACGGGATCCTCCGCGAGATGTCGGCCCGGCTGGAGTCCAGGCACAAGGCCGTCCTCGGCGGCGTCCTCCTGGACAAGCTGCAGAGAAGAGAGGCGCTGGGGACCACGGCCATCGGCCACGGCGTGGCCGTCCCGCATTGCCGGACGAAGGAACTCAAGTCCCCGGTCCTCCTGCTCGGGCTGTCCAAGGAAGGGGTTCATTTCGAAGCGGTGGACGGGAAGCTCTCCCACGTGTTCTTCCTCCTCGTCTCGCCCGAAGAAAACCCCGGCGCCGGGCTGCGCCTCCTGGCGGCCATCGCCGCCCTGACCCGGAAATCCCGGACGCTGGCGTCGAAATTGCTCAAGGCCGCAACTTCCGCCGACGTCCTCAAGATCCTCCAGGCGGAGGAGGAGAAAACGCGTGCGTGAGAAAACCGTCCGCGGCTCCGTGGAGCCCGCCGAGCTGACGACGATCTCGGCCGGACTCCTCAAGATCTTCGGCTTGGGGACGATTATCCTCGGCGACAGCGGGATCGGCAAGAGCGAGAGCGCCCTCGAGCTCATCTCCCGCGGCCACCGGTTCGTCGCCGACGACGTCGTCCAGATCCGGAAGACCCCCGACGGCGATCTCGTCGGCACGGCCCCGGCCTTGAGCCGGAATTTCATGGAGATCCGGGGTCTGGGCATCATCAACATCCGGGCCATCTTCGGTCCCCGGGCGATCGCCAGGGAGTCGAAAGTGGACCTCGTCATCAAGCTGAAGAAATGGCAGCGCGGCTTCGAGGCCGACCGCCTGGGGCTCAAGTCCGGGGACGACATGACCATCCTGGGCCGGAAGATCCCCCAGCTGGCCATCCCCGTCGCGCCGGGCCGGAACATCGCCACCCTGATCGAGGTCGCCTGCAAGGTCCATCTCCTGCGCAAGAAGGGGTACAGCGCGCCGGACGAGATCATCCGGCGGCTCGACAGGGTGCTGACCTGAGAGGCGCCATGAAATCCGCCGCCAAGGACAACCGTTTCCTGATCGTCACCGGGCTCTCGGGCTCGGGGAAAACCGTCGTCAGCCGGTCCCTGGAGGACTTCGGCTACTACTGCATCGACAACCTGCCGGCCAAGCTCATCCCGAATTTCGTCGACCTCTGGATGAAGAAGAAAATCGAGATCGACCGGGTAGCCTTGGTCATCGACATCCGCGAACCGCGCTTCCTGACCGATTTTCCGGAGGTTTTCCAGGAGCTCCGGAAGAAGGCGCCGGTGCGCCTCCTCTTCCTCGAGGCCACGGACGAGGCCCTGGTCAAGCGTTTCAACGAGACCCGGCGGCCACACCCCATGACCCCCCGCAAACCCATCCTGGAAGGGGTCCGGCTCGAGCGGAAGCGGCTCCTCGGCATCCGGAAGATGGCCGACGAGATCGTCGATACGTCGGGCCTCAACATCTATCAGCTCAAGGACTTCATCGCCGAGCGGATCCTGAGGAGGAAGCGGCGCCGGACGCAGGCCGTCCTGACGAGCTTCGGCTACAAGCACGGCATCCCCCTCGACTCCGACCTCGTCTTCGACACCCGGCTCCTGCCGAACCCGTTCTACGTCGATGCGCTGAGGACGAGGAACGGCAAGACGCCGAGCGTCCGTAAGTTCGTCCTCGAGTCGCCGGGGACGCGGGGGTTCCTCCGCGAGCTCTTCCGCTTCGCCGACTTCGTCTTCCCCCGTTTCGCCAAGGAGGGCAAGACGACCGTGGCCGTCGCCGTGGGCTGCACGGGCGGCAAGCACCGCTCGGTCGTCGTTGCCGAGGAGCTCCGCGCCCACCTGAAGGACAAGGGGTACGACGTCAGAATTTATCACCGGGACCTTTTTAAATAGGCGCCGTTTGGATACAATAGGGGCTTGACCGGGAGGCCTAGAAACATATGATCGGAGGCATCATCGTTTGCCACGGCCGCATGGCCGAAGAGCTGCTGAACGCGCTGACCATCATCCTCGGCGAAGCGCCCAACATCGAGGCCATCTCGATCGGCTGGTACGACGACGTCGAGGATTCGAAGAAGAAGATCAACCACAGCCTCAAGCGCGTCGACCAGAAGAGCGGCGTGGTCATCTTCACCGACATGTTCGGCGGGACGCCGTCCAACCTGAGCTTCAGCTTCCTCGAGGAAAACCAGGTCGAGATCATCACCGGGGTCAACCTGCCCATGCTCATCAAGTTCGTCTCTCTCCAGCGCAACAACAACCTCAAGGACGTGGCCAAGAAGGTCGTCGACCAGGGCAAGAAGAACATCCACCTCGTCAGCACCCTCCTGAACTCCCGGGCCAAGTGACGCCGGCATGCTCGACAAGACCGTCACCATCAGGAACAAGCTGGGCCTCCATGCCCGGGCCGCGGTCAAGTTCGTCAATCTGTCCAACCGCTTCGGTTCCTCGATCAAGATCGTCAAGGACGGCGCCGAGATCGACGGCAAGAGCATCCTCGGCATCCTGACCCTGGCCGCGACCCAGGGGACCTCGATCCGGCTCCTGGTCTCGGGCAAGGACGAGGAGGCGGCCACGGCCGCCCTCGTCGAGCTCATCGGGAACCGCTTCGACGAGAAGGAGTGATCCGGCATGGACATGACGCGCCTGAGGGGCACCGCTGTTTCACCGGGGATCGCCATGGGCGAGGTCCTGCTGCCGCGGCGGGTCGTCTTCACGTCGCGGAAAGAGCTCATCGTCGAAGCCCAGGTTCCGGACGAGCTGAAGCGGCTCCACCAGGCCATCGGCCGGACGCGGGACGACCTGGTCAAGGTCAAGGACAACATCCGGGAGAAGATGGGCCAGGAGAACGCCTTCATCTTCGAAGCCCACCTCCTCATCCTCGAGGATCCGTCCCTCGTCGGCGGCCTCGAGGCCATCGTCCGCGACGACAAGGCCCGCGCCGAGTGGGCGCTGTCGAAGACCAACAGCCGCTATGAACAGCTCTTCGAATCCCTCGCCGACGATTACTTCCGCCAGCGGAAGTCGGACGTCTCGGACGTCCTGACGCGCGTCTACCGGAACCTCGAAACCCGCCGGGAGAAGGAGAAGACACCCCAGAAAGAGCACATCCTCGTCGCCCACGAGCTCCTGCCTTCCGAGGCCGCCCTGCGGCTGACCCGGGAGCTGACCCTCGGCATCGCCCTGGACATGGGTGGGCAGACCTCGCACACGGCCATCCTGGCCCGCTCCCTGGGCATCCCGGCCGTCGTCGGACTGCGGGACATCACCCGCTGGGTCAAGGACGGCGATTTCATCATCGTCGACGGGACCGACGGTGAGGTCATCATCGATCCACCCCTGGCCGTCCGCCGGGAATTCCAGGCCAAGAAGGACAAGTATGAGAACTACGGCCGGGAGCTCCAGAAGACGGCCAAGCTCAAGTCGGAGACGCTCGACCGCGTCCGGTTCGTCCCCCAGGCCAACATCGAGCTCCCTGAAGAGGTCTCCCTGGCCCTGTCCATGGGGGCGGAGGGCGTCGGCCTGTTCCGTTCGGAGTTCATCTACCTCCGCAGGGAATCCCTGCCCTCCGAGGAGGACCATTTCGAGATCTATTCGCGGATCGCTCGGGGAGCGCATCCGCATCCCGTCACCATCCGGACCCTCGACATCGGCGGGGAGAAGAGCCTGCCCCAGCTGAACATCGAGAAGGAGCCGAACCCCGCGCTCGGCCTGCGGGCCGTCCGTTTTTCGCTGAGGAACCGGGACCTCTTCCGCATCCAGCTCCGGGCCATCCTCCGGTCGAGCGTCGGGAAGAACGTCCGGGTCCTCATCCCCATGGTCACCGAAGTCGACGAGATCGTCGACGTCAAGGACATCTTCGAGGACGTCAAGGAGGAGCTCCGCCGGAAAGGCGAGGCTTTCGACGAGAGGATCCCCCTGGGCGTGATGATCGAAGTGCCCGCTGCCGCGGCCCTGGCCGACCTCATGCTGAAGGAAGTGGATTTCGTCAGCATCGGGACGAACGACCTCATCCAGTACTGCCTGGCGGTCGACCGGTCGAACGAATTCGTGTCCTATCTCTACAAGCCGTTCCACCCCGCCGTCCTGCGCTTGATCCGGTCCGTCATCCAGGCGGCCCAGCGGGCCGAAAAGGACGTCGTCGTCTGTGGCGAGATGGCCGCGGACCCGCTCTCCGCCATCGTCCTGCTGGGCTTCGGCCTCCGGACCTTCAGCATGAACCCCATCTTCATCCCCCGGATCAAAAAGGCGCTCCGTTCGGTCGAATGCCGGACCGCCGAGAAGATCGTCGAGGAAACGCTGAAGCTCCGGAGCGCCCAGGAGATCGAGGAATACGTGATCGAGGAGATCCTCGTCCGACACCCCCAGGTGTTCCTGACCGGCCAGCCGGTCGAAGCCAAGCCCAAGTAAAATTATTTACTTCTTGTCCCGGCCGTAATCGTCCTCGATCCGGACGATGTCCGATTCGGCCGAGCGGCCGATCCAGATCTCCATGACCCGGGCCGGCGCCTGTCCGACGTTGCGCAGGCGGTGCGGCGCCCGCCGGGGAATGAGGATCTCCTCGTTGGGGGCGGCTTGCCAGACGCGGTCGCCGACCGTGACCTCGAGCCCGGGGTCGAGGACGACCCAGAACTCGGCCCGGCCGTCGTGGTACTGGAGGGACAGCCGGCCACCCGGCTCGACGGTGATGATCTTGACGGAACCCGCGTCCTCGTGGGGGAACCTGCGGAACTTCCCCCACGGGCGGATGTCTTCGACGATGCCGGCCCGATAGGCGGTTTCGGGGCTTTTGTTCTCGCTCACCGGTTAAAAGGGGATGTCGTCGTCGCCGCCGCCGGCGGGGGAGCCGCCGCTTGGCTCTTCGTCGGGGAAGTCGCCGCCGGCGGCAGGGGCGCCGGGGCCGGCGCTCCGGCCGTACTGGGGCGAATCCAGGTCGGTCGTGTCGGTCGTGGCCGAGCTTTCTTCGCGCTTCCCGAGGAAAACGATATTGGTCGCTTCGACCTCGGTCGTCTTCCGTTTGTTCCCCTCTTTGTCCTGCCATTCCCGGGTCCGCAGCTTTCCTTCGATAAGGACCTGTTTCCCCTGGCTGAGGTACTTCTCGCAGAATTCGGCCAGCTTGCCCCAGACGACGATCTTATGCCACTCGGTCTTGTCTTTGGACTCCCGGGTGTTGGGATTGAAGGACCGTTCGTTCGTGGCCAGGGTGAAGCTGGCTTTCCACCTGTCCTGTTGAGGGAGGCGGAGCATCTCGGGCTTGCCGCCCAACCGGCCGATGAGGATGACTTTGTTCAGGCTGTTGATGTCTCTCATTTTTCTGTCAGCTCTCTGATTTTTTCCTGAGCGATCTTGCTCTCTTCCTCGAGGGGGTACTTGGCGACGAGGATCTTGAGCGCGGCCAGGGCTTCCGGTTTCTTGCCGAGCTCCACGAAGGCGAGGCCCTTCTTGAGATGGGCGGCCGCGGCCTTGTCCCCCTGGGGGTAGGTCAGGATGAGCTCGTCGAACGCGTCGACCGCCTCCTCGAACTTCCGCTGGCTGTAGCGGCATTCGCCGATCCAGTAGAGGGCGTTGTCGGCCAGAGGGCTCCCCGGGAACTGGGCACGGTAGAGTTTGAAGCTTTCGATGGCCAGGTCGTAGTTCCCCTTGAGGTAATCGTTGTAGGCCATGGAATAGGCCTCCTGCGGGGAGATCGTCGGGGGAGGCGGTGCCGGCTGGGCCGGCACGGGCTGGGGCTTCGGTTCGGGCGGCGTCTTGTCCGGGGCCTGCCGCACGGGCTTGCCGTTGCCCTCGGCCGTCACCGCGGGGGCGATCTGGGCCGTCCGCGCCGCGGCCAGGTCGGCGGCGATCTTCTGGAGTTCGAGGGTGAGCTGGTCGATCTTGCGGACGATGTCCTGATACTGGGCGGGGACGGCCCGCAATCCTTCCAGAATCCCGGCCTGGCCGGTCATCGACTGGCGGACGAGGTCGGCGACCGCCTTGAGCTGGTCCTGGATCGCGCGAATCTCCTCCGCGTTCTGGTCGACCCGGGCGCGGAGCTCCTGGATCTGCTGCTTGAGGACCTGGACGTCGTCGTAGACGAGCTCGTAGGCCTTCTTGCTCTTGTCCTGTCCGGCTGCGGCCAGGGTCAGGACGCCGAGGAAGAAAGCCCCGAGGATCTTACCGCGCAAGTCCTATTTCTCGATGACGAGGAACTGGGCGCGCCGGTTCATCTGCCAGGCCGCTTCGTCGTGGCCCGGGTTGATGGACTGGCTCTTGCCGTAGGAGATGATCTTCATCCGGTCGGACCCGATGCCCATGGACAGCAGATAGTCCTGGGCGCTCTTGGCCCGCTTTTCGCCGAGGGCGAGGTTGTATTCCTCGGTGCCGCGCTCGTCGCAATGGCCTTCGACGAGGATCTTGACCGTCCGGAATCTCTTGAGCCAGGAGGCGTTCGTGTCAAGGGTGGCTTTGGCGTCGCCCCGGATGAGGGCCTTGTCGTAGTCGAAGTAGACCGTGCCGAGGGGCTTTTCCCGGTTGATCTGGTCGAGCGACTTCTGCAGGAAAAACTCCTCTTCGGTGAGCTGGGGTTCCTGGACGACAGGCGGTTCGACCTTCTCGACCGTGGGCTGTTCCTGGGCCTGAGGCGGGGGCGGGGGGACTTCCTTGGGTTTCTTTTTGCAGGAAACGGCGAAGGAGAAAACGAGGATGATCGCAAGCGAGAAAATAACCAGTTTTTTCATTAGGCCTCCTAAGATTAGGCGTCTCTCATCCATCGATGCCGACGGCGCGACGCTTCTTTCCATCCTTTTTATACCCCGTCCAGGGGGGGGATGTCAACCCCATTCGTGGGACTCCACGGACTTATGTACCCAGAGTCCCACGAATGGGACTGGCGCTCCACCGCCTGCAGTCCAAGAGATCCCACGGACGCAAGTCCGTGGAGCTTCAGTACACCGGACGCTTGATTCTGCCGATTTCCGCCCCAAAATCCGCATATATTAGGGCTAAGGGGCCACATGACAGTAATCGGAGGTCACT
>JADBLN010000047.1 GCA_014894455.1 Acidobacteriota bacterium | reverse complement strand
CCCAATCTGGCCGCCGTATCGCTCTCCCTCGTTCCCGGGGAAGATGGCAGCGCATACGGCCGGCCGTCGATGTCCTCCGATCTCCTGATCCAGAGGATTGGGTCCTCAGGGAGCGGTTCAGTCGAGACCCGGTACGCCCAGAAATTCCTTCAATACAAGGACAGCATCGATGTCGAGTATACGGCCAATTATCTCGACAGCGACAGCCTTATCAAGGTCTTCCAGGACCCCTCGGGACTCTGGTTCGTCCACTACGCCGTCGAGCCTCGGCGGCTATCGGTCAACAACTATCAGAACACGTACTACACGACCCTCAAGGTGAACGGCCGGGTCACGACGACCGACGGCCGACTCGTCTACCAATTCGACAAGACCGTCTCCCTGAACCTGACCGAGGGACAGATAAGCGGGGCCAGCTGGGCTCCCTTCGACTTTCAGGACCTCTTTCCCCTGCTCGGGGGAGACTTCAGCCTATCGATCCTCATCAAGAATGAAGTCTCCAAAGAGTTTACGTCCGTCGAAAAGGCCCTGCGCATTCCCCAGGCCGGGCCGGGCGTCGAGATGACCCAGCCCCTTCTGGGGTACCGGTCGGTCAGACTTGAGCCCGAGGCCCGTCGGATGAGGGCCTTCCGAGTCGGAGCCTACCAGATCTATTGCCAGCCAAGCCGGCTCTTCACCGTCAAGGACACGCTGGCCGTCGCTTTCCAGGTCAACAACCTGCCCGCAGAGGCGGCCGCCGGCGGCGAGATCCGGGTCGAGTTTCTCAAGGACGGCCAGCCCTTTCGAGAAATCCGCAGGAAGCCTTCAGAATATCCCGACTTGCCAACATGCCTCGAAGAAGTTCCGCTCTCGGGGTTCCCCCCCGCTCATTACACGGTCCGCGTTTCGGCCCGGAGTGCCGCCGCCGAAATAGTTTCCGCTACGGAAGAGTTTGACTTGAGCTATTCCGAGTCCGTCCCACGCCCCTGGTTCTCGTCCCGGGTCCTGCCCGATACCGGGGACCCCGGCTATGCGGGAATCATGGGCTCTCAACTCTTCAACCTCGGCCGGTTCGATGAGGCCCTCAGCGTCCTGGAGCCGGTCTTCGCCCAAAGGCCCGATTCCGAGGATTCCGCCTACGCTCTGGCCCGGGTCTATCTGGCGCTTGAGAATGCTCCGGCTGTAGCCCGAACCCTCACGCCCTTCGTCGATCCCTCCAAGACCGCGAAATACGAAACGTACATACTGGCTGCCGAGGCCCTCAAACGTGCCGGCGAGCCAGACCGGGCGATCCACCTGGGCGAGCAGGCTCTCGCTCACTACGGCGTCAATTCTGTTCTCCTGAACATGATGGGAGATTGTTTTGCGGAGCTCGGGAAGACCCGGGAAGCCCTTGCGGTCCTCGAGAAGTCTCTCGAACTCAGCCCGGACCAACCCGGCGTCCGTTTAAAGATTGAGGAGCTTAAAAAGCGAAAATAGATCTCGATTGGAGATAGGAATGAAATACCGCATTGCCTTAGGGCTGACCGTTTTGAGCCTTGCCCTGACCATGCCTGCCCAGGATAACCTCGGACGGGGCCGGATTAATGGGAATGTTGTGGATGAGAGCGGGGTTGGAATACATGGAGCCCTGGTTGTCGCCGAGTTCCTCGGGGGGGGCACTCGCCTGGACACCAAAACGGACACGAAGGGCCACTTCGCCATGGGCGGAATGGGCTCGGGGGCTTGGCGGATCACCGCTTCAAAGGAAGGCTATGCCAACGCCGTGATCGATATGCCGGTCAGCCAGCTCAAGTCGAATTCTGCCATAAGCCTGACCCTCAAAAAGATTTCCGGATTGGAGGCCCTGCAATCCGATGAGCAGGGGCGCACGCTTCTCGAGCAGGGCAACGCCTTGCTCGAGGCCGAGCGGTACGACGAAGCCGTGGCCGCCTACGGAGAGTTTGCTCTCAAGTATCCGGAAATCTACGGCGTTCATCTCAGCATCGGGACCGCTTATATGAAGAAGGGAGACCTGGATCGGGCCGAGGCCGAGTTCCAGAGTGTGCTCGAGAAGGAAGGCCAGACTCAGGCGGGACTCGAGAAACCCAAGAATACCTCTCTCAGGGCCCTATCGGGATTGGGAGAGGTCGCGCTGAGACGCGGGGATTTCGCCGCTGCCCAGGGAGCCTTTCGAAGGGCCTTGGAGATCTCCCCCGAGGATCCAGCTACGGCCTACAATGTCGGCGAGATCTTCTTCTCGAACCAGAAGATCGACGAGGCCATCACGTATTTCGAGCTGGCCGCCAAGATTAAACAGGATTGGCCGAGAGTCTATCACCGGCTCGGCCTGGCCTACCTGAACAAGGGTGATTTCGATAAGGCCCTGGCCAACCTCCGGAAGTTCATCGAGCTCGATCCCCAGAATGCCGAAGTGGCGAATGTCAGGGCGACAATCGCCGCGATCGAGAAGATGAAGAAGTAACTGGGGGGCCTTCCTCGCGGGCGTAGACGACGCCCATCTGCGTGAGCATGGTCCTGGCCTCGGACTCCGGGATCTCCGTCTTAATCTCGGCCTTGATGTCCTTGCCGAAGAAGAGGCTCCGGTTGAGCTCGTCGACGAGGGCGGTGATGCGGATGTAGACCTTGGCCGGGGCCTTGTCCACGGCGACGATCACGCGGTCGTCCCGCACCGTGACCAGCCGGACCTCGGGAAACTTGCGCAGCTTTTTCGCGAACGTCGCGATCATGCGCTTTTTCCGGTTGCGCAGAAACCTGTAAAGGAAGAGGACTATAACGGCCGGGCCGATGAGGCCGCCCCAGTTGAACTTCGCGGCCACGAGCGCGACGGTGAGGGCGATCGCCCCGAAAAGGATGGCCATCCCCTTGTAGCCGCCCGGGAACGAGACCTTTAGCCACCCGGCCCAGGTGCGCAGGCGGGCGCCGGCGGGAAGCCGGGTGCTTGTGCCGGTCTCGAGGTCGTGCTTCATGCGCTTGAGGTCGTCGGCCAGGGCGTGGGCGTCGGGATAGCGGTCGTCCGGGTTCTTGCGGAGGCACCGGAAGACGATGCGGTGGAGCTCGGGCGTGAGGTTCCGCCGGACGATCGTCACCGGCCGGGCCTCCTCGTAGGCGATGGCGTGCATCGTGTCGAGGGGCGTTTCGCCCTTGAAGGGGAGCTCGGACGTGACCATCTCGTAGAGCACGGTGCCGAGCGAGAAGATGTCGCTCCGCTTGTCGAGCTCCTTGCCGCGCGCCTGCTCCGGGCTCATGTAGCTGAGCGTTCCCATGACCGCCCCGGGGATCGTGTGGACCCGGCCGCGGGTCACCGTCCGGGACAGCTCGGCGGGCGAGACGGGCTCGTCGGTCCCGGGCTCGACGAGCTTGGCCAGGCCGAAATCGAGGAGCTTGGCGTGGCCGTCTCGTGTCACCATGATGTTGTCGGATTTGATGTCGCGGTGGAGGATGCCCGTGTCGTGGCCTTGGCCAGCCCCTCGGCGACCTGGAGGGCGATCTCGATCGCGCCCATGAGGTCGAGCTCGCCGTCGGCGATGAGCTTGCCGACGGTCCGGCCGTCGACGTACTCCATGGCGATGAAGAGGTTCCCGTCGACTTCGTCGATGTCGTAGACCGGGGCGATGGCCGGATGCGAGACGGCCGCGGCCGAGCGGGCCTCGAGGAGCAGCCGGCTCCGCCGCTCGGGGTTGGCCACGAGGCCGGGGGTGATCATCTTGAGGGCGACGAGGCGGTCGAGACGGGTGTCCCGGGCCCGATAGACGACGCCCATGCCGCCATTGCCGAGCTCGGCCTCGATCCGGTAGTGTTTGAGGACAGTTCCGACCATGCTGTTACCAATAGATATCATACGGGCGAACAGGGGTCAATCGTTCCAGCGAGCGGAGCTCGCGGGATGGATTCCCGAGCATTCAGCCC
>JADBLN010000089.1 GCA_014894455.1 Acidobacteriota bacterium | reverse complement strand
ACACGCCCTAAAGGGCCTTTACCGGGCCCTTTAGGACATGTCCCCGGATCCGGCCCTCTAAACGGCTGGGATTTCTCACCCGAAAGAAGGGGGAAAAGAAGGGGGACACGTACCGAAAGTACATGTCCCCGGATCCGGCCCCGTAAGAGGTAGAGGTACATGTCCCCTGCTTCACTCCCCTGCTTCACGCCGCTGCCTAAAGAGGAACATCCCCGAGGCCGTCTTGATTTTCGGACGCAAGGGAGTAAAATAGGCGCGATTCCGGGCGCGGCCGCGATGCCGGCGCCCGCACACGGAGAAATCCCATGGCCAAAATCTGGAATGATCAGACCTTCAAGTCCGGCCTCGGCAACGGCGTGCTCATCGTCATCGGCTGCGCCGTCAACGGCCTGGCCTACGCCCTGTTCCTCATCCCCCACCACTTCGTGCCCGGCGGCGTTTCGGGCATCGCCATCATCGCCAACTATTTCGCCGGACTCCCGGTCGGGGCGCTCATCATCGTCCTCAACACGCCCATCTTCCTCCTCGGCCTCAGGACCTTGGGCAAGAAATACGTCCTCAACAGCCTCGCGGGCATGGTCCTCTCGTCCGTGTTCATCGATCTCTTCCACGAGATCATCAAGATCCCCTCGGCCACGGACAACCCCGTCCTGGCCTCGATCTACGGCGGGGTCATGCTCGGCGGCGGGCTGGGGATCGTCTTTCGCGGCCGGGCCTCGACCGGCGGTTCGGACATCATCGGCCTGATCGTCAGCAAGTACACCGGGATGTCGCTCGGCTACGGCATCATGGTCACCGACTTCCTGATCATCTCCGCTTCCGGCCTGGCCTTCCGCAACCTCGAGGCCCCGCTCTACGGCTACATCGTCCTGTTCCTCTCGACCAAGGTCATCGACATGATCCTCGAGGGCTGGAACTTCTCGAAGCTGGTCATCATCATCTCGACGCGGCCCGAAGAGATCGCGGATTTCATCCTCCGCCACCTCGACCGCAGCGGCACGGCCCTCCGCTCCCGGTCCCTCTACCTCAACCGCGAGGGCGAGATCATCCTGACCGTCATCCACCGCAAACAGTTGACCGACCTGCGGACGTTCATCAAGAAGACCGACCCCGAGGCCTTCGTGGTCATCAACGACACCTACGCCGTCCTGGGCAAGGGCTTCAAGTCGCACCTGATCACGTAAGGCGTCTCGTTAGAAACCCCGATTTGGAGTAAAATATGGCCCGGACTTTCCGCCGGAAAGGAGACCCCTCGATGCCTCAGACAGTGAACGCCGGAAGACGGCTTATCGCCTTTATCATCACGGCCGCCGTCGCGGCCGGCTGGGCCGCCGCCCAGGCTCAGACCCCCAGGGTCCTCGGCTTCAAGAAACAGTTCATCGTCGAGATCACGAACCCCTCCCCGCTCGCCCTCGAGAACCACGCCATCGTCATCGACGTCGCCGGGATCAGGGCCTCCGTCGCGACCGATTTCAACACCTACAACTACGCGCTCTTCGAAGAAGCCGGCGGCAACTACACCCTTGTCGTCACCCAGGCGGACGACCTCGACAAGGACCGCTATCACGACGAGATCGTCCTCGTCCGCACTCTGCCGCCGTCGTCGACGACCCGGCTCGTCTGCTACTATTCGCCCGACCGCAGCTTCCAGCTCATGCCGGCGCAAAAAGCGTTCGCCCGTTCCGGCTGGGAAACCGGCGGCGCCGAGGCCGGCTGGGAATCGAACCTGGCCGCCTACAAGTTCGTCCACGGCCGCATCGAGTTCTACGGCAAGCTTGCGGACGGGCTCATCCTAAAAAAATTCCCGGTCCCGGAAAACCGTCTCCAGGACTGGGGCATGGACGTCGTCGACGCCGGCGAATCGGCCGGGCTAGGCGGCTTGAGTCTCTGGGACGGCGGCACCCGCGTTCCGCTGTTCGGCGCGTCCGCTCCCCAGGCCAAGCTGACCGTGCTCTCGCCGGGGCCGATCCGGGCCCTGGTCAAAGCGGAATACAGCGGCCTTCGCACGGCCTCGGGCGAAGTCGGACTGACGGTCTTCATGTCCGCTTTCGCCGAAAACGCCGTCTCGCGCCACGACGTCGTCATCTCCGCCAAAGCGGCCGGCCCGGTCACGATCGGTCCCGGCGTCCAGAAGCTCCCCGGCGAAACGTGGTCCCTCGCTAAGGACAAGGGCTTCCTCGTCGTTTGGGGCAAGGGCGCTCAGAACGCCGGCGAGATCGGCCTGGCCGCTATTTTTTCGCCCGCCGATTTCATCGCAATGGACGAAGCGGTTGCAGACCGGGCGGTCAAGCTCAAGGGCCCGGCCGGCGCGAAACTGACCCACTGGGTCGTCGGCGCTTGGGAGCGCGGTATCATTTCACCGGGTGTCCCCGCCGCCAAGAACTGGTTTCGTAAGGTCGAAGGATTGGCTCAGCGTCTCCTCGTCCCGGTGAAAGTCGAGTTCAAGGCGAAATGACGCTCCGCCCCCCCCTCGACCCGGGCTTCCGGCCCATCGTCCTCGACTGGCGCGCCTACCTCGAACGGGCCCGGACGGCCGGCGACGCCCTGCTCCGTATCGCCGTCGAGCGCGAAGACGGCCTCGTCTCGGCATTCGTCACCCGCGTGCCCGAGAAGGACGCCGAGCCGGCCGCCACGTACCTCATCGTCGAGAGGCTGGTCAAGTTCCTGCTCTGGTCGCGGGGCGGCTGGCGCGTCCACTTCCTCGGCCCCGCGGTGATCGGAAAGCGCCTCAAGGCCGACTATTCCGAAAAGGGCGCCCGGGCTTTCGACGTCCGGACCATGAGCCGGGTCTACGAACGCCCTTTCGAAGTCGTCCTGCCAAGCCCGGCGACCTTTCCCGAAGTCCGGGAGGCGGTCCATTTCCCGGGCGGCCACCTCGACGGCTGCCGGATCGGCTTCGACCTCGGCGCGAGCGACTACAAGGTCGCCGCCGTGGTCGACGGCGAGCCCGTCTACAGCGAAGAGATCCCCTGGACCCCGGGCGAGCAGGCCGACCCCGACTACCACTACCGCCACATCCAGGAGGGCCTGAAAAAGGCGGCCGCGCATCTCCCTCGCGTGGACGCGATCGGCGGCAGTTCGGCCGGCATCCTCATCCGGAACCAGGTCCGGATCGCCTCCCTCTTCCGTTCCGTACCCGGGGACCTCTTCGAGAAGAAGGTCAAGGACATCTTCGTCCGGCTGGCCGCGGAATGGGGCGTGCCCTTCGAGGTCATCAACGACGGAGAAGTCACGGCGTTGGCCGGCATGCTCTCCCTCGGTGAGACGGGTGTCCTCGGCATGGCCATGGGCTCGAGCGAAGCGGCCGGCTTCCTCGACACCTGCGGCCACATCCCGGGCTGGCTCGACGAGCTCGCCTTCGTCCCCGTCGACCTCGATCCCGAAGCGGCCGTCGACGAGTGGTCCGGGGACCGGGGCGTCGGGGCCAACTATTTTTCCCAGCAGGCCGTGAACAAGCTCGCCCGGACAGCGGGTATCGCCTTCCCGGACGCGATGACCCTGCCCGAGCGGCTCAAGCAAGTCCAGTCCCTCATGGACCGCGGCGACGAGCGGGCCGCGGCGATCTTCGAAACGATCGGCATCACCCTCGGCTTCACCATCCCCTGGTACGAAGTCTTCTACAAGTTCGGGAACCTGCTCGTCCTCGGCCGGGTCATGTCCGGGCCGGGCGGCAAGATCATCGTCGACAAGGCGGCCGAGGTCCTGAAAGCCGAGTTCCCGGAAACGGCGGCGCGGGTCCGCATCCATCTCCTCGACGAGAAGAGCCGGCGCGTGGGGCAGGCCGTCGCCGCGGCCAGCCTGCCCGAGATCGTCAAATCGGCGGCCGGCGCCGCCACTGGAGTTCGTTCATGAAGTTCTTCAAGCCCGACGCATCGGTCTTCATCCCCGACGGCCGGCCCGCCGACGAGGCCTTCCGCAGGATCACCCATCTCGGGATCGGCGCCCACCAGGACGACCTCGAGATCATGGCCTTCCATGGCATCGAGAAATGCTACAACAGCCGCGACCTCTGGTTCGGGGCCGTGACCTGCACCAACGGCGGCGGCAGCCCCCGGGCCGGCGAGTACGCGTCCTATACGGACGAGGCCATGGCCGCGCTCCGGCGGCGCGAGCAGGAGAAGGCGGCCATCCTCGGCAACTACGGCGCCCTCGTCCAGCTCAACTACGCCAGCGCGGAGATCAAGGACGTCGCGACGGGCCGATTGAGATCCGACCTCGTCCAGGTCCTCAAGGCGGCGCGGCCCGAGGTCCTCTACACCCACAACCCGGCCGACAAGCACGACACGCATCTGGCCGTCGTCTTCACCGTGTTGGCGGCCCTCCGCGAACTGCCTGCCGCCGAGCGCCCCAAGACGGTCTACGGCTGCGAGGTCTGGCGCGGGCTCGACTGGATGGACGACGGGGACAAGGTCCCGCTCGACGTCGGCAAGCGGGAAAACCTGTCCATGGCCCTGATCGGCGTCTACGACTCCCAGGTCGAGGGCGGCAAGCGCTACGACCTGGCGACGCTCGGACGGCGCCGGGCCAACGCCAGCTATTTCCAGTCCCACGCGACCGACGAGGTCGAGCAACTTTGGTTCGCCATGGACCTGACCCCGCTCGTCGCCGACGACAAGATCGACGTCGCCGGCTTCGTCCTCGGCCACGTGGACAAGTTCCGGGCGAGCGTCGAAGAGAAGATCAAAAAATACTGGGTCGATAAGCGCTGACCGCGCCCCGAAGGAGAACAGCATGGAAATCATCATTCAGCCCGACAGCCAACACGCCAGCCAGATCGCGGCCCGCATCGTGGCCCGCCTCGTCCGTGAAAAACCCCACGCCGTCCTCGGACTGGCCACCGGCAACACCCCGCTCCAGCTCTACCGGAACCTTGTCCTCATGCACCGGGAGTCGGGCCTCGACTTCGGCGGCGTGACCAGCTTCAACCTCGACGAGTACGTCGGCATTCCCCCGACCCATCCCTCCTCGTTCCACAGCTACATGTGGGCCCACCTCTTCAGCCACATCGACATGACCAAGGACCGGATCAACATCCCGGACGGCCTGGCCGCCGACATCCCCGCCTACTGCCGCTTTTACGAGCAGGCCATCCGTTCGGCCGGGGGCATCGACGTCCAGGTCCTCGGCATCGGCACGAACGGCCACATCGGCTTCAACGAACCGTCCTCCTCGCTCTCTTCGAGGACCCGGATCAAAACGCTGACCGACGAGTCGCGCCTGGACACCGCGGCCGGCTTCGGCGGGCACGAGGGCGTCCCGACGCACGTCATCACCATGGGGCTGGGCACGATCATGGACAGCAAGATATGCCTGCTCCTGGCCTTCGGGAAAAAGAAGGCCAAGGCGATCGCCAAGGCGGTCGAGGGTCCGGTCACGGCCATGGTCCCGGCTTCCATCCTCCAGATGCACCCGCGGGCCGTCATCATCCTCGACAAGGACGCGGCCTCCGAGCTGAAGATGGCCGATTACTACACATGGGTCTACGAGCACAAACCGGACTGGCAGAAGCACTGAGGGCCGCCCCTCTTCCCTTTTCGCGCCGGCCCGTGTAAACTGAGGATACACCTTGGAACAAGGAGATTTCAGAATGACGCATTCCATCAAAAACGTCCTCTGGGCCACGGATTTTTCCGAAGAGTCGAAGGAGGCGCTGGCGTATGCCAGGTTCTTCGCCAAAACCTTCGGGGCCAAGCTGACGGCCCTTCACGTCGTACCCGATTTCTCGCCCGCCCTCTATGAGCTCTGGCCCCAAGCCCAGGCCGAACTGACCGGCAAGATCGAGGCCACCAAGATAAGCGCCCAAGCCCAGCTCGATCACGTCTGCAAGACCGAAGGGGTCTGCCCCGACAAGGTCGTCATCCGCGAGGGCTCGGCGGCCAAGGTCATCCTGGAGACCGCCAAGCAGGAAGGCGCCGACCTCATCGTCGTCGGCCGGAAGGGCATCGCCGGCCGCGAACAGAACCTTATCGGCAGCGTCACCCACCAGATCCTGAGGAGCGCCCACGTCCCGGTGCTCGTGACCAAGGGGACCAAAGCCCGGCCAGAGGCCATCAAGAAGATCCTCGTCCCGACGGACTTCACGGTCGAAGAGGACATCGAACGCGACCACGCCTGGAAGCTGGCCAAGGGCCTGAAGGCGAGCCTCAAGTTCCTCTACGTCCTGGAGCTCTTCGGCCACGAGTTCCGGCTGACCGACGAGATGTTCGCCTCCGTCCTCAAGAAGCTCCAGGCCCGCAAGAAAAGGGAGCACGAAGACGTCGAGATCACCGAGGACGTCACCAAGGCCGTCCACAGCTATGAGGGGATCATCGACTACGCCGAGACCCATAAGTTCGACCTCATCGTCATGTCGACGACTGTGCGCAAGCTGGCCCGGTATTTCCTGGGCAGCACGACCGAGAAGGTCATCGCCCACAGCCGCGTTCCCGTCTTCGCCGTTCCCCGGGAACAATAGTATTTACTCCTCTCCGGACTTCTGTTAAATAGGAGGTCCGGAGGGACATGAGAAAAGAATACCGGCCCATGGCCCTGGGGTTCTGGGGCATCGGCGTTCCCCTCGTTGTATTCGCCGTCTTTTTCTGCAAGACGCCGGCTCAGCGGCTGACCGTGTCCCTCTCGGCGGCGGTCTTCTTCCTCGTCGGCACCCTCATCTACCGGGCGAAACAATGAAGCTGGCGGCGGTCGACTGGATCTTCATCGTCTGGTACTTCATCCTGTCCATCGGCATCGGGCTCTACTACTCGAAAAAAGCGGGGAAGAGCATCTCCGAGTATTTCCTGAGCGGGCGGAGCCTGCCCTGGTGGCTTCTCGGAACGTCGATGGTGGCGACGACTTTCTCCTCCGACACGCCGCTCGCCGTCACCGGCATCGTCATCAAGGACGGCGTCTCGGGGAACTGGTTCTGGTGGAACTTCATGCTCGGCAGCGCCCTGACCGTCCTTTTCTTCGCCCACCTCTGGCGGCGGGCCGAGGTCGTCACCGAGGTCGAATTCATCGACATCCGCTATTCGGGCCGGCCGGCGCGGTTCTTGCGGGGGTTCAAGGCCCTCTACCTCGGCATCCCCATCTCCTGCATCACCTTCGGCTGGGTGACCCTGGCCATGGTCAAGATCATCCAGATCATCTTCGGGACGAGCGGTGTCGCCGCTCTGGCCATTTGCCTCGGTCTGACGATTTTCTACACGACGTTGTCCGGGCTGTGGGGGGTCGTGGCCACGGACATGCTCCTCTTCGGCGTGGCCATGCTGGGCTCCATCATCCTTTCCGTCGTTTCCGTGGAGAAGGCCGGCGGCATCGGCGCAATGGTCGAAGCCGTAAAGGCGCTGGGCGCCGGGACGGGCAAAGATTATCTTTCGGTCTTTCCGCCGCTCGGGCAGGCCCTGCCCCTGGCCTTCTTCGTCGCCCTGTTCGTCCAGTGGTGGGCGGTCTATTACCCCGGCGCCGAGCCGGGCGGTGGCGGCTGGAGCGCCCAGAGGATGCTGGCCGGAAAGGACGCCAGGCACGCCGTCAAGGGGACGCTCTGGTTCACCATCGCCCACTACGTCATCCGGCCCTGGCCCTGGATCCTGACGGCCCTGGCGGCGCTCGTCCTCTTCCCCGGCATCACCGGGGCCGCCCCGGGCGAGATGGAGGCGGCCTATCCCCGGATGATCGCTTTCCTGCCCAAGGGGATCATGGGACTCGTCGTCGCCTCGCTGTTCGCCGCCTTCATGTCGACGATCGAATCCATCGTCAACCTCTCGGGCTCGTTCCTCCTCAACGATTTCTACCGGCCCTTCATCAGGAAAAACGCGAGCGAAAAACATTACGTGGCGGCTTCGCGCGTGCTGGTCATCTTCGTTTCGCTCCTCGGGGCCGGATTCTCCTATGTCCTCGGCAGCGTCAAGATGGGCTGGCAGCTCGTCATGGAGCTCTCGGCCGGGATCGGGCTCGTCCTTCTGCTCCGTTGGTACTGGTGGCGGGTCAACGCCTGGTCGGAAATCACGGCCCTGAGCGCGTCGGCGGCGACGGCCGTCTATCTCAAGATATTTCCCGATAACGCGCTCGTCCGCGGGCTGGGAAGAGGGCTGGAGAAAGTCGGGTTCAGGATCGACGCGTGGGGCGTCGGCATCCTGCTCATCGTGGCCGTCACGACGGTGGCCTGGATCGCCGTGACGTTCCTGACGAAGCCGGACGATGAGGTCAAGCTCCTCGCCTTCTACCGGAAGGTCCGTCCGGGCGGTTTCTGGGGCCCCATCGCCCGCCTCAACGGCGGAGCCTACAAGCTTCAGGCCGCGCCTTTCCTCGGCTGGGGGCTGGCCGTGCTCATGATCCTCTTCCTGCTCCTCGGGCTGGGGAAGGTCATCTTCATGAGCTTCGGCGCGGGCGCGGCCTATCTCGCGGTGGGGGGCCTGGCGGCCTTCCTGTTATCAAAAGTCATCGCCAAGATCGATTGGGAGGGACGATAAAAAAGAACAGATGAAGAAGGGGTCAAACCTACCTTTTGCTGCAAAAGGTAGGTTTGACCCCTTCTGATTGACAAAACAGGGTAAAACGTCTCTAATTGAGAGCGAGGTTTTATATGCTCATTACGGCTGTTCTCGCCGTTTCTTTCGCGCTCGCTCCGGCCGTCCTGGCCCAGGAGAACGAGCAGGTCGTCGAGGTCAAGAGCGCTCTCGCCAGGGACGCGGTCCGGCCCGGCGAAACCTTCAAGGCAGCGGTCATCCTCAAGGTCCAGGCCGGTTATCACATCAACGACAACGCCCCCCTCGACGAGTTCATGTTCCCGACGTCCGTCAGCATCGATGACGGCCCGGAGTTCGAAGTTGTCGAGATCTACTATCCGCCCGGCCGCCGGGCCCGTTACTCGTATTCGGAGGCAGAACTCGTCGTTTATGATGGGGAGGCTGTGCTGGGAGTCCTCCTCAAAGCCAAGGACGGCCTCGCCCCCGGGGCCAAAACCCTCAAAGCCGTCCTGAGCTACCAGGCCTGCGACAACACGTCCTGTCTCCCGCCGAAGGAGCTCGCTTTCGAAATCGCCGTCCCCGTCGCCAAGACGGGCGGGGCCGACATTCATCCCGAGATCTTCGGCAAGCTCCGCTTCAAATTCAGCCAGAAGTGAGCGGCCGCCCCGATCCGAAGCCGAAATGACAGACACGACGCCGAACGCGCCTTTCCGGAAGATCCCCTCGCTCGATTCCCTGCTCCGCGAGGACGCCGTCCTCGGGCTCATCGAGGAGTTCGGCCGTGACGTCGTCGTGACCGAAGGGCGGGCCGCTCTCGACGAAACCCGGGCCATGATCGCCGCGGCCAAGGCCGGCGGCGCGGCCGGTGCCGACATCACGCCGGAAAATCTCGTCACCCGCCTCCGCGTCCGCCTCGAAAAGAAATTCGCTCCGTCCCTCTCCCCCGCCGTCAACGCCACGGGCATCGTCATGCATTCGGGGCTCGGCCGGGCCGTCCTGTCTGAAGCCGCCCGGGAAGCCCTCGACGCCGTCGCCCTCGGCTACTCGACCCTGGCCCTCGACCTCGAGAGCGGCAAGCGCGTCTCCCGCGACCACCACGTCGAGGGCCTCCTCCGGGAGCTCACCGGCGCCGAGGCGGCCACCGTGGCCAACAACAACGCCGCCGCGACCGTCCTCATCCTGAACACCCTCGCCCGGGGCAAGGAGGTCGTCGTTTCGCGCGGCCAGCTCGTCGAGATCGGCGGCTCCTTCCGCATGCCCGACGTCATGACCACGAGCGGCGCCGTCCTCCGCGAGGTCGGGACGACCAATAAGACCCACCTCCACGATTACGAAGCCGCGGTCACGGAAAACACGGGCGCCATCCTCCGCGTCCACCACAGCAACTACCGCATCGTCGGTTTCGCCGAAGAGCCGGCGATTGAGGAGCTCGCCGCTCTCGGCCGGAGCCGCGGCGTCCCCGTCGTCGACGACCTCGGCAGCGGCGCACTCGTCGACCTCGCGCCTTACGGTCTCGCCTCCGAGCCCATGGTCCGGGCAAGCGTCCAGGCCGGGGCCGACGTCGTCTGTTTCAGCGGCGACAAGCTCATCGGCGGCCCGCAATGCGGCATCATCGTCGGCAAGTCGGCCTGGATCCAGAAGATCAAGAAGAATCCGCTGGCCCGGGCCTTCCGCTGCGGCAAGCTCTCGCTCGCCGCTCTCGAGGCGACGCTCAAGCTCTTTCTCGCTCCCGAGAAGCTCGCCGAGCGCCACCCGATCTATCGGATGCTCGGCCTGACGACCGACGAGCTCGGCCGCCGGGCCAAGAAGCTCGCCTCGGCCCTCCGCAAAGCCCTCCCCGCCGGCATCATGATCTCGGTCGAGGACGGCGAATCCCAGGTCGGAAGCGGTGCGGTGCCCGTCGAGACGTTGCCCTCGAAGGTTCTCGCCGTCAAGGCCCCCGGCATCTCCGCCGAGGACTTGGCCCGCCGGCTCCGCCTCCTCACGCCGCCTATCTTCGCCCGCATCCACAAGGACGCCGTCATTTTCGATTTCCGGACGATCCAGCCCGGAGAAGACGCGGTCGTCGAGCGCGCGCTGATCGAGCTCCTGAAATGAGGACAGGAACGGCTAACCTCGAAAGAGGGACAGCCCCCATTCCGGGATTATCCCCGAATGGGGACAGTCCCTCCAGGACGGCGCGCCGAATGGGGACACGTACCTCAGGTACATGTCCCCGTTCCCATTCCCATTCTTATCCCAAGAGAAGCGGTACGTGTCCCGATTCTTCTCCCCCGTTCCGAAGGGAACCGCGACAAATGATCGACTACGAAAAGCGCAAGCGCATCATGGGCCGGTCCATCAAGCTCGGCCACTGCATCTGCAACCCCAAAGACCCCTGCCCCTGTGACCTTTTCAAGCAGAAGAACGTCTGCCTCTGCGCCGGCGAGCGCGAAGAGGACGCTCCCGAGGACGTGGCCCTGACGACGCTCGTCGAGAACGCCGGCTGCGCCTCCAAAATAAGCCAGGTTGACCTCAAGCGGGCCCTCGCCGGCCTCCCCCGAGTCATCGACCCGCGCGTCCTCGTCTCCTCCGACACCTGCGACGACGCCGGCGTCTACAAGCTGACGCCGAACACGGCTCTCGTCCAGTCGGTCGACGTCTTCACGCCCGTCGTCGACGACGCCTACGCCTTCGGCGAGATAGCCGCCGCAAACTCCGTGAGCGACATCTACGCCATGGGCGGCAAGCCGCTCACGGCCCTCTCCATCGTCGCCTTTCCCATCGACAAGCTCAGCCCCCGGATCATGAACAAGATGCTCCAGGGCGGCATCGACAAGCTCCGCGAGGCGGGCGTCGCCGTCCTCGGCGGCCACAGCATCAAGGACCGTGAGATCAAGTTCGGTTTCGCCGTGACGGGCGTCGTCCACCCCAAAAAAATGACGGTCAACACCAAGGCCAAACCCGGCGACGTCCTCATCCTGACCAAGCCCCTCGGCACGGGCACGCTGAGCTTCGCCCGCCAGATCGGCCGGGCCCCGGCCGTGGGCCTGGCCGAAGCCGAGCGCTCGATGCGCGAGCTCAACCGCGCCGCCGCCGAGGCCATGACCGCAGCCGGCGTCACCACGGCGACCGACATCACCGGGTTCGGTCTGGCGGGTCACCTCGGCGAGATCGCCGCCCAAAGCGGTGTCGAGGTCGAGGTTTACGGCCAGGCCATCCCCGTCTTCACGGACGTCATGGACCTTATCCGCGAAGGGGTCATTTCCGGGGCGGTCGAACGGAACCGCGAGTTCGCCTCGGCCTTTGTTAAAAGGGCCAAGGGAGTCGCTGAAGAATTCGAGACGCTCCTTTACGATCCGCAGACCTCGGGCGGACTGCTCATCGCCGTCCGTAAATCCAAGGCCGCCGCTCTCCTCGCAACGCTCCACAAGAAAGGCGTTGAGAACGCCGCCGTCATCGGCCGGGTCACCCGCAAGGGGACGGCGAAGATCATCCTCAAAGCGAAACCGCCCCGCGCCTGAGCCGAGCATGCCGGACCTCGACCACGTCATCGTCGGTACGGCCGGTCACATCGACCACGGCAAGAGCGCGCTCGTCAGAGCCCTGACCGGGATCGACCCCGACACCCTGCCCGAAGAAAAAGCCCGGGGCATGACCATCGAGCTGGGCTTCGTCTTCCTCGACGACCCGGCTTACTCCAAGCAGATCGTCTTCATCGACGTCCCGGGCCACGAAAAGTTCATCAAGACCATGGCCGCCGGGGCGAGCAACATCGACGCGGCCCTGTTCGTCATCGCCGCCGACGAAGGCATTTCGGTCCAGACCCGCGAGCACTTCGACATTCTCACTCTCCTCGGCGTCAAACTCGGCGCCGTCGCCCTGACCAAGTGCGACCTCGTCGACGACGCACGCATCGCCGAGCTCACGGCCACGGTCCGGGACTTCGTCCGCGGCTCGTTCCTGGCCGAGGCGCCCATCCTCCCAGTCTCGGCCGTGACGGGAAAGGGCCTCGCCGAAGTCAAGGCGACACTCCAGGAACTCGGTCTCCGCGTCGCGCCGCGGCCGGACAGCGGGATTTTCCGCATGCCTGTCGACCGCGTCTTCACCATGCGGGGTTTCGGGACCGTGGCCGCGGGGACGATCCTGTCCGGCGCCGTCCACGCCGGCGACCGCATCGAGATCTACCCCGAAGGCCTCAAGACCCGCGTCCGCGGCCTCCAGGTCCACAAATCCAAAACCGACGTCTCCAGCGTCGGCAAGCGGACGGCCCTCAACCTCCAGGACGTCCGGAAAGAAGACCTGCGGCGCGGCCAGGTCGCCGCGGCCGAAGGCTCTCTCGTCCCGACGGCCCGTCTCGACGCCCGCCTCGACGTCCTCGAGAGCGCAGGCCGCGAGATCAAGCATCGCGAGCGGGTCAGGCTCCACATCGGCACGGACGAAGTCATGGCTCGTCTGGCCATTCTCGGCGGCCAGACGGTCGCTCCCGGCGCCTCGTCCCCCGTCCAATTCGTCCTCGAACGGCCGACCGTCGCCCTCCCCGGGGACCGGTTCGTCATCCGCTCCTTCTCCCCGCTCGTGACCATCGGCGGCGGTCATGTCCTCGACGCCAGTCCCGGAAAACACAAGCGGTTCAGCGGCCGGGTCCTCGAGGGGCTCGAGAAACTAGGCGGGACGTCCCGGGACGCCGTCGAGCAGATGTTCGTCCAATCGAGCGGCGCGCCGCAGGGCGTCCACGAAATCGCCCTGAAGCTCGGCCGCGGCGAACCCGAGGTCGCCGCCGTCGTCGCGGAGCTCCTCTCCGAGGGAAGCCTCGTCGCCATCGTCCGGGAGAAGCCGGAGAAATTTCTCCATAAAACCGTATACGCGCGCCTCGCCGACGAACTCGTCGCCGGCGTCAGGGCCTATTTCGAGACGAATCCGTTCCGCCCGACCATGCCCTTTTCGGACGTCCGCGCGGAATTTCTCAAGGAGAGCGATGCCCCGACACTCAAGCTCATCCTCGACGAGCTCATCGGGAAGCGCGTCCTTTATCAAAAAGAGGCCGAGGTCGGGCTCGTCGGCCGGGAGGCGAAGGCAAATCCGGTCGAGGACGAGCTCCGGGCCCGGGTCGAGGGCATCTTCCGGAGCGCCCGGTTCGCCGCGCCCCTCGAGGACGAAGTCCACAGCAGGCTTGATTTGAACCTGACTTTGTTCAAGAAAACCCTCGATGGTCTGATCCGTGAAGGCCGGCTCGTCCGGCTGGCGCCCAAGGTGACCTATCACCGGGAGACGATCGAGGCGGCGCGGGAGGCGGTCGCCGGCCTCATCGAGCGGCGGGGCAGCGTCACCATCGCCGAGCTCCGGGACCGGCTCAACCTGTCCCGCAAGTACGCTCAGGCCATCCTGGAGTATTTCGACAAGACGGGCCTGACGAAGCGGGTCGAAGACCGTCACGTCCCGGCCAAGCCATGACGAAGATCCTCCTCATCGACGGCTACAATGTCATCAACCGGGTCCCGGAATTGCAGACCAGCCTCGACGGGGGCCTTCAGAACGCAAGAAACCAGCTCGCCCTGCGGGTTTCGAGCTGGAGTCACGAACATCCGGCCGTCGAGTGCGTCATCGTGTTCGACGGCGACTTTCAATACATGGGCGGCCGCGACCAGCGTCTGGCCGGCATCCGGTGCATTTTCTCCCTGGCCCGCCACGGCGGCGACGCCGAGCTCATCCGGTTCGTCAGGGACTACAAGGGGAAGACACCCGATATCACGGTCGTGTCGGACGATAATAACGTCCGGAACAACTGCCGCGCTCACGGCGCGTCCGTACAGCCCTCGAGCTATATCCTGGCCAAGAAAACGCGTCGCCCGGGGCCCCGAGGGAAAGTCCCGGCCGACGGCAAGGGCCTCGATAAGAAAGCAGCTTCCGAAATCGACCAGGAATTGAGGAAGAAATTCGGATT
>JADBLN010000017.1 GCA_014894455.1 Acidobacteriota bacterium | reverse complement strand
TCTTATTTAAGGGAAGCGAGGTAGGCGCTGAGGCCGACGGTCTTAACGATGTCGAGCGTCTCTTCCCGGCTGAGGCCGCGTTTCTGCTTCAGCGATTCCAGGATGCGGATGATGGAGAAAGCGACCTCGGCCGTCTGCCCCGCCTCCGCCTGCCGGTCCCTGAGGTAGGCGATGGAATCGAAGAGGACGGCGTTGGCCTCGCCATAGGAGATCGGCCCGCGCCCGCCGGTCGCCTTGACCCAATCCGCCATGCCCAGCACATCGTTCACGTGCGACTGGATGAGATACGTGGCCCGGCCGACGAGCTTGAGGTTGCTGGGGCTGACGTTGGTCATGGTATTGCCGACGACCTTGCCGAGCTTGGCCATGACGGCCGTCGAGTGGGCGTTGAGGAGCATCTTGGCCGCGATCTGCTGCCGCAGGCCGAACGGATCGCCCGTCGCCCGGACATGAACGGGGACCACGATGAGCCTGCCGCTCCGCCCCTCGAACAGACGCCGGATTCCCGCTTCTAACTGCGGGTACTCCTTCTGCGGACGGTCGGTGACCAGAACGACCGCCGCATCGGCGCCGCTCTCCCCGGCGAGCCGCAGGACATTCCCGAATGACGACCCTTCGCGCCCGAACTCGCCCTCCTCGGGCATCAGGCCGACCAGGACGCACAAGTCTCCCTTCTTCGGACCGCGCCGCTCCAAGTTCGAAGCGGAAAGTGAAAAATCGTAGAGCTCCGCCTGGTCATCCCCGGCCTTCTTCAGGCTCTCGAGGGCCGCCCGCCGCAGGTAGGGGTCGTCGATGCCCGTTTCGAACGTCTGCCGGTACTTCTCGGATGCCAACCCGCGGAAGGGCCTGCCCAGAAAAGCGCGCCAGGCGTCGCCGGCCGTCTTCGCCCCCGTCCAGACCTGGATCCAGCATTTCCGCTGCGGCTCCTTGACCGTGTCCAGCGGGAAGAGCCGGAACGTCGGGCTCCGTTCGGTGCTGTCGATGAAGACGGTGATCAGCGCTTTCTCGGCGTAGTATGTCGAGAACCGTCCGCCCGCGTAGGCCGCCGCCTCGATGTCGGTCAACGCCGCGAGAGCCGGGAGCGCCGCCCGTGCCCCGTCGAGGACGCCGCTGAACTCCCTGAGCCTGGATGCGATCCCTGCGACTCCCGTCCTGTCCGCCCCTTCCGCCCCGTCGCTTTCGTCCTCGAAGCCGAGCCGGGCCATCTCCTTCTCCCCGAGGAAGCGGGCCAGCGCCCGCCCCACAGCCGTCTCGACGACCGCGGTCACGACATAGGTCTCGATGGTCGTCGCCTGCATCCGCGTCGAGCCGGTGATGGCCTGGGGCCCGGTCGTCAGGTTGATCTTGGTGATGCCCGGCTCGGTCAGGACGCTCCGGCTCCGGGCGAAGGGCAGGAGCCTGTCGTCCGGGTTGTTGTAGACAAAGTACAGCCGCTTACGGCTCTCCTCGGGGCTGTATCCCGGCTCGCCCTTCCACTCGTCGAGCGCGGCCAGGACCGTCCCGATGACCGACGACGTCTCGCCGCCCTCGGTGACGCAGATAACGACGTCGCCCTTGCGGATGCCCCTGTCGTGGAGCTGCAGGCGGCCGATGAGCGGAAGGTCTTCGAAGCCCTCGAGGGAGCTGATCAAGGCCCTGTCCGCCCCGGTCATCTCGCCGATGAGAGCGTCCTCGACCCCGTCCGGAATACGGCCGGCGAGCTTCGCCGCGACCTTCCTGTCCGCCTTCACCCTCCGCCAAAAGGGGCGCCAGAACGTGCTCTCCATCTGCTTGGCCAGCCGGCCCGTGGCCCCACAACCGTAAACATAGATCTTCCTGCCGCCGATGAGGGCGTCCTCGACGGCCCGGGCGGCTTGCTCGAGGACCGCGGGCGCCGCCGCCAGTTCCTCCAATTTCGCCCGGATGTCGTCGTCGACCGAGGACAGCATCTTCAGGCCGGCCAGCGTGTCCTTCTGGATGCGTTCGCCGAGGGGCCACGTTTTCTGATGGCGTTGCTCCGTGAGCAAGGTATGGAGCTGGAATTGTGTTTTCGTCCGGACGTAATCGACGGATTCCGCGGCAGGCTCGACTCCCAGGAGCTTGAGCAGATTCCCCTTCGTCTCCCCTGTTTCCTGCGCCGCCCCCGTCACCGCCAACGCTACGACGGCCGCTACAGCCGCTGCCGCCCAGCCTCTCCCTCTGCGCACCCTATTCCTCCTCTCTTTTGGTTCTTCTCCTATTAAAGCGGAAGTCCTCCGTCGGGCGGCGATGGATATCGCCCCGAAGACCCCCGTAGCGGAGGGGGCCCCATCGTTTGCGATGGGGGGACCGTCGGGACAGGTCCCCCGGGGGGCCGGGGGGCTAGGGGTGATATCCTTTGCCGAGCCGAAAAGGAGAGTTCCGCGAAAATGGGAGAAGAACCTCACTCGTCTTTCCCGTATTGATGTTCGTCGTCGAGGATGTCGCGCTCCTGCCAATCCCGGATCCATTCCTCGACCCGGAAGACCATGGTCCCGCCGTCGGCCGTCGAGCAGACGACCCGGTCGAGGCCGCAGTTGATCAGCATCTTTTTGCAGATGTAGCAGGGGAAGGCGTCGATCGGCGCGCTCCCGCCCGGGGCGCTGCCGTAGATGTACATGTTTCCCCCGAGCAGGCTGACGCCCGCCCGGGCGGCGTTGATGATGGCGTTCTGCTCGGCGTGGACGCTGCGGCAGAGCTCGTAGCGCTGGCCGTGGGGGATGCCCAGCCGGTCGCGCAGGCAAAAGCCGTGCTCGAGGCTGTCGCGGGTCTTGCGCGGAGCGCCGACGTAGCCCGTCGAGATGATCTGGTCGTCACGGACGACGATGGCTCCGATCGTCCTCCGGAAGCAGGTACTCCGGAGCGAGACTTCCTTGGCGATTCCCAGATAGTAAAGGTCCTTGGACGTTCTCGGCGGCGTCATACGACCTCCTCGAGTTTTCGATGCAAGTCCGGGATGGTCCCGTCGTTCAGGATAAGCCGGTCGGCCGCGGCCATGCAGGCTTCGAGCTGCTGGGCCGTTGCCCCTCCCGTCCGCTCCTGCTCTTCTTTTTTCCGGAAGGACTCGAGGTCGGCGGCCGATTCGTCCCGGCCCCGGGCAGCCACCCGGGCGAACCTCGTCGCGACGGGGGCGTCGATAGCCAGCAGGACGAAACCCGGCTGCAGGCGCAAGTAGGCGACCTCGTGCGTGTTGCGGATGCTGTCGATGACGGCCGGCCCGCCGACCTTGGCCATGGTCCGTCTGGCCAGGACGTCGGACCCGAAGCGCTCCCGGAGTTCGTTTCCCGTCCGGATGAGGTTGTCCCGGCTGACGGTCTCGCCCCGGACCTGGAGCTCCTCCCTGAGAATGTCGGAAAGCGAGAAGTAGGCGTAGCCCCGGACCATGAAGAATGCGGCGGCCTCGCCCTTGCCGGCCCCGTTGGTCCCGGTCAGTCCGATGAGTCGAGGCGACGTTTTCATTTTTTTAGGATCCTGGGCAGGGCCCGGACATAATTCAGGAGCGGGCTCGTCGCCTTGATCCGCCGCCACTCCTTCCGCAGTCCAAAGCCGGCCTTGGCCCTGGCGCGGAAGCCCCGGCCGTGGAAGACCGTGATCGCTTTTTCCATCAGGCCTTCCAAGCTCCGGTCGTAGGGGAACCACCAGGCCTGCGACTTCTTACGGAAAAAGTCCGTGCCGACGTACTTGATGTTGACGAGCTCGTGGAGGCCGAACGGGCCGTGCGACCGGCCCATGCCGGTCTGCTTGATGCCGCCCCAGATCGCCCGGGGCTCGACGAACGAATACATGTGGTCGTTGACGGTGACGGACCCCGCTTCGAGTCGCTCGGCGAACCACGCGGCTTGCTTCCGGTCGCGCGTCCAGACCGAGGCGGTCAGCCCGTAGACGCTGTCGTTGGCCAGGGCCACGGCCTCGTCCGGATGGTCGAAGACCATGATGGGCAGTGTCGGGCCGAAGGTCTCCTCGGTCATGACGAGCATCGTGTGGTCGACGCCGGTGAGGACCGTGGGCTCGATGAAATGACCGGGGAGGCCGGCGACCCTTTTCCCTCCGACCGGGATCCGGGCCCCTTTCCCGCGGGCGTCGGCGATGTGCTCCTCAACGACCTTGAGCTGGCCGGCCGTGGCCATCGGTCCCATGTCGACGCCGGAGTCGAGGGGGTTTCCGACTCTGACCTGGCCGGCGAGCTCGACCACCCGCGCGATGAACGCGTCGGCGACCTCGCGAGCGACGTAGGCCCGCTCGATCGAGCCGCAGCTCTGGCCGCAGTTCATGAAGGCCGTCCAGACGGCGCCGCGGGCGGCCCGCTCGAGGTCGGCGTCTTTCAGGACGATCATCGGGTCCTTGCCGCCGAGCTCGAGGGTCATGTTGGTCAGGTTCCGGCTGCAGAGCTCCATGACGCGCTTGCCGATGCCGACGCTGCCCGTGAACATGACGGTCTGGATGTCCCGGTCGACGATCATGGCCTCGGCCTGCGGGACGCGGCAGGGGACGACGTTGAGGACGCCGGGCGGCAGGCCGGCTTCGACGAAGACCTCGCCGATGAGCAGTGCCGTGAGCGGCGTCGTCGTCGAGGGGCGGAGGACGACGGTGTTCCCGGCCGTGAGAGAGCTGAGGATGTCGCAGAAGGGGATGAGGAAGGGGAAGTTCCAGGGCGAGATGATGAGCGTCGGGCCGAGGGGATGGAAATGGAACGTCCCCGTCTTGTTGAAGAACAGAGGCGTGTGGTGACCGGCCCGCTCGGGGCGGAGCAAGCGTCCCTGGTTCTCGCCGTAGTAGTTGAGGGATTGGAGGGCGCCGAAGACCTCGACGGCGAGGGCTTCGGGGTAGGGCGACCCCTTTTCCATGGCGATGAGGCGCCCGGCTTCGCTCGCCCGCCGGGCCAGGATCTCTTCCGCCCTCTTGAGGATCTCCCTTTTCTTCCGCGGCTCGAGCCATCGCCACCCGGGGAAGGCCTCCTTGGCCGCCCGGATGGCCTGTTCGCAGATAGCCCCGGACGCCAGGCTGACCTCGCCCACGGCCTCGAGGGTGGCCGGGTTCTCGGAGACGAGCTTTTCGGCGGTTTCGATCCGGTCGTTGCGGATGATGAGACGTCCGTCCATGGGCGTCACCCCGCCTGATCCGTCCCCGTCCGGCGGGCCTTCTCTTTTCCCCGGCCGACGGCGAGGGCGATCAGGATGCTGATCCCGTACAGGGCGAGCATGGGAACGGCCACGATGCTCTGGGTGATCACGTCCGGCGTGGGCGTGATCACGGCGGCGATGACGAAGATGAGGAGAACGGCGTATTTGAAGTTTTTGACCATCCAGCGGGCCGTGATGAGCCCCATCTTGGACAGGAAGAAAACGAGCGTGGGCAGCTCGAAGACGAGGGCGATGCCAAGCAGGATTTTCAGGGCGAAGCCGAAATACTGGTCGACGGTGATGACGGGCTGGAAGTCGCGCCCGAGCGTCAGGAAGAAGCGGCAGGCCCAGGGGAAGACGATGAAATAGGCGAAGAGCGCGCCCAGGGAGAAGAAGAACGTCGTCATCAGGACGAAGGGGACGGCGTACTTTTTCTCCTTCCGGTAGAGGCCGGGGGCGACGAAATACCAGATCTGGATGAAGACGAAAGGCGACATGAAGAAGAGGGAGGCCAGGAAGGCCACCTTCATGTAGAGCATGAAGGGCGCGGTCAGGGTGGTGAAGGCGAGCTTGGTGCCCTCGGGCAGGTATTGGGTCACGGGCCGAGCCAGGATGGCGTAGAGCTCTTTGGAGAAGATCCAGCCGGGGACGAAGCCGATGAAGAGGGCGACGAAGGAGTAGAAGAGCCGCTTCCGGAGATCCTCCAGATGCTCGAGGAAGGTCATCTCGTCAGGTGACTTTCGGCCCTTCCCCAGTCTCATGTGTCTCGGTGTCCTTCTTGACGTCGTCCTGGAAGCTCATCACTCCGGACTTGATATCGTCCATGCCCGACCGGATATCCTTGCGGATGTCCTTGATCTCCGAGGCCTCGATCTCCTCCTCGATCCGGCCCTTGATCTCGTCGGACGTCTTCTTGAATTCCCGGAGGGCCTTGCCGACCGACCGGCCGATCTCGGGGAGTTTCTTGGGGCCGAAAACGAGCAGGGCGATGACGAAGATGAGAATGAGTTCCGCCGGCCCGATGCTCCCGAACATGTCCGTCTCGCGGCGGTATTATAGCACGGGGCCTCCCGGAGCGCCAAAGTGAATCGGCGACAGGCTGCCGTCCGCCTTTACAACGGGGGCCGCCGATGATAAAATTGTTGGCAAGTGAAGTCCATGAAAAAGCGCCTGATCCTCTTCGTCCTGGCGGCGCTCGTCCTCGTCCGGATGCCGTCGCACGACCAGGACCTCTGGACCGCCTCCCTGGACAAGGCCCGCGCCATCGCCGGCGTCCTCGAAGAGAGCTATTACAAGCCGCTCGAGGAGGAGGCCCTGGCCATCGCCTCGATCAAGGGGACCCTGGACACGCTCGACCCCCATTCCTATTTCCTGGACCCCGCGAGCTTCTCGCGCATGCGCGAGGACTACTCGGGCAAGTACTTCGGCGTGGGCATGCAGATCCAGAAACAGGGCGATAACATCGTCGTTATCGCGCCGATCGAGGGCGGGCCGGCCTGGCGCCTGGGCATCCTTCCGGGGGACGTCGTCTCCCACATCAACGGGGAATCGACGGTGCCCATTTCGAGCTACGACGCCATGCAGAAGCTCCGCGGCGAGAAGGGGGCCAAGGTCACCATCACCGTCGTCCGCGACGGCGCCGACAAGCCCTTCGAACTGACCATCACCCGCGAGGAGATCCCGCTCCTGAGCGTCCCGTACGCCTTTCTCCTCGACGGCGGGGTGGGCTACATCTATATCCGTAATTTCGCCGAGAACACGCCCCGCGAGCTCGAGGACGGGCTGGCGAAACTCACCGACCAGGGGATGAAAAGCCTCATCCTCGACCTCCGCCTGAACTCGGGCGGCACCCTCGTCCAGTCCATCGAGGTCTCCGACCTCTTCCTGCCCAAGGGCGCGCTCATCGTCTCCATGAAGGGACGGAACCCGGCCTACGACCGGGAATTCCCGGCCTTCCTGGACGACCAATACGAGAAGCTGCCGCTCGTCATCCTCATCGACCAGGGCACGGCCAGCGCCTCCGAGATCGTCAGCGGGGCGGTCATGGACCACGACCGGGGGATCGTCGTCGGCGAGGATTCCTGGGGGAAGGGCCTCGTCCAGACGGTCTTCCCGCTGGCCCCGAACATGGCCGTGGCCCTGACCGTGGCCAAGTACCTGACGCCGAGCGGACGGTCCATCCAGCGGGATTACAGCCATCTCGAGGATTACCTCATGAGCAAGCGCGCCCCCGAGGAAAGCCGCGAGGTCCGCTACACCGACCGCGGCCGCAAGGTTCTCGGCCAGGGCGGGATCACGCCCGACTACGCCGTCAACTCCCTGCTCAAGCCGTTCACCGGGCGGCTCCGCATGAGCGGGGCGTTTTTCTCCTACGCCCGGAGGCTCGTCCTGCACCAGACCGACCTCGGCCGGAAGTTCGTCTTTCCGCAGGACCCGAAGGACGCCGGGGCCGCCGCGCCCGGGAAGATCCAGGTCGGAACGACGTTCATCGTCAACGCCGACGTCATCGCCGATTTCCGCAGGTTCCTCGGGACGCGCAAGGTCGAATACGACAAGAAGACGTTCCTGGAGGCCGAGACCGAGATCCGCCGGGAGCTCGAACGCGAGATCGCCGGGGCCATTTGGGGCGTCGAAGCCGGGATCCGGGCCGCGCGCGTGAACGACCCCGTCGTCATGAAGGCCATCCAGGTCATACCCGAGGCGGCCAGGCTCCTCGAACAGAAATGAAGATCGCTATCGCCTCGGACCACGCCGGGTTCGAGCTTAAAACGGGAATCGCCGATTATCTCCGCAGCCGCGGCTTCGCTTTCGAGGATTTCGGCTGCGGGCCGGGGGAATCCGTGGACTATGTCGATTACGGGGCCAAGGGCGCCCGGGCCGTCGTCTCCGGCGCCTGCGACAGGGCCATTCTCGTCTGCGGTACCGGCCTCGGCATGGCTATCGTGGCCAATAAGTTCAAGGGCCTCCGGGCGACACCCTGCTCGAGCGAATATGCGGCCGAGATGAGCCGCAAGCACAACGATTCGAACTGTCTGACCCTGGGGGGCCGGACGCACAGCCTCGAGCAGGCCCTGGGCATCGTCCGGGTCTGGCTTGAAACGGAGTTCGAGGGCGGCCGTCATGGCCGGCGGGTTCAGAAGATTCGCGACCTCGAGGACGAGAACTTCAAGTGAGGAGCCGTTCCATGCCCGCGTTTTCCGAGAAGGTCCAGGCCTTGGCCGCCCGGGTCGAGCGCAACAGCGCCTGGCGCCAGAAAGAGTGTTTCAATCTCATCCCGTCGGAATCGACGCCTTCTCTGCTCGTCAAAATGTGTGAGATCGCCGACCCGGCTGGCCGCTACGCCGAGCACCGGACGATGAAAGGGGAGGAGGTCTACTTCTACCAGGGCACGGACTTCATCCGCGACGTCGAGGTCGAGGCCCAGAGGGAGCTCGGGGCCTATTTCGGGTGCACCGACGTCGAACTCCGCCCGATCAGCGGCCAGATGGCCAACGAGGTCGTCTTCAAGGGCGTCGTCAAGTACATCAACAGGGGCCGGGCCGCAGGGCAGCCCTCGCGGCGGATGCGCCTCGTCCTGAACAACGAGCTCATCTACGGCGGCCACCTCAGCTCCCAGCCCATGGGGGGGCTCTTCAACTGCGTCGAGGAGGACCCGGAGACGGGCAAGGAACGGGTGGTCAGTTTTCCAGTTCTCAAGGAGAACCCGTACAAGCCCGACCTGGAGAAGCTGGCCGGACTGCTCGATTCGCACAAGCCCGAGCTCGTCGTCTTCGGCAAGAGCATGTTCCTCTACCGGGAGCCCGTCCGGTTCGTGGCCGACATCGTCAAGGACTGGAAGGACCGGCCCATCCTGATGTACGACATGGCCCACGTCCTCGGCCTCTACGGAGCCTTCCAGACCCCCTTCGACGAAGGCGCGGACATCGTCACCGGCAGCACGCACAAGACCTTCTTCGGGACCCAGCGCGGTGTCGTGGCCGGGAACTTTCCCAAGGGCTCGCCCCTGCGGCCGCTCTGGCTCGAGATCAAGGGCCGCGCCTTCCCCGGCTCGACCAGCAACCACCACCTCGGGACGCTCCTCGGACTGCTCCTGGCGACCTACGAGATGAACGAGTTCAAAGAGGCCTTCCAGAACCAGGTCCGGGCGAACGCCCGGGCTTTCGCCAGGGCCCTCCACGCCCACGGCGTCCCGGTCGAGGGGGACCCCGCCGACGGCTACACGGAAACCCATCAGGTCATCGTCCGGGTCAAGGCGTTCGGCCCCGGCATGGAGATCGCCCGGCGCCTCGAGACGAACAACGTCCTGACGAACTACCAGGCCCTGCCCGACGACGCCACCTTCCTCGATTCGAGCGGCATCCGTCTCGGCGTCCAGGAGATGACCCGGTTCGGCATGAAGGAGAAGGACTTCGACGTCCTGGCCGGCCTAATGAGCGACATCATCGTCGGGGGCAAGTCCGCCGGCGACGAAGTGGCCCGGTACCGGAAAAACTTCCTGATCATGGGCTTTTCACTTCCGCCCGCCGAAGCCCTGCCGCTGGCGGCGCGGATCCTCTCGAGCGTCATTCCCGACCCCGGCTATGCGGCCCTCTTCGCCGAGAACCTCCGCCGGGCCGCCGGGGCTTGAGGACAAGATCGATCGTCCCGTGAACGGAGTATGAGACGATGAAGATACTGATCGTCGGGTCCGGCGGCCGGGAACACGCCCTGGCCTGGAAAATCGCCCAGAGCCCGCACGCGGACAAGGTTTATTGCGCGCCGGGGAACGGCGGGACGCGGCTCGTCGCTGAAAACGTTCCCCTGGCCGAAACGGACATCGCCGGGCTGGCCGATTTCGCCGCTCGGGAAAATATCGAGCTGACCGTTGTCGGCCCCGAGGTCCCCTTGACCATGGGCATCGTCGACGAGTTCGAGAAGCGCGGCCTGAGGATCTTCGGGCCCTCGAAGAAGGCAGCCGAGATCGAGGGCAGCAAGGTCTTCGCCAAGCAGTTCATGGACCGCCACCGCATACCCACGGGCCGGTTCAAGGTCGCCGACGGCTTCGACCAGGCCAAGAAGATCCTGGCCTCCGGAGAGTTCGGCTATCCCATCGTCATCAAGGCCGACGGATTGGCGGCCGGCAAGGGCGTCGTGGTCTGCTCCTCGCAGAAAAAGGCCGAGGACACGGCCGGCGAGATGCTCGTCCAGAAGAAGTTCGGGCCGGCCGGGCGGCGTATCGTCATCGAGGAGTTCCTCCGCGGCCGCGAGGTGTCTTTCATCGTCATTTCCGACGGGATGAGGGTCCAGCCCCTGGTCTCGGCGATGGACCACAAAGCGGCCTACGACGGAGACAAGGGGCCGAACACGGGCGGCATGGGCGCCATATCGCCGTCGCCCTTCATGACCGAGAAGCTCTTCAACGAAGTGATGAACACCGTGATCACCCCGGCCGTCACCCGCCTGCTCGAGGAGGGCCGGAAGTTCAAGGGGGTCCTCTACGCGGGCCTGATGATCACCGAGAAGGGGCCCCGCGTCCTCGAGTTCAACGCCCGTTTCGGAGACCCGGAGACACAGCCTCAGCTCGTCCGTCTGGAGAGCGATCTGGTCGAGCTCCTGACCGCCGCGGTCGACGAGAACGTCCTGCGGGAGGACGTCCGCTGGTCCGCCAAACCCTCGGGCTGCGTCGTCGTGGCCTCGGGCGGATATCCGGTCCGCTACGACAAGGGCAAGACGATCTCCGGCCTGGCCGAGGCGGCCGAGATCCCCGGGGTGAACATCTTCCACGCCGGGACCAAGTACGAAAACGATACCTGCCTGACGACCGGCGGCCGCGTCCTCGGGGTCTGCGCTTCGGAAGACAACCTCGCCGGGACCATGGCTAAAATCTACGACGCCTGCGGCCGGATCCATTTCGAGGCCATGCACTACCGCTGCGACATCGGCGCGATCCAGGAGGAACGGACATGAAAGTCATGATATTTCTCGGCAGCGAATCGGACTTCGGCGCGGTCGAGGACGCGCTCGTCCTCCTCAAGGACTTCGGTGTGCCCTTCGGCCTCGAGGTGACCTCCGCCCACCGCTCGCCGGAGCGGACCCTCCGCCTGGTTAAATCGGCGGAGGCCGGCGGGACCGAGATCTTCATCGCCGTGGCCGGCAAGGCCGCCCACCTGGCCGGCGTCGTCGCCTCCCAAACGGTCAAGCCGGTGATCGGGGTCCCCGTCGAGAGCGAGACGCTGGCGGGACTCGACGCCCTCCTTTCGACCGTCCAGATGCCCAAGGGCATCCCCGTCGCGACCATGGCCCTGGGCCGGCACGGCGGCTCGAACGCGGCCCTGCTCGCGGTCGAGATCCTGGCCCTCAACGACGAGGCGCTCCGGACGAAGCTCGTCACTTACCGGGCGAAGATGGCGGACAAGGTCGAGGCGGCCTCGCTCAAGATCAAAGAAAAGCTGTGAACCCCCGGCGATGCCCTCTTTTTCCGTCCGGAACTTCGGCTGCCGCGTCAACCGGGCCGAGGCCTTCGCCTGGGCTGAGGCCTTCCGAGAGAGGGGCTTCCGGCTCGAAGAGGATGGGGGCGGGAGCGACGTCGTCCTGATCAACTCCTGCACCCTGACCGGCCGGGCCGACCGGGACGTCCGCAGGTTCATCCGGAAAACCGCCCGCGATAACCCCGGGACGAAGATCGTCGTCACGGGGTGCTACGCCGAGCGGGCGCCCGCGGAGATCAGTGGGATGCCGAACGTCGTCGCCGTCCTCCCGAACAGCGCCAAGGCCCGTCTGCCGGAGCGGGTGATGGAGATCGTCGGGGGAGAAGGGGCGAGGGTGGGGGCGGCGCTGGAGACGGAGGCCCCGTTCCGGGCGCGGGCCTTCCTGAAGGTCCAGGACGGCTGCGACAACCGCTGCGCGTTCTGCGTCATCCCGAGCGTCCGGGGAAAGAGCGCGAGCGTCGGCCCGGACGAGGTCGAGGCCCGCGTCCGAAAACTCGCCGGCCGCGGCTTCCGGGAGATCGTCCTGGCCGGCATCCATCTCTCGTCCTACGGGAAGGACTTCGAGCCGCCGGGCACGCTCCTCGGCCTTCTCCGGGAGCTCGAAGGGATCCCCGGGCTCGGGCGGGTCCGGTTGAGCTCTCTCGACCCGGGGAAGACGGACGGCGCGCTCGTCGAGCACATCGCGGCGAACCCGAAGATCTGTCAGCACTTCCATCTTTCGCTCCAGCACGCCTCGGCCTGCCTCCTGCGGCTGATGGGCCGCGCCGCGGAGCCGGGAAGCTACGAACGGATATTGGGGGAGTTGAGGACGCGATCGCCGGAAGCGGCCCTCGGAGCGGACATCATCGTCGGCTTCCCCGGCGAAACGGCGACGGAGTTCGACGAACTGCGGAGTTTCCTGGCCGGTTCTCCGCTGACATATTTCCACGTCTTTTCGTATTCGCCTCGGCCGGGCACGCCCGCCGCGGGACGGCCCGGTGTCCCGGCGAGCGTTGTCAGGGACAGGGCGATGGAACTCCGGCGGCTCGCGGCGGAGAAGGACTTTCGCTTCCGCGGGCGGTTCGAGGGGCGGGAGCTCGAGGCCGCGGTCATCCATACGTCGGAGAGGGGCGCCGAGCTCCTGACGGGGAATGCCATCCGGGTCTTCGCCCCCTCGTGCCGGGCTCCGAAATGCGAGCTCGTCCGGGTCGCGATCGGCCGCGTCCTGCCGCGCCGGACGGAAGGCGAGGTCGTCGAATGAAGAAGATCCATCTCCTGTCCGAGGAAGTCGCCCAGAAGATCGCGGCGGGCGAGGTTGTCGAAAGGCCCGTCTCGGTCGTCAAGGAACTCGTCGAGAACTGCCTCGACGCCGGGGCGACGGACGTCCGCGTCGAGCTCCTCGACGGCGGCAAGCGCCTGATCAAGGTCCAGGACGACGGCTCCGGGATGGACCGGGAGGACGCCGCCCTTTGCTTCAGACGGCATTCGACGAGTAAGCTCGCCACGGAGGAGGACCTGGAGCGCATCGCGACGCTCGGCTTCCGCGGTGAGGCCCTGGCCAGCATCGCCGCCGTCTCTCGGCTGACCCTGCGCACCCAGGACGGGGCCGACGACCGGGGGACGATGATCGAGCGGGAGGGCGAGCGCCTCGTCGCGGTCACGGACATCGCTTTCCCGCGCGGCACGAGCGTCGAGGTCAGGGACCTGTTCTTCAACCTGCCGGCCCGGCAGAAGTTCCTCCGCTCGGGCTCGTCCGAGCTCGGGCCCGTCTCTAAGTACGTGACCCAGGCCGCCCTGGCCGCGCCCGGCGTCCGCTTCACGCTCGTCCACGGGGCGCGGGAGGTCATCGCCTGCCCCCCGGTCATGACCCTCCGGGAAAGGGTCTTCCAGATCTTCGGCAAGAAGATGGTCGACGGCCTGATGGACGTCGCCGCCGAAGAGGGCGGCGGCCGCATCGAGGGCCTGGCCTCCAGGCCGCTGGCCGGCCGGTCCGACAAGACCGTCCAATACTTTTTCGTCAACGGCCGTCCGGTCAAGGACAGGATCCTCATGGCCGCCCTCAACCAGGCTTATGCCGGCATCCTCGAGCGGGGAAGGTCGCCCGAGGCGTTCCTCTTCTTGTCGCTGCCCTACGCCGATGTCGACGTCAACGTCCACCCGGCCAAGGCTGAAGTCCGGTTCAAGGATACCCAGCTCGTATTCCGGCTCGTCCTCCGGGCCGTGGGCGAAGGCGCCGCCCGCGGACATACAATAAAGGAAGTCCTCCCGGCGGTCGGGGACAAGGGGCCGGCCGGGCGCGTCGCGGAGGAAGGCGCCGCCTGGACGTCTCGAGGTCTCGGTTTCGGGCCTATCGCCGCCGACCGCTTCGCTCCCGGGGCAGGGGCCCGTCCCGCCCCGGGCACAGATTGGACGGCGACATCCGCGGACGTGCGGACGGCGAAAGGGCCCGCCGTCCTCGGCCAGTACGAGAATATGTACATCGTCGCGGCCGGCGAGGACGGCCTTCTCGTCATCGACCAGCACAACGCCCACGAGCGCGTCCTTTTCGAGAAATACCGGGAGATCGACCGCGAGAGGCTCTGGCCGCGGAAGACGCTCCTCATCCCGCCCCTCCTCGAGCTCTCTCCGTCGGCGGTCGTCAGCTTCGAGGCGAACGCCGCCCTGTTCGAGGACGTGGGTTTCCGCGTCGAGGCCATGGGCGGGCGGTCCTACGCTCTAAAAGAATATCCCGACCTCTTCAAACCCGAACAGGCCGCGGACATCTTTCTCGGTCTGCTCGAAGAGGCGGGCCAAAAGACCGCCGAAGACCGCCGTGAGCACATGCTGGCGACGCTGGCCTGCAAAACGGCCGTCAAGGCCGGGGAGCCCCTGACAAGGGAGAAGATGGGCTACCTCGTCGAGGAGCTGTTCAAAACCTCTCAGCCGGCCCTCTGCCCTCACGGCCGCCCCATCGTCGTCCGCGTCGAGAAGTCCGTGATCGACAAGGGCCTCGGAAGAAGACAAGAGGGGGTCAAACCTACCTTTTGCAGCAAAAGGTAGGTTTGACCCCCTCTTCCGACTCTGTTAAGATTTGACAGCTGAACGGAACGG
>JADBLN010000098.1 GCA_014894455.1 Acidobacteriota bacterium | reverse complement strand
CTCGGCAACGGCTGTCTCTACGTGCGGAAGGAGATGATCCCGAGGTTCTGGCCCCTCCAGGCTGCCCCGGAACAACAGGACAACGACATCCGCAAGTTCGAGTCCATCGGGACGCACCCGTGGGCCATCCGGGCGGCGCTCGGCGAGTCCCTGGCCTTCCATCAGGCCATCGGGGCCGAGCGGAAGGCGGCCCGGCTGCGCTATCTGAACCTCCGTTGGGTCAACGCCCTCAAGGTCCACCCCCGGATCAAGGTCCTGACGGACACGAGCGAGCCGGCCCAGGCGTGGGGGGTCATGGCGGTCAACATCGAAGGCATCGACGTCCGGGCGCTGGCCAGCTTCTTGAGGAACAATTACAGGATCATCGTCGTTCCGCTCGTCGGGGGAGCCCCGCCGAACTCGGTCTTCGATTACCAGGCGCTCCGAGTCTCGCCCAACGTCTATACAACGCTTGAGGAGATCGATACGTTCATCGAGGCCATGGAAGACGCCCTTAAGAGCGGAGTTCCCGATACGCCGGACCCGATCCCCGCCTATCCGGCCGATGTCACCGTCTGAGAAGGAGGCACGAAATGAAACGCACCGCGGTGGCGGCGATCGTGACCTTGGTTGTTCTGCTTGTCGCAGGCGCCGCTTCGACCTTCGCCCAGGCGATATTTAAGATCCCGTTCAAGTTCCAAGCCGGGGGCAAGAAGCTTCCGGCGGGCGATTACACCGTGATGAAGGCGGCCGAGGGACAGCTCACGCTCCGTCAGGAAGCGACGGGCAAGGACATCCCGGTCCCCTTCACCGTGAGGATCGCGCAGCCCAAGCCGCCCGTCGCCGAGCCCCAGCTCGTCTTCGACGAGGTCGGGGACTTCGAACCGTCGTACACGGAATACTTTACGGTCTACATCCTTTCGGAAGTGTGGCTGGGCGGCGAGGACGGCTTCCGGGTGCACACGACCAAGGGCGCCCACCAGACCAAGGTCGTAAATGGCGTGAGCGCGAAGAAATAAGCGGAACCGGTCTGCTATAATAGTTTTTTGAAACAGGCAGGTATTTCCCTATGATCATTGTCGATAATCTGTCGAAGAGCTACGGAAAACAGGGGCTCTTCGATTCGATCAGCTTCAAGGTCAACCGCAAGGAGCGCGTCGGCGTCGTCGGCCGCAACGGCCACGGCAAGACGACGCTCTTCCGGATGATCACGGGCGAGGACGAGCCGGACGCGGGGACGATCACGAAGCCGCGGAAATACCGGATCGGATACGTCGAGCAGAGGCTGAAGTTCACGGAGCCGACGGTCCTCGCCGAGGGGGCCAAGGCCTTGCCCCACGACGCCCACAACGAGATCTGGCGGGTCGAAAAGGTCCTGTCCGGCCTGGGCTTCGAGGCGGCCGACCTCGAGAAACGCCCGTCGGAACTTTCGGGCGGCTACCAGGTCCGGCTCAACCTGGCCAAGGTCCTCGTCGGCGATTTCCAGCTGCTCCTCCTCGACGAGCCGAGCAACTACCTCGACATCACCTCCATCCGCTGGCTGGAGCGCTTCCTCGCGGCCTGGCCCGGCGAGCTCCTCCTCATCACCCACGACCGCAGCTTCATGGACAACGTCGTCACCCACGTCATCGGCATCCATCGGAGGAAGGTGCGGAAGATCGAGGGGAACACGGGCAAATATTACGAGCAGATCGCGGCCGAAGAGGAGATCTACGAGAAGACGCGGATCAACGACGAGCGGAAAATGAAGGAGATGGACCTGTTCATCACCCGCTTCCGGGCCAAGGCCCGGCTGGGCGGCCTCGTCCAGTCCCGGGTCAAGTCGCTCGAGAAGATGGAGAAACGGGAGAAGCTCGAGATGGTCAAGACGCTGGAGTTCGCCTTCGCCGAGAAGCCGTCTTTCCAAAAGTACGCGCTGGAGGTGAGCGAAGTTTCCTTCTCCTACACGCCCGACCATCCGCTCATCCGGCGGTTCTCGATCAGCGTCGGGGCCAGGGACAGGGTCTTCGTCATCGGCCGGAACGGCCGGGGCAAGACGACCCTGCTCCGGCTGATCGCCGGGGACCTCAGCCCGCAGTCGGGCGAGATCTCCTCCCCGCAGTCGGTCGCGCCCGGCTACTTCGAGCAGACCCACATCTCTACGCTCGCGGAGTCCAATACGGTCCTCGAGGAGATCGGCTCGGCGGACCCCGAGGGCGATCCCAAGCGGGCCCGCTTCATCGCCGGCGGGATGATGTTCGAGGGCGACGACGCCCTCAAGAAGATCCGCATCCTCTCGGGCGGAGAGAAAAGCCGCGTCCTCCTCGGCAAGCTTATCGCCACGCCGCTCAACCTCCTCCTCCTCGACGAGCCGACCAACCACCTCGACATCGAGTCGAACGACGCCCTGCTCGAGGCCATCGACGTTTTCGACGGCGCGGTCATCATGGTCACGCACAACGAGATGTTCCTCCACACCCTGGCCGAGCGCCTGGTCGTCTTCGACAACGACGACATCGTCATCTATGAGGGCGGCTACCAGAGGTTCCTGGACAAGGTCGGCTGGAGGGACGAGGTCATGCAAGGGCCCATCGCGAACCTGCCGACTTCGGCCGGGAGCGAGGAGCGGCCGAAATGGACGCCCAAGGAGCTCCGGCGCCGGCGCTCGGAGGTCATTGCCGAGCGGTCCCGGATCCTGCGCCCGCTCGAGACGCGGATCGCGGCCATCGAAAAAAAGGTCGAAGCCCACGACGCCGCCCTCCGCGAACTCAACGTCGAGCTGGTCAAGGCCTCGGAGGCCCGGCAGGGGAGCCGGGTCGTCGAGCTGTCGAAGTCCATGCACCAGACGAAGAAGACGATCGACGGCCTCCTCGATGAGCTACAGACCCTGAGCGGGGAGCATGAAGAGAAGAAGGCCGAATTAGATGCGAAATTGAGGGCCTTCGACGAGGAGGGCGGTTCCGAGGTATAATCCCCTCTGCCGCTTAAATGCCCGAAATGACATGACGCGCCTCCGGCTCGCCCGTATCCTTCTGGCCATAGGCGTCGCCTTTTTTCCGGCCTGCCGCGGCGACCAGTCGCAGACCGACCTAACCCTGGCCGGTTCGACGAGCATCCAGCCTTTCGCCGACAAGTGGGCCGAGGTCTTCATGGAGAAACACCCCGGGCTCGGGGTCAACGTCCAGGGCGGCGGCTCGAGCGCGGGTATCCAGGCCTGCAAGAGCGGCGCTTGCCAGGTCGGCATGTCCTCCCGGGAGCTCAAAGGTGACGAAAAGGACCTCGTGGAGATCGTCGTCGCCAGGGACGGCCTGGCCGTCATCGTCCATCCGTCGAACCCGGTCCGGGGGGCGAAGCTCGCCGAGGTCAAGCAGATCTTCTCCGGCGACCTGAGACGCTGGAATTACCTGGGCGGTCCCGACCGGCCGATCACCGTCGTCACCCGGGAGGAGGGTTCCGGGACACGGGGCGCCTTCCAGGAGCTGGTCATGGGCAAGACCCGGATCTTCCGGGGGGCCATCACCGAGGATTCCAACGGGACGGTCCGCGAGATCATCGCCCAAGATCCCTACGCGGTCGGATTCATCTCCCTGGGCCTGGTCAACGAGCAGGTCCGTTCGCTCGACCTCGACGGCGCCGCGGCGAACGAAGAGAACATCTTGAACGGCCGCTACAAGCTCGTCCGGCCTTTCCTGTTCGTGAGCATGGGCGAGCCGGCAGGCCTGGCCAAGGAGTTCGTCGACTTCGTCCTGTCGGCGGAAGGTCAGGCCCTGGTCAAGAAGGAAGGCCTCCTTCCCATCAAGTGACCGGGACGGGCGCGACATGGCGATGAAAACAAAGAAGCGCGGCAAGAACAGGCTCGAGCGGAACGACCGACTCGTCCGCCTGGCGCTCCTCGTCATCGCCTTTTCGGCGGTCTCCGTCCTCCTTGTCATCACCGTCTTCATCGTCCAGCAGGGAACGCCGATCATGTTCAAGTACGGCTTGAAGAGCTTCCTGGCCGGGGGGAACTGGTACCCTTCGGAGAAAGTGTTCGGGCTGTGGCCGATGATCGTCGGCTCCCTCTTCGTCACGGCCGGGGCGCTCGTCATCGGCGTCCCCTTCGGCCTGGCCTGCGCCATCGTCCTGACCGAGTTCTCATCGAAAAATGTCCGCCGCGTCATCAAGCCGATCGTCGAGCTCCTGGCCGGCATCCCCTCGGTCGTCTACGGCTTCATGGGCGTCATCATCCTCGTGCCCTTCATCCGGCAGACCTTCGGGGGGCCGGGGCTTTCGGTCCTGGCCGCCTCCATCGTCCTGGGCATCATGATCCTGCCGACCATCATCTCCATCTCGGTCGACTCGCTCCAGGCCGTGCCCCCGTCCTACCGGGAGGGTTCGATCGCCCTGGGCGCGACGCGCTGGCAGACGGTCAAGATGGTCCTCTTCCCTGCGGCCCGGTCGGGCATCATCGCCAGCATCATCCTGGGCATGGGCCGGGCCATCGGCGAGACCATGGCCACGATCATGATTGCCGGCAATGCCGCCGAGATCCCCCGTTCGCTCCTCGCGCCGGTCCGGACCCTGACCTCGAACATCGCCCTGGAGATGAGTTACGCGACCGGCGAGCACCGCGAGGCCCTCTTCGCCACGGGCGTCATCCTCTTCATCATCATCATGGTCCTGAACACGGTCGCCAACGCCACCTCTTCGAGGCGGAGGAGACAGCCGTGAAGCGGCTCGGGCCCCGCGTCGAACAAAAGGTCGCCCAGGCCGGGCTGTGGACCATGACCCTCGTCACGGTCGGTGTCCTGCTCTTCATCATCTTCTTCATCCTGCGCCGCGGCCTGCCCGTCCTGAGCCTGGAGTTCCTGACGGCCAACCCCGCGGACATGGGCAAGTCCGGGGGCATCTTTTCGACCATCGTCGGGACGGTCGCCCTGTCATTTCTGGCCATCCTGATCGCCGCGCCCCTCGGCGTGGGGACGGCGATCTACCTCACGGAGTACACCTGGGGCGGCCCGCTGACGCGCGTCATCCGTTTCGGGGCCGAGTGCCTGGCCGGCATCCCCTCGATCATCTTCGGCCTCTTCGGCTTCATCCTCTTCGTCACCAAGCTCAAGTTCGGGTGGTCGATCCTGAGCGGCGGGCTGACCATGGCCTTCATGCTCCTGCCGACCATCATCCGGACGAGCGAAGAGGCCATCAAGAGCGTCCCCCCGGCCTACCGGACCGTCAGCTTCTCCCTGGGCAGCACGAAGTGGCAGACCGTGACCCGGGTCGTCCTGCCGTCGGCCCTGCCCGGCATCGTCACGGGCATCGTCCTCAGCGTCGGCCGTTCCATCGGGGAGACGGCGGCGACGATCTTTACGGCCGGGAGCGCCCTGCGCATGCCGACCTCGATCTTCTCGTCGACCCGGCCGATGTCCGTCCATTTCTACATCCTGGCCCGGGAAGGCATCTCGATGTCGAATGCCTACGGCACGGCCGCCGTCCTGATCATCGCTATCCTGGGCATCAACATCCTGACCTATTACCTGATGAACCGGTTCATCAGGAAGTATTCCTGAGGGGAGAGAAGCGGGAGACATGACCGACGTCGCCATCCGGGTCCGGGGGTTCAGCCAGTTCTTCGGCGCCGTTCAAAAGCTCAATGCCCTCGACCTGGACGTCCGCCGGAACGAGATCCTGGGGATCATCGGCCCCGCCCGGAGCGGCAAGTCGACCTTCCTCTGCGCCCTCAACCGGCTCAACGACCTCGTCCGCGGCTCGCGGGTCGAGGGGACGATCACGATCGACGGCCGCGACATCTACGAACCCGACGTCGACGTCATCGAGCTGCGCCGGAAGCTGGGGATGGTTTTCGCGACACCCGTGCCGCTGCCCCGTTCGATCTTCGAGAACGTCGCCTTCGGCGCGAGGATGGCCGGCCTGAAGGGCCGGGCCAGGCTCGACGCCGTCGTCCGGGACAGCCTGGAGAGGGGCGGCCTGTGGGAGGAGGTCAAGGACCGGCTGGAAACGAGCGGCCTGAAGCTCTCGGGCGGCCAGCAGCAGCGCCTCTGCCTGGCCCGCATCCTGGCCGTCAAGCCGGAGTACATCCTCCTCGACGAGCCGACCTCGGGGCTCGACCCTATCTCGACCATGAAGATCGAGGATTCCCTGCGCAAGCTCAAGAAGGATTACACCATCATCCTCGTCACCAACAACACGAAGCAGGCGGCCCGCGTCGCCGACCGCACGGCTTTTTTCCTGAACGGCGGGCTCGTCGAGGCCGGGCCGACGGCGGATATCTTCACGGCGCCCCAGGACAAGCGGACGGACGACTACCTCCGCGGGAGGTTCGGCTAAACCGCCATGGCCATCATCGAAGTCCGCGACCTGAATTTTTACTACGGGAAATTCCAGGCCTTGAAAGGTATCAGCCTGGATTTCGCGGTCAACAAGATCACCGCCCTCATCGGGCCCTCGGGCTGCGGCAAGACGACCTTCCTGCGGTCGCTCAACCGCATGACCGACCTCATCGAGGACGTCCGGGTCACGGGAACGGTCCTCATCGACGGGGAAGACATCTACCGGCCCGGGACCGACCTCCTCGCGCTCCGGAAGAAGGTGGGCATGGTCTTCCAGCGGCCCAACCCTTTCCCCCTGAGCGTCTTCGACAACGTCGTCTACGGGCTCCGCGTCCACGGCGTCCGCGACGGCAAGGTCCTAGAGGAAAAACTCATGCGAAGCCTCGAGGCCGTCCACCTCTGGGACGAGCTCAAGGACCGGCTGGACGACGACGCGCTCAAGCTCTCGGGCGAACAGCAGCAGCGGCTGTGCATCGCCCGTCTGGTCGCCGTCGAGCCGGAGATCCTCCTCATGGACGAGCCCTGTTCGGCTCTCGATCTGGCGGCCACGGCCAACATCGAGGACCTCATGGCCGAGCTCAAGAAGCGCTACACGATCGTCATCGTCACCCACAACATGCAGCAGGCGGCCCGGGTTTCGGACGTCACCGGCTACTTCCTCCTCGGCGAGCTCGTCGAGATCGGAGAGACCCGGCAGATCTTCACCAATCCCCAGGATGCCAGGACGGAAGATTACATCACGGGGAGGTTCGGCTAACCGCGGCGGTAAACCGGAGTATAATAGTGCGGCGATAGGAAAGTGAGGGAACAACATGGAAGATCTTCATCTCGACGACGAAAAAGGGAACGAGCCTAAGAAGGTCCGGGGTCTCGCGATCGCCATCCTCGTGGTTTTGGCCGCCGTAGTGGCCGTGTATTATTTTGCCACAAGAAAGAAACCTGAGGCGCCGGTGGCGCCGCAAACGCCGCCGGCCGAGTCGGAGACGTTGGCCGGGGGAGAGAAAGCCTCCGCCGGGGGTCTGGGTGAGCCGCTCGCTTTCCCCGCGGTCGCGCTCGGGGAGAGCGACCCGTCCGTCCGCGACTTCGCCGCGGCCCTGTCGACGAGCCCGGAGTTCGCCAAGTGGCTGTTGACGAAGGACCTCGTCCGGAAATTCGTCGTGGCCGTCGACAACGTCGCCAACGGGCTGAGCCCCAAACCGCACATCGACTTCTTTTCGCCATCCGGGCAATTCCGCATCGTCAGGACAAAAGAGGGCACGCTCATCGATGAAGCGGCGTATTCCCGGTATGACCCCGTCGTCGGCGTGGTCCTTTCGGTCGACGCGGTGGCGGCCGTCCGGCTCTACCGGGCGGTCAAGCCCCTTCTCCGGGAGGCCTACAGCGACCTCGGCTATCCCGGGGTCGACTTCGAAGACACGCTCGTCCGGGCCATGGCCGAGCTTCTCGAGACGCCCGCCGTCGAAGGCCTCGTCGTTTTGGAGAAAAAGATCCTAAGCTATGCGATGACCGACGAGACGCTCGAGGCCTTGAGCCCGGCCCAGAAACAGCTCTTCCGCATGGGCCCCAAGGGAGTCCGTGCGGTGCACGGGAAAATCAGGGAGCTGGCCGCAGCCCTCGGCATTCCGGAATCGCGTCTGCCCGCGACGAAAAGCAAATAGGTTTCACTTCCAGCGGAACGGCTTTTCTTTCCTGAAATCGGGGACGAGGTGCTCGTCCGGCCGAAAGGGTTCCGGCTGGAGGAACAGGTGGCCGAAGCCAAGGGCGAGAACCTCGTCAGCGGCCCGTCGGTATTCCTCCTCGGAAACGCCCCTTTGGATCTCATCCGGCGCCCGGAAACAGGGGTGATACTGGCTCATCAGGCTGAAGCCGATGAAAGGGGACAGGTTTTCGCTGGCCCATTTCAGGATGCCGAGCGTGTCCTCGACCGAGCCGGGGAGGATGAGATGGCGGACGACGAGCCCTCTCCGGGCCGTCCCGCCGGGCCCGAGGTCGAGGACGGGCTGCTGGATCGACATCTCCCGGACGGCCTCGGAGGCCTTGGCGAAATAATCCGCAGCGGCTGAATATTTTTTCGAGATAACCGGGGAGTGATATTTCAGGTCGGGAAGATAGATATCGACGATCCCCTCCAGGGCCTGGATAACCGCGACGCTGTCATAGCCGTTGGAATTCCAGACGAGGGGGATGGCGAGGCCTTCGGAAAGGGCGATGCGGAGGGCCCTGAGGATAGGCAGGACGACGTGGGTCGGCGAGACGAAATTGATGTTATGGGCGCCTTTCGCCTGGAGCCCGAGCATCAGAGCCGCGAGTCCCTCGTCTGAGACGGGCTTGCCCTCGAGGAGCCAGCTGAGCTGGTAGTTCTGGCAGAACAGGCATTTGAGGTTACAGCCCGTGAAGAAGATCGTCCCGGAACCGGACTTGCCGCTGATGACCGGCTCTTCTCCGAAGTGGAGCAGGGCGTGGGAGACCGAGGCGAGACGGCCCGTCCGGCAGACGCCGTCCGCTCCCTTCGTCCTGTCCACCCGGCAGTCCCGCGGGCAGAGCGTGCAGACCGATTCGATCGGCGAGAGGCGCTCGAGGGCCTTTTCGACCAGCTCCAGTTTCCCTTCGCGTTTGGCCACGTGCCTCATTCTATCATATTGAATCAAGGGGCGGCTGCGGGTATAGTAGGGGTCCCATGGAACTCGTTAACAAGATCATCGACATCGCGCTGCACCTCGACAGATACCTCAGCGCCATCATCCAGCAGTACGGTCTGTGGACCTACGCCATTCTTTTCGTGGTCATCTTCATCGAGACCGGGTTCGTCGTCATGCCCTTCCTTCCCGGCGACTCCCTGCTTTTCGCCGCCGGGACGTTCGCCGCGCTGAAAGCTTTCAAGGTCGGCTGGCTCATCCTGGTCCTCTCCGCCGCCGCGGTCATCGGCGACACGGTCAACTACTGGATCGGCCATTACGTCGGGCCCAAGGTCTTCGCCAAGGAGAAGGCGCGTTTCTTCAAGAAGGAGCACCTCGACCGGACGCACGCATTCTACGAAAAGCACGGCGGCAAGACGATCATCATTGCACGGTTCGTCCCGATCATCCGATCATTCGCGCCTTTCGTCGCTGGGATCGGGCGGATGTCCTACGGCAAGTTCATCGCCTACAACGTCGTCGGCGGGGTCGGCTGGGTCGTCCTGCTCGTCGGCGCCGGATATTTCTTCGGCAACATCCCGGTCGTCAGGAAGAATTTTTCCCTGGCCATCCTGGCCATCATCGCCATATCGACGGTCCCCGTTGTGACCGAGTACCTTCGCCACCGGAAAAAGAAGCCGGTGACACCGCCCGGATTCTAATTGCCGCTCAGTTATGCGGCGCTGAAGCCGCCCATCTCCCCCCGGCCCCCCGGGAACCAGTCCCGGTTGTTCCTACGCCCGAAGGGCGAGCCCCTTCGGCTACGGGGGCTATGCATGGCCCCTATCACTGCCCGGGCAGCGTCAAGCTGATAGATTAAGATGCAGACATCAAGCAACAAGGTTCTAGAGGTTTTTTAGCAGAAAATCGAGGGTGATAGCGCAGTCTATCGCTTGACCGGCGCGAGCGCTTTGGCAAGGCGGCGGAGCTTCGGGGAGGACAGGGTGTGATGGGCGGTCATGTCGGTGTGGAGGGGTGTCAGCGAGATATAGCCCTCGTGGGCGGCCATGACGTCGGTGCCGGCGTCGCCTACACGCCTTGGAACTCCGGTCCCGATCCAGAAATACGACGAGTTACGCGGATCGGTCTTCTCGATGATCTCCGGGTCGTAGAACTTCCAACCGAGGCGGGTGACCTTCACCCCTTTGACCGGGGGCGGCGGGATGTTGACGTTGAGGGCTGTCCCCGTCGGCAGGCCCGAGGCCAGGACGTTCGCGGCGATCGTCCGGACGACTTTCGCGGCGAACTTCAAGTCGAAGCCGCCCGAGGCGTCGGGAAGAAGAGAAACCGCGATCGACGGGATACCAAGGAACGTCCCCTGGATCGCTCCGGCGACGGTCCCGGAATAATTGATGTCCTGCTGGCCGAGGTTCGGCCCCGGGTTCATCCCCGATATGATGAGGTCCGGTCGGCGGGGGAGGAACTTCTGGAGGGCGAAATAGATGCAGTCGCCGGGCGTCCCCTCGACGGCCCAGACCCGCGGCTTGACGTGATGGATGCGCAATGGCTGCCGGAGCGTGATGGCCAGCGAACAGGCGCTTTTCTCCCGGTCCGGCGCGACGATGTACGTCAGGCCGAGAGGCTGCAGGCGGCGGTAGAGGATTTGGATCGTCTCATGGTAGAAGCCGTCGTCGTTTGTCAGGAGGATGAGAGGACGTCGGGCCCTCCTGGTGGCGGCCCCGGCCTCAAGGACTTTCTTCACGCCGGTTTCTTGATCATGACGAGGAGCATCTTGAACCGCGTCACGGCCCGGAGGGCGTGCGGGATGGCGGCCGGCATGATGATCATCTCGCCGGGCTTGACCCGGTTGACCTTGCCCCCGATCGAGATGTCGGCCTCCCCGTCGAGATCGATGGCCATGGCGTCGAAAGGCGCCGTGTGCTCGCTCAGCTGTTCGCCCTCGTCGAAGGCGAACGCGGTCACCGTTCCTGTCGGCTGGCTGACGACCTCGCGGCTGACGATGGCGCCGTCCTGGTAACTGACGAGCCCGGCCAGGTCGATAGCCCGGGCCTTCAGGTCTTCCGCGTTCTTGTCTTTAGTGATCTTCATGTGAGTGGTCCTCGAGAGATGAGAGAAATGGTCGGGACGGGCGGATTTGAACCGCCGACCCCATGCACCCCAAGCATGTGCGCTACCAGGCTGCGCCACGTCCCGAACCGGGGCCCCTTATTATAGCAGAACCGGGGCTATTTACGACCTTTTTTCCGCCCGTCGTCGAGGGTGGAAACGATGTCCTGGAGATTGTCGCGGACGTTGTTGAGGGCCTTGCGGAGCCGCTCCGGATGGACGGGATTCGAGCGGACGAGGCCGAACTCGTCCTCGATCTTCCGCTTGATCCCGGCCGTGGTCAGGGTTTCCCCGGCCATGAGCTCCTTGATCCGGGCGATGATGGCCACGTCCTGCTGGCGGAAGAATTTCTCGCCGCTGCCCGTCAGGCCGGCGTTGAGAAAAGGAAATTCCTCTTCCCACGAGGACAGGGTCGCGGCGTCGACGCCGGTCGTCCGGCTGACTTCGTCGAGCTTGTAGACGAGCTTCACCTTCGCTTTGTCGTCGTTGAAGAGTTTAGTCTGAACAGTTTCTTTTTTCACGGGCGTCCGGAGGCCAACATTAGCATTTTCTTCTGGTTTGGTCAAGGCGCGTCACTCGCCCGCGGGGGCGCCGTTCCGCCCGTGCCGCCGGGGTCCGGCCGGCGGGCGGTTGTGATATAATCCGGACCTGGCGGCGCCCATGGATAAAAAGACAAAGGACCGGGAAAAGGAAACCCATACGCCCCTGGCCGAGCGGATGAGGCCGCAGACCTTCGACCGCGTCTACGGTCAGGACCATATCCTGGGCAAGGGCAAGCTCCTCTCCGAGCTCGTCGATTCGAACCGGCTCGTCTCCATCATCTTCTGGGGCCCGCCGGGCTCGGGCAAAACGACCCTGGGCTACATGCTGGCCCGCCAATTCGACCTGCCCTGCGAGTTCTTCAGCGCCGTCCTCTCCGGGATCAAGGAGGTCAAGGAGTTCATGGCCCGGGCCGAGCAGCAGCGGAAGCTCTTCGGCAAGCCCATGGTCCTGTTCATCGACGAGATCCACCGCTTCAACAAGGCCCAGCAGGCGGCCTTCCTGCCCTACGTCGAGAAAGGGGATATCATCCTGTTTGGGTCGACCACGGAGAACCCGTCCTTCGAGGTCATCGCCCCGCTCCTGTCCCGAACCCGCGTTCTCGTCCTCAAGGAGCTCGACCGCGAGGCGCTCGTCCGGATCATCCATGACGCCTTGGAGGACAAGGAGCACGGGCTCGGCACGTCGGGCCTCACCATCGACCCGAGCGGCCTGGACATGCTCGTCGATTTCGCCAACGGCGACGCCCGTCGGGCCCTGAACACGCTGGAGATCGCGGCCAGCCTGGCCCGGGGCAAGACGATCACGATAGAGAACGTCCAGGAGGCCCTCCAGAAAAGGACGCTCCTCTACGACAAGTCGGGGGAGGAGCATTTCAACCTCATTTCGGCCCTCCACAAGAGCCTGCGCAACAGCGACGTCGACGCGTCCCTCTACTGGCTCGTCCGGATGCTGGCGTCGGGTGAGGACCCGCTCTATGTCGCCCGGCGCATGGTCCGCTTCGCTTCCGAGGACATCGGCCTGGCCGACCCGCAGGCGCTGGCCATCACGCTGAACGCCAAGGCCGCCTACGACTTCCTCGGCTCGCCGGAAGGGGAGCTGGCCCTGGCCGAGGCCGTCGTCTATCTCGCCTCCGCGCCCAAGAGCAACCGCGTCTACACGGCCTACGGCGCCGTCCAGAAGGACGTCGAACACAGCCCCCACGAGCCGGTCCCTCTCCACATCCGGAACGCGGTAACGCCCTTGATGAAGGAGATCGGCTACGGCCAGGATTACCAGTACGCCCACGACCACGCCCTCTCGACGACGGACATGGAGACCATGCCCGCGCGGCTCAAAGGCCGGACATTCTACGACCCCGGGAACCTGGGCTTCGAGAAAGAAGTCAGGAAGCGGATGGAGTGGTGGGAAGCCCTAAAAGAGAAGATCAGGGGCGGCGAGAAAACCTAGGCGTTAGCCGTCGTGCTGCGGCCCGCCTGCTTTATCTTCCTTTTCCTTGAACAGGTAATAGACTTCCCAGCTGATGTCGTCGGCCAGGCAGCCGATGCAGGATTTCGGGGTCGTGGCGATCTCGTCGTCGGCGATCTTGTCCTTGAGGATCTTCTTGACGATCCGGCGGATTTTGTACAGCAGAATGTAATTGACCATGCCCGGCTCTCAGCCGGAAATGATACCAGTTTCGGTCCGCCCTTGCAAAAGGGGGCCGCGGGCGGCCTTTTCTTGATTCCTGTTATATAATGCCCGTGACAGCATGACTAAGCTCAGATTACTCGGGGTTTTCTCCATCAGCGGCCTTGCGCTAGCCGGTTTCGGCGGGCCGGCGAAAAGGCCGCTGGTCGACCCTTCGGCAGTCAGTTTTCCGCTCGTCGAGGCGGGGACGCTCGAGATCGACGGGACCGTCGTCGGCCAGCCGCGGGCGCGGGACGGGATCGTCTATTTCGCGACGAGAGAGGGTTTTCTCACGGCCGTCGTCGTGCCGGCCCGTCAGATTTTATGGCGGTTCAAGGCCGATCACTCGATTTCTGCGTCGCCCGAACTCGGCGAGGACCATATCCTTTTCCGCGACAACGAGAACGTCATTTACGTCCTCGACTTCAAGGGTTCACTTGTCCTCAAGAAACAGCTTGGCGAGGATGTGACATCGGCGATCCGGGAAAATCGCGGGAGAATGAATTTCGGGACGTCGAGCGGGAAGGTCATAGCCCTCGACCTCTCAGTCGACGGGGAACAGCTATGGGAATTCACGGCCACCGCGCCCGCCTCTGCCATTACGGCCGGCCAGGTGTTTTCCGGTGATCTGGTCATCCTCGGCGCCGCCGACGGCCGCCTCCTGGCCCTCGACCATACGGGAAAGCCCGTCTGGGAATTCGCCGCCACGGGGACGATAACCGCCGACCCGGTGGAAGCGGACGGCCGGCTCTATTTCGGCACCGAGAACCGGTTCTTCTATTGCCTGAATGCCGCGACCGGCAAGAAAATCTGGGCCCGCCGTCTTCAGGGTGCCCCGCTTCATCCGGCTCTCATTCACGGCCGGCGGCTTGCCGTGCCCGCTTCGAACAGCGTCGTCTATTTTCTCTCCCGCCAGGGCGGCTCGATCCTTTCCTGGGAGGTGGTCCCGTCGAGGATCGTCCACGAAATCGTCATCGCCGGGTCTTTGATCCTCGTCTCTTCAGCCGCCCCCGACCTCGTGGCTCTCGATTTCTCGACCGGAAAGCGCGTCGGTCAGCATCTCGCCTCCGGTCCCCTCGTGGCCGGAGCCCTCTGGGTATCGCCGGTCATTGTCCTCGTCGTGGGAGATGAGGAGTCGGGACGCCAGCGCCTGGTTTTCTTCAGATCGCAGCCGGCTGGCGCATCCGCCGCCTCGAAGGGCCGTTTTCACGGCTTTTAGGATCATCGTAGACAGCATCCCCGCCGTTGGGTTATCCTAACGAAGACCACGCGGAGGACGACATGAAGAAAATTGGGATCATCATCTGCAGCCGTTATCAGTCCTGCGGCGGTGGGAAATGCTTCCGGGCCGTCCGGGAGCGTGCCGGCGGGTTCGCCCGCTATCCCAAGAACGAGCCCGTCGAAGTCGTCGGGTTCTCGAATTGCGGCGGCTGCCCCGGCGGCAATATCGAGTACGTCCCCGAGGAGATGAAAAAGAACGGGGCCGAGGTCGTCCACCTGGCCACCGGGTTTGTCGTCGGCTACCCGCCCTGCCCCTACATCCTTCAATTCAAACAGTTCATCGAGACGCGCTACGGTCTCCCGGTTGTCGTCGGAACGCATCCCATCCCCTTGAAATATTTCGAGGCCCATCGCCTTCTGCCTTATTGGGACGATATGAAGATGGCTGAGATCGCCGGCGATTTGATGAAAGAGGATCGGGCGGTTATGGAAGCTTATAACTAAGGCTTCTAAAAAGACGATTCGAATATTTGCAACGAAGAGCCAGACGAAAAAAGGAGAATGCCCATGACCCGCGATGAAGCCCTGGACCTGCTCAAGCAGCACCTCAAGAACAAAAACCTGGTCAAACACTGCCTGTCGGTCGAAGCCTGCATGAGGGTCCTGGCCGTCCGGCTGGGTCACGACCCCGAGCCCTGGGCGCTCGCCGGCATCCTCCACGATCTCGACTACGAAGTGACGGAAAAAAGCCCCGAGCACCACACCACGGAGACGGTCAAGATCCTTCGGGAGAAGGGCATCGCCGAGCCGGTCATCCACGCCGTCCAGGCCCATGCCGCCAAGGTGCCGTGCGAATCGCCCATGGACTGGGCCATCTATTCCGTCGACCCGCTGACCGGCCTCATCATCGCCGCGACGCTGATGCATCCGGACAAGAAGATCAGGTCCATCGACCTCGAGTTCGTCAAACGGCGCTACAAGGAAAAAAGCTTCGCCAAGGGCGCCCGCCGCGAGGAGATCGAGGAGTCACGTAACCTCGGCCTCGAACTCGACGAGTTCCTGTCGATCGCCATCGCCGCCATGCAGGGCATCGACAAGGA
>JADBLN010000038.1 GCA_014894455.1 Acidobacteriota bacterium | reverse complement strand
CCCCGGAGATGAAGGACCAGCTGCCGGCCTTTACTAAAGGCCGCCGCCGGCCCTCTCCTTCCTTCTCCGGAAGTCCTCGAAAAGGGAATAGATGACGGGGACGACGATGAGGGTGATGAGCGTCGAGCTCGTCAACCCGCCGATGACCGCCCGGGCGAGGGGCGCCTGGGCCTCGCCGCCCTCGCCGAGCCCGAGGGCCAGCGGGAGCGTGGCCATGACCGCCGTAAAGGCGGTCATCAGGATGGGCCGCAGGCGGCGCCGTCCGGCTTCCTCGATCGCCTGCCGGATGGGCATCTTGTCGCGCTGGCGGAGGAGGTTGGTGTAGTCCACGATGATGATGGCGTTGTTGACGACGATTCCGCCGAGCATGATGCAGCCGATATAGGACTGCATGTTGAAGCTCGTCCTGGTCACGAAGAGCATCAGGATGACCCCGATCGCCGCCAGCGGGACGGAGAACATGACGATGAACGGGTCGCGCAGGGATTCATAGAGCATGGCCATGATCATGTAGACGAGGACCAAGGCCAGGATGATGCTCAGGAGCAGCTCCCGGTTGGCCTTCCGCTGTTCCTCGTAGTCGCCGGTGAATCCGATGCTGAAGTTCCTGGGGATGGGCACCGAGCGCAGGACTTCTCTCGTGTCGGCCATGACCGACCCTAGGTCCCGGCCGGAGATCTCCCCCGAAACAGTCACGACCCGCTCCCGGTCCCGCCGTTCGATCCGGATCGGCCCCCGCCGGGGCTGGACGTTGACGACATTGCGCAGGCTGACCTGATCCCCGGCCGCGTTCATGATGGTCAGGTCAAGGATGCTCTGGATATCCATCTTCTCCGAGTCCTTGACTTTGACCAGGATGCGGAATTCCCGGCCCGCTTCGCGGAAGACGCTGGCCTGAGTGCCCGTCAGGACGGTCTGGATGGACCGGCCGATATCGTTGACCGAGAGCTTCATGTCCGCCGCGGCCTGACGGTCGATGATGAAGAGCTCCTCCGGATTTCCGATCTCTCGGCTGATCCGGACATCCGTGACACCCTTGACCGCTCCCACAAGGCCCTTGACCTGCCGGGCCATGGCTTCGGACACGCTCAGGTCGTAGCCGCGGATCTCCACCTGGAGCCGCTCCTGCCCGCCGCCGCCGCGCATGCCGAACATCATCTGGCCGCCGCTCGCCCGGGTCCGGATGACGACGCCGGGGATGTCGGCCAGTTTCTTCCTGAGGTCGACGGCGATCTGCTCGCTCGACCTCGAACGCTCGCCCCGGGTCTTGAGCTTGATGGTCAGGTTGCCCGAGTTCGCGCCGCTCCGCCAGCCCCCGCCGCCGAAGCTCTCCTCATGGCCGACCATTTCCGGGACCTCTCTCTTGACGATCTCGGTAACGGTCAGGAACTTCCTGTTCATGACTTCGAGCCGCGTGCCGACCTCCATCTCGACGGTCACCCGGACCTCGCTCTCGTCGGTCACAGGCATGAACTCGGTGCCCACGAGCCGGATGAGGAAGAGGCAGCCGACGAGGAGCAGGCCGGTGAAGCCGAGAACGAGGGCCCGGTGGTCGAGAGCCTTGTGGAGGAGCGCCTTATATCCGTTCTCCATCTTCCGGAAGCCGTTGAGGAGGATCCGGACGATCCTCTCCAAGGGCTTGCGGGAATGCGGGCCGGGCGGTACGACCACATGGATAAGCCGGCTGGAGAGCATCGGGACCATGGTCAGGGCGACGAACAGACCGCACAGGTTGGCGAAGCTGACGACGTAGGCCAGCTGTTTGAACATGACGCCGGACATGCCCCGGATGAAGATCATCGGCAGGAAAACGACGCAGGTCGTCAGGGCGCCCGCGATGATGGGGGCGGCCACTTCGTTCGTCCCGTCGATGGCCGCCTTGAGGCGCGGGACGCCCCCCTCCTGCATGCGGTAAATGTTCTCGAGGACGACAATGGAGCTGTCGACGAGCATGCCGATGCCGAGAGCCAGCCCGCCGAGCGTCATCGTGTTCAACGTGAAGCCGCCGAAGTAGATCAGGGCGATCGTACCGATGAGCGAGATCGGGATCGAGACCGCGATAACCAGCGTGCTCCGGATGCTGGCCAGGAAGACGAGCAGGGCCAGGACGGCCAGAACGCCTCCGACGAGGGCGGACGAGCCGACGTTGTTGATCGCCCTCTTGATGTATTCGGCGCTGTTCGAAACCGGCACGATCTGGATCTGGGGGAGGTCCCGCTGGATCTCGGCGATCTCCTTCAGGACGCCTTCGGCCACCCGGACCGTGTTCTCGCCCGATTGTTTGTAGACGGCGAGCCGCGTCCCCGCCATGTCGTTGATGCGGACGACGCGCGTGATCCGCCGGAAGGAGTCGTCGACGCTGGCGATCTCCTTAAGCTGGATGGGAACGCCGTCCCGGAAGGCGATGACGGTGTCCCTGAGCTGGTCCAGGCCGGTGAAGACGCCGGGGATGCGGACGAGGACCTCGTAGTTGCCCTTTTCGATGACCCCGGCCGGCATGTCGATATTCTCTTGGCGGATCTTGCTCGTGATCACGTCGAGAGGCAGGCCAAGGGCCTTGAGCTTATCGGGGTCCAGGTTGACCTGGATCTCCCTCTCTCGCCCGCCGAAAACGTCAATGGAGGCGACGCCCGCGACCCGCTCGAGCCGGTAGGCGATCTGCTCGTCGATGATCCGGCGCGTTTGGACGGGGTCGAGATTGCTCAGGGCCCCGAACTGCAGAATGGGCGATTGGGCCGGATCGAACTTCCTCAGGGTCGGCCTGTCCACCTCCTCGGGGAGACGGCCGACGATCCGGTCGAGGCGCTCCCGGACATCATCGGTCGCGGCGTCCAGGTTGACGCCCCAGGAGAACATGACCCGGACGGAGCTGCTGCCCTCCGAGGAGGAGGAAAAGACCTCTTCGACCCCGGGCACTGCGCTCATCGCCTCTTCGACCGGCCGCGTGATCAGCTCTTCGATCTCCTCCGGCCCCGTGTTCGCGTAGGAGGTGTTGATGTTGAGGGTCGGATAGACAACCTCGGGCATGAGGTCGACCGGCAGACGGGTGAGAGAGACCATCCCGATAATGATGATGACCAGCGTGATCATCACCGTGAAGATAGGCCGACGGATGGAAAATTCCGCTAGCTTCATTTTTTCTCTCCCGGAGAGCCGGCCTTTTTCTCGGGCGTCTTGGCGTCCGCCCCGGTCGCGTCCGCCGGACGTGCGGGGGCATTCGGAGGCAGGATCAGGCTTGTCCCGTCTTCGAGGAGATGGTGGCCCAGGGTCACGACAAATCCTGCGGCCAGCGGCGGGGTGAGGACCTCCGCCCGTTCGCCTTCGACGATGCCCAGCGTGATGGGCAGGAACCGGGCTTTCTTCGTCTCGAGGTCGGCGAGGAAGAGACCCTGCAAGCCGCCTCTTGTGACCAGGGCGCTGACCGGCACGATCGTTGTCTCCGTGCGCCGGGCGAATTCGATCTGGGCGTTGACGAACATGCCCGGCTTCAGGGTCCCATCCGGGTTGTCGACTTCGACCTCCACCCGCGCTTCACGGGATGTCTCCTTGAGCAAGGGCGCGATCCTCACCACCCGGCCGTTGAAGACGGTCCCCGCGAACGCGCCGCTCGTCAACGCGACCTCCTGTTCGTTTTTCAGCCGGAAATAGTCCTTTTCGGTGACATAGATGACCGCCGTGATGGGCTGCAGTTCGATGACGGACAGGATGGGCGTGTTCGACGAGAGCATCGCGCCTTCGTTGACGAAGCGCTCTCCGACAAAACGAACGTCCCGACCCTTCTCCCATGCGGCGCGGATCCGGGTGTAGGATAGCCGGACCTTGGCCGTTTCCAAGGCCGCCTTTTCGTTGGCCAGCTGGGCCATCGCGACTTTATAGCGCGCCTCCTGGGACCCGAATTGGGCCTCGATGGCCTCGAGCTCGGAATCCGAGAGGATGCCTTTCTGATGGAGGGCCTTGGCCCGGTCAAGCTCCCTATTCGTCAGCCCCAGGGAGCTCTTCGTTTCCTCCAGATTGGCCTGGGCGACGCCCAGACCGGCCTCGGCCTGGATGGTCTGCTGTTGGTATTCCTCGTCCTCGAGCACGGCCACCAACTGGCCGCGCGTCAGCCGGTCGCCGATGTCCGCATGGATCTCCTTCAGCCTCCCGGAGATCTTCGGCACGATCGTGAAGTAGGATTTCGGGATCAGGGTGCCGGAGAAGAGGCCGATATCCCTGATGCCGCCACGTTCGATCGCCCCAATCTCGACGGCCACGGTAACTCCCCGTTGTCCCGCGGCGGAGCTGGCGCCGGCGGGGATCCTCTGAATGATCTGCCAGCCAAGGAAAATGAGGAAGAGGAGGGCGAGGATCGTATAGACCCGGGTTTTCCTCCCCCACAGTTTATCCCAAATGATGTTCGCCATGCGCGGACCTCCACGGGGCCTGATTTCAAAGGTAGGCATTATAGTCCCGCCCCTTCGCGAATTCAACACACGCACAGACGAATGCGGAGGGGCGGGAGGAGGGGGATCCGGCTTGACGTCTTCCGCCGGGCTCAGGCGCCTTCCTTGACCCTGTAAACCTTGTCGCCTTCCCGGACGTGCTCCTTGACCTTCATGCCGGCCGAGACGCCCTTCTTGATCTCCGGGACCGACAGGTGCTCCTGCTGTAACGACTCCACCGTCTGTGTGAAATCGCTAGTGTGCCCTTTGATGCGGACGGCCTCCCCGACCTTCAGGCTTCCGGCCGTGACCTCGATCACCGCGACGCCGATCTTGGGAAAGTAATGCGTGATGTGTCCGATCTCTTCTTCCATGATCCCTCCTTGTCGCCCTCCGAAGCGTCCCGCCGCCCTGGCTCGAATGATACGCGCGAAGGCAAGGGCGAGTCAATGCGCCTGTACGCGCCGGACCACTCCCTTACGTTTTCGGCCCGGCAGACGCCCAAACCTCAGTCAGCCTTCAAGAACGCATAATCCTTTCCGTACCGCAGCATCTGCTCGATGTACCCCTCGGTCGTGGAAACTTTGACGTCGACGATCCTGCCGTTCTCGATGACCGGCGTGTAGACCGGGTTGACGAAGCCGCTGTAGGGCGCGAGGTTCAGCTTGGCGTACCGACCGAGCACTTCCTGGTGCAGTTCCTGGTCGACCTGGACGCCGTAGGTCTCGATGAGGTTCCGCGCTCCCTCGTAGTCCCCTTCGCTCGTGATCCGCTGGACCTCGGCCAGGAGCTGGCCAAAGAGCCGGCGCAGCTTCGGGTAGTCGTTGACGACGAAGAACGTCTTCCCGTCTTTCGTCTCTCGCGAGATGACGTTCTCGGCCTTGCCTTTCTCGTAGACCCAGTGGGAGACCATGGCCCGGCCGCGCATGTGGGCCTGGTCGATCGTCTTGCCCGGCTCGATCCGGGTGAGCTGGGTCATCAGCCCGTTGCGGATGTTGGCGTCGTATTCCGCCTTGGCCGCGTCCATGTGGGGCAGGAGGCCGAGCTCGACCATCTTCTCGTCCATCATGTAGTAGAGGGCGAAGAGGTCGGCCCGCGACTCCTCGATCGGCGAGTGGTAGTTCTTCAGCGATTCCGGACCGACGCCGGGCATGAGCTGGCCCGAGCCGTGCCCGAGGACCTCGTGCATGTCGGTGTGGATGTTGCCGGCCAGGGGCCCGTACTTCTTGGCCCTCTCGAGGACCTCGTCCGACCAGGAGAATTCCTTGCCGAACCCCGACTTGAGCGAGGACTGGTCGTAGGCATAGGTGATGTTCTCGATGGTCACCGACTTCGAGCCGTGCTCCTTGCGGATCCAGTTGGCGTTGGGCAGGTTGATGCCGATGGGCGTCGAAGGATAGCAGTCGCCGCCGAGCATGGCCGCCGTGATGACCTTGGCCGAAACGCCCTTGACTTCCTTTTTCTTATAGCGCGGGTCGACGGGCGAGTTGTCCTCGAACCATTGGGCGTTGGCTGAAAGCGCATCGGCCCGCTTCGTGGCGGCCAGGTCCTTGAAGTTGACGAGCGACTCCCAGTTGGCCTTCGTCCCCAGCGGATCGTTGTAGACTTCGATGAAACCGTTGACGAAATCGACGAGCGAAGCGGTGTCCTCGACCCAGAGGATGTTGTACTCGTCGAACTTCTCGAGGTCGCCCGTTTTGTAGTAGGCGACCAGGGCTTCGATGACCTTCTTCTGCCGGTCGTTCTCGGCCACGCCAGCCGCTTTTTCAAGCCAATAGACGATCTTGGCGATGGCCGCCCCGTAGAGGCCGTCGAGGGAGGCGACCTCCTCGACGACCTTGCCGTCCTTCTTGATGACCCGGGTGTTCAGGCCGTAGGAGATCGGCGTCGCGTCCTTCTTGTCGACGATGCCCTTGTAGTAGGCCTCGACTTCGGCCTGGGTGACGCCCTCATAGAAATTGACGGCCGAATTCACGACAAGGTCCTTCGATGAATCCTGGGAGACCTTCTTGGCGGCGACGACCGGGTCGAAGAGGATGGGCCGCAGGAAGGCCAGAAAATCGTCGACCGACTGCCCCTGGGCGAGAGGGAAGGTCACGCCCTCCGACCCCTTGACCAGGGCCGCGAAATAGTCGGCGTCGAACCCCGGCAAGATCTTGTCCGTGGAGTAGTGGTGGTGGATGCCGTTGGAGAACCAGACCCTCTTGACGAAGGTCATGAACTCGGTCCAACGAGGATCGTTCTTGTCGCCCTTGTAGCCCTCGACGATCGCGTCGAAGGTCCGGAGGATCTTGATGTTATGCTTGTAATTCTGGTCGAAGATGATGTCGCGGCCGCAGAGGGCGGCCTCGCTCAGGTAATAGACCAGCTCTTTCTGGGATGGCGTGAGCGCCTCGAACCCGGGGACCTGGTAACGCAGGATCCTCAGGTCGGCGAACTGGTCGATCTGCCAGCCGAACTCCGGAGCGGCCGCGGCCGGCTCGGGTTCCGTTTTCTTGCATCCGGCGGTCAGAAGGGCCAGCCCGAAGCATAGGGCGAGAAGGAGCGAACTCTTGACGTTCATGTGAATCGACCTCTCAAGGGATTTTCCCGGCGCATCCGACGCCTCGAGCTTATGATAACCAAATGCCAGTCCCGAGTCCATTTCTTCCTGTTCTACTTGCCCCTCCGCCCCGGCTTGGTGATAGTCTCTAAGGCCAAATGGAAGAAAATCGGCCGCCCCGCGTCAAAAGGCTGGCCATGAATTTCACGTGGAGGTCTAAATGAGAAAGAACGTATTGGCCGTAATCCTCGTCTTCGCCGCGCTCATCAGCCTGCGGGCCCAGGCCCCGCAGCAGCCGCAGATGAAACTCGAGGACGTCCAGAAAGCATTGAGCCTGGTCGACAAGCCCCAGCCCGCCCCCGATAAGTACAAGGCGGGCCTCAGCGCCATCACCGCCAAGGATTCCCTGGCGATGCTGACCTACATCGCGTCCGACCTCATGGAGGGCCGGGAAACCGCGACCCGCGGCTACGCCCTGGCCGCCGAGTACGCCGCCTCCCTGCTCAAGATGTGGGGCGTCAAGCCCGCCGGCGATATGCCGATGATGGGCGGCTTCCGCATGGGCGGCGGCCGGAGCTCGACCCCGCCGCCCCCCCAGGAGCGGACCTATTTCCAGGAATTCGCCATGAAGGAAGTTACGGACTCCCAGACCTCGGTCACGATCGAGGTCAATAAAAACGGATCGCTCAAGAGCCGCACGTTCAATGGCGGCATCGACTTCCAGGGCGGCATGGGCGGCGTCGAGGGCACCCTCACCGCTCCCGTCGTCTTCGTCGGCTACGGGATCAGCGAGCCGTCGGTCGGCTTCGACGAGCTCAAGGGCCTGAACCTCAAGGGCAAGATCGTCCTCCTGCTCTCCGACGCGCCCGGCCGCGACGACCCCAAGTCGCCCCTCCAGACGAAGAAGGAGCTCAAGGACAAGTACTTCCCGGCCGCTCCCCAGGGCGACAGAATGGCCATGATGATGCGCGGCGGCCCGGACCGGTTCAGTAAGATCACCGAGATCGCCAAGCTCGGACCGGCGGCCATCGTCCAGGTCCAAAACACGGGCAAGGACAGCGAGGTCTTCAAGGCCCTATCCATGGTCCGCAAACCCAGCGACGAACGTCCCATCGTCAACAAGCCCCGCAGAAGGCTGTCGCTCGCGGGCGACTCGGGCACGCCCATGGGCAGGGGCGGCGGATCGGCGACCATGATCACCCGCGAGATGGCCAACCTCCTCCTCGAGGGGACGGGCCAGACGATCGACGACCTGAAGAAAAAGATCGAAACGACCAATAAGCCCGCTTCGATGGATGTCCCGGGCGCAAAGATGACCATCGCCACGATGTCCAAGACGGCCCTCGTCCGCGGCACCAATGTCGTCGGCGTCATCGAGGGGTCCGACCCGAAGCTCAAGGACGAATACTTCGTCGTCGGCGCCCACTACGACCACAACGGCGTGTGGGAGGACTACATCTATAACGGCGCGGACGACAACGGCTCCGGCTCGGTCGGCGTCCTGAATATCGCCATGGCCTTGGCCGCGAGCCCGGTCAAGCCGAAACGCTCCGTCGTCTTAGCCCTGTGGACGGGAGAAGAGGAAGGTCTCCTCGGATCGCGTTTCTACGCCCAGAATCCCATTTACCCGATCGAAAAGACGGTGGGCTACCTGAATTACGACATGATCAGCAGGCCTTACGATGCCGAAATGCTCGCCCGTTCGATGCGCGCTTACGGCGTCCCCGGCGCCGAGGAGATCGTCAAGAAGGTCCGCGCGCCGTGGTTCGTCTCGGTCAACCTGACAGAAGGCACACCTTTCGCCGACATCGCCCGGGAGATGAACCAGTATGTCGGGCTCGACCTGGCCTTCCGCTTCAACGCGCTCGGCGTCGGCGGCGGCGGCTCCGACCACTCCTCGTTCGCCTCCGTCAAGGTCCCCTACGTTTATTACATGGCGGCCATGACGGCAGATTACCACCAGACGAGCGACAGCGTGGAGAAAGTCAACGGCGAACTCATCGCCAAGATCAGCCAGCACGGCTTCCTGACGGTCTTCGCCTTCGCCGACAGATAAGAATAGAAAGAGGGGGTCAAACCCGACAAGAAGGGGTCAAACCTACCTTTTACACTCTTTTTGGCCCGAAAAGTGTAAAAGGTAGGTTTGACCCCTCGGGTTTGACCCCCTCGGTATGTCGTCGCTCTGTTGGCGACGGCGTCGGCGCCCTGACCTGGGATTATCCCTGGTGGAGCCGCAGCGCGCCGTGGCTCATCTTCCTCTTCGGATATCTGACCTTCTTCGTCGTCGCTTTCTGGGTCCACGACATGAAGACGCTCAAGGCCAAGCTCATCACGGTCGGGACGATCTGGGCCGTCGTCATCATCTCCCTGATCGTCTTCATCCCCATCCTGCACTGGATCTAGTTTGAAGGGAAAACGAGGCTGAAGGCGGTCCCCCTCCCCGGCTCGCTTTCGACCGTGACACGCCCGTCGTGGGCGTCCATGATGTGCTTGACGATTTTCAGGCCCAGACCGACGCCGGCCGGGTCGCGTTCGACGGCCCGGGACGCGCGGAAGAAGGGCTCGAAGATCTTATCCCGGTCCCCGGGCGCGATGCCCATCCCGTTGTCCTTCACGGTGATGACGACGGCGTCCGGCCCGGCCGCCAGACTGACGGTCACCTCTTTCCGGCCCGGGCTGTACTTGAGCGCGTTGTCGATCAGGTTCAGAAGCGCCTGACGGACGGCATCCGCGTCCGCCCGGACCGTGACGGGGCTCTCGGGCGCGTCGACCTCGAGTTCGATGTCGCCGTCCGGATGGCTCTCCCTGACGAGTTCGGCGACATCCCGGATGAGGGGCCCGAGCACGGTTTCTTTCAATTCGTAAACCTTGGTGTTCTGCTCGATTTTTCCGAAGTCGAGGACGTTCGTGAGGAAACGCGTCAGGCGCCCGCATTCGCCGGCCATGAGGCCGAGGAGCCGCTCGCGACGGGCCTCCTCGCTGATCTTACCCGACCGGAGGAGCTCGGAGAGGCCGCAGAGGGACGTCATCGGCGTCCGGAGCTCATGGGAGACCGAAGAGATAAACTCCGTCTTCAGCCGAACGAGCTCCTCGGACTTCTCGCGGGAGGCTCGCTCGTAGATGACCTGCTCCTGGATCCTGATCCGACCCAGGTTCACGGCCAGGTCCCCGGACAGGGTTTCGATGAGGTCGATGTCCTCCTTGGTGAACCGGTGTCCCGAGGTCTTCGGGCCGAAGGCCAGGAGGCCCGCCGGCGTGCCGGCCCCTCGCGGCATGGCCAGGACGACCACCATGCCCGCCGACTCGAGGATATCCTCCCGGGAGAAGTTCATGTCGTCGACGCCGCGGATCCTGTCGACCCGGGCCCAGGGCCGGGCGGCTTCAAGAGGGAGAGCCATGAGCTTCCCGGCCACAACCTCGTCCATCCCGGCGAGCAGGGAAATTGCGGCTCCCTCGCCCCGCGCTTCGCGGAGCAGGACGCCGACCCTGTCGGCCGGGAGGACCGCGGCCAGGGTTTCGGAGAACAGCGCGACGAGCCGCCCGTCATCGATGACCGACGGCGCGCCCGCCTTGAATTCCTGGATGGCCCTCTGGTAGTCGTAGGCCTGCCGGAAGAAAAGCCTGTCCACGAAATCCTGGATTTTCCTCCGTCCCGGACTCAGGACGAAGGCGATGACGACGGCCGCGCCGACGGAAATCAGGGCGTCCCCCGTCGCAGTCGCCCGGGAGAACAAGCGCCGCAGGGCCTCGACGGAAAACAGGTACGCACAGAGTGTGAACACCGTGAAAAGCGAATAGACGAGACCGCGATGGAAGACGACGTTGACGCGCAGCAGCCGGAACTGGAGGATGGCCATGGCCATGAAGATCGGAAGCAGGAAAAAGAAGGCGCCGGCGAAATCTTCGGATAATAAAGGCCTGTCGGCGAAGACGAGCGGCACCTGGTAGAAGAGGAGAAACGGCCCGAGCCCGGCGGCGAGGCCGATGAAATACCACTTGATCTGCGTCCTGTCCTCCTCCGAGGCCGCGTGACGGAACGCCCGGACGAGCTCGACGAGCGAGGCGACTCCCATGACGACGATATAGAGCCTGAAGACGTGGAACGCCTGCTGCCTGACCCGGAAGGCTCCGATTGAGGCCCCGAGCTGGGAGACGAGGAAGGCGGCGCAGAGGAAAGCGCTCCAGGCCAGGGGGATGGCCCAAAAACGTCCGGTCTTCGACCGCGGACGGGGCGGCGAGTAGCTCCGGGCGAACCACAAGAGGGCGGCGAGGGTCATCGGGAAGGCGATATTGAAGAGGATGCCGGGCAGAATATTGACCGTCCGGCCCTGGATGCCGTAGCTCGACCCGCCGATGACGACCACCGCACCGAAGCTCATGTTGAGCCAGTAGAAGATCCGGGCCCGGCGGTCGTACGGCTTGAACAGGAAGACCCCGAATCCGGCAAGGAAACTGAAGCCGCCCATCAGGACGTAGACCAAGGGGAAGGCAGTTTGGGAATAGTAGGGGACAATCTGAGCGCGGACGACCTCCGGACCGCCGTCCGCCCCGAACCGGATTTCGACGGGGTCACCGATCTTTTTCCGGGTGAGGACGAACCGGATGTCGGTCGCGCGCCGGATGTCGTAAGTGTCGATACGGACAATCGGACGGGACAGGTGCTCCCGGGGAATCCCCGGCCGCCCGGTCAGGTTATAGAGGCCGAAAACGGTGACGGCGACGACGGCGGCGCCGGCTAGGAGGGACAGGAGAAAGGACGGCTTTTTCATCCCCGTTTTCTTTGTGACCTTTTCGATTATATCACCGGGAACCCGGGGCTCAAAGCCCGCCTTTCGGCAGTTCCCCTCTTCAGGTTTGTTTTACAGAACAAGGCTGCGGCACCCACGCGGAATTGACAAAGTCATTCTTCGCGCTTGAATATGCCTTCCGAATTATTCTAGAATAAGTGAGAAGGGTGATCGGAAGGCGCATGAAGAAACTCCGTATCGCGCTCATCTACAACTCCTACGAAGACTCGCAGCCCGCCGAAAAAGCCGACCAGGGCAGCCTCTGGCACCTCCGCCAAATGATCCGGGGGATCGCCCGCGGCCTCCGGCGCTCCGGCCACGAGGTCGTCGTCATTCCCATCGCCGGCGACCTCTCCCGCCTCCAGCGCAAGCTCATCCGCCTCCGGCCCGACATCGTCTTCAACCAGTACGACGACGTCGTCCACGGGGCTCTCTACGAAATGCGCATCGCCGCATTCATCCGCATGCTCGGTTACCGGATAACCGGCTCTCCCGCGCTCGGCCTCGGCTTGAACCGCTACAAGTACATGGCCCTGAGCCTGCTCAAGGGCGCGGGCATCCCGATCCCGCCCTCGACGGTGATCGTCGAGCGAGTCTCGGATATCAACGGGCACAAGTGGGTCTTCCCCCTCATCGTCCACGCCGCCCAGGAGCACGCCGGCATCGGCCTCGACCGGGGCTCCGTCGTCCACACGAAAAAGGCCCTCAAGGAGAAAGCGAGGGACGTTCTGGCCACCTACAAGCAGCCCGCGCTCGTCCAGCATTTCCTGCCCGGCCGCGAGTTCAACGTCGGCCTCCTCGGGGGCCGGAAGATCCAGGTCATGCCGCTGGCCGAGGTGGACTATTCGCGGCTTCCCCTGGCCATCCCGCCCATCATGTCCTACGCGGCGAAGTGGGTCGAAACGTCCGTCGAATACAAGCGGACGCGCATTATCTGCCCGGCCAAGGTCGACGCCGGGCTGACCGCTCTCATCGGCAAGACGGCGGTCAAGGCCTTCCGGGCCGTGGGTGGGTGGGGCTATGGGCGGGTGGATGTCCGGCTTGACGAAGACGGCCAGCCCCGCGTCCTCGAGGTCAACTGCAACCCCTGCCTCGACAGCGGCCTGGGCCTGGCGCGGTCGGCGGAGCAGGCCGGGATCGACTATCCCCATCTTCTCCAGACCATCCTCAAGGCGGCTTTCGAAGGCCCCCCCTTCGACATGCAGCTGCCGATTTTCAACACGAAGAGCGGGGGGGGAAGAGTCGGGCGTTAGACTTCAGCCCGTCAAGCGGCCCGTGTACGCGAAATCGAGGGCCAGCGCTATCACCAGGGAAACGACGTCCATCAGCCTCTCCCCTTCCGCGCCCGGCCTATAGCTCAGCCCGAGGGCGGCAGACCTGGCTTCGAGCTTGCGGACGAGGGTGGCCGCCTCCGGGGGAGTCAGCACGGACCAATGGATCACCCGTTCGACGAGCCGGTCCCGATACCGTTTGAACAGGGCCGAGGCCGGCCGGAGGACCTGTCCCCGGGAGGCCGGGAAGGCCGCCTGGAGGCTGTCGTCGACGTAGCCGCGGGCGTCCCGACGGAACCGCTCGGCCTTCTTCCCGTAGTATTCGGCCAGGGTCAGGTTCATCCGGTCGGCGGGAAGGAGGTGGCGGCCGCGATAGTTTTCGGGCGCGTCCCGCCGGATCTCCTTCATGAGCCGGTCGACGTAGAGGAGCTTGCGGATGACCGGCCAGTTCCGGTAACGCCGCCGCCACCCGGAACGGGGCGCGAGCCAGACAGCGAAGGTTTCCGCGAAATCCTCGTCCGGGTGCTTCTGGGCGTAGGTCCGGCCGTAAGGATAGGCGGCGATGTGACGGACGTAGTGCCGGCTCATCCTGTCCGGCCGGAAGGAATCGCGGTAGGGTTTGGTGAACGGCCCGAAAATCTCGCTCCAGCTCGACCGCCTCCAGAGCCGGTAGGCGTAGTTCACGGCGTGGCCGGCTTCGTGACGCAGGAGCATCATGATCGTTCGTGGGTCCTCGATCTCGTCATTCTGCTCCTCTTCGAGGCGGGCCAAGCGCGGGTCGGCCAGGTAGAACGGGATCCCGATGACGGGGGTGCGGTCGGGGCAGCCCCAGCCGTCTGTCAGGTAGATCTCGGGCTTGAGGCGGAATCTCCTGGCTTCCATCTCCCGGCGCAGGCGGCGGACGAACCTGTCCACGGGAGAGCCCTCGACGCTCAGGTTGAGGCTCGAGATGCGGGTGTTCAGGAGCTCGAACCTGACCGTCTCCCAGCTCTGGACGAGAGATTGAATGGTTTTACCGCTCATCGGGGCCTCGAAGACGGAGAGAAAATAAGGCATGGGGGCGGTCTTGTCAAGGCATTATTCCTCCCCCCGAGAGGAGCCCCTCCGGGGGGAGGGTGGCCGGGCGGAATATCCCGGCTTGAGCCGGCCCCTGGTTTTATGGTAATATGATTGTCTGATAGGATTACAGGACGACGACGAAGCGGAAAGAACCCCCCGCCCGTGAGATCACTCCCTGCGGCGATTATCCCCCCCAGGGGTGACCCCCAGTCCGAAAAGGAATGAACATGCGTTTTACGGAACTCAACCTAGATCCCAGGCTGCAGCAGGCCATCGCGGATAGAGGCTATACGGAATTGACTTCCGTCCAGGAGCTGACCCTGGATAAATCCTTGCAAGGCCAGGACGTGGCCGTCCAGTCCCAGACCGGGACGGGAAAAACGGCGGCCTTCCTGATCACCCTCTTCTCGCATCTGCTCAAGCAGACCCGCGGGTCGAAAAAGAAGGCCCTGATCATCGTCCCGACGCGGGAGCTGGCCGTCCAGATCGAAGGCGAGGCCCGAATCCTCAACGGGCCCCTGGGGCTTCAGATCGGCTGCTTTTACGGCGGCGTCGGCTACGTCGCCCAGTTGGCCCAGATCAAGGCCGGCCCGGACATCATCATCGGGACACCGGGCCGCCTCCTCGACCTCGCAGAGAAAAAACGCCTCAACTTCCGCGAGTGCGGCTTTCTGGTCATCGACGAGGCTGACCGTCTCTTCGACATGGGCTTTCTGCCCGACCTCCGCGACATCGTCCGCCAGATGCCCGACCGCACCGACCGCCAGAGCATGCTCTTCAGCGCGACGCTGAACAAGCTCTCGCGAAGGGTGGCCCAGGCCTACCTCAACGAGGCGGCCTTCATCGAGGTCACGCCCGAACAGCTAACCGTGGACACGATCTCCCAGGAGCTCTACCGGGTCAAGAGCCACATCAAGCTCAACTTCCTCCTCGGCCTGCTCAAGCGGCGCAACCCCAAGAACGTCCTGATCTTCACCAACATGAAGCACACCGCGTTCCTCCTGGCGAAACAGCTCCAGGCCAACGGCCTCCAGGCCAAGTTCCTCAGCGGCGACCTTCGCCAGAGCGAGCGGCTGCAGATCATCGAGGATTTCATGGCCGGACGCTTCCCTCTCCTCGTGGCCACGGACGTCGCCTCCCGGGGGCTCCACATCGACGACCTGGAGATGGTCATCAACTACGACATCCCCCAGGACTGTGAAAACTACGTCCACAGGATCGGCCGGACGGCCCGGGCCGGGGCCACGGGCCTGGCTATCACGCTGGCCAGCGAGGCCACGTCCGACCACCTCGAGGCCATCGAGAAGTTCATCGGCATGAAGGTCCCGGAGTTTCCCGTGACCGACGACCTCTTCGCCAGGGACCTGAGCCTGGAGAAGCTGGCCGGCCAGCGCCTGGAGAGACGGCGGCCCTCGGACCGGGGCGGAAGCTCCTCGGGAAGGCGTAGCGGCGGAGGGGCCGGTCGCCGCCCGGGAGGGAGCCGGGAGCGGACGGGGAGCGGAAGCCGGACGCATTGACCCGTTCGCCGACGCTGACCCCGGCTTTCAAGGCGGGGATGAGAAGCGAGGCTCAGGGTTAACCCCGGGAAGTCTGGGGTTGACCCGTTCGCCGACGCTGACCCCGGCTTTCAAGGCGGGGATGAGAAGCGAGG
>JADBLN010000022.1 GCA_014894455.1 Acidobacteriota bacterium | reverse complement strand
CAGTTTCTGCGGAGGGTCAGGTAAGTGCCGGGCACGGCCTTGACCGATCGCTTCCGGCCGTTGATCTTGACGAAGAAGCCGCGGGTTGCCCAGCCCGGCACGCGGATCTTGATGTCGAACCGACCGCCGCCCTTGAGGACGAGCTGGGTGGTATCGGCATTAGGGAAATCGGTGCGTTGCTTCACGACCAGATCGCGCTCTGTCCAGTTGAGCGTGGACGGAACGAAGAGGTTGACATACAGCGTCCTGTTGTCGGCGCCCCTGAAGTAAATGGAGTCCTGGAGCTTGGTGCTGCTTTCGAGGGCGGTGCCGTTGCAGCAGCTGAAGCCGCTCATGTTGGCGTTGCCGAATTGTTTCTGCGCGCCGGGATTGAGCGGGACGTGGTAGGTGTTTCCTGGATTGTTCTCGGCGACGGAGGCGAGAATGTGGTTGTAGAGCCCCTGCTCGTAGTGGTCCATGTACTTGGCGTTCTGATCGAACATGAAGAGCTGGCGGTCCAACTTCAAGAGATTGTAGGTGCAACAGGTTTCGTTCTGCCCGCCGTTGGCGAATCCGTTCTCCCACAGCGTGTCGGGCTCAGCCGTGAAGCATTCGGCATTGTTCGGGTTGCGGGCGCCGGCGATGCCGCCGATGCTGTACATGTAACTGTTGGTCACGATATTCCAGAAGTTGTCGGCGATCTGGTAATAGGGGAATTCCAGCGTGTCGCGGAATGTTTCCAGTGCCCCAGTGATCTGCGGGATATGCTGGTTGGCGTGCTTGCCGCGAATCGTATCGACGTTTTTGGCCAGGCCGTGCTCGTGATCGGCGTTGCCATAGAAGAAGTTGATGTTGTCGAACAGCTTGGCGCAATCGAGGAATTGCCGGTCGCGGGTAAGCCGGGAGAGGCGCGCCATCACTTCGTTCATGCCGCCATACTCGCCGGCGATATATCGGCTCCACATGCTGATGCGCGTCTGGATCGGCAGGACTTTGAGCCGGGCATAGGCCCAGGCGCCCATGTTCTTGGCGATCTCCAGGGCTTTCTGGTTGCCCCCGACCTCGTAGCAATCGAGCAGGCCGGCGAGGATCTTGTGGAGGGTGTAATAAGGAGCCCAGATCTGGGTGTCCTGGGTGCCGTACGTGGCCCCTTGCTCGAGCATGATGAATTGATCGGGGGGATATGCGCTGATGAACCCCCTGCCCCAGTTCCAGTAATCGGTCCTGATGCCGTCGGCCCGGAGATTGGAATCATAGCCCTTGCGGCCGGGGCCGGTCGGGACTTTGGTCGGATCGGCGTTGGATGGCCCTCCTTCCTGCGCGGGCCTGCCCGATCTCTGGGAAAGATCATAAAGGGCGTCGATGAGATAATTCATCTTCTTGATGAAATTCTCCCGCAAAGCTTCATCGTAGGTCGTGCCGGCGTAGGCCTGGGCGATGGCCGACAGGTAGTGGCCGCTGGCGTGGCCGCGCAGGCGGGTGGTCTGGTTGTCCCAGCCACCGAGCTGCTTGACGCCTTCGGGCTGCTTCTGGCCGAACGCGTCCCTGAAATTGTAGAGGAAGCTGTCGGGATCGGATTCCACCAAGCCGCGGATGAACTTATCGCGATTATTGATGAACGGCGTGTCACGCCCCTTGGTGTCCTGATCCAAAACGACCTGCCCGAGAGGAAACGCCTCGACGAGCCGCGCCGGAACGGGCACCGTCTTCGAAGCCTCTTTCACGGTCACCGTGGCCTTGGGTTGGAAGGAAGTGCCGGGCACCTTGCCGGTCACGGTGTACGTGCCCGGCTTGATGAATTGACTGTTGTCTTTGGGCGACGGCCAGACCACGCGGACATCCGGCCCCTTGGCTTTGTCGCGATACATGGCGGGGATGGTATACGGCAGCCGGGGGACCTGGCCTGCGACCGTTTCGGCCTTGATGTCGGGAACGGCTTTCAATTGGGACGCCAGCGGGGATTCCTGCGGGATGGCGGCCGTCGAAATGACCGGCGCGGGAGTCCCGCCGCGGCCACCGCCGCCTTGACGGCCCGGCGAAGCATTGTTGCGGATCGCGGCCACCTGCTGGTCGGTCAGCGCGATGCGGTAGATGCGGACATCGCGCAGCCTGGCGTTGAGCGTGGCAGCGGCGTCATTCTGCGAGCGGCCGATGTAGAGGCGGTTCGCATCCGCGGAGGTCTGGTGGATGACCTGCGCGGCATTTGCGGTGACGTTCGTAGCCTGGCCGGCCCTGGCGCCGTTGAGATAGCTGGTCAGAGTGCGTCCGGCCGGATCGAGTACGACGGCAAGGTGGACCCACTGATTCGCGGGAACCTCCGTGCCCGTTGTTTCACTGATCACCCCGGCGCCGGAGGTGATGGAAGCGCGAAAGGAGTCGGTCGCGGCGGCGGCGAGGTTTTTGGAGGCGCTCTGCCCGAAATCGAAGAACCGCTGCCCGGGGGCATCCGAATTGAGCAAAAGCCAACCCGTGACGCTGATCGTGTCTTCATGGGTCAAGGCGTTCCCCGGGAGCTGGACGTAGCTGCCGTTGCCCTGCAGGTTAAGGGCTCTGCCGAACCGGCTGTCCTCGACAAAGGCGGCCCCGGTTCCATGAAGAGTCGCGTGAAAGTTGTTCCTGGACGAATCCTCCGCATTGCCGTTGAACATGTAGCGGGCAATAAGGCCGGTTTCGCCGATCCCATCGAGAAACTGGTCGCCTCCTTGAGCCCTATCGCGCTCCGTAAATGCCGGCGAAACAGTGAATAGCGTCAAGACCAAAATAAAGAAGATCCGCATTCTCGTCATTATGATTTACCCCGTGATGGATAAGATCGTAAAACATATGGAATCGCCGGCTTCGGGCTCGTGATTAACCTTTCCCCTCATAAAATGAAGATATCCCGGCCCCGGACGGGTGTCAAGAAATCAAAATCCACACGAACGTCAACTCCAGGTGACGGATTTTGCGGGGGGCAAGGGATATGCTTAATATGACCGGCGTTCTTCGGCGATCCGCTTCGGCCGCCTGTCTCTGTTCTTGCGCTGCGTGACCGCCAGGATGACGACTTCATCGCCGCAAATCCTATAATAAGCGCGGAAGTCGCCGCTCCGCAGCCTGAACAAGGGCGGGGCGAAGCCGGCGAGCTTCTTGATCCGAGACTTACCGAACGGGACCGGCCGCGCTTCGAGATAGACCTGGATATCTTTGACGAGCGGGATGGCCGCGGTTGTATCGAGGCCTTCGACGTCCCGGACCGCCGCGGGACTGAAAACGACCTTAAGCCGCTTTTCCCGCATTCCGTTTTTCGAGGTTCCTGAGCAGTTCGCCCGCCTCGATCCCGCCCAGACTCAGGTATTCCGAATAAGCTTCTTCGATCTTCGAACGGAACTCGGGGTCGTTCTCGATGAGATAATCAGCCACGTCCTCTTCCGTGACGTGATGGAGGATCGCCGCCGGCTTTCCATAGGCGGTGATGATGATATCGCCCTTCTCGGACTCCCTCAGAAGGTCCATGGTTTTTTGCTTGAGCTCTTTGACTCCGGCGTAGCGCATCGGTCGCCTCCCCATATTTGTTACACTATAGTGTAACTTATTCATGGCGCCCCTTCAAGGCTTCTTTTCGTTCTCATAAAAGAAGACACTCGAAAATCGCCCCAAGCTCATGTCGGACTCGGCCCTGGCTTTTTAATATATACTTTCCTAAACGACCGGAATCAGCCGGTTACCAGGGCCGGCCGCCGAAATGTCGGGTAGGATCCCGAAAACGTGGTATAATAACAATGTTCATAAGCAGGGGGAAATCCTCTCTATCAACACCTGAATGAGTAAAGGAAGGGGCCAGAGGCCCTGATCGGTCACACACTCCTCTCCTTTATGACGTTCTAAGATCTTATTTTCCATCGTCAAAAGGAGACGAAAATGAACATCTACGTAGGCAATCTGGTCAAGACCGTCAACGAGAGCGACCTGAGGGAAACCTTCCAGGCGTTCGGCGAAGTGTCGACGACCTCCGTCATCAAGGACAAGTTCAGCGGCGAGTCCCGCGGCTTCGGCTTCATCGAGATGCCGAACAAGGGCGAGGCCGAAAACGCCATCGCCATGCTGAACGGCAAGGACCTGAAGGGCCGCACGGCCACGGTCAACGAGGCCAAGCCGCGCACGGACTCACCGAGATCCGGCGGCTTCAGCGCCGGCCGGCGGTACTAAGACCCCTCGGGGTCGCAAACACGACTCGACGAAGGGGGCGGCTGAACTAGCCGCTCCCTTTTTTTTTGCTCAGTTGTCGCGACGGAGCTCGAGCCGGTCGAGGCCGTGCTCGTTGAATTCCTTCTCGTACTTCTCGATGAGCGGCCGTTCCCGCTCCATGCCCTTCTCCGCGTAGAGCTCTTCCAGGGCTTTTTCTCCGAATTTGAGGACGTAGTCGCGGTCGGCCATGCGGTAGATGAGCTGGTCCCAGAAGCAGTTGTCGTTGTAGAAATCGACGGTTTCGGTCATCTTCTCTTCGAGTTCCCCGGAGGGGATGGCCTTTTTGGTCTCCTCGTCGAAATCCACGTAATCCCCGAGGTCGTGCTTTTGGGCCGCGGCCAGGACGAGGCTCTCGACCTCGTCGTATTCCTCGATGACATCGTCGGTCCGCCAATCGTTGGCCATCCTGTTCCCGAGATAAACGAGCTTGATCAGGGTTGCCAGCTGTTCTTTCGTCAATTGGATGTTCATGGTGACCTCTTCCTCAATAAAAATATACCATTTTCGGAGGAATTCGCCAAACGGGATTGGGCCCGCTGCCCCTCGCGGCTGCCCTGTTGACAGAGGCCGTGACCGGGGCTATAGTTCGGGCACGTTCATTCCCATCCAAGGAGGCGCATCCCGTGAAAAAAACGTGCCTAGCCCTTGTTGGCGCTCTCGTCCTTCTCTCTGCTGCGGCCAGGCCCGTCCAACAGGCCGCGAAGCCGGCCGTACCGGACCTCCCCGTCCGCTACGAAGAGTTGACGTCGTCGGATTTCGTCCAGGCCGTGGCCCGTTCCGGCGCGACGTGCATCATCCCCCTGGGCATCCTCGAAAAACATGGGCCGCACCTCCCTCTCGGGACGGACCTCATCGACTGCCGGGAGGTTTCGCTCCGGGCGGCGGCCGAAGAATACACGATCGTCTTCCCGCCCTACTTCGTAGGCCAGATATTCGAAGCCAAGAACCAGCCGGGCACGATCGCCTACGGCAGCCGGATGCTTCTCGATTTCCTTCAGCAGACGTGCGACGAGCTGGCCCGGAACGGCATCCGGAAGATCATCCTCGTCAACGGCCATGGCGGAAACGAATCCCTCCTCAGGTATTTCTGCCAGAGCCAGCTCGAGAGCCGGCGGGACTATGCCGTGTACTTATTCGACCCGGCTTTTGACGCGGCGACCGAGGCGCGCCTGGCGAAGCTCCGCAAGACGACGCTCGACGGGCACGCTGGCGAGGAGGAGACATCGGTCATGCTGGCCCATCATCCCGACCTGGTGCGCCTCGATAGGGCGGGCGCGGAAAGCGGCGAGGACGTCAAACGCCTGGACGGGCTGAAATACGCCTACACGGGCATCTGGTGGTACGCCGGCCAGCCCAACCACTATCGGGGCGACGGGAGCGCCGGCAACAAGGAATTCGGCCAGGCCCTGTTCGAAGCGGAGTCGGGTCTCCTCGCCGAGATGGTCCGTTCGGTCAAGAAGGACACGGTCACGCTGGAGCTCCAGAAGCGCTTTTTCGACGGCGCAGCCAAGCCCCTCGAAACCAAGCCATTCATCAAGAGATAATGAAGCGGCTCTTCGTTATTCCCGTTTGAGGGGGATGATCCCGGCCATCTCGCCGATGACGTTGACCAGGTCCTTATCGGACGGGACGATGATCTTGGCGTTCGACTTAAGGGCCGTCTCGAGGGCTTGGAGCCGGCGCAGGATCTGGGCGTTTCCCACGAAATACTTCTCGGCGGCTTCGTTGACCAACCGGATGGCCTCGGCCTCGCCCTGGGCTTCGAGGATCGTGGCCTGCCGGACGCCCTCGGCCTTCTTGATCTCAGCCCGGCGCTCGCCGTCGGCGACCGTTTCCCGGGCCGTGGCGAAGTCGACGGCGGCGACTTTCTCGTTCTCGGCCTTGACGACCTTGTTCATCGTCTCCTGGACGTCCTTGGGCGGGTCGATCTCCTTGAGCTCCGTCCGGACGACGTCGATGCCCCAGCGCGCCGTCTCGCTGGACAGGGTCTTGAGGAGCTCCTCGTTGATCTTGCCCCGCTCGCTGTTGGCCGACTTCAGGGTCAGCGTGCCGATGATGTTGCGCAGGGTCGTCCGGGCCAGGTTGACGATCTGCCACTGGTAGTTGTTGACGTTGTACTGGGAGGCCTTGACGCTCCCCTCGTCGTCCTTGACCTTGAAGTAGACCTGGGCGTCGACACGGGCGTTGAGGTTGTCGTAGGTGATGATCTCTTGGGGCGCCGCGTCGACCATCTGCTCGGTGATGTTGACGCTGTGCAGCGTTTCGACCACGGGCATGACCCACTGGAAGCCGGCCTTGACGAACCGGTTATACCTCCCAAGGCGCTCGACCAGCCCGCGGTGCGTCGGCCGGATGACGCGGATCCCGGCCAGGAATATCACGATCGCAACGACAGCGATCCCAATATAAACGGTCATGGTTGTCCTCCCCTGTATGGCGGTACGCTTTGAATGTACTCCGGCGACCGATACTCTGTCAATGTCGACAAGAGGGGGTCAAACCTACCTTTTGCTGCAAAAGGTAGGTTTGACCCCCTCTTACATCTTCCAAGTGCCGGCGACGATCAGGTTGGCCCCGGTAACGGAGGCCGCCTTGTCCGAAGCGCAGAAGGCCACGGCCTCGGCGACGTCCTCGAACGTCCCCAACTGGGATTCGGAGAGATCCCGGGCGTGGGGCAGGACGCCGCCCCTGATGAGGCCCGGCGAAACCATGTTGACTGTGATGCCGTTCCCGACCTCCGAGGCCGCCGCCGTCCGGGTCAGGACGAGAAGACCCGTCTTGGCCACGGCGTAGGGCGCGATCGTCGGAAACGCGCCGAGGTGCTCGGCCCGGCTGTAGCCGATATTGACGATCCGTCCCCACTTCCGCTTGCGCATCCCGGCGAGGGCGGCCTTGGTGCAAAAATAGGGCCCGAAGAGGTTGCCGCGGAGGACGCGTTCCCAGTCGGCGACCTCGAGCTGGTCCCAGGGCTTGACGAGGAACGGCCCGACGTTGTTGACGAGAATGTCGATGCGGGCGAAGCGCTCCTCGACTTTCTTGATAAGGCCGGCGGACTGGGCTTTCTTGGTCAGGTCGGCCCGGAAGACGGCGCTGAGCTTGCCTTTCTCGCGGATGGCGACGGCCAGCTCCTGGGCCTCATCGCGGCGGGTGAGATAGTGAACGGCGACGCCGGAAACGTCTTCGGCCAGCCGGAGAGCGATGGCCCGGCCCAGGCCTCGGCTGGCTCCGGTGACAAGGGCGATCCGCAGGCTCATGGCGTCAAGCGAGCGTCCCGACGGCGGCCTCGACGGCGTCGAGGATCTCGCCCGATTCGACGACCTCCTTGAGCTTGTTGATGTCGTTGTAAAGGGGCCGGTCCTCCTCGAGGTGGGCGACGTACTTGCGGATGACCTCGTAGGCGGCCGCGGTCCCCTTGCCGGGTCTGTGGGGCTTGCGGAAATCGACGGCCTGGGCCCCGGCCATGAGCTCGATGGCCAGCACGGCCTGGGCGTTGTCGATGATCTGGCGCGTCTTGAGGGCCGTGGTCATGCCCATGCTGACGAAATCCTCCTGGTCGGCCGCGGCCGGGATGGAGCCGGTGGCCGCCGGGTTGCAGAGCACGCGGTTCTCGCAGACGAGGGCGCCGGCCGTGTACTGCGTCAGCATCAGGCCCGAGAACATGCCCGCGCCCTTGGTCAGGAAGGCGGGCAGGCCGGCGCTCAGGTGCGGGTTCATCAGGCGGTTATGGCGGCGCTCCGAGAGGACGGCGATCGTGGTCACGGCCATCCCGAGGAGCTCGAGGGGAAGGGCCATGGGCACAGCCTGGAAGTTCGCCCCGGTCAGGACGAGATCTTCGTCGGGGAAGAAGATGGGATTGTCGGCCGCGCCGTTGAGCTCGATCTCGACCATATACCGGGCCCATTTGAGGGAGTCGCGGACGGCCCCGACGACCTGGGGCGTGCTGCGAAGGCTGTAGGCGTCCTGGACTTTTTTTCCGGGCTGGGCCAGGAGCTCGCTCCCCTCGGTGATGCGCCGGATGTTTGCGGCGGACTCCAGGGCGCCGGGGTAGCCGCGGGTTTTGTGGACCCTTTCGTCGTAGGCCTTCATGTTGGCGTTGAGGACCTCGAGGGTCATGGCCGCGGCGATCTCGGACATCTTGAGCCAGCGGTGGACGTCGTGGACGATCAAGGCGGACATCCCGGCGATGACATTAGAGCCGTTGATCATGGCCAGGCCGTCGCGGGCGTGGAGGACGATGGGGGCGATGCCGGCCCGCTTGAGGGCCTCGGCGCCGGACAGGCGCTCGCCCTTGTAGAAGGCCTCTCCTTCGCCCATGGGGACGAGGGCCATCTGGGCCATCGGCGACAGGTCGCCGCAGGCGCCGACCGAGCCTTTCTCGCACATGACCGGCGTCACGCCCTTGTTGAGGAGCTCGACGAGGGTTTCCGTGACGACCGGGCGGAGGCCCGAATGGCCGTGGCAGTGACAGCTGATGCGGCTGAGTATGGCCGCCCGGACGACATCTCCGGGCATCGGTTTTCCGTATCCCGCGGCGTGACTGTAGATGATATAACGTTGGTATTCCTCAACCTGGTCCTGGGTCAGGACGACGTTGGCCAGTTCGCCGATTCCGGTGTTGACACCGTACATGATCTCATTTTTTCGGATCTTGTCTTCGAGCAGGGCCCGGCATTTCTCGATGCGCTTCCTGGCCTCGGGCGCAAGAGCGACGGGGGCGCCGTCACGCGCCACCTGGACGACTTTCTCGACGGTCAGACCGGTCCCGTTCAGGGTGATGGACATGGGGTTGCCTCCTCGGAGTGATGATGGTCAGATCCGTGATGCATATTGAGCCCCATCACTTTAGTCGAAGTCACCCTTGAAAACAAGAGGGACAGTCCCCTCCAGATGAAGAGGGGGTCAAACCTACTTTTTTTCGAAAAAAGTAGGTTTGACCCCTCCGGTTGCCTGGCCTCCCCCGCTGTGCTATAAGTATTCGTCTGGCGACCGAGCTGAATTCATTGCGGAGTCATTCCTCATGACTAAAGAAACGAAACGGATCCTGATGACGGGAGCGGCCGGGCAGATCGGGTCCGAGCTGGCCCAGGCGCTGCGGAAAAAACACGGCGCCGACAACGTCGTCGTCACCGACCTCTTCCGCCCCCCGGCCGAGCTGGCCGTAGCCGGGCCGTTCGAGCTGCTCGACGTCACGGACCGCGGCGCTCTCGACGGGCTCATCGGGAAATACGCCGTCGACACGGTCTACCACCTGGCCGCCCTGCTTTCGGCGACGGGCGAAAAGAACCCCCAGAAGGCCTGGGACGTCAACATGAACGGGCTCTACAACGTCCTCGAGACAGCCCGCGCCCGCGGGCTCGCGCGTGTTTTCTCGCCCAGCTCGATCGCCGTCTTCGGACCGGCGACACCCCGGGAGATGACCCCTCAGGACACCGTCCTCGACCCGACGACCATGTACGGCGTGACCAAGGTCGCCGGTGAGCTGCTCTGCGATTACTACGTCCGGAAATACGGCCTCGACGTCCGGGGCTGCCGCTATCCCGGGATCATCAGCCACCAGACCCTGCCCGGCGGCGGCACGACGGATTACGCCGTGGCCATCTTCTATGAGGCCGTCAAGCACGGCCGCTACACCTGCTTCCTGCGGGAGGACACCCGGCTGCCCATGATGTACATGCCCGACTGCCTCAAGTGCACGCTCGACCTCATGGAGGCGGACTACGGGAAACTCAAGCATCATTCGAATTTTAACGTGACGGCCATGAGCTTCTCGGCCGGAGAGCTGGCGGCCGAGATCCGTAAGCACGTCCCCGCGTTCGAATGCCGCTACGAGCCGGATTTCCGCCAGGCCATCGCCGACTCCTGGCCGGCCTCGATCGACGATTCCGCGGCCCGCGAGGAATGGGGTTGGAAGCCGGGATACGGCCTGGCCGCGATGACTGTGGACATGCTCGCCGCCCTCAAGAAACGGCAGGCGGCGGGCACCCTGAATTACTGAAACCCCTTATTTCGCCTTGGCCTTGGCCAGCTTATCCGCGAGAAAATTCGGCAGGGCGAAGGCCGCCCGGTAGATCTCGGGATTGAAATAGCGCAGTCCGTCGGGAACGTAGAGGGTCCGGACGTCCCCAGGGTTCACTTTGTCCGACAGGAAATTGTAGCACCACATGCCGACGGGATAGGTCGGGACGGGGCCGAGATACAGGGAGGAGTGGCGGAAGATCCTCTTCAGAAAAACGCTCTTCCTCGCGTGGGAATCCAGGTGCAGCATGAGCGAGCCCGCCTGCGCGGCGATGATGCCGCCGGGGTTGAGCCGTGATTTGAGTTTCTTGTAGAACGCCTCCTGGTGGAGGACCGTGGACGGGCCGACGGGGTCCGAGGAATCGACGAGGATGACGTCGAACGTCTCCCGGACCTTGTCGATGAAGACGTTGCCGTCGGCGACGATGAGTTCGGCCCGGCCGTCCTTGAACGTCTTCCTCAGCCAGGGGAAGTGCTCGCGGCAGGCCTCGATGACCTGGCCGTCGATCTCGACGAGCCACGCTTTTTTGACCGGGTGCTTGAGGACCTCGCGAAGCGCGCCTCCGTCTCCGCCGCCGATGACCAGGACCCTCGCGGGCCGCGGGTGCGCGGCCATGGCCGGGTGGACGAGCATCTCGTGGTAATAGAATTCGTCCCGCTCGGTCGTCTGGACGAGCCCGTCGAGCAGGAGGACACGGCCGTAATCCTCGTTGCGGATGATCTCGATCCGCTGGAACTTCGACTTCCCTTCGTAGAGAACGTCCTTCACGGTGAAGAATATTCCGGAGGCGCGGGTTTGGAATTCCCTGGCCTCGGTTTTTTTCGCGTTGAGCGCTTTGGTCGTTTTCATGTTCTGCCTTCCTCTCGAGCCCGTATCAACCCATTCGGCTCCCCGGTCTGAAGCCCGGGGTATGCTCAGGGTTAATACTGAGCACCATCAACCCCGTTTTTTAAAACGGGGTTGATGGTATCGAACGTATCATAGCATACATCGCAAGTCCTTAATTTGCGATTTCGGGGCCCGAAAATAGCCTAATAGAACTTGTCGATCTTGATGCCGCTGTAGTATTTCTTCAGGATGTCCCGGTATTTGCCGCCGGCCACGGCCATGCCATAGGCGCCGACCTGACAGAGGCCGACGCCGTGTCCCCAGCCGCGGCCCGAGAACGTGAACGTATCGACGCACCCCGCCTCGTCGTAGGACCGGTCCACGACGAACAGCGTGTCGCGGAGACCCAGCGCGGCCCGGATCTGGAACCCGTGGACCGTCACGCTGTTGTCCTTCCCGGTGACCGCGAGTTCGGTGACCCGGCCCGACGCGCCCCGCGACTTGACGTCGATGTCGACGAGGCCGCCGATGGGATACGACTGGTTGATCAGGGCCTCGAGTTCCTGGCGCGTTTTCCGGACCTGCCAGCGGTTGAACCGCGAGAACCGGTCGAGGACGTCCGAGTTCGGCGGGTAGAAGACCTCCAGATAGGCGACCTGGCCCTCCCGCTCGAGCCAGCGGACATTCTCGCCGCCGAGAAGTGTCAGTTTCGTGGCGAACGTCGTCTCCCCTTCGACCGTCCGGAGCAGCCGGACATGGTTGGAAAGGGCGAGCGTCTTCCGTTCGAAATCCTGGCCGACCTCGATCGTACCCTTCCCCGCCGCCCGGAACGTCCCGGACTGGAAGAAGTCCTTCTGGTCCTTGACGATGCGGGCCAGGGCCATGGCCAGCTCGGCCCGACTGACCGCCCGGAGGGGGTCTCCGGAACGCACGGAGGCCGGGAAAAGCCCCGATTGGAAGCTGTAGGCCAAGGGCCTGCGGTCCTTGCCCTGGACCTGGGGGACGTCCTTGAGGATGAAATCCACCTCGCCCGGCAGAAGCAGCCGCTCGATCCGTTCCTGCCAGCCGAAGGCCTCGATGAGGAGACGGGCCAGGCTGATGAAATTCAGAGCCGCGGAATCGGGAACGAATCCCTGTTCCTTGACGCCGAGGAGCCGGCGCGTGTCCTTGATCCATTCGACGGCCTCGTCGAAGGACACGTTCTGGCGGAAGTCCAAAGGCTCGGCGCCCATGGGCACGACACCCAGGCCGAGAAGGAGGGCAACGTCGAGGCTGGCGTTGCGGCCGTCGACCGTGATGGGCGCGACCGGGGTCTTGGCCTCGATCTGCCATTCCGGCTGCTTCTCGAGGGTGCATTCGACGCTCTTGAGGTAAGGCGCGGGACGGCCGGCGAAGACGTTCTCGACGTTCTCGGTCTTGCCGCCGCAGGTGCTCGTATAGAGGGCGTTGATCAGCTCGCCCCGATAGCGCATGACTTCGCCCTTGGTCTCGTCGACGGCCCGGTTGCTCAGGGGGTGCTCGGACGACATCCCCATGTAGAGCTGGGACCGCGGCGTGTCGACGAGGTCGTAACCGAACTGCTTGTACAGGCCTCTGTTCTTCAAGGCATAGGTCCGGGCGGCCACGGCCTGGGCTTTGAGCGCCTCGAGGGCGTTGAACTGGCCCGGCGATAGCTCGCCGGGGACGACGCTCTTCAGGTATTCCTCGAGGTTGAGGACGTTGGTGAGGACGATCCCTTTCCGGCTCCCTTTCATGATCAGGAAGCCCCGGTAGCTCCGCCCGTTGAGGCTGAGAAAGCTCTGGGGGTTACCCGGGATGAAGTAGATGGTCGATTCCAGGCCAAGGGGTTTGAGTTCGTTCTTGAGGAACATCCAAATCGGGCGGGAGGGCTCCTCCGTGATGTCCTCGCGGGCGATCCAGACGTCCTTCAGACCGGCCGCGTTGAGTTCCGCGACCTTGACCAGGGCATCGCCGCGGGTCAGGAAATCGCCGAGCTTGATCTCGAAGACGCCGGCGGCGTCCGCTTGGGAGTCCTCGGCAACAGAGACATTGCCGCCGATGTTGCTCTTGAATCCGGCGGCCAGGAGGTTCGCCTCTTCCCGTTCCTTGGCGTGGGCCAGGAGGATGATATATTTCTCCGTGATCTTCTCCCCTCCCCCCTTGATCTGGACCTCGTCGGCATCGTCGGCGATCAGCTTGTAGCCCGTGTCGACCTGATAGATCTTCATGCCCGAAGAGGAGCGGATGCGGAAGTCCTCGAGGTTCGTGCCCAAGCCGATTCTGATCTCGGGCTTGGGGATCATGAAGCCGTGGAAGAAGGCCCCTTCGGTCCCGAATTCGACAGGGATCCCCCCGAAGAAAAAGAAGGCGGCGAAAAGGATAAACAGGTACTTAATCTTGCGAAATTTCATAGGGAACCCGCTGACTATTGGGCCGGTTCTATGCTAGCGGACGCGTGCAAGCTTGTCAAGCGAATAATCTAGCTGTGCTATATTCCCTCGTAATGTCCACAACCTATTGTAGTTATCCATGATAGTTATTGGTAAAACGGGCCGTCCAATCGACCGTCCCGCTCTCGCCGGGGAGCAGCCTGACCCGGATGAGCAGGCCCTCTTTTTCAACCTCAGGGTCCGGGATCCCCGGGCATTCGAAACCCTCCAGCCGGTAGCCTTCGGGCACGGTCAGGTAGATGTCGTAGGGGTCTCCGGCGACGACAAGGCTCCTCCCGGAGAGCGTTCCGTCCCCCCATCGGACATCCGCGAGGTCCACTCCGCCGCAGGTGACGTGCCGGCTCGTAGCGATGACCTGGGGATGCGGCTTCCTCTCCCGGATGACCAGGGCTTGGGAGCGGTAGAGCGGGTCGAGCGGCCCGGGCGCGAACGACGTCAGGAAGCTCCCGAGCAGACGCCGCGTCCAGAACTCGAAGACGAAGTATTCCTTCCCGGGGTCGAGGCCGAGGTCGGCGAACTGGATCTCCCGGACGGACTCGCCCGTTCGGCCGAGGACCATCCAGTCCTCGAAAGGCCGGGCGATCTCGAGAAGGAAGAGGTCGCAGGTCGGCTGAAGGCCGGCATCGAAAACCCGGGAGCCGGAGCCGCTGACCTCGGCGCCGACGCGGCCGATCTCGCCCGACCTCGACGAGTCGACGTCGAAGACCTGCCCGGGCCGGGTCCAGAGGACGGGCGCCGCCCGGCGGGCGGGCTCGACGGCCTCCGTCCGGTAGAGCTCCGGCTTGTCGGTCAGCAGGAGGATCGACCCGGTGAGCGAAGTCACGAGGGTCGATTTGTAGCGGTCCTCGTTGAGTTCGATGTGGTCCGGGTCGTTCCGCCACACGACGTTATTCCAGGAGTTGAACTGGGCCAGGCCCGCGTATGAGAAGCCGTCCGTCCCGATCCGGCAGCCGTCGAGGAGACCGATGAGCTCGGGACGGATGCCCCAACAGCCGAGAAGAAAAAAATCCCGGCCGATCTCCCCGCGTATCGCTTCGACGTACCCCCTGTATGCTCCGACGAGGCTGCGCTTCTCCCTTTCGAAATAGCCGGCGTGGGCGTTGTAGCCCTCGTAACGCAGGTGGCGGAGGGCGTCGACCTTGAAATATTCCCAACCCATCTCCCGCAGGCCGCGGTACACCGGCCTGACCACCGCGTCGACCGCTTCCGCCTTCGAGGCATCGAGGCTGAACTCGACCCAGCTGCCGCGGGCGGGGCTTCCTGTCTCGTCGGTCACGAACCAGTCCGGGCGCGAGGCGGCGAAATCGGCCTGCTTGAAGGCGACGTTGGTCCAGATGCCCGGCTTCAAGCCCTTGCTCTTGATGTAGCGCGGCAGGAATCCCAGCCCTCGGGGAAACTTGGCGTTCGCTTCGAGCCAAAGCTCGGGCAGCCCCTCGCCGCGCTGATAGCCGTCATCGATCTGGAGGTATTCATAGCCGAACGGCAGGAGGACGGTCGAGAGCGTGTCGGCCGTCTCCACGATGTCCCTTTCCGTCACCTTGTCATAGAAAGCGAACCAGGAGATCCAGCCGGCGACGGGATGCGGCCAGATCTTGTAGGTCCACGGTTCGAAGAACTCGAGGCCCCTGTGGACCTGGTAGAACCGAGGCCGGAAGCGGAGGACGATCTCGCCGCCCTCGGCCTCGAAGCCGTATTGCCGGATTCCCGGCTCTTCCTCGAAGGGCTTGACCGAGGCCCGCGGCCCGGCGTCGACCGAAAACACCCAGTCCCGGCCACGGTCATAGACGGCCCGGTTGAGCAGGCTGCGGCTCGTGCCGGAAACGTGCCGGACCATGATCGGACCGCGGTCGCGGCGGTCGGCTTCGCAGGGGAAGGATTCGGGACCGCCGAAGAGAGTGCCCTCGAGCCGGACCTTGCCGCCACGCCCGCGGGGGGTCAGGAGGATGACCTGGCTGACGGCATCCCCCGTCCGGAAGACGTTGATTTTGGCCTCGGCCCCGGACTCAACCCCGGAAATCTCACCCGTGAATATTTCCCGGCCATCGTAACGGACGCGGATCTTATCCCCTTTGATGGAAACCCGGGCAGCCTCATTCGGCGGCGCCGCCGAAGCCGGTCCCTTCCTGCCGCAAGACGCTAGGACCGCGGCCGACACAAAGACCGCCACTGTGACGATCACGGACGCTCTTATCCTTTTAGCTGTCAGGTATTTCTTCATCGGTCTCTCCTCATTTATTGATGGGCGTCCTGGGACTCGCCGCCACG
>JADBLN010000120.1:11710-16211 GCA_014894455.1 Acidobacteriota bacterium | reverse complement strand
TTCTCGATATCGGCGAGATCCTGTTTTCTTCCTACCAGCTTCTTGTGATCGATCAGATCCTGTTTGGAGATGTAGAAGGCGGGGATGTCCCCGTATTGCCCGGTAGTCCGTCTGTCCCAAGCATCGGCGAAGGGAATGCCTTTCAAGGATGTCAGCAGATCGATCCTCAAAGGAGCGATGCCCAGCTGGATAACCTGATCGGGTTCCAGGAAATCACGGCTGCCCAGCTCGATATCGGAGAATCCGAACTCACGGATGGCCGTCATGAGGCGGTCCGCGTTTGACGCAGTTGAATCGACGAGAATGTCGATGTCTTTCGTATAGCGGGGCTCGGAGTAGTAACTGAGAGCGAAGCTTCCGACGATCAGGTAGCGAACGCTATTTTTGTTTAATGATTCGATAAACTCTTTGAAATCCTTTTCGAGTCTCATTTTTGAACTCGTAGCAAAGCTCCCTGAGAAGCTGAAGGACGTCCAGCCGCTCCCCCGGCGTCATCGACTTCCAGTCTTCGAGGTTGGCCTCCTCGGCCTCGCGAAGGGAACGTTTGTTAACGATCATGAATATTAATATGTTATCAAAGTTCGGTTTAATAGACAAACTATAAGGGAATTTTTTCGGCGGCTTGAGAGAGGCGGGCATCGTTAGTGAGCAGATCGGCCTTTTCGCGCCTTGCCAGCGCGATATAGGCGGCATCGTAGGCCGTCAAACCCGTTTGAGCCGCAATCCTCAGAATCTCGGGCCCATCCGCCCCCATGTCGGCGACCTCGAGCCCCAGGGCCTGGAATCCCCGATAAGCCCGCAGGGCCGTCGCGATCTCCAAACGGCCTCTCCGGGAAGCGATCAACAAGCCGTTGAGGACCTCAAACCCCAGGAGCGAAGGGACGACCATCCGGATCTCTCCCCGGACATAAGACTCCAGCAAGGCCAGGGCCTTGTCGCCGTGCTCTTCGTCCGGAAGGAACCAGCGCAAGACGACGGAAGCGTCAACAACGACCGTTTTCACGGCCGTTTCCGCAGTTGGTCGCGGGCTTCCCCGATCACCGAGTCCGCGTCGACGGCGGCCTGGCCGTAGGCGGCCCGGGCTTCCATGATCTGCCGGAGCCCGTCGGCCTTCCTCGCTCCCTGGTAAGCCGCAAAGGGCACGAGGACGGCGACCGGTTTTCCGCGCCGGGTCAGGATGACGTCGCGATTGGCCGATTCGGCCGCGCGCAAGATCCGGCTGAGGTTTTTCTTCCCTTCGGCGATACTGACGGAATGTTCGGAACCGGAGTCATTCATGATCACACCATAAGTCTTATTTATATGACCATTATAGATGGTCATGTAAATAAGTCAAGAGGAACATTTAAACCCAAAGGAGGCATGGGACTGATAAAAAAATCGGGCATTTGAAGCGGCGGGCGCCGCGCCCCTCAGTCCTTCATCTCGTCGCGTATCTTCCTGAAGTCTTCCTTGAGTTCGATGAAGACCTTGACGATCTCGGGGTCGAAATGCGTTTCGCTCGAGGACACGATGATATCTACGCTCTCCTCGTGGGAAAGAGCATCTTTGTAGGGGCGCTTCGCCCTCAAGGCCTCATAGACGTCCACGACGGCCATGATGCGCGCGGCGAGCGGGATGGCCTCGCCCGCTAAACCCTGCGGATAGCCTTCTCCGCTCCATTTTTCGTGATGGAACCTGGCGATGGCGATGCCCATGTCGAGCAGGGCGTTCCCCGGGAATTGCCGCTGGACCGCTTCGAGCTTTTCGGCCCCCAGTGCGGCGTGGGTTTTCATGATTTCGAATTCCTCGGGCGTCAGCTTGCCGGGTTTGAGGACGATGCGGTCGGGGATGGCGACCTTGCCGATATCATGGAGCGGGCTCGCGTAAAAAATATTCTCGATGAATTTCGCGTCGACCTGTCCGCCGAAGCGGGAGCGCTGGGCCAGCCCCTGGGCCAGCTTCTTGCAGAACGCCTGGACGCGCTCGAGATGCATGCCCGAGTCGTCGTCCCGGGATTCCGCCAGCTTGGCCAGGGCGAAGATCATGGCCATCTGCGTGTCCGAGATCTTCTTGACCTGGGTCTGGACGAGTTTGCCCAGCTGCCGGTTGTGCTTCTCGAGCTCCTCTTGAAGCCGCCTGATCTTCAAGTGCGTGTTCACCCGGGCCTGGACTTCGTCGAACTGGAACGGCTTGGTGATGTAGTCCACTCCGCCCACCGCAAAGGCCTTGACCTTGTCCAGCACTTCGTTGAGAGCGCTGATGAAAATGACGGGGATGTCCTTCAGCTTGTCGTCGGCTTTCAGGCTTTGGCAGACTTCGAAGCCGTTCATCTCCGGCATGTAGATGTCGAGCAGGATCAGGTCGGGGGGGTCGCTCAGGGCGGCCTGGAGCGCCAGCATGCCGCTCGGAACGGGCCGCGTCTTGTACCCCCGCTCCTTCAGCATGCTCGCCAGAAGCTGGAGGTTCGCGGGTGTATCGTCCACCACGAGGATATCCGGCTTGTCCGGACATGAAAGGGATTGGCTCATTGGTTTCTCCTTTTCGCTTGTAGCAAATCGAGAAGACTGCTGTATTCAAAACGTTCGACAAGGCCGCGCAGTCCCTCGGCCACGAGGGCGCGGCGGCGGCCAAGGCCGTCAATCAACTCCATGATCGTGTCATAATCCGCCTGGATGACGGCGTCGTGCATCTTCTTGATAAAGGCCTTGGGCAGAGCCGCAAGAGCCTTCGCGGTGACCGCGCCCTGAGCGGCGGCGCGGGCCTGATCCTTTTCGGACGTCGCGCTGCCCGCGAGCTCATACTCGACGCCCAAAAGCCTTTCGATCTTCTCGAAGAGGACGGCTTCCCGGAAGGGCTTGGTCAGGAAGTCGTCGGCGCCGGCCTCGAGCGCTTCCCGCCGGTTCTCCGCGAACACACTGGCGCTCACGCTGATGATCTTGACCTCCACGCCGCCGTCGGCCGCCCTTATTCGGCGGGCGGCTTCACAGCCGTCCATCTCGGGCATCCGCATGTCCATGAGGATCAGATGCGGCCGCCAGGCCTGGAACTCCTCGATGGCATCTTTCCCGTTGGTCACCTGTCTCGTTTCGAACCCGACTTCGCCGAGCAGTTTGGACAAAAACGCGCCGTTGAGCTCCTCGTCGTCGGCGATCAGGACGCGGCGCCCGGGCTGGCCGGGTTTCAGGCGTTTGACGCGATGGGATTCCGGTATTTTCTCGGCGAAGCCGACTTCGCCCTCCCCCACGAGGATATGGAACTTGAAAAGGCTGCCCTTTCCCGGCTGGCTGTCGACGGTGATGTCTCCCCCCATGAGGTTGACAAACTCCTTGCAGATGGCCAGGCCCAACCCCGTTCCCGACCTCATCAGGCGCCCGTTCAGGGTTTGCTGAAATGGCCTGAACAGGTCCTTCTGTTCATCCTCAGGAATGCCCGGTCCCGTGTCCTCGACCTCCGCCTCCAACCGGACTCCGCCGGCCTCTTCATGGCAGGTCCGGATTCTCAGGACTATACCCCCGGTTCCGGTGAATTTCACCGCGTTGCCCAGCAGGTTGATGAGGATCTGGCGCAACTTGCCTTCGTCCCCCTCCACGTACCGGGGGATGTGGCCCAGTCCCTCCACCGCGAATGTCAGCTTTTTCGCCTCGGTGCGCAGGCGGAACATCAATTCCAGGTCCTCGAGAAGGGCCAGGAGGCTGAATGTCGTCGGGTTCAGAGTCGTCCGTCCGGCCTCGATTTTCGACATTTCCAGGACATCGGTGATCAGCGCCAGCAGGTGCTCGCCGCTCCGGTTGATGACATCCAGATGCTGCCGCTGTTGAGGGGCCAGCGTGTCGTCGCGCTGCATCAATTGGGAAAACCCCATGATGGCGTTGATCGGCGTCCGGATCTCATGGGACATGTGGGCCAGGAAGGTGCTCTTGGCCCTGTTGGCCGCGTCGGCGGCCTGCTTGGCGTCCTCGAGCTCTTTGGTCCGTTCCTTGACGAGCGTCTCGAGGTTCTCCCGGTGTCTCGACTGCTCTTCTTCCGCGCGTTTGCGGGTCGTGATGTCCCGGGCGATCCCCATGACTATGGTCTTCCCCTTGACTTTTACGGGATAGGTGCTGATTTCCACGGGAACAAGCGTCCCGTCTTTTCTTTTCATGATCAATTCATCCGGACCGCTCGGTTTGCCGGCGACATTCTTGGCCAGGAGGCAAGCGGCTTTCGGTATCTGGCTGACCGGCAGGAGCCCTGCGCTCAGGAAATTCTTCCCGACGAGCTCTTCCTTCGAATAGCCGGTCAGCTGCTCGGTCATTCGATTGCCGTCGATGAGGTTTCCTTTGAGGTCGTTAAGATAGATGCTGTCGGGCGCGTAGTCGAAAATGACCTTGAAGATCTCGTGCGAACTCTTCAGCTCTTCCTCGGTCCGATAGCGTTCCGTGGTATCCATGAACTGCATGACGGTTTCCGAGTTTCCTTCCGAGTCCCGGACCACGTCCGCGCTGCATTCGACGAGTCTCTCCTCCCCGTCTTTCCGGAC
>JADBLN010000120.1:0-11610 GCA_014894455.1 Acidobacteriota bacterium | reverse complement strand
CCCGGACCACGTCCGCGCTGCATTCGACGAGTCTCTCCTCCCCGTCTTTCCGGACGATGGAAAACTCGTAGCGCAAAGGAGCGTACTCGCCTCTCTGCCTGCGGGTGGAATAATCCCTCACGAGCGGCACGGTCTTGGGATCGACCAACGCGAGAAAATCGCGCCCGATAAGCTCTTCCGGGGCATATTCCGTGATCCGAACGGCTTCCTCGTTCGCGTAGACGACCCGGAGAGCGGAATCCAGGATGAGGACGGCCGCGAGGGAGTTTTCGGAGATAGACCGGGACCGTTCTTGACTTTGGCCTGGTTGATCGATCCGGGTCTCGAGGCCGATCGTGTCGTTGCGCATCTTGTCACTCTCGGGCTATGGTTCCGGCGTGACCTCCTTTGGTCCCTATCAGATTGCCGATATATCCATCATCCTGAGGCCGGCGGCTAAACAGGTCAATCGCCTCCAGAGATGGAAAGGGGGGTGGTATTCTATCTCCCCTCCGGTGAGGATACGATCGGACCGAATCCCCCCCCCCAAATCCCTCCAAACGGCTATTGGCAACTCTTGTCCTCACCCCCCATGATGAGCGCGTGGGAACGATAATGCACGAGAGCGGAAGATGACACAGGACGAGACAGTCCAAATGGTCCTTGCCGGCCTGGATGCGGGGGGACAACCTATATCGGACAATCTCCTCCAGATCCTTTTCGAGGATGCCCCCGATGCCTATTATTTGAGCGATACCAAGGGGAGGTTCTACAGCGGCAATAGAGCCGCGGAAGCGCTGACCGGCTATCGAAGAGAAGAGCTCATCGGCAAGAATTTCACTCAATTAGATCTCCTCCCTAGGGATCAGTTAGGCAAAGCCCTCCGGCTATTGGCCCTGAGCGCCATGCAGAAACCGACGGGGCCCGACGAATTCACCCTGAGGCGGAAGGACGGAAGTCTCGTCTTTGTCGAAATAAGGACACATCCCGTCAAGATCAAGGGGAAAACGGTCGTCCTTGGGATCGCCCGGGACATCACGGAGCGCAAGAAGTCCCAGGAACTGACGGAGCGCAAGAAGTCCCAGGAGCTGCTGGAAGAAAATATTCGAAAGCTAATCAACTCGAGGGAAGCGGTCATTCAGGCCATAGCCTCCATCGTTGAAATGCGCGACCCCTACACCGCCGGCCATCAAAGCAGAGTCTCCGACTTGGCCCGGGCGATCGCCGTCGAGATGAAGTTTTCGCCGGACCAGGTCGACACGATCCGGGTCGCCGGCCTCATCCATGACTTGGGGAAGATCGCCGTTCCCGCGGAGATCCTCAGCAAGCCCGGCGGCTTGGACGAGGCGGAGCTCCAGCTTGTCCGGGAGCACCCGACAACCGGCTACAACATCCTCAAGTCCATCGACATGATGGAGAAGGTCGCCCAAATCGTCTATCAGCACCACGAACGAATGGACGGATCCGGCTATCCTCTGGGCCTGGCGGGTCGAGAGATACTCCCGGAGACGAGGATCCTGAGCGTCGCGGAGGCCGTGGAAGCGATGCTCTCCCATCGTCCCTATCGACAAGCGTTAACCCTCAAAAAGACCTTGGAAGAGATCACGCGACAGAAGGGGATCCTTTTTGACACGCCGGCGGTCGAGGCTTGCGTCACCCTCTTCAACAAGAAAGAATTCAAGCTGGGAAGCTGAAGCGCTTTTCCCGGAACAGCTTCAAGCACGTCTCCGCGACATCCGCGTCGTAGAAGATGCCCTTGTTCTTCTCGATCTCCGCCAGGGCCGTCTTGACCCCCTGCGCCGGCCGGTAGGGACGATCCGAAACCATAGCCTCCACCGTGTCCGACACGGAGAGAATCCGGGCTTCCATGAGGATCTCATCCCCCTTGAGCCCCCGGGGATAGCCGGATCCGTCCATCCGTTCATGATGCTGGTAGACGATCTCGGCAAGGGGCCAGGGGAACTCCACGTTTTTCAGGATCTCGAACCCTTTTTTGGCGTGTGTTTTCACCAGCGCGTATTCGGTTGTGGTCAGCGTGGTGGGTTTGCTCAGGATTTCCGCGGGAATGGAGATCTTGCCGATGTCGTGGACGAGTCCGGCCATGTGGAGGCCTTCGTTTTTTTCCGGGGGCAAACCCATCTCCCGGGCGATCGCTTCGGCCAGAATGGTCGTTCTCTGCTGATGACCCGCCGTGTAGGGGTCTCTCGCCTCGACCGTCAGGCCCAGCACTTGGATCGTCGATGTGATCGCCTGGCGCAAAAGCCGAAGAGTCTCATTCAGACCTTCCTCCGCCCGCTTGCGCTTGGTGATGTCGCGGGAGATGCCAAAGGTGCCTGTGATTTGCCCTTGCTTGTCGCGGAGAGGCACCTTGGTTGTCGAGACCCACGTCGCTCGGCCATCGGGCCACGTTTCCTTTTCTTCTTGATCCACCAAAGGCCGGCCGGTTTTCATAATTTCTTGTTCATCCAGGAATGCCTGCCGGGCATGTTCCTCAGCGAAAAAATCGAAATCTGTCTTGCTCACGGCCTGCGCGGGATCCCTCAGGCCAAATCTCTCGGCCCGGGCCTTGCTGATTCTGATAAAGCGGCTGTTGACATCTTTGAAGTACACCTGGTCAGTGGCATTATCCAGGAGGGCCCTCAGGAGGCTCTGCTCATAGGCCAACTCCTCCTCGGCTTCCCTTCGGCCCGTGATATCTTCGACGGTCCCGTCATAATACAGGGTTCGCCCCTCAGGGTCGCGGATGGCCCGGGCGCTCTCCCTGACGAAGACGGTTGTCCCATCCCGCCGCTTCCAGGCGGACTCCAAGCCCCTGACAGCGTCCTCCTTCTCGACCATCTCAACGAACTGCGCGCGAGGATAGGAAGGCTCGAAGCCATCCGACTTGAGGTCCCTGCTGGAAAAATCATCGAACGATGAATAGCCCAACATTTTGACCAGAGCAGGGTTGGCCAGAATGATCCGGCCGTCCGGGATCGTCCGGTAGAGGCCGAGTGTGGAATTTTCGTAGAGGGTGCGGAACCGTTCCTCGCTCTCCCGCAGGGCCGCCTCCGCCCGCTTGCGCTCGGTGATGTCCTGGTTGACGCCGTAGGTCTTCACGGTGCGTCCGTGGGCGTCTTTGATGATGAAGAAGCGCACCGTGATGGTGCCGACCTCTCCGTCGGCATAGAGAAAGCGGTGTTCGATCTGACGGCTGTAATTCGGATCGGTAGATTCGATGACCTCCCGGTTCTCGTTGCCCACGACGGCCGCATCGTCGGGATGACAGAACTTCCGCGCGTAGTCTGCCGAGGACATCCGGTAGCCGCCCACCTCGGCGGCCGTGGTCCGGAAGATTCGGTAGAAATTGTCGTTGAACGTGAACGTATCGTTGCCCACGTCGTACTCCCAGTGACCGGCCTGTGCCATCTGCAGGGCGTTGGATAGCTCGGCCTCGCTCTCCCGTAGGGCCTCCTCCGCCCGTTTATGTTCCTGGATCACGTTCCATTCGCGAAGCGCCCGCAGTACGGATTGAGGCATCGAGGCAAAAGCCTCCGGGGACTTGACGATGTAGTCCAGCGCGCCGGCCTTCATCGCCTCCACGGCCGTCTGCTCGTTGCCGTAGCTGGTCATGATCAAGATGGGGAAAGGGCAGGCATCCGGCAGAAAGGTCAGCGCGTCGAGCGCCCGCCCGTCCGGCAGGACCATGTCCAGCAGGGCGATGTCCGGCGGGCGGACGGCTACGGCCTCGTGATATTCCCGCAGAGTGCCTGCGATTTGGACTGCGGCCTTCAGGTCGGAGGTTTCGATCGCCCGCCGAATGGCCTCGGCGTGCGCCGGCTCATCTTCCAAGAGCAGAATGTTCATGGATATTTGTTCCACGCCAGCCAGTAAAACCCGAAGGCCTCCATCAGCTTGGCGAATTTCTCGAAATCCACCGGTTTCACCAGGTAGCTTCCGGCGCCGTTCTCATACGCCCTCGCCACATCCGATTCTGTGCTCGATGTCGTCAAGATGACCGTGGGAATGCTTTTGAGGTCTGCGTCCTTCTTGATCCTAAGCAGCACCTCCAGGCCGTCCACCTTGGGCAAGCGGAGGTCCAGGAGTATCAGGTGAGGCCGGGGACTGGCCTTGGGGTCGGCATAGGCGTCCCGGTGATAAAGATAGTCCAGCGCCGCTTGTCCGTCCTCGACATGGATGATCCGATTGGCTACCCGGAAGTCCCTGAGGTTGCGCCTAACGATCTCCACATGGGCGAGGTCGTCCTCGACGAGCAGGATAATGATCGGATGTCCTTTGATCATAGGATGTCCTCCTTAAGCGGGTTTTCGCTTTGTCTCCGCCAGGGTTAAACGGAATGTCGTGCCCTTGCCTGGACCTTCCGATTCCACCCAGATCCGGCCGCCATGCACGTCCACGATCCGCTTCACGAGCGCCAGACCGATGCCGGTGCCCTCCGTGCCGTGATCGAGCTTTTCGAACATCCCGAAGAGCTTCGTCTGGTGCTGCGGGTCGATCCCGATGCCGTTGTCGCGCACGAAGAGCACCGTCTCTCCGCCGACCTCGTCGACGCCGATTTCCACGCACGGCGCCGGCTCGTCGCCCATGCACTTGACGGCGTTGTCCACCAGGTTCTGGAAGACCTCCACCAGGCGCGGGCGGTCGCCGGTGAGCTGAACCGGTTCCTTGGTAACTTTGACCGTCACGCCCCGCTCGGCGATCCGGCCGGCCACCAGGTCCAGGGCTTCGTTAACGACCTCCTGCAAGGGAACCTCCACGAGCGGATTAACCCTTCGGCCGACGCGCGACAGCTCCAGGAGTTCAGCCAGGAGCTTGGACATCTGGTCTGCCGCGTTGCGGATGTAGCCCAAGTCTTTTTCTATCAGCGCCGTTTTTTGGCTCCCGAGGTCTTGTGCCAGATGTCCCAGGAAGGTCTGGATGGTCACCAGCGGGCTTTTCAGGTCGTGCGAGACGGCGTAGGTGAAGCGGGTTAGTTCCTCGTTAATCTCCTGTAATTCTTTTGTTTTCTGGAGGATCTCTTCCTCCGCCCGCTTTCTCTCGGTGATGTCGCTCAACACGACACGACATATGGGAGCGCCGTCAGCGGACTGTGCCCCGGTCGCCTCCACCCGCGCCCAAAACGGGGCGTCGTCCTTTTTCACCAGGCGCAGTTCGCACACCTGCGGCTCTCCTGTCTTAAAAAACTGGTTACGGTGCCGGTAGTAGATATCCTGGTCCTCGGGAACGATCAAGTGGGTCAACGCCGACTTGAGCAGCTCGCCCCGCGGCGTCCCGAACATGGTCGCGGCGCGGAGATTGGCTTCCTGGATCAAGCCCTTTTCACTGAGCACGAAATAGCCCGCCGGCGCCAGGTCGTAGAGGTCGAAATACCGCGCCCGCGCGGTCTCCAATTCCTCTTGCGCCCGGCGCAGTTCTTCGTTCTGCATCTCCAGCTCGATCTGATGCACCCTCAGCTCGTGGAGCAGATGCCGGGTTTCCTCGGACGACAGCGCCTCCAAGTTCTCCGGCGACTGGGCAGCATTTTCCCGGGCCATCTCTTCGGCCTGCCGGCGCAGAGCCTGCCCTGCCTGCCCGCCGGAGCCTTGGCGAAGGGGGGAGCTTGCCGAAGGGGCGGCGTCGCCGGGTCGGTCATCCTTGGTTTTCATTGTGCGCCTCCTTCGTTTGACCAATCGCTGATTCTCTCGGCCGTTCCGTGGTCGCAATCGCGTACATCTGTCCGGCCTCATTCACCAAAGCGGTGGAGACCATCGAGACCTCCACGACGGTACCATCTTTGGTGATCAGATGGGTGTGATACGGCTCCAGAATTTCAGCCTGGCTAAGCCGATGCACCTTGGCCAACGCGTCCTCTCGCTGCCCCTGCGGGATCCGGTCGCGGACGTTCATCGCCAGCGCCTCGGCTTCACTCCAGCCATACATCCTCATTGCTCCCGAGTTCCAGGCCAGGATGTTGCCCTCCAAGTCCTGCACGGTGATGGCATCGTGCGCATCGCGCACGACCACAGCCAGACGGCGCAGCGCTTCCCGCGTCTGCACAAGCTCCGTGATGTCCACAAAGGTGATCACTGCGCCCTCGATCACGTTGTCCATCGTGCGGTAGGGCAGAATGCGCATCATGTAACACGCGCCCACCTGGGTCTGCACTTCCACATCTTTGGGAATCAGTGTGTCCATCACCACCTGCGCGTCCGCCACAAGGCGGTCATAGCCCATCAGGTTGGAGACGATGTGCCCCAAGGGCCTTCCTACGTCGCTCGGGATCACGTTGATGACCTGGGTGGCGGCGGGGGTGAAGCGCAGGATGCGCAGTTGACGGTTCACAAAGACGGTGCCGATGCCGGTGCCGGCCAGCAGATTGTTCATGTCGTTGTTGGCCCGGGACAGGTCCTCCACGTTGGTTTGCAGTTCGGCGTTGACCGTGGCCAGTTCCTCGTTGATCGATTGCAATTCTTCCTTGGCGGTCTCCAGTTCCTCATTGGTGGATTGAAATTCTTCGTTCACCGACTGCATCTCCTCATTGGAGGATTTGAGCTCTCCGGTGGAGGTCTCCAGTTCCTCGTTGACAGCCTGGAGGCATTCTTCCTTGGCCCGCAGTTCTTGCTTGAGCGCCGCGACGCGCGCGTCAGCATCGGTGTCGGGGCTGTCGGCCCCTGCGATGGCTTGCAAGGCGATGGCCATCTGCGCCTGTTCGAGGTCGAAGGGCGGCGCTTCCTCGAGGATGACCAGATACAGGGACGCCTCGGTCGTCGCGGCAGGGCCTGCCGCCACCGGCCGGACGGTCAGGTTGACCGTAGTGAAATCGCCGTTGGTTTTGACGCGCAGGCCCGGGTAGCGCACGATCTCTTTGTCCGACGCGGCTTTGCGCAGGGCCGTTGTCAGTTCACGCCGCAATCCTTCGCGGGCCATCTTCAGGATGTTGTTGACTCCGGCCTTGCCCGGGGCCGGCTCCAGGAACAGGCCGGTGCGGCCGTGGAGGTAGAGAATGTCTCCCTGGCCGGTGACGAGTGCGCCGGCCGGGGCGACCTGCTGCAGGAGTGCCTGTTCGGTCAGCTCGCGCAGGGACAGTATCCCTGCGTCGGCCGTCTTTCCGGCGGCCAGCGTGACAGCCTCCTCCTGCGCGGTCAGGGGCGGGAGAAACCGGTTCGGGGCCGCGCGCTGTGCGCCGCGAAGATCTTCTTTGCACTGATACAGCTTCGACTTACGGTCCAGCGTGGCAAACAGATCGCCGAACTCACCCACGGTCTCGGAGGTGCCCAGGAAGAGAAAACCGCCCGGATTCAGCGCGTAGTGGAACAGGGGAATGAGCTTCTTCTGCAAGTCGCCGCCCATATAGATCATGAGGTTACGGCAACTGATGAGGTCGAGTTTGGAGAACGGCGGGTCTTTGATCACGTTCTGCCCGGAAAAGACCAGCATGTCGCGGATGCCCTTGTGGATGCGGTGCGCGCTCTGACTCCCGTCCGCGCCGTCAGGCTCGACCGTGAAGAAGCGCGCCAGCCGCACCTGCGAGATATCGGCGGCGATGCTGGCCGGATAGAGGCCGGCGCGGGCCGTGGCGATCGCCCTGCCGTCAATGTCGGTGGCGAAGATCTGCACCTGGAAACTCTTCTTTATCGACTCCTGATGTTCGGCGAGCAGGATGGCGAGGGAATAGGCCTCCTCGCCGGTGGAGCAGCCCGGCAACCAGACGCGGATCACGCCGCCCGCGGGCTTGTCGGCAAAGAGCTTCGGGATGACCTGTTCTTCGAGCGCCTGGAAGGCCTCGGGGTCGCGGAAGAAATTGGTCACGCCGATCAACAGGTCGCGAAAGAGGGCTTCCAGCTCCGCCGGAGCCTGCTGCAAATGCTTGATGTATCCGTCCATCGTTTCGATCTGCTGGATGGCCATGCGCCGTTCGATGCGGCGGTGGATGGTGCTCGGCTTATATTGGGAAAAGTCGTGGCCGGTCTGGTTGCGCAGCAGGATGAAGATCTTCTTCAGCGCGTTCCCGGCCTTGGGCACCGGGGCGGATGCGCCCCGGGAGAGGGGCTTGCCGAAGGCATGGGCCATAAAGGCGATGAGCTGGGCGGGCATCTCGGCCGGCGGAAGCTCGAAGTCCACCAGGCCGGTGGCGATGGCGCTGCGCGGCATGCCGTCGTACTCGGTGGAGGCGGGATTCTGGGCCATGACCATACCGCCCTCGCCCTTGATGGCCCGCACACCCAGGACGCCGTCGCTGCCGGTGCCCGAAAGCACGATACCGATGGCCCGCTCGTGCTGGTCCTGGGCAAGCGACCGGAAGAAGAAGTCGATCGGCAGGCGACGGCCGCGGGGGGCGGACGGTTCCATCAGATGCAGCGTGCCGTTCAGAAAGGCCATGTCGCAGTTGGGCGGGATGATGTAGGCGCAGTTGGGCTTGACCACCATCCCGTCCTCCACCTCGAAGACCTGCATGCGGGTGTAGCGCCGGATCAGGTCGGTGAGGATGCTCTTGTGGTCCGGGGCCAGGTGTTGCACCAGGACAAAGGCCATGCCCGGATCGGTGTAGGCGGGCATGCCAGAAAAGAAGGCTTCGAAGGCCGCCAGCCCACCGGCGGAAGCGCCGATGCCGACGATAGGAAAACGAGCCTCCGGACGGGCGATCGAGTCCGGCTCGACCGGGATCTCAACCGGTGTGACCGGCGGTCGCGCGGAAATCGAAGGGATTTTTCGCTTTTTCATTTTTTCTCTTTTCCGGACACGGTAAAGCGGAATGTGGCGCCTTTGCCCGGACCTTCCGATTCCACCCAGATCCGGCCGCCGTGCACTTCCACAATCCGCTTCACGAGCGCCAGGCCGATGCCGGTGCCCTCCGTACCGGGATCGAGTTTTTCGAACATCCCGAAGAGCTTCGGCTGGTACTGTGGGTCGATCCCGATGCCGTTGTCGCGCACGAACAGCACCGTCTCCCCGCCGACCTTGTCGACCCCGATTTCCACGCACGGCGTCCGCTCCCGTCCCATGAACTTGACGGCGTTGTCTACCAGGTTCTGGAAGACCTCCACCAGGCGCGGGCGGTCACCGGTGAGCTGGACCGGTTCCTTGGTGACCTTGACCGTCACGCCCCGCTCGGCGATCCGGCCGGCCACCAGGTCCAGGGCCTCCTTGACGACCTCCTGCAAGGGGACCTCCACGGGCGGATTCACCTTGCGCCCGATACGCGACAGCTCCAGCAGTTCGTCCAGCAGCCTGGACACCTTGTCGGCCGCGTTGCGGATATATGTCAGGTCTTTGTCCACGATCGCTGCGTCCGGTTTCCGGATGTCCTGCTCCAGATAGCCTAAAAAAGTCCGGATGGTCACCAGAGGGCTTTTCAGATCGTGCGAAACGGTGTAAGTGAAGCGAATCAGCTCGTCGTTTTTCTCTTGCAGCTCCTCCGCATTCCGGCGGATCGCCTCCTCCGCCCGCTTGCGCTCGGTGATGTCGGTGAGGAAATTCAACGTGGCTGGTTTGCCTTGCCATTCAATCAAGGCCGCATTGATTTCCACCCACTTGACAATGCCATCACGGGTAACCACCCTGAAGGTATACCGGAGCTGTGCTGCCTCGTTTGCGATCCGTCGCCGGTAATTTTCAACCACCATGGCCCGATCATCCGGATGGATGAATTCGGAAAATGGCCTATCCATGAGCTCCTGTTCCGAATACCCCCGCATCAGGCCGATCGAAGCGGGATTGACAAACTTAAGCAGGCCGTATTGCACGACGACGATTGATTCGTTTGCCGTTTCTACCAGCATGCGGTACTTTTTCTCGCTCTCCCGCAGTGCCTCCTCGGCCCGCTTGCGCTCGGTGATGTCCTGCAAGCCGCCCTCGAGGTAGCCCAGCTCCGGGTACGTCGTCATCGATATGAGCACGGTGCGGATCTCCCCCGACTTCGTGCGGAGGTCGATCTCGTAGTTGCTGACATTCCCCTTCTCCCGCAGCAGCCGCACCAACTCCTCGCGTTGCTCCGCGTGGGCCCAAGCGATGGCGCTGGGTTGGCCGACGAACTCCTCGCGGGTCAAACCGAGTATCTCGCAGAGCTTGGGGTTTGCGTCGAGCACTCTCAAACCGTCTATCTTCGTACGGAAGATGCCGATGCTCGCGTTCTCTACTAAATTCCGGTACTTGGCCTCGCTCTTATTCAGCGCCTCCTCCGCCCGCTTGCTCTCGGTGATGTCTCTATCAACGCCGCGATAACCCTTGAGATTCCCCGCCGCGTCCAGTATGGGCACACCATTGGTGAGGAGGCAGAATCGTTCGCCATTCTTCCCGATATTCCAATTCTCCAGATCCTTAATGGGCGCCTTGTTTGCCGCGATTTCAGAGAATATCGCGGCGGCTCTCTTGGCTTCGTCCGGAGGCATCAAGTCGAACGGTGTCTTCCCGATGATGTCTTCAGCGGATCGCCCAAAAATGTCCGTGCCCTGTTGTGAGCTAAAGGTATAGATGCCATTCTCGTCTACCTCCCATACCCAATCGGCCATGCTGAACATGATATCCCGCATCCGCCCTTCGCTCTCCCGCAGTTCCTCCGCCGCATGATATCCCTCGCGGTAGAAACGAGCGCGCTGGTGCCGCCAGACAAAACCTGTCCCTCCGCCCGCGCCGAGGAGCAGAGAGCCGACGAGCACGATCATCACCCACACGCGCTCCCTCAAAGGCGCGAAAGCTTCCGCGACATCCATGCGGGCGACCAGGAACCACGGCGAGTCGGGAACGGCGCGTAGGGCGGCGAGCACCGGCACTCCGCGGTAATCCACTCCTTCGACGAACCCTTCCTGCCCCAGCGCGGCTTTGACGGCCGGCATATCTGTATTTCCGAGCGGACTGCGCAGGTTGAGGGCCGTATTCTTTTGAAACCGCAACTCATTCAGAAAGAGCGCGTCGTTTCCGTCCCGGCGGACGATCAAGGTCTCGGCCGTCCGGCTGGGCGTGGGCCACCGGTTGATATAGGGATAGAGATATTTCTCGGGATCGATCATGAGGACAAGGATTCCCGCCGCCCGCATGTCTTCCCTATCGTCAAGAACGGGAACCAGGATCGACAAATGAACGGGGCCGTCCGGGGCGTCGCGGCGGAAATCCACGAAAGTGACTCGGCCCGAACGAAGGATTTCGGGAGCCTGCTCCAATAAATGAGCGGCGACAGGCTCCGGAATGTCGGGGGCCGACAGACGCTCGACGCCATGGACATCGAGCAGGAAAATCCTGTCATATTCATGGGCCGCCTGGAAACGGCTTAACCATATCCGAAGTTGATCTCGCGCCGCCGAGTCCTTTGGCTTTTCTAAAAATTGTCGCACCAGGCCGGAAAAGGAGGCGTTCTTGAAAAAGATGGTTGCGTCCGCCAAACTTTCCGCTCTCCATTCCGCCAGTTCGCTCACTTTCAGCTCCGCGACGGCCGAAAGCTGGCGCTCGATCTCAGCGCGGAAATGTTTTTTATAATTTCCGTAGAAGAAGAAACCGCTGGCAACAATGCCCACCGCGAGGACGATGAAAACCAAAAGGAAGCCGTATCCCGACCGGCGCGCGGTTTTTTCGTGAGGATCCATCGGCTTTCTCCTCATGTCGCTCGCGATCCGCGGCCGTTCGGAATGGCATAGGCGACGCGGTTCCGGCCTCCGGTTT
>JADBLN010000015.1 GCA_014894455.1 Acidobacteriota bacterium | reverse complement strand
CCGTCCTCGGGGTCCCCGCGACCAGCCTGGGCATCAAGGCCAAGACCAACGAAGGCCTGGGGCCGGTCGGCGAGAAGCGGGCCATCGCCTGCTACGCCGTGGCCCTCATTCGCCTCCCGGATTGATCAACCCCGGCGGTTGACTTGCCCGCATATTCCGAATATCCTCCGCTTAGCATTTTCGCGAGGAGGTCACATGAATAAGCGCGCCTTGAAGCTTGGCCTGGCCGCGGCGATCGCCGCGATCGTCATCATCGTCGCCACGGCCCAAGAACCGGGGCCTCGAGAACGGGGTCCTCAGGAATCGAAGCCTTCGAAGATGTACATCGTCGGCGGTATCCGTCATGGGGTCAGCTACTTCCCAAGGGTCGACACGCCCTTCACCAAGCCCAAGGCCGCCGGCGAGATGGACTTCGCCCACTACCACACCTACGACGAGGTCAACGCCTTCCTCCGGAAATGGGCGTCCGAATACGCGAACCTGGTCGACCTTTATTCCGTGGGCAAGAGTTTCGAGGGGCGCGACATCTGGCAGATCACGATCACCAACAAGTCCACCGGCAAGGACACCGACAAGCCGGCCATGTTCATCGAGGGGAACCGGCATTCCGGAGAAGTGACGGCGGCCGAGTCGGCGCTCTGGTTCGCCTGGCACATCCTCACCAGCTACGGGAAGGACGCCGCGGTCACGAAGCTGGTCGATACGAAAGCCCTCTACGTCAGGGTCAAGAACAACCCGGACGGTTCGGAATTGTACCTCAACACGGCCCAATCGAACCGGAGCACGGTCCGGCCCTACGACGACGATCGGGACGGCCTGCTCGACGAAGACCCGCCCGAGGACCTCGACGGCGACGGCTTCATCCTTCAAGTCCGGAAAAAGGTCGAGCCCGGCAAGGGGACGATGATCCTCGACCTCGCCGACCCGTCGGGCCGGCTGATGAAACGGGCGACCGACGGCAAGGGCGACTACATCGTCTCGGCCGAGGGCGTCGACAACGACGGCGACGGACGGACCAACGAGGACGGCATCGGCGGCCTGGACCTCCACCGCAACTACCCTGAGAACTGGCGGCCCATGCCCGGCCTGGATCTGACCGGCCGCGGCTGGACACAGGGCGGGGCGGGCGAGTACCCGCTCTCCGAGACCGAGACGCGCGCCGTCTTTCTCTTCCTCTTGGAGCACCCCAACGTCAGCGTCGTCCAGACCATGGACACGACCGTGCCCATGCTGCTCCACGGTCCGTCGACGAGCCGCATGAGCGAGTCCATGTTCCCCGAGGACATGAAGATCTACCAGTACTTCGACGAGCAGGGGAAAAAGATCACCGGCTACCCGAACGCCGGCGACACCTACTGGGACTACGCCAATCAGGGCCGGGACGACCGCGACAGGCGGGCCAGGGCCGCCGAGATGGGCTTCGAGATACCGCGCGAGCCCCAAGGTTCGCCGCTCTTCGGCCATTCGCCGGACTTCGGCTATCTCTATTACGGCGCCGTCTGGTACGGCGACGAACTGTGGAACGGCGGCCGGGTCAAGGATTATGACGGTGACGGCCGCATCACCGAGCTCGAGAGCCTCCGCTACGGCGACGAGGAGCTCGGCGGCCGCTATTTCAAGCCCTGGACGAAGACGAACCACCCGACTCTAGGCGAGGTCGAGGTCGGCGGCTTTAACCCCAAGTTCTGGCGCCAGAACCCGCCCGTCGAGATCCTCGAGGAATGGATCAAGAAAGAGGCCATGTTCAACCTCTTCCTGGCCAACTCCCTGCCCCAGGTGAAGATCGTCTCGGCTGAGATCAAGCCGGTCAAGAAAGAGGCCGACACGTTCGAGGTCGTCGCCGTTTTCACCAACGAAGGCTTCCTGCCCACAGCCCTCAAGATGGCCGACCGGGTCAAGATCGTCCGGCCCGACACGGCGGAGGTCCGGTTGCCCGGAGGAGCCGAGTTCGTGGGCGTCCGCAGCCGCCAGGATATCGGCTTCATCAAGCAGAACGAGAAAAAAGAGGTTCGCTGGAAGATCAAGGTCAAGCCGGGCACGTCCGGCGAGGCCGAGGTCTCCATCCTCTCGACCCGAGGGGGCGTCGCCCGGACGAAAGTGAAGATCGGCTAGTCCCGCCCGGGCCCGCGGCCCCGGCCGGGCGGAGCCTTTACAGGCGCACAACATCCTGTATAATAAATAATAACTGGAGAGGGATGGCCGAGAGGCGTCGGCCCCGATTTTGGGCCCCGGCGAAGAGGTCAGCGGCCATTTTTGTCCCTGTTGAAACTGGATCCAAAGGGTCGGCGTTGAAGAAAATGAACTGGCTCCGGGAAGAATTTGCCCCTCCCCCCGTCTAACAGGGTGCGGAGGACAAGTGAGCATATCCGAATGGAAGAACGACAACTTGTCCGGCTGGCTCAGGAAGGAAGCCCGGCGGCCTTCGAAGAGCTGGTCACGAAATACCAGTCCAAGGTGTACAGCATGGCTTTGAGTTTCACCCGGAACCGGGAGGCGGCCGACGACCTGGCCCAGGAGGTTTTCCTGAAGGCCTACCTGGCCCTGCCCCGGTTCCACGGAAGATCGGAGTTCGGGACCTGGCTGTACCGGATCTCCATCAACCATATCAAGGACTATCTCCGGAAAAAGGGCCGGGCCAAGGAAGTGTCGCTGGAGGATGTCCATGAGGTCTCCTTCTCGGACAAGGAGCGGACGGAAAAGGCCGAACAGGAACGGGAGGCCGAAAACCGGAGGCACATCCTCCGGGAATTCGTCCAGGGCCTGCCGGAAAAATACCGGGTCATTCTGACGCTCCGGGACATCCAGGGCCTGGCCTACGAGCAGATCTCCCAGGTCCTCCACCTTTCGCCGGGGACCGTGGACTCCCGGCTCCACCGGGCGCGGCGGATGCTCCGCAAGAAGCTGGTTCCCCATCTGATCGGGGAAAGAGGGGCAAATGAACTGTAAGAAGGCTGAAAAATGGGTCCTGAGATCCCTCGACGGACGCCTTGACGGGCGTTCGGAGGGCCTCCTCCGGGAACACCTCGAGGCCTGCCCGTCCTGCCGGAAAGCGGAGACGGAATACGGGTCCATGCTCGCCCTGCTGCGCGACGGCGGGGAGGCCGCTCCTCTGCCCCGTTTCTGGGAGCGCCTCGAACCCCGGCTGCGTGAGGAGATGGAGATCGCGCCCCTCGTCTTCTGGGAGAGATGGTGCCTGCGGGCCATCCCCGTCTTCCTGGTCTTTGTGGGCATCGCCGCGGGGGCCCTGTTTTTCACGCCCCAGGCCGCCGAGCTGAGCCAATCCGAGGCCCTTCTCCTCGAGAACGCCGACCCGTTCTCCGAAACCGGCCAGATTTTCTCGGCGGACAAAGCAGATACGAGGAACATGATGCTCATCTTCGCCTCTCTAGAGGAGAAAACGCCGGGGAGGAGGCCGACGCCATGAAAACGAAACACAAGATCCTTGCCGCCCTGCTGATTCTCGTCGTCTTCGGCCTCGGCGTCGCCGCCGGGGTGCTGGGAGAAAGATACTTCGTCCACAGGAAATACCGCCGGCCAGCGGCGGAACGGACGCACATCCCGTCCCTTGACGCCTGGTCCAAGGAGCTCCAGCTGACGCCGGACCAACAGACGAAGATCCGCGAGATCTTTAAGAAGAACGAAGAGCGGATGAAAACCTACCGGACCGAGGGCCTCGCCAAGCTCGGGGAGATCCGCAAGATGCTCAAGGGCGAGCTCGACGCGGTCTTCACCCCCGAGCAGAGAAAGAAAATGGAAGAGATGATCCGCCGGCACGAAGAACGGCGGAAGGACGAATCCGATCGGATCGATCCGCGCGAACGGCGGACGCGGGACGAGCCGCTTCCGGACCGCGAGAGACAAAGGAGATAGGTCATGAAGAAGAAAGTCATCTGGATCATTGTCGCCCTGGTCATCGTGACCGGGGCCATCCTCGGCCTGACCGTCTTCCGTAACGGGAAGAAGGGCGAGGTCAAGTATAAAACCGAGGCGCTCGGCCGCGGCGACATCGAGGCCCTCGTCGTCACGTCGGGAACCTTGAACCCGATCGAGATCGTCGACGTCGGGGCCCAGGTCTCCGGTAAGATCGAGAAGCTCTTCGCCGACTTCAACTCGCCTGTCACCAAGGGCCAGATCGTGGCCGAGCTCGACCAGGAACCCCTGAAGATGAAAATAGACCAGAACGAGGCCAACTACCGAAGCCGGCTGGCCTCTCTCGAGCGGTCGAAGGTGAGCCTCGGCCAGGCCGAGAAAGGCTACGAACGGGCCAAGGCCCTTTCCGCCAAGGCTCTTCTTTCAACCGAGGAGACGGAGGCTTCCGAAGCCGCCTATCTGGGAGCCAAGAGCGACCTCATTTCGGCCGAAGCCAGCCTGGCCCAGGCCAAGAGCACGCTCGACCTGAGCAAGGTCGACCTGGCCTACGCCGTCATCCGCGCCCCGGTCGACGGCGTCATCATCACCCGGAAAGTCAATGTCGGCCAGACCCTCCAATCGACCTACGCGGCCCCGGTCCTTTTCCAAGTGGCCACGGACCTGACCAAGATGAAGGTCGAGTGCAGCGTCGACGAATCCGATATCGGCAAGGTCAAAGAGGGGCAGAAGGTCCGCTTCACGGTCGAGGCCTACCCGACCGAGAACTTCAACGGCGTCGTCCAACAGGTCCGCTTCTCGCCCGAAACGGTCCAGAACGTCGTCACCTACACGACCATCGTCAACGTCGAGAATCCCGAGAAAAAACTGCTGCCCGGCATGACGGCGACCGTGTCTATCATCGTCGGCGAGGCGAAGAACGTTCTGCGGGTTTCGAACGCGGCCCTTCGTTTCACGCCCAACCTGAGCCCCGAGGAACTGGCAAAAATGGCCCAGGAGATGCGGGACCGGATGATGGCCCAGCGCCAAGCGCAGGGCGGTCAACCTGGCGCGGGCGCCCCGGGCGCGGCTACGGCCGGGGCCGGCGCTGGCGCCCAGCCGACAGGCCAGGGCGGTCAGGTGGCGTTCAACCGCCAGGGCGGGATGCCGGGCGGCGCCGAAGGCCAGGCCGGCCGGGTGCGCCAGCAGGCGCCGCGCGTCTGGATCATGGACAAAGACGGCAAGTTGAAGATGTCCTTCCTCCGGACGGGCGTCTCCGACACGAGCTACTCGGAAATCCTCCGGGGTGAGCTCAAGGAAGGCGACGTGGTCATCACCGGAACGGAGACGGCGGCCACCCGGGCCGCCGCGAACCAGCCCCAGATGAACCAGATGATGTTCATGGGCGGGCCGGGCGGCCGCCGGTAATCGGCGTCTCTAAGGGATAAAGATCATGCCTGGAAATATCATCGAGCTCCGGAATCTGACCAAGACGTATTACATCGGGGAGACCCACGTCGACGCCCTGCAGGGGGTGTCCTACACGATCGAGAAAGGGGACTTCCTGGCCGTCATGGGATCTTCGGGGTCCGGCAAGTCGACCCTGATGAACATCCTCGGCTGCCTGGACAAGCCGACCTCGGGCGAATACATCCTCGATGGAGAAGAAGTCTCCAAGTTCGACAAGAACAAGCTGGCCCGCATCCGCAACCAGAAGATCGGTTTCGTCTTCCAGAGCTTCAACCTCCTGGCCCGGACGACGGCTCTTGAGAACACCGAGCTGCCTCTCCTCTACTCGAGCACGAACGGGAAGGACATGACGGCGCGGGCCATGGCCTCGCTCGCCGCCGTCGGGCTCACGGACAGGGCCCATCACAAGACGAACCAGCTCTCGGGAGGCGAGCAGCAGCGGGTGGCCATCGCCCGGGCGCTCCTCAACAACCCGACCCTGATCCTGGCCGACGAGCCGACGGGCAATCTCGACAGCAAGACGAGCGCGGACATCATGAACATCTTCAAGACTCTCAACGAAGAGAAGGGCATGACGATGGTCATGGTCACCCACGAGCCCGACATCGCCGCCTGGGCCAGAAAGCGGATCCACTTGAAGGACGGCCTCATCGTCCGGGAGGAGCGGTCCTGACCCGGGAGGAAAGGTCCGCCAAGGAGAATTCATCATGATGAAACGAGCCCTCATGCACGGCGTCAGAACGTGCCGGGTGGCCTTTCGGGCCCTGGCCCGCAACAAGATGAGGTCCTTCCTCACGGCCCTGGGGATCATCATCGGCGTCGGCGCCGTGATCGCCATGGTCAGCATCGGCGAAGGGGCCAAGCGCGGCATCGAAAGCCGGTTCGCCGCCATGGGGACGAATCTCCTCTTCGTCTCGCCCGGCAGCCAGAACGCCCGGGGCGTCCACGGCGGGTGGGGCAGCGTGCAGACGCTCAAGGAGGATGACTCCGCGGCGATCGGGCAGGAGTGCCCGGCCGTCATGTACGTCTCGCCCTCCGTCAACGCCCGGGCCCAGACCGTTTACGGCAACAAGAACTGGAACACCTCGATCTCGGGGACCGGGGCTCGCTACCCCGAGGTCCGCAACTGGGACGTCGAGTTCGGGGCCTATTTCGACGACAACATGGTCAAGTCCGCGGCCAAGGTCTGTGTCCTCGGGGCCGACGTCAAAACGAACCTGTTCGAGGACGAGGACCCGGTCGGCAAGGTCATCCGGATCAAGAAGATCCCGTTCAAGGTCCTGGGCGTGCTGAAGAAGCGGGGCGAGTCGGGTGGGTTCGGCAGCCGCGACGACATGATCGCGATCCCCTACACGACGGCCATGCGCCGCCTGCAGGGCATCGATTACATCCAGTCCGTCGACGTCCGGGCCGTTTCGGCCTCGCAGATGGCCGAGGCCCAGGCCCAGATCGAGGATCTTCTCCGGGTCCGGCACAGGATCGCCCCCGGCGCGGAGGACGATTTCACGGTCCGCAACATGTCCGAGATCGCCGAGACGGCCGCCGAGGCGACCAAGATGATGACCGTGCTCCTCGGCAGCATCGCTTCGATCTCGCTTCTCGTCGGCGGCATCGGCATCATGAACATCATGCTGGTCTCGGTGACGGAGAGGATCCGCGAGATCGGCCTGCGCATGGCCGTCGGCGCCCGCGAGCGGGACATCCTTCTCCAGTTCCTGACCGAGGCGATCGTCCTCAGCCTGATGGGCGGGCTCATCGGCATCGGCTTTGGCATCGGGGCGTCCAAGCTCGTCAAGAAGATCAAGATGTTCGCGTCGTTCAACACTGTCGTTTCCATCGAATCGGTCCTGATGGCCTTCCTGTTCGCCGCCACGATCGGCATTTTCTTCGGGTTCTACCCGGCCCGGAAGGCCTCCCGTCTCGATCCGATCGAGGCCCTGAGGTACGAATAAACTTCGGCGCTCTCCTCTGAGGGCCGCCGGCTGAAGACAAGGAGAATGAACATGAGAATAAAAGCCCTGTTCCCCCTGATGGTTCTCGCCCTCGCTCTGGCGGCCCCCGGTTTCGGCCAGGAGGCCGCGGGCACGCTATCGCTGTCCCTCGACGAATGCATCGTCAAGGCCCTGAAGGACAACCTGGGCGTCGCCATCCAGATCCTCGGACCCGAGATCTCGAGCGCGGGCGTCACCCGGGCCCAGGAAAAATACATCCCCACGTTGAGCATGAGCGCCAGCAGCCGAAGCAACGAGAACGCCTCCTATTCCTACCTCGACGCGGCCGAAAGCCTGGTTAACAAGTCCCTGAACTTCACGTTTCTCAACGCCAGCCAAGCCCTGCCGACCGGAGGGACCTTCAGCCTTGACTTCACCGGCTACAGGTCGACGACCAACCGGATCGGCCAGACGATCAACCCCCTCTTTGGGACGACGCTCCGGTTCAATTTCAGCCAGCCCCTCCTCCGGAACTTCGGCTTCAAAATGGCCCGTCGGGAGATCCTGGTGGCCATGAACAACCTCGGGGTCTCGGAGGAGAATCTCAAGATGACCCTGACGGACACCGTCTATAACGTCGAGAGCGCCTATTGGAATCTCGTCTACAGCATCGAGAACCTCGACTTGCGCCGCCAGTCCCTCCAGCTGGCCAGGGATCTCCTCGAGAAGAACCAGCGGTCGGTCGAGGTCGGCACTTTGGCCCCCATGGAAGTCCTGAGCGCCCGGGCCGAAGTGGCCACCCGCGAGGCCGACCTCATCCAGGCGGAGACCCAGATCCAAAGCAACGAGGACCAGCTCAGGCTCCTCCTCAACATCAGCGGCGACGAGGACAAGAGGATCACGGCCGTCGTGCCCAAGGACAAGCCCACTTATGTCCAGAGGACGGTCGACCTCGAGGAAGCCCTGGCGACGGCTATTCAGAACAGGACCGACCTCGAGATCTCCAGGATCGGCCTCGAAACGGAAAAGCTCAACCTCAGTTACGCCAGGAACCAGAACTTGCCCGACCTCAACCTCACGGCGTCCTTATACGCCCCCGGCATCGACGGCACCCGGATCTTCTATATCGGGAGCCCTCTCGACGGGATCATTGACTATACCGTCCCGGGCGGCATCAATGGAGCGTTGAGGCAGACCGCCAATTTCCAGTACCCGAACTGGAACCTGGGCTTGACGCTCAGCATCCCCCTGGCCAATCTCATCTCCAAGGCCAACCTGGCCCAGGCCAGGCTCAACATGCGGCAAGCCATGCTCGAACTTGAGAACCAGAAGGAGCAGATCTATCTCGAGATCAAGAACGCCGTCCGCTCGGTCGTTGCCAACTACAAGAGGATCCTCGCCTTCACGACGGCCCGGGAGCTGTCCGAACAGAAACTCGCGGCCGAGGAGGAGAAGAGGCGGGTCGGCATGAGCACCAACTACTTTGTGCTTCAATTCCAGCGGGACCTGGCCAACGCCCGGATCTCCGAGCTCAACGCCATCATCTCCTATAACGTCTCCCTGGCCGCCCTGGAGAAGTCGATGGGGACGAACCTGAAGTCGAAGAACATCAATCTCTCGGGCATCGCCCCCGGCCTGGATTGAGCCGGCCGGCCTTTCCAGGCTTGCGGGCCTTATCGCTTCTTGTTGGCTTTCGATTTTGCAACGGCCGGGATCCCGTGCTATAATCCTGGTCAAAGGATATTCTCTCCTAATCCTACCCTTCGTTGGGAGAAGCTTCTATGAACAGAAAGCTGATCCGGCCCAATCTCACCGAGATCAAGGAACGCATGAGCCAGGACAAGGAACGGGAAAAGGAAGCGGTCCACAAGAGGATGCACCCGCCGACCGACACATTCGCCGAGAGCTATTACTACCTCAAGCAGATGAACAAGAAAACCCCCATGGCCGTCGTCTACACGGACGGCGAGATCGTCGAGGGGTACGTCGAGTGGTACGACCGCAACTGCATCAAGCTCAACCGCGACAATGCCCCGAACCTCCTCATCTACAAGTCGAGCATCCGCTGCATCTACAAGGTGGGCGAGGCCTCCGAGGCCGAAGGAAAAGAGTCCGGCAAAAAATGACCGTTCCCAGGATCGGGGTGACACCCGGCGACCCGGGCGGCATCGGTCCCGAGATCGTCGTTAAAACGTTGTCGCGCCCGTCCGTCCTGCCGCCGGCCGCCTATGTCCTCTTCGCCGACTCCCGGATCGTCGCGGCCGAGGAAAAACGGCTCGGTCTCCGACTCGCCGCCCGGGAGTGGCGTCCCGAAGGCCCCCGCGAAGCGGGTGTGTTCTTGGCCCACGTCCCAGGTCGGTCCGGAGCGGCGGCCCCGGGCAGTGTTTCGGCGGAAAACGGGGAGGCGTCCTTCCGGTTTTTCGAGGCGGCCGTGGTTGAGGCCCGAGGCGGCCGGCTCGAGGCCGTGGTGACCGCCCCGATTTCGAAGGCCGCCTGGGATCTCGCCGGGTTCCCCTGGCGAGGACACACGGATTACCTGGCCCAATTCTACCCGGGGGCGATCATGTCCTTCTGGTCGGAACGGCTCAAGGTCGCCCTGTTCAGCCATCACCGGCCCCTCCGCGAAGCCGTCGCCGCCGTCCGGAAGGACGCCTTGGTCGATTTCCTCCGGTCCCTCCACCGGGCCCTCGGAAAGGTTCCGGGCGGGCCGTTCGTCCTCCTCGTTGCCGGATTGAACCCCCACGCCGGCGAGGAGGGGCGTCTCGGCCGTGAGGAGGAGGAGGAGATCGGGCCGGCCGTCGATGCGGCCAGGGCCGAAGGCGTGCCTGCGAGCGGGCCTTTCCCCCCGGACACCGTCTTTCTTCGGGCCCTGGGGAAGAAGGAGGCCGTCGTCGTCGCCCTCTACCATGACCAGGGGCTCATCGCCTTCAAGCTCGATGCGTTCGCCTCGGGTGTCAACGCGACGCTCGGCCTGCCCTTCGTTCGGACTTCGCCCGACCATGGAACGGCCTTCGACATCGCCGGCAAGGGTGTCGCCGATTCCCGCAGCATGGAGGAGGCGATCCGGCTGGCCGCGGTCTTCAGCGCGAACGGTTCTTGAGCGCGGCCCGGATCTCCCGGTCCGCGTCCCTCTTCTTGATGGTCTCGCGCTTTTCGTGTTCCCTTTTCCCTCGGACCAGGGCCAGTTCGAGCTTGATCTTTCCTTTGTCGTTGATCAGGACCTTGGTCGGGACCATGGTCAGGCCCCTTTCCTGGGTCTTCCCGGCCAGGCGCTTGATCTCCCGGCGGTGGAGCAGGAGCTTGCGCTCCCGGAGGGGGTCGTGGTTGAAAATATTCGCGGCTTCATAGGGGCTGATGTGGCACTTGACGAGAAAGACCTCGCCGTTCCTGACCTCGGCGTAGCTCTCCTTGAGACTGACCCGGCCGGCGCGGACGGACTTCACCTCGCTCCCGACGAGGGCAAGGCCCGCTTCGAAGGTCTCGAGGATGAGATAGTCGTGGGAGACGGTCTTGTTGACGGCGATGCTCTTCATGGCTGAGGCGGGAGGGCCGCGTCCGACGGGGCGACCTCGATCAGGCTGATGTGGCGCTTGTTCATTTTTTCGACGGTCAGCCGGTGGCCGCCGAATTCGAACCAATCCTTTTCGCGCGGCAGGCGGCCGAACTCGGATAGGAAGAAGCCGGCGAGCGTCGTGTAGCCCCTTTTTTCCGGGATGCCCAGGGCCACGAGCGCGTTGACGTTCTTGACCGGAGCGGCCCCCGTGATGAGGTAGCGCCCGCCGTCGCGGCGCGAGAACCACTCCTCGGTCTGTCCGTCGTGCTCGTCCTGGATCTCGCCGACGATCTCCTCGATGATGTCCTCGAGGGTCACCAGACCGTCGACGTTGCCGAATTCGTCGACGACGAGGGCCATGTGGACGGCCTTCTCCTGCATCTGGAGGAGGACTTTTTCGAGGGAGGCGAGCTCCGGGACGAAGAACGGCGTGCGCAGGATGTCCTTGATTATAATATCTTTATTATCAATAAGATAACCGATCATGTCCTTACTGTGGAGGATGCCCTCAATGTTGTCGAGCCGGCCCTTGTAGACCGGGTAGCGAGAATAGCCGGCCGAGCGAACCGTGTCCAGGACTTCGGCGAGCGTGGAATCGACTTCGATGGCCTTGACCTCGGGCCGGGGAACCATGACCTCCTTCACGGGGCGGGAGCCCATGTCGAGGGCGCCGGCGACGATCTTCCGGCGGAGCGCGGACAGGCCGCGCGCGCCGGCGTGGAGGGCGATCTTGATCTCCTCTTCGTTGAGATGGGCGGCCGAGAATTCACCGCTCTTCCGCGAAGAGGGCACGAGGAGGCCGGTCAGGAATGAAAGAACCTTGACGAGCGGGAAGAGAAGAACCATGAGTCCGCGGATGGGATAGCTGAGCCAGAGGGCGGTCCGCAACGGGTTCTGCGCCGCGTAGGTTTTCGGGGCCGTCTCGGCGAAAACCAGGATGATCAGGGTTGTCACGGCTGTCGTGGCGAGGACGGCCTGATTCTTGTCGGGGATGAGGGTCATGAAGACGGACGTCGCGATGGCCGAGGCGGCCACGTTGACCAGTGTGTTCCCGATCATGATGGCGGCTAGGAATTCGTTCGTCTTACCCATCATCCTCCGGACGAGGGCGGCCCGCTTGGAGCCGGCTTTTTCCCTGTACTGGAGGGCATAGGGATTAGTCCCGATGAAGGACGTCTCAGCGGCGGAAAAAAAAGCATAGAGAAGCACACAGGACACGAACACGATTATCCCCGGCAGGAGCATGGACGTCCGTTCAGGCGGCGATACGGGACTTGGCGGTCTTGAAGCCGCGGGACAGGGTACCGAGGAGCTTCTCTTCCACCTTGGACGATGGCGAGGCGACCGCTTCGGAGATCTCGGAGACCATGAGCTCCGTGGCCTTCTCCATCATCTTTTTCTCGCGGAAGGAGAGCGGCTTGTGGAGACTGAGGTAGTAGAGGCTCTTCAGGACGGTGGCCATGTCGGAAAGCGTCCCCGACCTCATCAGGTTGAGGTGCTCCTTGTAGCGCCCCTTCCAGTCCGTGGTGACGTCCACATCCCCGTTCCCCATGAAGTGGTAGATCTTCTTGATCGACCCCTCGGTCACCGGCCGGCGGATCCCGATCTCCAGGGCGGTCGTGCTCGGGACCGTGACCAGGGTGTTGTTGCAGATGATCCTCAGGTGGAAGACCGTGAACCGTTCCCCGTCGTAGGAATCCTCGCCGATGCCTTCGACGACGCCAAGACCTTGATTGGGATAAATGACTTTATCGCCAATTTTAAGTGATTTCATGCTACTGTATTATACCGGAACAGGGGAGAAGAGTCAACGCAGTTCTCCCGGGGAGTCCAGGGGTTGACAGGCTGGCGGCCTTCGGGTAACATACACCCTTCAAAGGTGTTGGACAAGCATGAAGAGAACGTTTCAACCGAACAACAGAAGACGCAAGAAAACGCACGGTTTCCGAGTCCGCATGAAGACCAAAGGTGGCCAGGAAGTCATCAAGAGCAGAAGGCGCAAGGGTCGAAAGCGCGTTTCTGTCGGATGAATGAGCGCCTGACGCCTCTCGAGAGAATCCGCAGGAAAAGCGATTTCGCAAGCCTCTATCGAGACGGCGGCCGCAGTCGGGGACGATATTTTCACCTGGTCTTCCGCAGGAACGAGTTCGGCCATTCCCGGCTGGCGGTCGTCGCCAGCCGGAAAGTCGGCTCCGCGGTCGTCAGGAACAGGGTCAAGAGGCGCCTCCGGGAGCTTTTTCGCCGGCACAAGGAACTCCTGAGAGAGCCGACGGACCTTATTGTCATAGCCCGGCCGGAATCGGGAGACGCCCCTTGGGCCGAGTTTCGGGAAGCTTATTTCTCGGCGTTGACAACGATTTTTCGAAAACGGATATCATCGTGAAAGCCGCCGCGCTCTTCTTGATCAGGCTGTACCAGCTGACCCTGTCCCCGCTTCTTGGCAATCGTTGCCGGTACCACCCGACCTGCTCCGCCTATACCCAAGAGGCCATCACGAAGCATGGCTTCATTAGGGGTGCCTTTTTGGGCCTCCGGAGGCTTTTCCGGTGCCATCCTTTTCACGAGGGCGGAATTGATCCCGTGCCCTGAGAGTGAGACCGCATGGAAAAACGACTGATCCTGGCTATCGTCCTGTCCTTCCTGGTGCTGATGGGCTACCAGTACTTTGTCGTCAAGCCGAACAAGCCGAACGTGGCTCCCCCGGTCACCCAGTCGGCGACATCGACCGCACCCGCCGTGCCGGGGACGGCCGGAGCGGCTCAGGAAAACAGGCAGGAAGCGCCGGCTGAGGCCAAGCCGGCCCCGGCCGAAGCCGTTCCCGCCCCCGACCTCGGTGCCGTGGCCGGACAGGCCGAGACGGACGTCGTCGTCGAGACGTCGCTCTACAAAGCCGTCTGGACGAACAAGGGCGGCGTTCTTAAGAGCTGGAAGCTCAAGAACCACAAGAACAGCCTGAAGGAAGACCTCGAGCTCGTCCCCGCCTTGGCCGGGGAGATCGGCCGCTATCCCTTCTCCCTGGGCCTCGATGACGCGGCCTTCGCCGGCCTCCTCAACTCCTCGCTCTTCGAGGCCTCGCAGACCGCTCTCGATCTCCGCGACGGGGCGAGCGGCGAGCTTCGCTTCGTCTTCTCCGACGGGGCCTCGGTCAAGGCCGAGAAATCCTTCCGCTTCACCGGCGGCAGCTACGCCCTGGAAATGGAGATCCGGGTCTGGAAAAACGACCAGCCGGTTTCCCCCTCTGTCCTGTGGGGCCCGGGAATAGGCAATCCCTCCCCCGCCGACCTGAAGCAGAGCTTCAGCGCCAGCACGGGGTCGGCCGTGTACACCGGGGGCAAGGTCATCCGGATGATCGAGAGAAAGTACAAGGCCGAGCAGGGCGCCTACAATTTCGTGGACTGGGCCGCCTACGAAGATAACTATTTCGTCGCCCTGTTCGTCCTCCCGTCCCAGAAGGGACAGGCGGTCTTCCGCAAGGAAACGGCCGGCCAGGTCCAGGCCTTCTTCATCTACGTGACGGCACCCCGCCGGGCCTACCTCGGGCCCAAGGACGCCGAGGCGCTCAGGGCCTTCGGGAACGAGGCCAAGAAAGTCATCAGCTTCGGGATGTTCGGCAGCATCGCCGAGATCCTCCTCGTCGCCGTCCGCTTCTTCCACAAGCTCATCCCCAACTGGGGGATCGACATCATCCTGCTGACCTTAGTCATCAAGATCATCTTCTTCCCGCTGACCTACAGCTCGACGAAATCGATGGTCAAGATGGCCGACCTGCAGCCCAAGGTCAAGGCCTTGCGGGCCAAGTACAAGAAGGCCAAGTCCGACATCGGCCAGAGGCGGCTGATGAACGAAGAGATGATGAAGCTCTACAAGGAGCACGGCGTCAACCCGGCCGGTGGCTGCCTGCCCATGCTCATCCAGCTCCCGGTCTTCTGGGGAGTTTTCCGGATGCTCGTCGTCTCAATCGAGTTCCGCCACGCGCCCTTCGCGCTCTGGATCACCGACCTCTCCGTGCGGGATCCCTTTTACGTGACGCCCGTCCTCATGGGCATCACCCAGTTCATCTCGCAGAAGATGACCCCGACCTCGGCCGACCCCTCCCAAGCCAAGATGATGCTCATCATGCCCTTCGTAATGACCATATTTTTCATGAACTTCCAGAGCGGACTGGTCCTCTACTGGCTGACGACAAACGTCCTTCAGATCGGCCAGCAGGCCCTCATTAACCGCATGATGCACCGCAATAAGTGAGATGCCATGGAAAACGAAATTAAGCCCGAGAACGAACACCCGGCCGACGAGAGGCCGGAATACAATGGCCAGAACCTCGAAGAGGCCATCAGCCTGGCCGAGCACCGGCTCAAGCTTCCCCGGGAAAAATTCAACTACGAGATCGTCACCGAGAAGACCCGGCTCTTTGGCCTGAAGTGCAAGGAGATCGTCATCCGCGCCTGGGCCAAGGACGAGGACGCGGACAACTCGGCCGAGCGTTTTCTCGCCCGGTTCATGCCCCATTTTCCTTTGGATTTGAGCTACCAGGTCCAGAAGCGCCCGGACATCATCTTCGTCGTCTTCGACGGCCCGGACAAGACGATCCTTCTCAGGAACGACGGGGCGCTCCTCCTCGCGATCCAGCACGTCCTGAACAAGGTCTCGCCGATCAAGGTCCAGGTCGACTGTGAATTCTACAGACGGCGGAAAGAAAAGAAGCTCAAGGAATACGGCCAGCGCGTCGCCCAGCAGGTGTCGGATACGGGCCGGGAAGAGATCCTTGACCTGATGAACCCCTATGAGCGGCGGATCATCCACATCGTCGCCAACGAGGTTCCCGGCGTCACCAGCGAGAGCATCGGCGACGGCTTCCTCAAGAAAGTCAAAGTTTTTCGCCTTCCCCGCTGACGCAAGGGCGTCCGATCGGCTGTCCATTTATCTTCGCACGTGGTATTCCCGACGTCGGCCGCTAAGGGTCCTCGGGCATCCACCTCGTTCGCTGCCGTGATTCTTAACGCCGGTCAGCGCACCGGACTCGGCACCAAAACAACTCGCTCGGCGTACGCTACGCCTCGCTCAGACACGTTTTGGCGGTTTCCCCTGAAACTACCCTCGTCCGGTTTCTGCCCGACTAAATCACGGCTTATGCTCTCTCTGATGACGCCCTCGGCCCCTATTATTAGCGGCCTCCTCCGGGCATCGCGCGGACGCCAACAGGGAGTAGACTCAGGGAAGCGAATGGCAGAAGTGCGACGGAGTAACACGTAGCCGCACTTCGGGGAAAGATCTTAAGCAAGTCCAGGAAAGAAATTTATTTTCAGATATTTACCAGAATTGTAGCTCTGGGTACTCCGCTACAATTCTGCTGGTCGCTACGAAGACTCCGCTCCCTGCCGCTCCTCCCATCGAATCCGGCCCGGGAAGGCGTTAAGAATAAAC
>JADBLN010000059.1 GCA_014894455.1 Acidobacteriota bacterium | reverse complement strand
GCCTGGGGCCCCGGCCGCTGCACTCGGCCGTGATTTATATCCACGGACGAGTACTACTGCAATGTGTCCCAGTCCTGGCCTTGCCAGGCCTGGGACACATTGCGGCTGTTGACAAACGCCGGGATAAGGGTTAACTATTAGTGCCGTGAGGAGAACCACAAGGGCCGTCTCGGGAGCGCTCGCCGGAGCGGTCTTCGGCCTCTTTCTTGCCGCGCCGGCGATGCGGCCCGGACCATCGCAGGCGGGCCAGGAGCCGCCTCCCCAGGAAATCCGTAAACCCAGCTACGATTACATGAGTTCGTTCCTGTCCCGGAGCACGCACCCGCTAGGCCTCAAGGAGGACCCGGCGGCCCGGCGAATGCTCGGCCAGGGCTCCGTCCCTTGGGCCATCCGGGCCGGGTCACGGCATATTCTCGACTGAGGGATTTTTTTTTATGGTTCGGATTCATTTTTTTGGATGCCGGGGCCGATGAAAAAGACCCTGATTTTCATCCTCGTCCCTATCCTCGCCGTCCTCGTCCTGGGGACGATGAACGTCTACAAAAAGGCGACCTGGAAGGACGTCACGGACGGCATCACCTGGAAGGAGACATCGAGCGGCCTCCGGGCCGTCAGCGTCGATCCGACGAGCGAGGCCTTTCTCCGGGTCAACATCCGCAAGGGGGACATCCTCACGGCCATCAACAAGGTGCCCGTGCGGACGAAGATCGACGTCCTCAAGAACCTCTGGCAGGCCGCTGCGACCGACCAGAGTGTCACCTACCAGATCAACAAAGAGGGGATGCAGATCTACCCCACGTTCAATCTCCGCAAGAGGGGCGCCAACCCCGTCTATTTTTATCTCGTTCTCGTCGGCCTGACCACCCTCGTCATCGGCTTCATCGTCTTCTTCAATTCGAAAGGCCAGATGTCCCTGCCCTACGTTTTCTTCTACCTCCTGACCCTGGCCTTCGCCGTTTTCTGCATCTTCTCCCCGACCGGCGCGATGACGCCGCTCGACATGGCCTTCTACGGCCTGGACAAGGCCGGCTTCCTGGCCTTTCCGCCCCTCCTCCTCCACTTTTTCATGATCTTCCCGCTGCGGAAACGCTTCCTCAAGGACCGCTCCAGCCTTCTCCCCTTCCTCTACGCCCCGGCCGCGCTCCTCGTCCTCGCCCGCGTGCGCTTCCACATCCCGCTCCCTCCCCAATGGAGCGAGGCGGCCATCCTCCGCTATCAGGACGGGCTCGAGCGCTTCGAGCTCCTCCACTTCGCCGTGTTCGCCCTCGTCACCCTGGGGATCCTCGCCCATAGCACCCTCCGGGCGCCGACGATCCTGGTCAAGAAACAGCTCCGGATCATCGTCTACGCCCTGGCCTTCGGCGTCCTCCCGTCGACGGTCTTTTACCTCGTGCCCTTCATCGCCGGCGGACGCCCGTCCACGGGCGCCGAGCTGACGGTCCTTCTGCAGGCCCTCGTCCCCCTGGCCTTCTCCTATTCCATCTCCCGCTACCGGCTGGTCGACATCGAGGTCCTCTTGAAAAAGGCGGCCACCCTGATCTTTTCCTTCTTCGTCATCGCCTTCGTCTATTTCTTCGTCAGCTCCCGGACCCGGATATTCTCGGAGAACCGCCTCAACGCCATCGTCCTCGGCATCCTGGCCATCGTCCTCGGGGCGACGCTGTTCACTCCGCTCAAAAAGATGTTCCAGAGCCTCCTCGACAGGGCCATCTATAAAAGGAGCTATGAATACCGGAGGACGCTCCTGTCCATCATCCGCGAGCTCAGCCGCGAGCGGAACCTCCAAAAACTCGCCCAGTCCCTCCTCGAAGCCATCGCCAACGCCCTTTCCTTAAAAACCCTCGCACTTCTCCTGGCCGACGAAAACGACCCGTCGGGCTTCATGGTCCTCAAATCCAAGGGCGAGGAGCTGGCCGGGCCCGTCCAGGTCCAGTTCGACGATTGGCTCGTCCGCGAACTCCGGGAAAAAGACACCCTGTCGTTCGTTTCCTCCTCCGAGTCGGAAGCGGCCCGGGCGGCGATGGAAAAACTCTCGGCCCTCGGCTTTTACCATGTCCTCCCGCTCAAGGTCGAGGACAAGGTCATCGGCTGCCTGGTCATGGGAAAAAAACAGGACGGATCCTTTTTTTCGAGGGAGGACTGGGAGCTGTTGACGACGATCTCCGGCTCGGCGGCCCTGGCCCTGGAGAACGCCGACCTCTACAGCCGCGAGACCGTCCGGGCCATGGAGATGCAGCGGCTCAAGGACTACAGCGAGAACATCATCGAGAGCCTGACCGTGGGCGTCTCGGTCATCGACGAGGACGGCGTCGTCATCGGCTGGAACAGGGTCCTCGAGGACCAGATTTCCGTCCGGAAAGAGGCGGCCATCGGAAATCGGCTCCGGGACGTCCTGGGCCCGACCACGTTCAGCGCCCTGTTCCTGCCGGAAACCCAGCAGGACTTCCGGCTCCTGAGCGAGATCACGCTGGAGACGGCCGGGGGCGAGAAGAAGATCTTCGACATCGCCCGGACGCCGCTCCTCGACAACGCCCTGCGGGCCTACGGGACCATCATCGTCTTCGAGGACATCACCGACAAGATCCAACTCCAGCAGCAGCTCCTGACCTCGGAAAAGCTCGCCTCGATCGGACTGCTCTCGGCCGGCGTCGCCCACGAGATCAACACGCCCTTGACGGGGATCTCGAGCTACATCCAGATGCTCCAGAAAACGCTGGCCGGCACCCACTACGCCCAGATCCTGGAGAAGATCGAGGCGCAGACCGACCGGGTCGCCCGCATCGTCAAGAACCTCCTGACGTTCGCCCGCAGCCCGTCCGACGCCTCGTTCCAGCGCATCGACCTCAAGGAAAGCATCGAAGAGATCCTGTCGCTCATCGACCACAAGCTGAAGAACATGAACATCCGTCTCGCGCTCGAGCTCGAGCCCGTCCCGCCGCTCTACGCCCAGGGCGAACGGCTCCAGCAGGTCTTCATCAACATCATCCTCAACGCGCTGGACGCCATGCCCCAGGGAGGGGAGTTGCGGATCCGCCTGAGCCAGGAGAACGACGCCGCTGTCGTCCGCGTCTCGGACACCGGGACGGGCATCAAGCCCGAGCATGTCTCCCACATCTTCGACCCCTTCTTCACGACGAAAGGGGTCGGTAAGGGGACGGGACTCGGCCTGTCCATCAGCTACGCCACCGTCAAGGAGCACGAAGGCCACATCCAGGTCCAGAGCGAAGTCGGCCGGGGGTCCACGTTCACGATCATCCTGCCGGTCGGCCGGGACGGCTCCCGGAACCCGAAATCCCCGTCCTCAGGACATGAACCATGAACAGTAAAGGCATCATCCACGTCATCGATGACGAACCCATCATCCGCGACGTCCTGGCCCAGCTCCTGACGTCGGAGGGCTACGAGGTCGAGATCTCCGCCTCCGGCGAGGAGGCCCTGGAGAAGTTTCCGTCCCAATCCTTCGACGTCATCCTCCTCGACCTCCTCATGCCGGGGATGGACGGGATCGAGGTCCTCCGGAGGATCAAGAAGGTCGATCCCCTGGCCGCGGTCATTATCATCACGGCCTACGGCTCGGTCGAATCGGCCATCTCGGCGATGAAAATCGGCGCCCTGGACTACGTCCAGAAGCCCTTCAAGCACGACGATCTCCTCCTGGCCATCGAAAAGGCCGTCGAGCGCAAGCGCCTCCAGGACGAGAACATCCGCCTCAAGGACGAGCTCCGCCAGCGCTACGGCTTCGCCAACATCATCGGCAAGAGCCAGGCCATGAAAAGCGTCTTCGAGCTGGTCAAGGCCGCCGCGCCGACACGGAGCACGATCCTCCTCCAGGGGGAGAGCGGCACGGGAAAAGAGCTCGTCGCCCGGGCCATCCACATGAATTCGAACCGTGTCGAGGCCCCTTTCATCACGGTCAACAGCGGATCTCTCCCGCCCGACCTTCTCGAAAGCCACCTTTTCGGGCACGTCAAGGGGGCCTTCACGGGCGCCGTGGCCCTGAAGAAGGGCCTCTTCGAGGCCGCCGACACGGGGACGATCTTCTTCGACGAGGTCTCTTCCATCAGCCTTGAAACGCAGGCCAAGCTGCTCCGGGTCATGCAGGAGAAGGAATTCATGCGGCTCGGCGGAATCCAGACGATCAAGGTCGACGTCCGGATCCTCGCGGCCACGAACGCGGACATCGAGGAGCTCATCGCCCAAAAACTCTTCCGCAAAGACCTCTTCTACCGGTTGAACGTGATCAAGATCGAGATCCCGCCCCTGCGCCAGAGGAAGGAGGACATCCCCCAGCTCGTCAAGCACTTCGTCGAGATCTACGCCCGCGAGAACCGCAAGGAGATCGAAGGGGTCAGCGAAGACGTCTTCGAGATCCTCGACGCCCATGACTGGCCGGGTAACGTCCGGGAGCTCGAGAACCTCGTCGAGCGGGCCATCGTTCTGTCCCGCTCCAAGGTCATCACCCGGGCCTCCCTCCCCCCCTTCCTGCTCCGGGAGGGAGCCGTCGACGACGGGACGCTCATCGCCTCGGAGGAGTCTTTGGATCTGCGGGATCGGACTCAGGCCTTCCAGAAAAAAATCATCCTCGCCGCCTTAAAGAAAACGAAGGGGGTCCAGAACAAGGCCGCCAAGCTGCTCGGGGTCAAGCCGACGACGCTCAACGAGATGATCAAGCGGCTCCGCATCGACACGAGCGGATTCCCGACCTGACCGGGGCCGCCGGGAGCCCTCCCGGCCAGCCTACTACGGGGAGCAGCAAATAGATTACCTAATCCTTTCTGCTCCCCGAGTACTAGCCGGGCAATAAGGGAATCTGAAGTCAACTATATTCTGCCCGGCTTAGTAATAAAACTTGCCGGGCACGGCCTTGTCGGGATTGAACCGGATCTTATCGGGCCGCCGCGGCAGGGTCAGCGAGACCTTTTCGGTCGTCTCGTCGACGACGAACATCCTCCGGCCGGACTCGCCGGCGCGGCTCCACTCCACCCAGAGAGGGAAAACGAAGCGGCCCTTGACCTGGCTCACCCGGATGTCGAGACGGACCCCCTCCGGGACGGGAGTCTCGGTCCAAGTCGTCTGGACCTCGGGCAGTTCGTAGGAATAAAACCAGCCCTGGAAAAAGGCCTTCAGGTCCCGCCCCGAGGCGGCTTCCATGACGGTGATGAACTCGCCCGTCCGGGCCGTCCGGAACTTGAATTTTTCGAAGAACGCCCGGAGCCCGGCCTCGAATGTCTCCCGGCCGAGGAGGTCCTGGAGCATGAACAGGGCCATGGCCGCCTTGTTGTAGACGATGGACTGGTACGCCAGGAAATCGTAGTAGCTCAGGCGCGAACCCATGGCGATCGGGCCCCGGAAGGATTTTTTCTCCGTCCACCGGGCGAATTTTTTCAGGATGGCGGCGAAACTCATCTCCCCGTACGTGCGGCGCAGGTAGGAAGTCGCCGCGAACTGGGACAGGCCTTCGCTCAGCCACTGGTCCTTGTAGGATTCGAACGACACGCCCTGGCCCCACCACTGGTGGGCGATCTCGTGGGCCAGAAAATACTCCTTCCATTCCGACAGGTCGACGGGCGTGTCGACCGGCGGCGGGAAGCCGGAGTCGCCGAGCCAGGGGACCTGGTTGAGGACGACGAAGGAGGCCGGGCTGTGGCCTCCGAAGGCGGGCCAGAGCCTCAGGACGATCGCCAACTTCTCGTAGGGGAACGGGCCGAAGGCCTTGACGTAAAAATCGAGGATGTCGGCCGCCTGGTCGACGAGGCCCGACTGCCGGTCCAGGACCTCCGACGCGACGAAAAGCTCGAGGGGCACAGGACCCGCCCGCTCCTTTAGCCGGTCGAACTGGCCGACGATGAACGACATGTACTTCACGGGCGAGCGGGATTCGAAGGTGTAGACGGCGCTGCCCGCCTTTTCGATCTCGACGACATCGTCCATCTCGTCCCAACGGCCCTTGGCGACCATCTCGCCGTTGGCGATGCACTTGTATTCGGGAGGGATGACGAGGGTCAGCCGGGCAAGGAAGTAGTCCTCCGCCGCCGGCCCGGGATACCAGAATCCCGCGTGGGAGAAAAAGTACGTCTCGTAGCGGGGCCTGAAGCGGATCGGCTGGTTGATCCCGGCCTGGACGATGACATCCGTCGACGGGACCGCCGGGAGCATCCGCCCCCGGTAGAAGACCTCGATCGCAGTCGGCGTCTTAGGCGCCGGCGGGGAAAGGAAATAGACGTAGAGGATCTTGCGGATCTTGTCCTGCGTGTAAAAGAGTTCCCGGTCCTCCTCATCCTCGATCTTAAGGATCTCGAGGTCGGGGTTGAAACGGAACTTGAGGCTGTTGAGGAGGTCGACCTTGGGGACGACCTCGATCCGGGCCTTGCCCGAGAGATAGGACGTGGCGGGCGAGTAGCTGAGGTCGAGCGCGTAGGAGCTGATGTCGAATTTCTCTTCGAAGGAGAGGAAGAACCTCTTCAGCGGGGGGGAGACGGCCCGCTCCGGGCTGTAGAGGCTGACGACCCGTTCTTTCCCGCGGTCGAAGAGGTTCACTTCGTCTTCGGAGAACGGAGAATAGATATAGGTCAGCTCTCCGGCCTTGCGGGCCTTGAACTCGAGGACGGCCTCGTCGCCCTGGGGGAGGAAGGAGAGAAGGTTCCGGTCGAACGAGTTTTCGATAGTGAACGACCGGGGGTAGTTCCGGGAGAAGATCGCGGCAGCCTTGTCCCTTTCCTCGGACGACACGGCCGGCGACGCGTCGTCCCTCTCGACGACGATGTTGGCGGCGAAGAAACTCGAGGAACACCGGACGTAGAGGGAATCGATGTCGTCCTGGAGCTCTTTTTTCTTGTAGAGGAGCTCCAGCTGGTGCCGCTCGTTCGGGTCGGCGGGCGAGAAATGGACCGTGCCTTTTCCGACGATGACCAGCGCGGTCTCCAGACCGGGGAGGTCGTCGTAGAATACCGCGGCGTCCGTGAAGGCGATGCGGATATCCTGGTGCGCGACTTCGACGCGGCGGGCACGTTCGAAGCGCTCGGCCGGGATGTGGACCTTGTACAGGGTGGTCATTTTCCCCGTGACGTCCTTGCGGACGACGGCCCAAGCCTCAGCCCGCTTCTCGAGGGTCAGGGTCCAGGATTCGATCAGGGCCGTGTGGACGTTCTGGTAGAACGCCTGCAGGAAGACGCGGACGAGGCCGTCTTCGCCGCGCTTGATGCCGGCGGTCCGCAACGACACGTCGGTCATTTTGAGTTCGTCGAAGTACTTCTCCAGCCGGTCCTGTTCGACGGCCCGGAGTTCGGGCGTGAACATTTCGAGGTAGGCGGAAAAGTCCCCTCTCTGGAGGAGCCCCTGGATGCGGCCGACGAAGGCCTCGGGAGCCCCGCCGTCCTGAGGGCTCGCCCCCTGCAGGCCGAAGACCCCCCCGGCCGCCAGGAAGGAGAGGATAAGGGTCCCGAGGGTCGCTCTTTTCACGGACAGCCTCATTATAACATCATTATTTTTCGACCGCTACCCAAGACAAAGCCGATTTTATGCCAAGCCCGAGACCTTTCCTTCCCTTGGAAAAGCGGTGGTTTCCGATGCCGGACCGGCCGGACGGACAAGCCGGTTTACAGGATGTAAATTTGCTTTACCCGTTCGCCAGGCTCAGGGTTAACCCCGAAAAAGTCCCGGCTCCTGGGGTTGACCCGTTCGCCAGGCTCAGGGTTAACCCCGAAAAAGTCCCGGCTCCTGGGGTTGACCCGTTCGCAAGGCTCAGGGCTATCCTCGAACGAGCCCCCAAATTCAAGCACGGGATTCTCGGGTTTGCCCGTTCGCCGGGCTCAGGGTTAACCCCGAAAAAGTCCCGGCACCTGGGGTTGACCCGTTCGCAAGGCTCAGGGCTAACCCCGGAAAGGCCCCGGTCCTAGCAGGACCGGGACTGGGAAGCCCTGCCCCGGCCTTGCTAAGCCCGGGACTGCCGGTTGCCAGCACCGGCACTGCAAAGCCGGTGGGAAGCCCGGCCCCGGCACCTGGGGTTGGCTCAGGGCGGGCTATTTTTTGAGCGCGCGGCCCAGGGCGGCCTCGACTTCCGCGACCTTGCCCTTGATCCGGCCGCTCGTCTTTTCGCGATCGTCGACGGTGATGTGCGTATAGACGCGGCTGGCCTGGCCGCGCATGGTCTCGTGACACAGCCTGATGAGGCCGAAGACCTCGTCCCATTCCCCCTCGACGATGGTCCCCATGGCCGTCAGCTGGTAGGGCAGGCCGCTCTTGTCGACGATATCCACGACCCGGGCGACGAGCCCGGACAGGGCCTCCCCCCGGCCGATGGGCACGACGCTGAATTCGACGATCATCGGCGTCCCATCCTAGTTCTTTTCCTTGTCCTTCTCCCGGTCCTTCTTCTGACCGGACTTCTTCAGGCGCTCCTCCCAGGTGATGAAGCTATGGTAGAAGACGGCGTCGCCCTCGTCGATGCCCCGGGTGATCTCGGTGATGTGGGACGTCTCCGCGCCGAAGGCCTCGACCGCGTAGACGACGGCCTTGTCGGGCCGGACTTTGGCGCCGCACGTGTAGATGTCCAGGGCCGCGTAGCCCATCTCGGGCCAGGTGTGGGTCGAGATGTGGGATTCGGAGATGACGACGACGCCGCTGACTCCCATGGGCGGGAACTTGTTGAAGGAGATCGACCAGACGTGGGCGCCGGCGATCTCGGCCGCCCTCACCAGGATCTGCTGGACCTTCTCGACGCTCCCGATGATCTTCGGGTCGCAGCCGGAGGCCTCGACGATGTAGTGGTGGCCGATCGGAAAATGGGCTGTTTTCGTCATCGTCTTCTCCTTAGCGGATTTTAAAAATTGATTATGGCACAACGCCGCTGGCTGTCAAGGACTTCGCCGATCCGGCCCCTAGACGGCGACCCGGGGGTCCTCTTTGACCACGTTCAGGACGATGTGGGTGACCGTCCGATCGACGTAGGGAATGGCCAGGAGTTTCTTGATGAATCCGTTGAGATCCTCGCGATTGGTGAAGCGCCCGATGATGAAGGAATCCCAGTCCCCGGTGACGTCGTAGACGGCGGCCACGTGGACATCCAGGGAGATCCTTTTCTGGGTCTCCAGCAGCTTGCCCCGGGAAATGCGGACGGCAATGATGGCCGCGAGGTGGAAGCCGAAGTATTCCGGGTCGACGACCGGGACATAGCCCCTGACCGCCCCCGCCGCCTCGAGCTTTTTCACGGTGTTGATCACCGCCGTGGCCGATGTCCCCACCTCCTTGGCCACCTCCCGGAAACTCTTGCGGCCGTTCGCGTTGAGGACGCGGATGATCTTCCTGTCCAGCTCGTCGATCATGGGCGGTACCTCCAATTGTCCTATAGATTATTATAATAATGCGCATATGTAAATATTTATTTTAAATATATTGACAATTGTATTGTTTTCGTCTTAATTAATTGGCATTAATAGAGTGCCGCCGATTCGGCGCGAGAGAGAGGAGGTAGAAAAAAATGGCCCAGCTGCCGGCTCATGATTCCTTCAAGGCCTTCGGGACGAGGGACGAGAAAGACGTCCTCGCTGTCGTTCGGGATCCCGCGAGCGACATCCAGTTCATCCGTCTCGTCTTCCCGGACATCCTGGGACGCCCGATGGACTTCACCATCCCGTCGGGCGAGCTGGACGCGGCCTTCAAGGAGGGCAAGGGGTTCGACGGCTCGTCGATCGCCGGGTTCGTCCGCATCGAAGAGTCGGACCTGATCATCAAGCCCGACCCGAAGAGCTTCCGGGTCCTGCCCTGGGCTTACCAGGGCTTCGCCGAGGGGGTCCGCTGGAGGGAGGCCGTCATGTTCGGGGACATCCGGACACCCGACGGCGCCGTCTACGACGGGGACAGCCGGGCCATCCTCAAGCGCGTCCTTGGCCGGGCCAAGAAGGAGCTCGGGGTCGACGACTTCAAGTGCGGGCCGGAGCTTGAGTTCTTCATCTTCCCGTCGAGCGAGGAACCCGCCCTGACCGACGCGGGCGGCTATTTCTTCAGCGGCCGCTACGGCGAGATCCGCAAGGAGATCCAGCTCCTTCTCCACCGCATGGGCATTGCCACGGAATTCGACCATCATGAAGCCGCCCACAGCCAGCACGAAATCGACCTCCGCTACCTCAGCGCCGTGGACATGGCCGACACGGCCATGATCTTCCGCTATATGGTCAAGAAAGTCTGCCGGATGCACGGCCTCCACGCCACGTTCATGCCCAAGCCCATCAACGGCCAGAACGGCAGCGGCATGCACGTCCACCAGTCCCTCTGGCGCGACGGCAAGAACCTTTTCTTCGAAAAGAATGGGCCCTATCATCTCTCCCTCCTCGCCCGGCGCTACATGGCCGGGCTCATGACCCACGCCCGGGAGATCTCGGCCGTCCTCAGCCAGTGGGTCAATTCCTACAAGCGCCTCATCGAGGGCTACGAGGCCCCCGTCTACATCGCCTGGGGTCAGCGGAACAGGTCCGCCTACATCCGGGTCCCGGAATACCAGCCGGGCAAGGAGCGGGCCACCCGCATCGAACTCCGGGCCGCCGACCCGGCCTGCAACATCTACCTCGCCTTCGCCGTCATGCTCGCGGCCGGCGCCGAGGGGATCCGGAAGAAGTACGACCTCGTCGACCCGGTCGAGGAGAACATCTACCACATGAGCGGCACGCGCCAGAGGAAGTTCGAGATCCGGGTCCTGCCCAGGAACCTCGAAGAAGCGGTCCGGATCATGGAGAAGAGCGCCGTGGTCAAGGAGGCCCTCGGGGAGAATATCTTCGGCAAGCTCGTCGCCAACAAGATCAAGGAAGTCGAAGAATACGGCCGGAACGTCTCCGGCGAGTTCGACAAGCAGGTCAGCGACTACGAAATCCGGCGTTATCTGCCGGTCCTCTGACCGGGAACCTTGCCTTTCCCCGACCTTCTTAATATAATGCGCGCGTGTGCCCGTCGAAGAGCGAACTGGAAGCCCTGACCGAGAAATCCACGGGCCAGAAGCGGGCGCTCATCCAGGTCCTCCAGGACATCCAGGACCGCATTCACTGGCTCCCGGCCGAAGCCCTGGAGCACGTCGCCCGCACTCTGGGCGTCCCCCTCGCCCAGGTCTACGGCGTGGCGACCTTCTATAAATTCTTCTCGCTGGAGCCGCGGGGCCGCCATGTCTGCACGGTCTGCTTGGGCACGGCCTGCCACGTCCGCGGCGGGCAGGCCCTCCTCGAACATTTCGAACGGAAACTGGGCATCGCCGCCGGCCGGACGACGCCCGACGGAAAATTCACCCTCGAGCGGGTCAACTGCCTGGGCGCATGCGCTCTGGCGCCCCTCGCGGTCGTCGACGGTCGTTATTACGGCCGGATGAGCGAGGCCAAGGCCGATTCCGTGCTGGCCGGGGTCCGAGAGGACGGAGACCCGTGAAAACCTACCGGGCCTACCTGTACGTCTGTGCCGGCACGGGCTGCGTCTCCGGCGGCGCGTTCGAGGTCAAGGCGGCCCTCGAGGAAGAGGTCCGGCGCCGCGGGCTCGCAGACGAGGTCCTCGTCGCCGCCGCGGGCTGCAACGGATTCTGCGAGAGGGGGCCGACCCTCCTCGTCCAGCCCGACGGCGTCTTCTACCAGCGGCTCACGCCCGGGGACATCCCCCGCCTGGTCGAAGAGCACCTGGTCAAGGGCCTGCCGGTCAAGAGCCTGATGTACGTCCCGCCCGACGAGAAAGAGCCCGGCCCGAAGATGAAGGACATCGAGTTCTTCAAGCATCAGCGCCTCATCGTCCTGCGGAACCGGGGCCGGATCGACCCCGAGAGGATCGACGACTACATCGCCTACGATGGATACGCGGCCTTGGCCCGGGCCCTGACGGAAATGACGCCCGAGGGTATCATCGCCGAGGTCAGCGCCGCGGGGCTCCGCGGCCGAGGCGGCGCCGGGTTCCCGACGGGGACCAAGTGGGCGATCTGCCGCCGGGCGCCGGAAACGCCCCGCTATCTCGTCTGCAACGGCGACGAGGGCGACCCGGGCGCTTTCATGGACCGGTCCGTCCTCGAGGCCGACCCGCACGCGGTCATCGAGGGGATGGTCATCGGGGCCAAAGCCGTCGGCGCGGCCAAGGGCTTTCTCTACATCCGGAACGAGTACCCGCTGGCGCTCGCGTGCATGGAGACCGCCATCGGCCAGGCCCGGGAGTACGGACTGCTCGGAACGGACATCCTCGGCACCGGGTTCGACTTCGACGTCGCGGTCGTCCGCGGGGCCGGCGCCTTCGTCTCCGGAGAGGAGACCGCACTCCTGGCCTCCATCGAGGGCGGCCGGGCCTATCCCCGCCAGCGTCCCCCCTACCCCGCCGAGCGGGGGCTCTGGGGAAAGCCGACCGTGATCAACAACGTCGAAACGTGGGCCAACGTCCCCTCTATCATCCGCCGCGGCGCGGCCTGGTTCGCCGGCCTCGGGACCGCCACGAGCAAGGGCACGAAGATCTTCTCGCTCGTCGGCAAGATCAACAACACCGGCCTGGTCGAGGTGCCGATGGGCATCAGCCTCCGGGAGATCGTCTACGGCATCGGCGGCGGCATCCCCGGCGGCCGGGATTTCAAGGCGGTCCAGATCGGCGGCCCTTCGGGCGGCTGCATCCCCAAGGCCCTCCTGGACCTGCCCGTCGACTACGAAAGCCTGAAGGCGGCCGGCAGCATTATGGGTTCGGGCGGCATGATCGTCATGGACGAGGACACCTGCATGGTCGACATCGCCCTTTATTTCCTTCGCTTCGCCGGGGAGGAATCCTGCGGCAAGTGCGCGCCCTGCCGGGTCGGGACGCGCGAAATGGCCCGCATCCTGGCCCGGATCACCAAGGGCGACGGGAACGGGGACGACCTGATCAAGCTCGAAAGCCTGGCCCCGACCGTCAAGCGGGGGTCCCTCTGCGGTCTCGGCCAAACGGCGCCGAACCCGGTCCTGACGACGCTCCGCTATTTCCGGGACGAGTACGAAGCCCACATCTTCGACAAGCGCTGCCCCGCTCTCGTCTGCAAGGACCTCATCGCCTTCGCCATCGACCCTGCGGCCTGCGTCGGGTGTCTCCTCTGCAAGAAGGCCTGCCCGACCGGGGCCATATCCGGGGAGGCCAAGAAAGTCCACGTCATCGACGCGAAGGCCTGCATCAAGTGCGGCATCTGTCTAAACGTCTGCCCGCCCAAGATCCGCGCCGTCCGCAAGACGACCCCGGCTATCGCCGGGGCTGCCGGGTCGCCGACATCTTCGACCCGGGCTGCCGCCTCGCCGAAGACCGGAGAGGGACGATGAAGCTCACGATCGACGACCGGGAGATCCTCGTCGAAGGCGCGCCGACCCTGCTCGGAGCCGCGCGCTGCGCCGGGATCCCCATCCCCTCCCTCTGCGACCGTCCCGACCTCGAGCCCTTCGCCGGCTGCCGGCTCTGTCTCGTCGAGATCTCCGGACGGAACGATTTCGCCCCGGCCTGCGCGACGCCGGCCGCGGAAGGCATGGTCGTCCGGACCCGGACGCCCGAGCTCGTGTCGCTCCGGAAAAAGATCCTCGAGCTCATCCTGGCCGAACATCCCCACGCCTGCCTCGTCTGCGCGGAGAAAACGACCTGCGACGACCTCAAGTCCACGATCCGCAAGGTCGGCGAGGTCACCGGCTGCGTCCTCTGCCCCGTGAACGGCGACTGCGAGCTCCAGAAGGTCGTCGAGGCGGTCGGACTGGACAAGGTCGATCTGCCCGCGATCTACCGGAATTTCGAAGTCCGCCGGGAAGACCCGTTTTTCGACCGCGACTACAACCTCTGCATCCTCTGCGGCCGGTGCATCCGCGTCTGCGAGGAGGTCCGCGGCGCGTCCGTCCTGGCCTTCATCCACCGCGGCGACCGGACGTCCGTGGGCACGGCCTTCGACCGTCCCCTCCTCGATTCCGGCTGCCGGTTCTGCGGGGCCTGCGTCGACGTCTGCCCCACGGGGGCCCTGGTCGAGCGAGCCGTCCGGCCCCGGCCGCGGGCCGAGAGGTCGGCGGGTGTTGTCTGCCCGTACTGCGCCCAGGGCTGCGGCCTGGAGCTCGGAATCAGGGAAACCCGAGTCCTCTATTCGAAGCCGTCCCCCGCCGCTCTCCCCAACCGCGGCCAAGCGTGCGCCAAGGGCCGCTTTCTCGTCCGCGACGCCCTCGGGGGTCCCGGCCGGATCATGGAACCCCATGTCCGGAAGGACGGCCGGCTCGTCCCGGCGACTTTCGACGAGGCCATCGAGCGGGCGGCGGCCGGACTTCTCGAGGCCGGGGACCAAGGCCGGGCTCTCATCTATCCATCCCAGGTCTCCCTCGAAGACGCCTTCCTTTTTCTCGAGTTCGGACGCACGTTCATGGACAGGGCCGCCGTGGCGACGGCGGCGCCCGGCTCGATCTGGTCCGCCCTGGAGGCCCTGACCGAGGCCAGGGGAGTCGGCGTCCCTCCGGGCCGCGAACTCTCGGAGATCGAAGAATGCGGCTCCATTCTCGCCTGGGACATCGACCTGCAAGTCGATCATCCGATCGCCTGGTTGAAGGTCGTGAAAGCGATTCGCCGCGGCGCCCGGCTCGTCGCCGCCGGGACGGCTTCGGCGCAGATTTCTCAAGCCGCGGCGACTTTGGACGTGAGGGCCGGCTCCGAAGCCGCGACCGGCGCCGGCCTGGCCGCCGCTCTCCTCCGAACCGGCGCCGCGCCGTCGGGCTACGACGGCTTCGAAGATCTCAAAAAATCCTGTCCGGACGGAACGGCCATATCCAGCTCGGAGGCGCGAGCGCTCCAGGCGGCGGCGGAGATCCTAACGTCGAACAAGCCCGCGGCCATCCTCTTCGACGCCGGCGCCGCCCGCGGCCCGTCGGGATCCGACACCCTGGCTTGGCTGTGGAACATCGCCCTCCTCCTCGGCGCCCGTCTGTTCCCTCTCGGCCGCGGCGGGAACGAACGGGGTATCCATGAACTCGAGCGGGCGCTCGGCTTTCCGGCATCCGGGAAAGGCTGGGAAGCCCTCCGGGCCGGACTCGAGAAAAGAGCTTTCCAGGCTCTTTACCTCGCCGGCCCCGCCCCGGACCTCGAGGACCGCAAGCCGCCGTTCCTCGTCTTCCAGGGCACCCACTGGAGCCGGAACGCGGAGGCGGCCGACGTCGTCCTTCCGGCCGCCGCTTTTGCCGAAGCGGGCGGGACTTGGGTCAATACGGAAGGGCGCGTCCGGACCTTCCCGGCGGCCATCCCCTGCCCCGGCGCGGCAAGGACCGACGGGGACATCCTCACGGCGCTCGCCCGGAAGATGGGCCATCCCGGCTTGGGACGGCCGGAGGCCGCGGCCGTCCTCCGGGAGATCCGAACCCGAGTCCCCGCCCTGGCCCGTTACGATCCGGCGGGCGGCGGGCGGGGCGAATTCCTGGCGCGGGGAGGATCGTTCGGAACGCCCCGATTCGTTCCCGTTCAATTTCCCTCCGGCTCCGCGACTCCGGCCTCCCGCGGCGTGATCCTCCTCAAGGTCCGCTATTCCGGGGACGGCCTCCGCGGCTTCGACCCGCTCGCGAAAAGCCGCGGCTATGCGAAGGTGAGGAAGCCCGGCCAGGTGTTCATCGCTCCGACCGACGCGGACAGGATCGGGATAACGGACGGCGACGCCCTGGAGCTCTCGTCCGGTCCCGGCGCGCTCGCGGCCGTCGCCAGACTGGAACCGTCCGTGGCCGAGGGAACGGCGGAGACCGCGGTCCGGGCCTCGAGCCTGACGGAAAGGGATTGGCTCGACCGGGGACTCATCCCCGTCGAGATCAGGAGGAAACGCTGATGCCCCGCATCGTCCGCCGAGAGCGCCTGGTCCCCAACATCCACCTCCTCGAAGTCGAAGCTCCCGAAATCGCGCGCAAGTGCCGGGCGGGCCAGTTCGTCATCGTCATGCCGGACGCCCGCGGCGAGAGGATCCCCCTGACGATCGCCGACTGGGACCGGGACCGCGGCACGGTCGTCTGCATCTTCATGGCCGTCGGGACGACGACGCGCAAGCTCGCTCTCCTCCGCGGCGGAGACGACATCCCGATCTTCGCCGGGCCGCTGGGCCTGCCTTCGGAGATCAGGCCGTTCGGGACGGTCCTCTGCGCGGGCGGCTGTTTCGGCATCGCGGCCATCCATCCCCTCGTCCGGGCCCTCAAGGAAGCCGGCAACCGCGTCCTCGTCCTCGTCGACGTCAAGGCCGGGTACCTTCTCTACTGGGAGGACAAGCTCCGCGCCCTCGCGGACGAGTTCATCGTCTCCTCCCGGGACGGGGCCTACCCCTCGACCGACTACGTTCCCCGCCGCATCCGCGAAGTCCTCGAGCGCGAAAGGGTCGACCGGATCCATGCCGTCGGCTGCACCTATCTCATGTCCAGCATCGCCGAGGCGACGCGGCCGTCCGGCGTCAAGACCGTTGTCAGCCTCAACCCGATCATGGTCGACGGCACGGGCATGTGCGGGGCCTGCCGCCTGACGGTGGACGGAAAGACGAAATTCGCCTGCGTCGACGGCCCGGATTTCGACGGCCATCTCGTC
>JADBLN010000070.1 GCA_014894455.1 Acidobacteriota bacterium | reverse complement strand
CTACGGGCGGTATTCGGTGTATCTGAACGTGACCTTGAAGTAGGGCGGTCACCCCCTCATATCTTGAGTCAGGAGGATGAACCTCACAAGGAGTTGACGGAAGACCCATGAAGAAAGAAATCACCATTACATGGCCCCGCAGAAGACCCTATAGCAGCGTTCTACAGTTCAAGGTCACGCTCCTGGAGACCGACCCTCCGGTCTGGCGGAGGATTCAGGTGCCGGATTACCACACGTTCTATGACCTGCACGTCGCGATCCAGGACGCGATGGGCTGGGAGGACCGACACCTGCATGATTTCAAGATCCAGCTTTTAAAACGAGCTAGCCTGGGCATTCGGATAGAATGTCCTTTCGCACTCGAGGACCTGGAAGATGAGGCCCCCCTTATGACTACTGAAGTAACGATTATGGACTTTCTCCAAGAGCCGGGGGACCGGGCGCTCTATACCTATGATTACGGTGACGGTTGGCTGCATGATGTCCTATTTGAGGGCAGTTATCCGAAGGAGCCGGGAAAGAAGTATCCGATTTGCCTGGCCGGCGAACTGGCCGGCCCGCCGGAAGATTGCGGAGGGATTCGGGGCTATTACGACTGCGTCAAGGCCGTGAGGGAACGGGATAACTCGGAGGACCGGCTGACATGGTTGGGCCGCTGGAAGCCGAACCGCTTCGACCCCGCGAAAATCAAGTTCTGGAGTCCGCTTCGACGATTGAAAATTGCCTTGGAAGATTGAGGTAATTTTGAGCGGCTTCTGCCCGTCGTGTCACGCCAAGCGCCTGGAGGCATGGGGCGAGTGCGTGCGGGGGACGCTGCTCCTAACCGGATCATCCGTCACCTGGAGTTGACGTTCGTGGCCGAGAAGCCGCCGCCGGCCCATATCTTTGAGCAGATCACCCTGATGGCGGCCCTCATGGAAGCCATGAGGACTGCAAGGCTGCCGCTTTGGCCGTCCCGACCGATAATCCGCCCGCCGGAATTCCGGCCCCTGGATTTTGAGTTCTTGACACATGTCCGGGGCCGGGATATCCTTATTTTGTGAGGGGAAGGGTTGATTCTGAGCCCGATGCCGGCGATTCCATGCCGCGCGAAAAAAGGAATTTCCTATCCTTTACAGACGATTCTTCCCTGGTACATTATGACCTCGTCGATGAGATATCAGAATATAAATTCGGCTGCGAGTTCAACGAGAAGATCATCCGTGAGATGGACGACGCCATGTCCGCCAACGGCATGAAGGAAGTCGGTTATCAGTACATCGTCATCGATGACTGCTGGCAGGTCGCCCAAGACGCCCAGGGGAATATTGTCTCCGATGCCAAGGCCTTCCCTTTGGCAATGGCTAACGTCTTTTGATGCGTCCCCAGCCACGCTGTGCGGAACGCTTTCTGGGCGTCGGTGGGCGTCGCGCCGGTGGACTCGAGGGTGACGATCTCGATCGATGGGTCCTCGACGAGGGCGATGGTGGCGGTGACGGGCCCGCTGCGCCGGACGAACTCCACCTTGATCTCGTCGCCGGGCTTGTGGCGCTTGAGGATCTCCTGCAGCCGCCCCGGCGAGCTCACCGCGTCGCCGTCCAGGCTCCTGATCACGTCGTCTTGTTCGAGGCCCGCCGCGTAGGCGGGCATGCCGGGCGGCACGAGCGTGGTAATCCCCACGCCCGGGCCGGCCGCCTCGGTACCGAACTGGCCCATCCACGCCGCGCCGGCGTTGCGCCTGCGCACGACGAGGCCGGCCGGCTCGACGAGCGTCGCGTAGTCCGGTGCGTCGCGCCCCTCGATATAGCGGTCGAAGAACTCGTTGGCGAACGTGCGGTTGCCCGACACCTCGGCCAGCCGGTCGCGCGCGTCGCGCAGCGTGAAGGGCTTCGCCACCACGCCGGGCGCAGGGCCGCCGGGCTTGCCGTGCACGCGCCACAGCGCCTGCATGTAGTCGTCGAGCGAGAGCTTGTCGCCACTCATCTCGCGCAGCGAGAGGTCGAGGCCGAGCGCGATCGCCAAGCCCCAGGTGTAATACGAGATGAAAGTGGTCTCGAAGTCCGTGCGGTCCACCGAGCGTGCGGCGTCCACGAAGGGTGCCAGGCGGCTCATCTCTGCCGCCGAGCGGAACAGTCGTCCCGAGCCGTTCAGGACGCCGTTCACCTCGCCGCTTAAGTCCGACGCGGCCCGATTCACGTCGACGAGGCCGGCGCGCGCCAGGATCAGGTTGCCGTAGTACTGCGTGAAGCCCTCGGCGAGCCAGAGGCTGTCCGACATGTTGATGCGCGTGAAGTCGAACGGCTCGAGGCCAGCCGGCCGGATGCGCTCGACGATCCAGCAATGGAAGAACTCGTGCGCCACCGTGCCGAGCACGCGCATGCGCTGCTGCGGGTTCGCGATCGACAGGCGCGAGGTCACGATCGCGCTGTTGCGATGCTCCATGCCGTCGCCGTTCGAGTAGGGCAGGTAGTCGGCAATCACCGTGTAGGTGCCCGTGTCGTAGTCCGGGAACTCACCGTACACGGCCTGCTCCTCGCGCACGATCTTCTCGACGTTCGCCGCGTAGTCGTCCACGTCGGCGTCGGTCCCGTCGTGGTGCAGCGCCACGCGGAACTCGAAGCGCTTGCCGTCCGGGTTGGCCAGCGTGAACGTGCGGAACGACAAGGGCCCGACCTCGGTCGGGCTGTCCATGAAGTACTGGAGGTTCGGCGCGGTGAACACCAGCGGGTCGGCCGTCGGGAAGAGCTGCGTCGCCACCTTCCACGCGGGGTTCGCCGGCGCGAACTCCACGCGGATCGGCCGGTCCTCGAAGCCGCGCGCCCACATGAACGTGGCGGGCATGTTCATGTGCTCGTGCGTCGTGTCCACGGCGAGGTAGGTGCCGTCGATCCGGTCGCCGTACAGCCTGTAGACGACACGCACCGTGCTGTCGTGGCCCGAGGCGCTCCACTCAGACGGCGTTAGGCGCAAGAGCGCCAGCTCGAGCCCCTTGCCGTCGTATGCCTTGATCTCGAACAGGTTCTTCGCGAACTCGTGCAGCGCATAGCGGCCCGGGGACGAGCGGCTCATCTGCAGGTGCAGCGGCGCGCGGCCGATGTCGGGGAAGGTCGCCTCGACCTGCAGCCAGCGGTGCTCCGGCTCCGGCACCGTGACCTTGTATACGATCGGCGCCTGCGCCATCGCCGACACCGCGCCGGCGAACACGAAAGCGACGAGCGCCACTACCCGGAAGCGGACCACGCGTCTCATAAAGAATCCTCTCGCGGCATTCTATACTGCGGAGCTTTGCCCGGCGTGAGCCCTGAACCCTGAGCCCTGACAAATTCCGATAATTTCCTGAGTCTCACGGCTTGATCGTTGGTGACCATCTGCCGCAGCCAGCCCAGATGGCCGGCCCCGTAGATCACCAGCACACGGTCGTTCGGAGATTCAATGATCTTGGCGATATTGTTGTAAATGCGAATGTTCCGCTGATACCAACTAGCCAGCAAATCCGGTCCGGCATAGTCGCCCGGGTCTCCCAGGCGGGCTTCGCGGAAGTAGAATCCGACGCTCTGCGCGACCTTCTTATCATCGTTCATATAGAGCAGCGTTTCGAGCACGCTGTGCGAATGGAGGTAGGCATCCTCCTGCTTGACCATCTCGCCGATCTCGGACATTATCTGGTCCATGATCTGCGACTGCCCCTTGGCTTTGGCGAAGTTGATCACCCGCTGCATGGGGAAATCGCCGTCGATGTCCACCGGGTAGATGGCTTTCATCCCGAGTTCCTTCGCCAGCCTGAAACCGACCTGCTCAATCTCGTTCTGCGACAGCGTATATGTGCCAGCCAAGTACTCGGCGTACTGCTTCGGGCGGCGATCCTCGTACACCGTGGACTCGATGGCGATCTTCGTCGGCTTAAATCGCTTCAAGACTTCGAGCAGCTCGCCGATTTCAGCCTGCCGCTTGGGCGTGAGCACGTCATCCGCGGCCATGTTGAAGATATCGCGACCCGGATTGGCCATGTGATATGTGCCGAGGATCAGTATTTCGGCACGTTGCGCCGGTGCGGTTTGGGCAAGGGCGGTTCCGGACAATACAGCGGCAAGAAACACGAATGCAGCCAGGCCTAGCGCGGCCGGGACAAAAATGGATTTTCTCATCGGGTCAGTCCTCCATGTCGGATTTTAATATAATAGATGATCCAGACCGACGAAAGGTTGCCTCAGCCAAAAAAATATTTTTCTAACATAAAGAATGGACCTAATCAGGGGCAGGTCCAGTCAACTCGACCTCCTCGACCACGTCCAGCGATAGGTCATCAAAATGTTTTCATTTCCGTTCGTGGAAGCGATCGGTCAAGGCCGTGCCCGGCACTTACCTGACCCTCCGCAGAAACTG
>JADBLN010000005.1:1585-4387 GCA_014894455.1 Acidobacteriota bacterium | reverse complement strand
GGATCTTCAGCCGGTTGCGGATGATCCCGGCGTCGCCCAACAGGCGCCGCACGTCTCGGGCCGTGAACGCCGCCACTTTCTCCGGGTCGAAGCCGCGGAAGGCCCGCCGGAAATTCTCCCGCTTGTCGAGAACGATCTTCCAACTCAGGCCCGCCTGCATGCCCTCGAGGATTAGAAACTCGAAGATCTTGCGGTCGTCGTGGAGGGGCATCCCCCACTCGCGGTCATGGTAGTCCCGCATGAGGGCGTCCTCAAGGTCGCCCCAGCATCTCTTTCGATCGTCTATCGGTCTTTTTCGCGGCAGCAATTTTCGAATTGTCGATTCGTCAGTAAATCCAATCCCGCTTCGCCGATCGCGGCGCGTTCTTGGTGATGTGCGCGGCCATGGCTCGAAGCATCTCGCCGCCCTTGAAGGGCGACCAGCCGTGTCCGCCGCGGGCGCCGTACTGGAACTCTCCCCCATAGGCCGGGTCTTTCGTCGTTTCGAGAAACGCCTCGAGCAGATAGCAGGCCTCGTTGAGGTAGAAGTTGTCCATCCGGCCGACATAGACGTGGATTTTCCCGGCGAGTTTCATCCCGATCGTCGCCCAGTTTTTCTCGAGATAGGCGCGGATGTCGTAACGTTCGCGGGCCCATTCCACCGTGGTCTTGTCGATCTCGCCGGTCACGGGGTTCCAGAAGGGCTTCGGATAACCGTCCTCGGCCACCGGCGCGAACACCGCGTTCCAGATGGCCCACTGGCCGCCCGACCTGTACCGGTCGCCGATGGCTTCCTCATACAGATTCTCCTGGTCCATCGTAGAGTTCAGGTTCCCGTCCGTCCCCCGCTCCCCTCCCCGCGGCACGCGCGTCCATTCGTTATCGATGGTATAGGCGTTCTTGTCTTCGTAGAGGTTGACGATCTGGTACTTGCGGAAATCGACCGGGTCGGGGCAGAACGACCAGACGCCGCCGAAGGCATCCGGGTAGTAGACCTGGAGGGCGAGCGAGATCCAGCCGCCCGTCGAGCCGCCGGAGAGGACGCGCGCCCAGGGCTCGCCGATGGCCCGGAACGTCTTCTCGATATAAGGGATGAGCTCGCTCGTGATGGCGTCGCCGTACGGCCCGACGTTTTCCGAGTTCACGCCGTAAGAGTCGTCGTAGTAAGGGCAGGCGTGCTCGAAGGTGACCTGGATGAAACGCGGCGCGCCGTCGGCCGTCCAGAGCTTGAAGGCCGGGCTCGTCTCGTCCTCGCTGAAGCGGCCGGCCCGCCCCCGCGGGAAATGGCCCTGGACGTAGTGCACCGGGTAGCGGACGCCGGGATGCTCGTCGTAGCCCTTGGGCAGGAGGATGTTGGCGCCGATATGCATCGGCTGTCCCCAGAATTCCGTCAACAAGCGGCTCTGGATGCGGACGTGCTTGAGCCACTTGGTGTCTTCATAGGGCTTGATGGGCGGTACGACCTTGTTCAGAGGGATGGGGACGGTCGCATTTTTCCCGGCCTCGACTTTGAACTTGACCGGCTCGGAGTATAGGTTGCCGGGCGAACGGCGCCAGTCCTGTCCCTCGCCCTGGTCCTGGTGGAGCTTGACGACCTTGCCGTCGCTCCGCGTGAACGTCGTGTAGACGTTGAGCCAGGCTTGGACGAAATATTCGCCGGCCGGGATTTCGCGGAGGCTCCGCACCGGGTAGCCGAAAGACGTGTCGTCGACGAGCGCTTTCGCGCCGGGAGCCAGCCCGTCGACGTTCAGGCCGAAGACGGGCGTCCCGTTCGGCCCCGGGCTGAATTTTTCCGTCCTGGAGAGGAGGAGGATGACGCGGCCCGCGGCCGCCTCGCTCCTGACGGACGGGTCGATCGTGACCTCGAATTTCGTGTAGCCGCGGGGCCCGGCCGTGCAGGCCCAGGCCAAGGCAAAGATAGCGGCGACGAGAAAGCGGGAATTCGCGTTCTTTTTCGCCATGTTATCCTCCTCGCCGCTAATATTCCACAAATGTTAAGACCTTCCCCTTCAGTAGAACGGCCTTGACGCGCGTCCGGTAATCGAGCGGGTCGCCGTCGAAGACGACGACGTCAGCATCCTTGCCGGCCTCAAGGCTGCCGATCCTGTCGGCAACGCCCAGGACCTCGGCCGCCGTCAAGGTGATGGCCCTCAGGGCCGCGTCCCTGTCCATCCCGCCCTTGACGGCGAGTGCCGCCGCGAGCGGCAGTTCCTCCAGCGCGGCTATCCCCAATGCGCCCTCCTCGGCCTCCAGGACGACCTTGACGCCCGCCTTTGCCAGGACGGCGGCGTTGGCAATCGTCACGTCCATCGTCTCGACCCGCCTCGGGCCGATGCCCATGGGGCCGACGATGACCGGGATGCTGCGCTTTGCGATCTCCCCGGCAACGCGGAAGCCCTCAGCGCACCCGATGAGGACGGCCTTGAACTTGAACTCATCCACGAGCCGGAGCGCCGTCATGATGTCATCCGCCCGATAGCACTCGATGAACGCCGGGAGTTTCCCGTCGAGGAGCGCGGCCAGCGGCTCGAGGGCGAGGTCGCGCTTCGGCGCCTGTGCCTCCTCCCCGGCCTTGCCGGCCTTCGCCTTCCCTTTGGCCTTCGCTTTCGCCGCCTCGTAGTCCTTGGCCTTCTTCAGGTACTCGCCCGCCTCGAGGAGGGCCTTGCGCACGACGTAAGCGCTCCCCATCCGGGTCGAGGGCAAGCGCCCCTTCCCGCCGTACGCGTCCTTCGGCCCCTCGCCCAACGAGAGCTTGATCCCGGCGGGCGAGAGAATGGTCATTTCCTCGACGGTCTTGCCCGCTAGCCGGACTACGGCCGCCTG
>JADBLN010000005.1:0-1485 GCA_014894455.1 Acidobacteriota bacterium | reverse complement strand
CCCGATCCCGACGCTCAACAAGCATGCCAGGCCTACAACAACGACGATCTTTCTCATGCGCGTACCTTTCCTTGAAATTGGGGACGCAATACCATGTCCCGGATTTTCCGCGGCGCTCATTTTGCCTCGTAGACGACCTTGCCGTCGATCATCACCTTGAGCGTCCGGCTCTGGATGTCGAACGGGTCGCCGCTGAACACGACGAGGTCCGCGTCCTTGCCCGCCTCGATGCTGCCGATGCGCTTCTCCAAGCCCGCCAGCTTCGCCGGGTTGATGGTGATGGCTTTGAGCGCCTCGGCCGGGTCCATCCCGTATTTGACCGCGATGGCCGCCTGGTAGCGGAGGAACTGTTCCTGGACGACGTCGGCGTCGGTCATGATATTGATCTCGACCCCGCGCTTGACCAGGTAGTCGGCCAGGTTGATGAGCTTGCCGTCGTCGTCGTACGTGATCATCCGCGGCCCGACAACCACGACGACTCCGTGTTTCGCCAGCTCATCGGCGACCTTGTAGGCCTCCTCGGCATGGCCGAGCGAGAGCCCGAGGAATTTGAATTCCCCGGCGAGCCGGACCGCGGTCATGATGTCGTCGGCCGCGCTGACGTGGATGTGGACCGGGATCTCGCGCTCGAGGACCTTGAGCATGGCCTCCTTCTTGAGGTCGCGGGCGGGCGGCGCGGCGTCCGGCTTCTTCGCCTTCTCCTTCGCGTAGCGGGCCAGCGCGTCCCGGTAATCGGCCGCGTCAAGCATCGCCTGCCGCACGAGGTAGGCCGTCCCCATCTTGGTCACGGGCATAACGCCTTTCGAGGCGTACGCACCCTTGCGGCCCAGCGCCATCTTCATGTCGGCCGGGAAGACGACCACCATGTCGTCCACCGTCCCTCCCCGGAGCTTGATGACAGCCGACTGGCCGCCGATGACATTGCCGCTCCCGGGCCGGGCGATGACCGTCGTCACCCCCTCGGCCAGGGCGTTCCGGAACTGCCCCTTATCCGGTCCTGTGCCCTCAGGGTGGATGGAGTCGATGACCCGGAGCTGGGGCGTGACCGGGTCGCTCATCTCATTGTCCTCCGTGACGCCGCCCGACGGCCCGAGGCCGAGGTGCGAATGCGAGTCGACGAGCCCGGGCGAGACGACGCAGCCGGCGGCGTCGATGACGCGCGCGCCCTCGGGAACATTCACGTCCGCCCCGACCTCCAGTATCTTCCCGTTCGCGATGAGCACGGTGCCCTTGGCGATCTCCCCCTTGGTCACGGTCAGGATTCGCGCGTTGACGATGGCAACGACCTTTTCTTCGGCCCCCGCCATCGCGCTTCCGGCCGGGGCAAAGCCTACGCTCAGAACGCCAAACAAACCCAGAACAGCAACGATCTTCCTCATGCTCATGCCTTTCATTCGCTTATTTTCACGGGGCCCTACTCGTCATGCGCCAGGCCTCGGGTACATCTCGGCAGATGTTAGTCCAGCCGGAGCGCGGGTGTCAACG
>JADBLN010000079.1:9297-17013 GCA_014894455.1 Acidobacteriota bacterium | reverse complement strand
ATGTGACCAATGTTATATCAGTTTAGTGACCTCCGATTACTGTCATGTGGCCCATTAGGGTTATAAATAGGCACAGAATATCAGCCACTTTCATTTCCGAAAGTCAGCCTGCAAGCATGAGCGCAGTTTCTCGAATGTCCTGGCCCTCATACTGATACTATTCTTTTCGGCTAGCGTCATTTCCGCTAACGTCTTGCTGTGACCCAAAGGACGGAAAATGGGATCCCAGCCGAATCCATGATGCCCTTTCGGACTTACTATTTCCCCTTTTAGGGAGGCGCTGAAATAGCGGATTCCTCCTTTGGGGTCTATGTAGCCAATCCAGAGGATTGCCTTGGCTGATGTATTATTATTTTTTATCGCGAGCTCGGCCAGCCTCTTGTTGCCCATTTTCTTAAGGAACCATTTGATCAGCGGTCCTGGGAGCCCATTAAGGCATTGAAATTCCAATGAAGTGTCTTCCACTATAATAGATCCCGCAATCCTGCTCCTTGCTTCAAGCAGCTTCGCCCTAATTATGCTCTTAGGATCGATCCCTTGGATTTCAATGAGATCTAGATTCGCCTGAAGAAGCTCGGGGAGAAATTGGCGTGCTTCAGCGAATTTATTTTTGTTGCCGGTCACGAAAAAAAGACGTCTAGCTTCGCCCCGCATTTAACATGTCTCCAAATGGGCCAACTCTCGGAAGTAAATGCTATTTCCTTTTCTTCCTTCTTCCCTTGTTCTTCTCCAGCTTTTTAAAGTAGTCCTTTGCGTCGACGATGATCTCCCGGGGCCTGGGCCCTTCGGAGGGGCCTATGATGCTTTCCGTTTCCATCTGGTCGATGATCCGGGCCGCCCGGGCGTAACCCATTTTTAGCCGTCGTTGGATAAAGGAGGCGGACGCCTGGCCGGATTCAAGGATCAGGCGCACGGCCTTGTCGTAGAGTTCATCCCTTTCACCCACGTCGTCCCCAAAGGTGTCCGCCCCGCCCATGACGATCTGTGATAGCAGCTGGTCATAGGCCGGCGGGCGCTGGCTCTTGACGAAGTTGGCCAGGCGCCGCACCTCGGGGAGGGAGATGAATGCGCCGTGGAGGCGGACGAGGCGGGGAAAGCTCGGCGGCATGAAAAGCATGTCGCCCATGCCCAGGAGCTTTTCGGCGCCGACCGAGTCGAGGATGATCCACGAGTCGACTCTGGATGGGACGCGGAAAGCGATGCGGCAGGAAAAATTGTTCTTGATCGTCCCGGTGATGACGTCGATCGAGGGCCGCTGGGTGGCCAGGACTAGGTGGATGCCAACGGCCCTGGCCAGCTGGGCCAGCCGGCCGATGAAGAACTCGACTTCCTGGACGCCGAACATCATCAGGTCGGCCAGTTCGTCGACGATGACGACGATGTAGGGAAGGGGCTGTTTTGCTTCCTGGTTGTACTGCTCGATATTGCGGACTTTGGCGGCCTGGAGCGCCCGGTATCGGTCCTCCATCTTGCGGACGATGTCCATGAGGACGATGTGGGCCTTCTTCGGGTCGCAAACAATCGGGCAGAGGAGGTAAGGGATATTCTCATAAATCGAAAATTCGAGACGCTTGGGGTCGATGAGGACGAACTTGACCTCGTCCGGGGTCGCCTTGTACATCAGGCTGGCGATGAGGGAGTTGAGGGCGACGCTCTTGCCCGTGCCCGTTGCCCCGGCGATCAACAGGTGGGGCATAACGGCCAAGTCGCCGATTGTCACGATGCCGTGGACGTCCTTGCCCAGGGCGAAGGTCAGCTTAGAGGGCGAGCTCTGAAACTTTTCCGACTCGATGATGTCTCGGAGCCTGATGATTTCGCGCTTATTGTTGGGGATCTCGATGCCCAAAGAGGATTTTCCGGAGATGCGCTGGGCGCGGACGGACTCGGACTCCAGGGCGACAGACAGGACTTCGGCTAAGCCGTCCCCGAAGGCTTTAGCGGATTTTATGCCCGGCGCAGGGAAATACTCATAGGTCGTGACGGCCGGGCCCGAATGATACTCCCGAACTTCGCCCTCGACGCCGAAATCCTTGAGAGCTTCTTCGATCCGCCGTTTTTTAGCGAAGAGTTCGTTCTTGTCGATCTTTCCTGCCGGTTTCCCGGGGTCGAGCAGGCTTAAAGGCGGGAAGCTGTATTTACCTTTCTTCCCGGTGTGCGGAGATGATGTGGCCGGGGACTGTTTGTCTGCCTGGATTTCAGGGATATCTTCCCCCGTTATTTCCTGGCCCGTTTTCCCGGCTAGAAATCCTGCTCGCTCCGAATTCGGCCTGTCGCTCAACCACTCCATGCAAAAGCGGCACTTGATGGCCTCGTCTTGGATTTTTTCAGCGCAGAATGGACATTTTTTCATTTTTCCCCCTGCCCAGTAGATGAAGGATTATGAGCCATTTGCAGTGACGGAATCTTATTCGAGCCGTTTGAAAATGTCAATTTATCAATCCGGCAATGAATGCGTTGTTTCATTTCTTCGTTGAGCATCGACTGAATTATGGAGTATATTCCTGAGGGGAGAACCGGCGAGGTGAAGGCTGGTTGAGATTGGAGCTATGAAGAACATCGATCCTGACGTCTCCCGTAAGTTCCGCAAGGGCCGGAGCAATGCGGACAAGATCCGGGGGGCGGCGGATATCAAGCGGAAGCTCGATTGGCTCCGTCAGCCTCTTGTCTACTGGGCCGGTCCCCCGCTTGCCATACCCTTCGAAAAGAACGCGGCTTATCGCCCGATCCTGAGGCTGATCGCCGAGCGGTTGAAAAGCCATCGTCCCGGGCTATATTCGGTCAAGCTCGAGTTCCCGGGCACCCCGCCTGCCGCCGGCATCCCCGTCGAGGATGTCCGTAAGCTCGTCAATCCCGTCGTAAAAGAAGTCTTGGATATCACCGATGCACGGATCGCCGCCGCCGCCCACGCATTGAAGGCGGCGGACAAGTATCCGAAAGCATTAGGCAAGCTCATCAAAGACGTGAATTCCTGGAGCTCGCTGATCCGAACGCGGCTCGAAAGGATCAGTGCCGCGCAAAAAGCCGCGGGCGATCTCAACAAGCGCCGTCCGCAACCCATGCCGCTCTCGGAATCCTTGTCCATCGAGGAGACGTGTTTTTGGCTGGGCCCGGACGAGAAGCGGCCGTCGTACGCCGCCAAGACAGCGGCTCTCGTTTCCTGGCTTGAAGAGAGCGGTTGCAGGGACCTCATGGGTAGCCGCATGGCTGCGATCGTCCTCGGCCAGAGACATCAGGCGTGCCGTCTGTCTCGAGAGCTCAGGGATTATTGGACGTGTGGATCCCTGCTTACAGAATGGTCTCCCGATCTCATTGCCCATATCCCGGAACCGGGATGTGCCGGGTCCTTCGGATCTCGTGACAAGGACGGCCTGCGGCTCATCAATTCCGCAGCGGGCGCCGCCGCCCTCTTCGAATGCCTTTGGATCTCTGAGAAAGCCAGGCCGGACCACGTCCTTCCGCACTTGGCAGTCGTCTTCCAGGGTGTTGAGCGCTCTTCCCACGAATATCATGGCCGGCTCGCCGTCATGGTGAACTTGATCAAAGACGCTCAGCGCAGGATCCCCCATATCAGGGCGCATGGACGGGTCCGTCCGTCCTTTTTCGCGGACCTTTTTTGGCTGAACCTCGCATTCGAATTGGCCTACTATCATCACTCGACCCCGGCCCCTCATAAGAATATCGAGGAGAAATACCGAATACACTGGAAAGATGTCGAGCTGGATCGGGGAGACATAGCCAAATTGGCGAGTGTTTTCGATACGGCTTCCAAACGGCTGTTGGGTGCCGATTTTCCGATCGCCTTCGCAGAACTCGTGATCCCTGTCCCAGGGGCCTCGACCGGTCAATGTGCTGATCGATTGGGGCAACTCTCCCGTTCGCCCGACCCCATAACGGGGCGTGAGCAAGAAGCATGGATGGCGACGGCCGGAGGCCTCGCGGCCCGGGGACTCGCTCTCTCCGGATCTCCCGATATCGTCACCGGCATGAGCTCGTGGATCGAGGCCTGTCGTCGTGAATGCCCGCCCGGAAAAGATGGGACCGCGGCGCTCGGCCAGGCCGTCCGTTCCCTGGAATGCTGGCTGGGACAGGCCGGCGGGGATGCCGCCAATCTCTCCAGGCTCGGCCGGATCTTGCAGGACCACTCCGACCTCCTGCTCAGGCGCCAATTGCGGACGAGGACCGATGTGACCCAATGGGCGGCGACCATAAATACGGCATGTTTCGATGCGAATCTCTGGAACATGCGCTTGGCCGAGTGGTACTGGGTCTTGGGCCGCCTGGGCGTGCTTTCCGCGGAAGAGGCCGAAGCGGTTTTGAAGGGCAACGTGATCGTTGATGTCACGAGGGTCCTGTCGGAGTGCCCGGCGAGACTGAAGGAGTATTTCGGATTTCTTCGGGATGTCGATCCGGGCCGGATGAGCCCGAGATCCAAAAGAACACTCCCGAGATTTCTCTCGGACCTTCTTCCGGATATCTTCTTGTCAGAACGCGACAAGATCTTGGCCGCGATGTCACGTTGGTTGAGATCGCGAAGGCGGGGAGAGAAGGCGATCGTAGGCGACCTCGAAGGCCTTTGGGAACCGATGATCAGGGCCGCGGGCGAACCCCGTATCGATGGCGATTTCTTGAACGGGAACATGTGGCTGTGGGGAAAGCTGCTACTCGCGGCGGAGGTAAAACGAGGGACCTTCTCCGGGATAGCGGGATGCGATCCGAGTTCCTACAGCGTATGGGATGAGGATTGGCGCGTGGAAACCATCCTCCTGGCGAATGAATGGGTCCGCCAAGGTTTCCCCGATCCCGAAAAGGTCTTTGATTGCCTTCTCGACCGTTGTGCGGATATGGACCGCGAAGCTGCCTTAAAAGGGGCAGGGATCCCCGATCGATATTACCAGTCTTCTTCGACCGGATATATTTTCGGCGTTGTCCAGATCTCGGGCGGCAGCGGGGCTCGCTTGCTTCGGCTACTTGACCAGAAGCTTCCGCATTTCGATTGGGCTTATCCCGAAAATCCCAACTCGGGCTGGGCCTTCATCGAGGAACACGGGGACGTCCGGGAGTTCCTTTGGGCGTGTTTGGACCGTAAGGAATGGACCGCACGTGTCGTTGGATTCCTAAGACGCGTAGCCATGACCATCCGTCTTCAGGGACGAGACAGACTTCGGGCGCTCCTCGGAAACTGGCTGAATCCCGAGATCCCCACCGGCCTCGACTTGCCTGATTTCATCCTTTCGGAACTGCGTCAAAAGGTGGTCGAGATCGCGGCCTACAGGCGTATCTCTGGGGGCGGCGCCGTTGTCCCCGCGTCCCTTGTGGAAATCATGGGGCGCAAGGACGCTGCCACTTCGGAGCTGAATAAGCTCAGAGAAATGAAGCGGACCGGGCGGCTGACAAGGTCCTCGGAAAAACGGCTCGAAAAATTGGCCGCATATGATAGCGATCCCAGCGTCATAGTGGCATGGATCAATAAGGATTTGGAGCGGGCCGTCGGGGGGCAATTGCGGGAGGCGAAGCTCTCGGCCCTCGAATCCATCGCATCCTCGGTTATCCAGGAATTCTGGCAGAAACTGTTCCCGGGGATCGCCGTGAAGGTGGATGACGATGATTGGAACAATGCCCTGCGGCTATACATCGAGACGAGCAGCAATCGATCTCTTCTCAAAAAGCTTCTGAGGAACGAGGCCAGAGGCGACCGGCAATGGATCCTTCGATTGGCTCCGAACCGGGCTTTCAGGGATAAAATGAACGCTCTGGGAATCGACATGGACGCCTGGCTCGGTGAGTTCGAGATGACCTGCTCAGTCGGCGGAGATATCTGGACGCTCCGTGCAGAGACCGATCCGCTGCGGGTTCTCCAGATGGGGAACCTGTTCGATACGTGCTTGAGCACGGGAAAGGGGTGCGCTTTTGCGACGATCGCCAATGCCGTCGAGGTCAACAAGCGGGTGCTATTCGTGACTAACGGGGAGGAAGAGGTCATCGGGCGCAAGCTCATCGGACTGGCCGTGAACGACAAGGAACAAGGGCCGAAAGCCGTCATGGTCGGCTTTCGTTCATACGGCGCGACTGAATCGGCCGCCAACGCGAAGGCGGAAACTTTCCGGTCTCCTTGGGTGAAAATCTTTTTCGACCTGGCCTGCATTGAGATGGCCCAGAGGATCGGGGCGCGGCTGGAGAACGATCCTAAGTGCCTGGCCGAGTTGTCGGGAAAGCTGCGGCTCTTCGCATCCTGGTATGACGATGGACCCGAACCGTTCGACTGGTGGATCGCCGAGCCCTCATCAAGTCAACATGTTCTGGGACTCGGCAGTCGCGAGGGATTCATGGGACGAGTCTCAAGGAAGATCTCTGATAGAGCGGATCCGGAAGGAACGCTCCGGGCTCTTCTTTGGCTGGGGGAGGACGCCCTGCCAATTATGAAAAACGCCGGTAAGGGGGCGTTCAAAAGAGAAGAATTGTCCCTCATCCGCCGGTACACCCAAAGCGGGGCTGTCAGAGAGCTGGTGGTCAGCTGGCTAAGGGATGAAGTGAAAGAGTCTAGAGCCAAATGAACTCCAAGAATTAAAAGAAGCTTGAAGCATTCGTAACGGATATGGCGAGAGTTGCCGAGATGGTCGGCCGAGACGCTGGCGCCATTAGCGTAGTGAACATGGTCAAAATAAACGAATCTGGCAAAATGGCCCCTTGAAAGCTCAGCGCCCATGGTCTTTATCCCTCCCGACAGTGGTGACAAAGACGGAGAAGACCAGGCTGACGAGCGAGAGCATGGCCGAAACTGTGACCGGAGCGGCAATTCCCACGCCTCGGAAAGAGGAAGATGAGGATTGACAAGACCCCCCGGCGGGGATATCTTCGTCCCGAGAAGGAGGGATTCCGCCATGGCCATTCCCGGGTTGACGATCATCGGCGAGTCGATCAATGACTCCGTGCCCTCGACGAAGAAGCTGTTCGACGAGAACGACGTTCCCGGCCTGCTCGAGCTGGCCCGGAGCCAGGACGAGAAGGGCGGCGCCTACATCGACGTGAACGTGGGGTCGCGTTCCCCCGAGTTCATGGCCGACCTGGTCCTCCGTATCCAATCGGTCACGGCCAAGCCCCTGTCCATCGACACGCCGGACCCGGCCATCGCCGAGGCCGGCCTCCGGGCCTACGACCCCGGGCGGGCCGGCGGGCGGAGGCCGATCCTGAACTCGATCTCGGCGCTCCGCCTCCAGATGTTCGACCTCTGGGCGGTCCGGCCGTTCATGCCCATCCTCATGGCCTCGGAGCGGTTCGAGAGCGGCGCGAGCTGCGCCAACGCCAACCGGACCGCGGAGGAGACCCGGCGAACGGCCCGGGCCCTGCTCGAGGAGGCCCAGCGGCGGATCCCCGGCTTCTCTAACGACCAGGCCGTCATCGACCCGGGGATCGCCCCGATCGGGAGCGACTGCGAGGGTCAGCTTAGGCGCGTCCTGGAGTCCCTCGCCCTCATCCACGCCGACCCCTTCTTCACCGGCGTCCACATGTCGGTGGGGCTGAGCAACTTCACGGTCATGCTCCCCTCGAAGCGGGCGGACGGGTCGCCGGTGAAAGGACCCCTGGAGAGCGCCTTCCTGACCTTGGCCATGCCCCGCGGCCTCGATACGATCATCGGCTCGACGGTCCGCAGGTACGAGATCTTGCCGGCGGGCCATCCGGCCCTGGCCTGCCTCGAGGACATCCTGAAGCTCGAGGGCT
>JADBLN010000079.1:5144-9197 GCA_014894455.1 Acidobacteriota bacterium | reverse complement strand
TGGGACTGCCCGTCCATCCGGAACAGCTGATGGTCCACCTCAACACGTTCCACCCCAAGAAGGAGCTTGACGAGATGCTCGCCGTGTTCAAGGCGGCCGGCGGCAAGTACCTGCTGGTCGTCTCCGGCGACGGCAGCCAGCGGCTCCACCGGCTCGAGCCGGCCGAGATCGGGGTCGAAGCGGTGACCGTGACGTCGGTCGAGCTCCTCCGCTACATCGACCGGGAGTACCCCGGCAAGTTCACGTGCGGCGTCGCCTTCAATCCCTACGAGCCGCAGGACTCCGAGCTGGAGAAGATGGGGCGGAAGGTGGACGCCGGGGCGTCCTTCATCATCACCCAGCCGATCATCGACCGCGACGAGAGGCTGACTGGGCTCGAGCCGTTCCGCCTGCCGGTCATCCTCGACGCCTGGATGTCGAAGAAGCTCCACCTCCTCTCCGAGTGCGTCGGCCACGAGATCCCCGAAGGGACGCCCTACGACCCCATGGAGAACCTGAAGGAGCTGCGGCGGAACTACCCCGACTACGGGCTCTACCTGGCCATCCTGGGCTTCAAGACCCAGTACCCCCTCCTCCAGGAGATCTGGAAGTGATCTATGGCCGCTCAACCCGCTGTCCTGCCTTCCGTCAAAGAGCGTTTTCTCTCCCTCGACTTCTTCCGCGGCCTGACGATGTTCCTCCTGATCGGGGAAAGCACCCTTCTTTACGAGCATCTACGGGACCCGGGGCTGGCCGGGACGATCCTCCACGCCATCGGCACCCAGTTCGACCATCACCCCTGGGCCGGATTGCGTTTCTGGGACCTTGTCCAGCCGTTTTTCATGTTCATCGTCGGCGTCGCCCTGGCCTTTTCCGTGGCCAAGCGCGAAGAGCGCGGTGAAAGCCGGGCCGAGACCACCCGGCATGCCGTCGTCCGGGCGTTCGTCCTGCTCTTTCTCGGCTGGGCGCTCTACTGCATCGGGCCGGGCCGCATCACCTTCCGTTTCCAGAACGTCCTGGCCCAGCTCGGCGTGACCTACGCCATCGCCTATTTCCTGATGAGGCGGCGGCCGCGGACGCAGATCGCCTGGAGCTTCGCCTTCATCATCCTTACCGAGGTCATCTACCGCGTCTTCTGGGTCCCGGGATACGACCAGCCCTTCGTTCCGGATCACAACTTCGGGTCGTGGGTGGACATGCTCATCTCGGGCGAGCTCTCGTCGGGCCACTGGGTGGCGTTCAACGCCATCCCGACGGCGGCCCACACGATCTGGGGAGTCCTGGCTGGTCAGTGGCTCATGAGCGGTCGGACGCCTCGAAAGAAGATCGCGTTGTTGGCTGGCCTCGGCGCGGCCGGCGTCGCCGCCGGCTTCGCCCTGACCGCTGTCTCACCGATGATCAAGCGCATTTGCACGAGCTCGTTCGTCGTCGCCAGCGGCGGTTTCTGCCTCTTGGCGCTCGCCTTCTCCTACTGGCTCATCGATGTCCGCAAGTTCAGGAAGTGGGCCGTCTTCCTCAACATCGTCGGCATGAACTCCCTGTTCATCTACTTGTTCACGGAGAGCGGGGGGACGTCGTGGGTCACGAGACTCGTCCAGCCGTTCACGATGGGACTCCTCGGCTGGACGGGCGCACTCTCCGGGGCGATCGTCACCAGCTTGGCTGCCTGGGCCGTCCTCTGGTCGATGTGCTACTGGCTCTACCGGAGGAAGATCCTCATAAGGATCTAGGAACGCCCGGGACCGGCGGCGCGGCGAGGTCGGGCTTGGCGTCGCCGAAAATGTAGTGGTTGAACCAGGCCAGGTTGTGCTCCATTACGGCCCGCATCGACTTCGGCTTGGTGATGCCGTGCCCGTAGCCCTTGTAGACGACCATTTCGACGGGGACGCCGCGGTCCTCGAGTCCCTGGCGAAGTTCGTAGGCGTTGGGGATGGGGACGCGCCTGTCGAACTCGCCGTGCTGGATGAGGGTCGGCGTCGCTGCGTTCTTGATGTAGGTCATGGGAGAAGTCTTGGCGTAGATCGCCGGGTCGTCGGCCGGGTCTTCGCCGAGATAATTGATGGTGAAGGGTGTGATATCGGTGTTGTAGTAGTAGGTGGCCCAGTTCGAAATCCCTGCCCCGACAGAGATGGCCCTGAACGCCCGCGTCGAGGTCGTCAGGAAAGCGGAGATGTAGCCGCCTTGGCTCCAGCCCATGCAGCCGACGCGACTCGCGTCCACCCAGCCCTTCTTGACCAGGTGGTCGACGCCCGAGAGGACGTCCCAGGCGTCACCGACGCCGAGGTTGCGGTAGTTGAGCGTCCGGAACTTCGCCCCGTAGCCGGCGCTGCCCCGGTAGTTGACCTTGAGGACGAGGGCGCCGCGGGCGGCCCAAATGTCCGAGGGGTAATAGCGTGAATCGCCGCTGAGGAGCGCCGGCCGATCGACGCCCGTCGGGCCGCCGTGGATGACGCAGAGCAAGGCGTACTTCTTCGTTGGGTCGAAATCGGCCGGCTTGATGAGGACGCCCTCGATCACCGTTCCGTCCTTGCTCTTCCAGGAAATGACCTCCCGCGTCCCCAGGACGAACGCCTCGACCTGTCCGGTCATCCGGGTCAGGGCGCGCGCCTTGAAGGGGAACTCCGAGACGCAGATTTCGGAAAGCGTTGTGGGCGAGGCGGCCGTGAAGGCCAGGCGTTTCCCGTCCCGGGAGAAACTGAAGCCCGAGACGATCGCGTCGTCGGGCGCGCTGAGCCGGGCGATCTGGAGCGACTCCGGGTCGAGGCGGTAGAGATGCGCGGCGGTCTTTTGCATGCCTGAGAAGTAGATGCCCTCAGCGTTCCAGGCGACGGCGCCGGGGTTCTCGTCGAAGGCGCCGGTCAGCGGCCGGATAGGGCCGCCGGCTGCGGGGACGAGGGCCAGGCCGATGTTCCGGGCGAAGTAATCGAGCCGGCCGCCGGCGCTCGAGAAAAGGATCGATCGGCCGTCGGGCGACCAGGCCGGTCCGGAGGAGGATTTCTTGGCCCGGGTGAGCTGGAGCGTCCGGCCCGTGGCGACGTCGGCCAGCCAGATCTGGGTGACGTAGGCGTCCTGTTCCATGTCGGTCTCGTTGACCGTGTAGGCGACACGCGTCCCGTCGGGGGAGATGCGCGCTCCGCCCGCGGACTTCAGGGCCATCAGGTCCTCGACCGTCGGGACGCGTAAGGCCTTGTCGGTGCCCGAAACGGCGGTCGTAAATTGGGCGGCCGGGACTGCCACCATCATGAGCGCGCCGGACATTACGGCGATGATGAAAATGCCGATCAGAATCCGGGTTTTGTGTTTCATGGGGGACCTCCTCGAATAACGATGAGTCATGATTCCAACCCGAACCCTTATCCTACGATAGGCGCAGCTTCTGGACAAGGCCCTCGGCTCGAGGGTTCCCGGGTAATTTTCTTTTTTCGAGGCCGGCCATATATTTTCCGGTCGGCGACCGAGAGGTTGTCGTACTTGAGGACGGGGAGGTCCTACTCCGGGAGCCTCAGGAAGAGCTTCGCGTACTCCATGTTCAGCGCCAAGAGTCTTTTGCAGTTTTCCGACGCCTCGCCGGTGGCCATGGCTTCATCGAGCATCTTTTTGGCCGGGGCCAGGTCGACGGTCGGGTCCTGCGTATGCATCTTAATGATCATGTAGGCCGAGTTGTTCTTGCCCCAGGCCATGAGCCCCGGCCGTCCCAACCCTTCCGCTTGCCGGGTGTATTCGAGGTAATTCTGGAGGGCTTCGACGTATTTTCCGTCCCGGTCATACCTCTCGGCGCTCTCCTTGGCCGCCAGCCATTTGTCATAGGAGATGGCTTGACGGTCAGCTGCCGTCTGCGTCGGTTCCTGGCGTGGGGAGGCGAGGATCGTTCCCATGGCTGCGGCCATGAACACAGGTAATACCCAAGACGCGGCTTTGCTCATTTTAAGAATACGATTCTCATCAATTTTGTCGGAATGGGGCGGCGGATATTGAATTTTCCGGGGAACCGGCCAAGATCTTCCTCTACGACTTGGAGAAGGGAACGAGCAAGGAGGTCCTCGCCGGCGAGCGCCTTGTCCCGCTCGGGTTCCG
>JADBLN010000079.1:0-5044 GCA_014894455.1 Acidobacteriota bacterium | reverse complement strand
GGGTTCCGTGTCGTCCGAAAATAATCGGCCGAGATATTGAATATATCAGGCGCCTGGCCGATAATGGCCTCAGGATGAAGTTCAAGGCGCCGATTTGGATCCGCAGCATCGTGGGGATTGCGGTCATGGCCGGCCTCATCTTCGTCTCCTCGGGGCGTCTCGACTACTGGCAGGGTTGGGTGTATTTCGGCGTCAACCTGGCCATCGTCGGCCTGACGATGTGGTTCATGCGGAACGACCCCGGGCTCGTCGCCGAGCGCCTCAACCCCGGCGAGGGGACTAAGATATGGGACAAGGGCTATTTTCTGCTCTCGACGCCTCTCTATTTCGCCGCGGTCATCCTGGCGGGGATCGACGCCGGGCGCCGGCATTGGAGTCCCCACCCTGCAGCGGTGTTTTATATTATGTTTCTGGCCGTTTACATCGCCGGTCAAGGGCTATTCCTGTGGGCCAAGAAGGTCAACCCGTTCTTTTCGAGCGTCGCCCGTATCCAGACCGAGCGCGGTCAAACGGTCTGCCGCGAGGGCCCTTATCGTTTCTGCCGTCACCCCGGGTATCTCGGCGGGCTCCTCTTCGGCTTGGCTACGCCTCTCGTTCTCGGTTCCTACTGGGCGCTCATCCCGCAGGCGCTGGCCACGGTCTTTCTCGTCGCCCGCACTTGCCTCGAAGACCGCATGCTCAAAAAGGAATTGCTCTGGTACACGGAATACACGAAGGCGGTGCGGTTCAGGCTCGTCCCGGGCGTCTGGTAACGCGTCGTGCCCCGAGCGCTTTTGACCCGTTCGCCGACAGGACCGGGGAGTGTAGGGTTTGACAGCCTCGCTTGTGCTCTGATATATAGTTTTCTTTGAAACTCCCCAGGAGGGCCAGAACGTGAACATTGAACCCCGCCTTCGTTTCTTTTCCAGACTCGGTATGATCGCGCTTCTCCTCGTCGTCGCGGCCGCCGCCGCGACGGCCAAGGTTACGAGCCCCAAGGAGCAGTTCGGATTCGCCGTCGGCGACGACTACCAGCTCGTCAACTACAAGCAGCTCGTCGCCTACTGGAAAAAACTCGACGCCGAATCCGACCGCATAAAGCTCGTCGACATCGGAAAAACGGCCGAGGGCCGGACGATGGTTATGGCCATCGTCACCTCGCCGGCGAACCACGGTCGCCTGGCCCGCTACAAAGACATCGCGGCGCGCCTGGCTTTGGCCAAGGGCGTAAGCGATGCCGACGCGCGACGGCTCGCCGCCGAGGGCCGGGCCGTCGTCTGGATCGACGGTGGGCTCCACGCGACAGAGATCCTCGGCTCGCAGCAGCTCGTGGAGCTTGTCTGGAGGATGGTCAGCGCGAACGACGCCGAGACCCGGCGCATCCTCGACGACGTCATCCTGCTCGCCGTTCCGGCCAACCCCGACGGGCTCGACCTCGTCGCCGACTGGTACATGCGGGAGAAAGAACCGGCGAAGCGCTCCATGAGCGGCGTCCCCGTGCTCTATCAGAAGTACATCGGCCACGACAACAACCGTGATTTCTATATGAACACCCAGGTCGAGACGAAGGCGATGAGCCGCCAGCTCTACGTCGAGTGGCATCCCCAGATCCTTTACAACCATCACCAGACCGGGCCGGCCGGGACGGTGCTCTTCGCGCCGCCCTTCCGCGACCCCTTCAACTACGTCTTCGACCCGCTCATCCCGGTCGGGCTCGACCTCGTTTCGGCGGCCATGCACAACCGGTTCGTCACCGAAGGCAAGCCCGGGGCGACGATGCGCTCGGGCGCCGGCTATTCGACCTGGTGGAACGGCGGCCTCAGGAGCACGGGCTATTTTCACAACATCATCGGCATATTGACCGAGGCGATCGGCAACCCGACTCCCATCGACATCCCCTTCATCCCCGAGCGCTTGCTCCCCAAGCAGGACTATCCCTATCCCATCGCTCCCCAGAAATGGCACTTCCGGCAGTCCATCGAGTACGCCATCACGGCCGACATGGCCATCCTCGACGTGGCCTCCAAGCACAGGGAGGATTTTCTTTACAGGCGCTATCTCATGGGCAAGCGCGCCATCGAGCTCGGGAGCAAAGATTCCTGGACCATCGTGCCCGGGACCATCACCGAGGTCCAGGCGGCGATCGAAAAGGATAGGCGAGCGGCCGCGGCCGGGGCTCAGGACCAGAATCAGGCTTCCGCCGGCCGGGGCGGTTTCGGCAGGGGAGGAGGCGCCGCGATCAAGTATTACGAGGGCATTTTCGACAAGGCCAAGCGCGATCCGCGCGGGTACGTCATCCCGGCCGACCAGGCCGACTTTCCGACCGCGACGAAGTTCGTCAACGCCCTGATCGAGAGCGGCATCACCGTCCACCGGGCGGCGGCCGACTTCGCCGTGGCCGGGAGAAACTACCCCAAGGGCTCGTACGTGGTCCTGACGGCCCAGTCCTTCCGGCCGCACGTGCTGACCATGTTCGAGCCCCAGGACCACCCGAACGACATCCCTTACCCGGGCGGGGCGCCGAGGCCTCCCTATGACGCGGCCGGATGGACGCTGGCCTACCAGATGGGCATCGCCTTCGACAGGATCCTCGACGGCTTCAGCGGGCCGTTCCAGGCGGTCACGGGTGTCGTCAAGCCGCCGACGGGCGTCTTTGAGAACGCGGCCGGCGCGGCCGGGTTCCTTCTCGACCACCGGGTCAATGACACCTTCGTCGCCATCAACAGACTGCTCAAGGCGGGGGAGGAGGCCTACTGGCTCAAGGCGGGCTTCGAGGAGGGCGGGAAAATCTACCCGGCCGGGACGATCTACGTGCCGGCGAGGCCCACGGCCGCGGGCCTGCTTCGGAAAGCGGCGGCTGAGCTCGGCCTGAACGTCGGGAGTGCGGCGGTCGCGCCGAAGGGCGAGGCCTTCAAGCTGCGGCCGCTCCGTGTCGGGCTATGGGACAGCTACGGCGGTTCGATGGCCTCGGGCTGGGTCCGCTGGCTGCTCGAGCAATTCGAGTTCCCCTACGAGCTCGTCTTCGCGCCGGCCCTGGACGCGGAAGATCTTAACGCCCGGTTCGACGTCCTGATCTTCGTCGGCGGTTCGATCCCCCGCACTCCGGCCTCGGGTCCGGGGGGGGCGAGCTTCGGTCGGGACTTCCAACCTTCCGCACTGGCGAACGTTCCCGATGAATATAAGAACAGGATCGGGCGGATCACAGGGGAGAAGACGATCCCCAACCTGCGGCAGTTCGTCGAGGCGGGAGGGACGATCCTGGCCCTCGATTCGGCCACGGTCATCGCCGAGCACTTCAAGCTGCCGCTGGCCAACGCCCTGGTCGAGAAAGCCCCCGACGGGACGGACACGCCGCTGCGGTCCGAGAAGTTCTATATCCCCGGGTCGGTGCTGAAGGCCCGGCTGGACATTACGCATCCTCTGGCCTACGGCATGCCCGATACGGTCGACATCTTCTTCGACAACACGCCCGCGTTCACGCTCCTCCCGGACGCGGCCCTCAAGGGCGTAAAGCCCGTGGCCTGGTTCGACGACGGCAAGCTCCTGCGGAGCGGCTGGGCCTGGGGCGAATCGTACCTGCACAGGAGTGTCCAGGTCGCCGAAGCGGTGATGGGAAAGGGAAAGGTCTTTCTCTACGGGCCCGAGATCGCCTTCAGGGGCCAGCCCCACGGCACCTTCAAGCTCCTGTTCAACGGTATCTTCTACGGCCCCGCCGAGACCGTGGTTCTGCAAGATGGGGTCAAACCAGTGCTGTCCAGTTATAAGTTGAACAAAACTAACTGGTTAGGGTCATGGTCTGTCGGTTCTTGATCATCAAGATTTGTAAGTAATTGATTCAATGGAACTTTCTCGAAAGCCGTTACGCTCAAAATCTGTAAAAAATTGTAGAGGGGAAGCTCAAGCGTCAGTCTCTTCTTGATGATGGCGACGAGGGCGTAAACCGTCATGGCCACCCAGATCTGGGTCCGCACGGCGTTCTCCGAGGTTCCATAGAAGGATTTGATGCGCAGGTTCTGCTTGATCCAGCGGAAGAACAGTTCGACCTGCCAGCGAAGCTTGTAGAGCTGGGCGATCGTCAGCGCGGGCTGGAGAAAATTGTTCGTCAGGAAGGTCAGACGGTGGTTGTTTTCCCGGTCGTAGAACCGGACCCGCCGGAGATGTTCGGGGTAATCGATTTGAGATTTGAGTCCGGTCAGGGCGATCGTCTGGTCCGAGATGAGGTCCGTGGTTTTGTCGACGGGCCGCGAGTAGAGGCGGCGCGACCGGATATTCGACTTAGACCGGATAACGAAGAACGCTCGGTGCTCGTGAAGAGTGTAGAGCCGGGAGAAGTCAAGATATCCCCGATCCAAGATGTAGAAGGATGCCGGCTCGATCGGGAGGTCGTCGAGGATTCGGACATCGTGGGTTAGTCCATCCGTCATCTGGATAAAGGAGGGAATCGACCCCCGCAGGTCGAGAAGCGTATGGAGTTTGATGGCACCCTGGCGCTTTTGGAACTGGGCCCACGGGAAAAGCGATAAGCACACATTGATTGTGGTCGAATCGAAGGCGTAAACCGTGTTCTGGAGTTCCAGGCCGATGTCCTCGTCGCGGTAGAGACGCCGGGCTTCGGCGATGAGAACTTGGGCAAAGTCGGCGTAGATTCTCCAGTCGCGTGCTTCGTTGGCGTTGGCCAAGTTGTTGCGGGAGATGCGACCGCGGATGCCCATGTGATAGAGCCGGGTTCTCATGGTTTGTAAACAGGAGACGATATCACGAAGGCTTTCCCGGTAGGTCAGTTGGGCGAAAGCCAGGCAAAAAAATTGGTCAAGGCAAGAGAACCGTCGGACCCGGTAATCCCCTTGGTAACGCCGGACGCACTTCCGGAACTCGTCGAGCGGCAGGAAAGACATGATCTGGGCGAAGACTGTGGGCTGGGTATTCATCGGTCGCTCCTCGATATTTCGGGTCAGAAGAGGACCGATTATATAAAATCGCGTTCAAATCGATTACGGCTAAAAACGGCCGTATCCTTTGGAATATCTATGCAATGCCGAGCTTTTCAGTTTCGTCAACTGGACAG
>JADBLN010000118.1 GCA_014894455.1 Acidobacteriota bacterium | reverse complement strand
CTGCCTGGACCGGGGCCGCGCTTCTCATCCCTGCCTTGAAAGGCGGGGCTTAGCGTCAAGGGACGAGCCTTCGCGGCGTAAGTGGACCCCCAGGCTTTGCAGTCCTCAGGCGCGAAGCGAATAAGGGCGGGCAAGCCCGGGGCCGGGCTTCCCACCGGCTTTGCAGTGCCGGTGCTGGAAACCGGCAGTCCCGTTCGTGTCAAGATTGGCCCCAGTCTTGACACGAACGGGGCAGGGCTTCCCAGTCCCGCTCCTGTCAAGGCTGGGACCCCAGCCTTGACAGGAGCGGGGCCGCGAAATACCATGGTAACGTCAGTGGGAAAAAACGGTAAATACATCGCGGGAGGACGACCATGAGCCCGGAAATCAACGACCTCTACGAAAAGTACGCGCGCGGCGTGATGGACCGCCGCGAATTCCTCGGGAAACTGGCCGCTCTCGCGGGCGGAACGGCCGCCGCGGCGGCTCTCCTGCCGGCCCTCGAACGCGGCGCGGCGGAGGCCCAGATCGTCCCGAAGGACGACCCGCGCCTCGAAACGGGATACATCGAGTATCCGGGAGCGACGGGCAAGGTCCGCGCCTACTCGGCCCGGCCCAAGGGCGGAGAGAAGCTCTCCGGCGTCATCGTCATCCACGAGAACAGGGGACTCAACCCCCACACCGAAGACATCGCCCGCCGGGTAGCCCTCGAGGGATTCCTGGCCATAGCCCCGGACGCCCTGTCGCCCTTGGGCGGGACTCCGGAGAATCCGGACGATGCCCGGCCCCTCTTCCAGAAGCTCGACCGCGAAGCGAACATCAAGAACTTCGTCGCCGCCGTCGAGTACCTCAAGACCCAGCCCCAGGCGACGGGCAAGGTCGGGTGCATGGGCTTCTGCTGGGGCGGGGGGACGACGAACCAGGTGGCCGTCAACTCGCCCGATCTGGCCGCGGCCGTCCCCTTCTACGGCAGCCAGCCCGGGCCCGAGGACGTCCCGAAGATCAAGGCGGCCATGCTCATCCACTACGCCGGCGACGACGAGCGGATCAATGCGGGGATTCCCGCCTTCGAGGAGGCCCTCAAGAAGGCCGGCGTCGAATACAAGATCCACATGTACGAGGGCGCGGGGCACGCCTTCATGAACGACACCGGGACCCGGTATCACAAAGAGGCGGCCGAGCTCGCCTGGCAGCGCACCGCCGCCTTCCTCAAGGAAAAACTCAAGGCTTAGGGTTTTGCCGGCGCCATTCGGCCGCCACTTCGGCGACGAACGGACGGACCCGACCGAAGAACTTCTTGTAGCCCGCGCAGAGATAATTCAGCCCCGGCTCGCCGTCCGGCGCGCGCATGAACCGGTTCTTCGGGCACTCCCCATTGCACATCACCCGGACGTCGCAGGCCCGGCAGACGCGCGGCAGCTTTTCCAGCTTTGCCAGCCCGAACGCTCTCTGGGCGGGGCTTTCGAGGAGCTCGACGAGCGGCGTTTCGCGGATGTTGCCGACGTGGTGCGCCTCGTCCACGAAATGGTCGCAGGAGTAGAAATCTCCGTTGCGCTCGAGGACGGGGATGTCGCCGCAGACCGGCCGGAAAATGCAGAGGGAATGCTCCTGGCCGAACGCCGTCCGGGCCGCCTCCTCGACGATCTGGATCTTGATGCGCCCGATGTCTCCGCTCACCCACTCGTCGAAGACGGCACAGAGGAAATCGCCCCAGGCTACGGACGGCACGGTGTCGGGAGTGACTCCGCCCGGCGCCTCCGGCCGCCGCTCGACCAGAGGGAGGAATGTCATATAGGAGGCGCCGATCCCCTTGAAAAAACCGTAGACCTCGGCCGGGCGCCAGACATTATTTGCGCTCACGACGCAGAGGATGTCGGTCGCGACGCCGTGCCGCCGCAGGATCTCGTAGCCGCGCATCGTCGCGTCGAATGAAGATGTCCCATCCCGCGTCAGGCGATAGCGGTCGTGAAGCTCACGCGGCCCGTCAAGGCTAAGCCCGACGGCGAACCCTTCGGCCGCGAGAAAACGGCCCCACTCCTCGTCGAGGAGGGTGCCGTTGGTCTGCATGCCGTTAGCGATCGTCCGCCCGGCGGGGCGGTGCGTGCGCTGGATCTCGACGATCCTGCGTAAGAAATCGACGCCAAGGACGGTCGGCTCGCCGCCGTGCCAGGAAAAGCGGACGGTCTCGTCCGGCGAGGCCGCGATGTGTTGAGCGATGTAGGATTCGAGGAGGTCGTCGGGCATGCGGGCCGGCCCGCTCTCGGGACCTGACGGGCCTTTTCCAAGGTAGTAACAGTAACGGCAGGCCAGGTTGCAGGCGGCCCCGGCCGGCTTGACGAACACCTGGAACCCGCGCGTCGCGACGGTCATATAGGCTATTTCACCGGCCCCAGATATTTATCCAGCCACCTCAGAGTTTCCTTTAAGCCCATTCCTTCTCCGGCTCATGATATCCCTTGATGGAAATTTTCGCGCCGGGAGGTTCGGTGATGATGGATAAGCGTGGGGAGCGGGCCACGGGCCTTTTGAGCTTGATGTCCTCGGCCCGATAGACGATGCCCATGCCGCCATGACCGACCTCATCCTGGATTTGGTATTTCCCGGCGAGCAGGCTCCCCGTGGCAAATCCGGGCCTCGGCGTCGTCATCGTTTTGGTGAATGACAGCTGCGCCTCCGCGGCCCCACGGACCGCCGAACCGCATTTGCTGCAAAATCGGGAATCTCCCGAGACTTCGGCTTGGCAGGAAGGACATTTCATGGCCAACCCCTTTCCCCCGGGATGGGATGTTAGGGAAAGGATAACAGCCTAAGGAGAGAGTGTCAATTCCCGAATCGCAAAGCGCGTTCCTTGAATGACTCGGGCCGCTATGCTATAGAGATGATGATGGAAAAAACCCTCAAGGTCGTCGGCGAGCTTAAGAAAAGGGGCATTATTCTTGATTACGCCATAGGCGGAGGGATCGCCGCTCTCTATTACATCGAGCCCCTTCTGACCTATGACCTGGACATTTTTTTCGTGCCCGTCGAGGACAAGATCGATGTTCTCGCGCCCCTCTACAGGTGGCTCAGCGACAAGGGCTATGGATACGAACGCGAGCACATCGTCATCGAAGGCGTCCCCGTGCAATTCATCCCCGTTTATAACGACCTCGTCCGGGAGGCCGTCGGGACGGCCGGGGAAGTGAAATACGGGGGCACGAGAACAAAAGTCCTCGGTCTGGAATTTCTCGTCGCGGTCATGCTCCAAACATACAGACCCAAGGACAAGGAAAGGCTCGCCCGGATCTATGAAGAGTCGAAACCCGACGGAAGAAAGCTCCTCGGAATCCTCAAGAGACATGGCCTCATCGATAGATATCGGGAGTTCCTGGAGAAAAATCTTGGGAAGAAATAGCCCCCTAAAAAAGATCATCGAAGCTAAAGCTCGGAGAAGAAAAGACCTGGCCAAACTGCCTTTCGAAGAAAAAATCCGGATCCTCGTCCGCCTCCAGGAAATGGCCGGGGGAATTCGGAAACCAGGGAAGCCGCAGACGAAGGGCGTCTGGCAGATCTGACTCTCCTGCCATCCTCTCCTTTTATCATCGCGGCGAGTTTTATGTTATAAAATAAGGGATGCGAACTGTTCGTTCGTCCCTCGTGGCCCTGGCCGCCGCCACATTTTTCTTCTCCCCCTCCGTTCCAGAGGCAACGGGAGCCCGGGCGGCCGCATCCCGCCTCCCTTCTCCCGAATCTTCCGTCCAGGCCCGGCCCTCCTCTTCCCCCGCCACGGCCTCAGCGTCCCAGAGCGTCTCCGACTTCGAGCAGAGGCTCAGCCGCATCAACGGGCAGATCAAGGACCTCAAGGCCCGGATCGCGGCCGAGGCCCGGAAGGAGTCGTCGGTCCTGTCGTCGCTGGCCAGGGTTAACCTCAACAAGAGCCTCGTCCAGAAGGAGCTGGCCGCCCAGAACGTCGAGCTCGAGCGGGCCCGGGCCGACCTGGCCTCGATCAAGGCCGACATCCGGGCCATCCGCTCGAACCTCGACCGGGAGCGCGAGTCGATCGAAAAAACCCTGGTGACTCTCTACAAGTTCGGCCGGCTCGACTTCTTCCAGTTCCTGCTCCAGGCGCGGGACATCGAAACCTACGCCTCCGAGAACAAGAACTTGGCCATCCTCGCCCGTCACCAGGAGAACGTCGTTTCCGGATTCCTCCGCTCCCTCGACGAACTGCGTTCGGCCGAGGCCGCCCTCGACAGCAAGCAGAGGGACCTCGCCGGGATGGTCCGGGCGGCCAACCTCAAGAAGCAGGAGCTCGAGACCGAGGCCCGCAAGTACGCCGCCCTGGTCCTGGAGACCCGGAAGAACAAGGACACCTTCAAGCAGACCCTCGAGGAGCTCTCCGCGAGCGCCAACGAGCTCCAAAAGATGATGAACAAAATCATCAGCCAGGAGTGGGTGCTCCCCACGGCCTTCATCCCCCTCTACGAAAGAAGGGGCCGGCTCCCCTGGCCTTTGGAGGGGAAGGTCATCACGAACTTCGGTTTCGAGCGCCACCCCGACTTCAAGACGATGGTCATGAACAAGGGCGTCGAGATCAACCCGGGCAAGGACAAGTCGCTCATCCTGTCCGTCCACACGGGCAAGGTCGTCTACGCAGACTATTTCCAGGGCTACGGGAATCTCATCATCGTCGACCACGGCATGACCTATTACTCGCTCTACGGGCACTGCGCGGAGTTCCTGGTCGTCGTCGGAGACATGGTCCGGGCCGGACAGCCCGTGGCCATGGTCGGGGACACCGGCTCCCTCAAGGGGGAATGCCTCTATTTCGAGCTTCGCTACAAGACCAAGGCCCTCGATCCCTTGCAATGGCTGAAGCGGAGGTGATAGAATGGATGTCCGTTCCGCCATGAAAGTCCCGAGATACCGCTGGTTCCTGTGGGCGGCCTTCCTGGCCGCGGCTCTGTTCTTCGTCTTCCAGATGCGGTTCCTCCCGGGCGGCTTCAAGCCGGCGGCGCCCAAGGGCTTCGAGCTCCTCGACTCGCTCATGCGGCTCATCCGGAACGACTACCTCGAGGAAAGGGAACCCGTCCAGACGGCCGAGGGCGCCTACCGCGGCCTGGTCAACTCCCTGGACCCCCTCTCCGCCTACCTCAACAAGGATCTTACGGCGGAATATCTCGCCCGGACCGGCAGGGAAACGGACCCGGGCGTCGTCATCCTGAAGCGCTATGCCTCCTTCCCTCAGGTCGTGAGCGTCATCGAAGGATCGCCGGCCGAAAAGATCGGCATCAAGATCGGCGACCTTTTGAGCGCCATCGAGGGGCGGAACAGCCTGAGCATGAGCCTGGCCGAGACGAGGCTTCTGCTCAAGGGAACGGACGAACAGCCGGTTAAGATCCGCGTTTTGCGGGGCAACGAAACACTCGACCTGGACGTGTCCCGGGCCCTTCTCTTCCCGAAGCCGTTCACGTTTGTCCGGACCGCCGGAAAGCCCGCGATCCTGACCATCCACCGCTTCGCCGCGGCCCTCGACTCCGACCTTCGGCGGGAGGTCCTGCCCGCCCTCAAGAATCCGAAAACAGCCCTCGTCGTCGACCTCAGGAACTGTCAGGACGGCGACCTCGAAGAGGCCCTAAAATTCGTCAACCTGTTCGTCAAGACGACGGACGCGGGGCACTTCGAGAACCGGGGCGGCGTCAAGCAGGCCGTCGCCTGCCCGGCCGAACCCGAGCTGGGAACTCTCCCGCTCGCGGTCTGGGTCAACGCCGGGACGGCCGGACCGGCCGAGTTCGCCGCGGGCGTCCTCCAGGAGGTCCGCAAGGTCAAGGTCGTCGGGTTCCCGACGCCCGGACTGGTCGGGCGGACGGAATTCTTCGCCTTGAAGGACGAGAGCGCGATCCTGATCACCTCGGGCGTTTTCTTCCTGCCTTCGGGCCGGAAGCTTTGGGACGAAGGCCTTCGCCCCGACGTCTCCCTCCCGTTCGACAAGCTCGACGAAAAATCCTACTTCGAGAAAACCATCCCTCTCCTGCCCAAGCTCTGACGGATGAGGAAGAGGCTCCCGCCCAAAGGCCGCCGACCCTGGCCGGCGTTTTATCTGGTCACGGCTGTCCTCGCCGCGATGGCATTCGTTTCGTTCCTCCTCCTGGACTACATCAACCTGCGGAAGGGCGAGCCCTCCTACATCTTCGTCGTCCGGAAACAGGCTCCGGCCGCGGCCCCCGAGAAAAGGCCCGTCGTAAAAGCCGCGGAAGAGCTTACGGCGAAGCCGGTGGAAGAGCCTGCGGCGAAGCACCCGGAAAAGCCGCCGGAGAAACCCGTCACGAGGCCATTCGAAGAGGTCCTCGCCGCGAGCCTGGCGACAGCCGGCGTCTCCGAGGATGCGGTCCTGCAGCTCCAGGGGCCGAAAGGCCGGCCCCTTTTCGAGGTCGAGATCCCGGTCGAGCTCTACGCCTCGGTCGAGCCGATCCTCGAAAAAGCCTTAAAGGCTGAAACCGTCCGCGTCATCGGCAAGAAGAGGACCGCCGGCGAGGAGAGAACGGAGGTCCTCTGGGCCCTGAGAAGAGCGCCCAACGAAGAGGCCGGGATCTCCTTCATCCTGCCCGTCGAGCCGCCCGCCGTCATCATCGAAAAAGAAGCGCCGGCGAAGAAGGCCTTCCGGGGCCAGGTGGCCCTGATCATGGACGACATGGGCAACAGCCTCGAGACGCTCGGCGAGCTCATCGCCCTCGGGCGTCCGGTGACCGTGTCGGTCCTTCCCTACAGCACCTACGCCGCCGACACGGCTAGGATCGCCCACGAAAACGGGCTTGAGGTTCTCCTCCACCTGCCGCTCGAATCCTTCAACAATCACGACATCATGGCCAACACGGAAGGGATGATCCTGGCCGGCATGATCGAGCCCGATATCGTCCGGTCGTTCGAGTCGAGCTTCGCGCGCGTGCCCTTCGCCGCGGGGACGAACAACCACATGGGCTCGCGATTCACGGCCGAGCGCGACCTGATGAGGGCGATCCTCCGGCCGCTCAAGATGAAGGGCCTCTTTTTCGTCGACAGCCGGACGACCTCGAAAACCATCGCCCTCGACGAGGCCCGTAGGATGGGCATCCCGTCGACGGAGCGCGACGTCTTCCTCGACGCCGACGAGGACCGGGGCCGGATCCGCGGCCGGCTCATCGAGCTCTTCCAGAAGGCCCGGAAGAAGGGCCGGGCCGTCGGCATCTGCCACCCGTTCCCGGAGACCCTGGCCGTCCTCAAGTCGAGTTTCTTTCTCCTCGATTCCTACGGCCTCGAGGCCGTCCCCGTCTCCCGGTTGATCCGATGAGTCGGACGGCTCAATACGCGCTCGCGGCTGGCGCCGAGAACGGTTTGATGCTTTTCAGTTCTCTCTCTATAAGCTTCCGCTTTTCTTCAAGCTCGAAATGGTTCTGGAGGTTGATCCAAAATTCGGGGGAATTGCCGAAGAACCGGGCGAACCGAAGGGCCGTGACGACGGAAATGCTCCGCTTGCCCCTGATGATCTCGCCTATCCGGGTCTGCGGGATCCCCGTCTCCTTCGACAAGCGGTAGGCCGTGAGGCCCATCGGCTTCAGGAACTCCTCCGAAAGGATCTCGCCGGGGTGGATGTTCGGCATTTTGCTCATCGTCATCATCTCCCTAAGAGTGATAATCCGCGATCTCCACGCGGTACGCGTTTCCGTCCCGCCACTCGAAGCATATGCGCCATTGGTCATTGATGGAGATCGCATATTCACCTTTGCGATCCCCGGACAGCGCATGGAGCCGATTTCCCGGCGGCACCTTCAAGTCCACAAGGCTCACGGCCGCGTGCAAAATGAGCAGCTTCCGTCGGGCGGATCGCAATAGGGCGGGAGGGAGCCTGCGGGAAGGCAGCCCCAGCCAGATCCGTTCCGTTTCTTTGTCGCTGAACGATACGATCACGCCGCGATACTATCACTTAAAGATACTGCTGTCAAGCCCTCAGTTTCCACGGCGGCCGGGGCGGGCCGCCGCGGTCCACTTCCGCCGCGAAGGCGTGTCCCTTGACTCGTCCACTGAGTCCGCGGGTTGAATAATTCCCCCCCGTCCGTTATCATACGGAAAGAGAGAGGAGAAGCCGCATGAAGAGATACGCGCTTTCCGTCGTCATCCTCGGCGTCCTGACGCTCGTCGTCCTGCCCGGGTGCAAGATCATGTCCAGCGAGGACCTGAAAAACTCGGTCGAGGTCGTGGACTTGACGTCCACCTGGGTCTCCAAGTACTACCAGCCCTGGCCGCCCCGGCTCATCCTCGTCCCCCAGATCTCCTTCCGCATCAAGAACGTCGGGCCCAAACCGCTGAACTACGTGAATTTCAACGCCGTCTTCAACTTCAAGGGCGACCCGGAGAATTTCGGCGACGCCTTCATGGCCGCGATCCGCAGCAAGGCCGTGCCGCCGGGCGAGTTGAGCCCGGTCATCACCCTGAGGAGCAACCTCGGCGTCGACGGGAAAAACCTGGCCGGCATCCGCGACAACCCGGCCTGGAAACAGGCGGAGGTCAGGCTCTTTGCCATCTCCAAGGGGTCATCGCCCGTCCGCCTCGGCATCTTCGACGTCTCCCGCGACATCGACTTCAAGGAACCGGAGCCCGTCGAGCCGAAACCGGGAGAGGTCAAGAAGTAGGCGCCGGCGAGACATGAGCGCGCTCGTCCCTTCCAAAATCTTCCTGACCCGGGGCCAGGGCCGGCACAAGGAGAAGCTCGTCAGCTTCGAAATGGCCCTGCGCGAAGCGGGGATCGCCCCCTTCAACCTCGTCCGCGTGTCGAGCATCTATCCGCCGCGCTGCCGCTTCGTCTCCAAGGACGCGGGCCTGCGCCTTCTCGAGCCGGGCCAGATCCTCTTCGTCGTCCTCAGCGAAAACGCCACGGAAGAGCCCCGGGGCCTGATCTCGGCGTCCATCGGCATGGCCGTGCCCGACGACCCGTCGTGCTACGGCTATCTCGCCGAGCACTCCGACTTCGGGAAGTCCGAGAAAGAGACCGGCCGGCACACGGAGTACCTCGCCGCCGAGATGCTGGCGACGAAGCTCGGGGAAAAACTCCGGGAGCCGGACGGGGGGAAACCCACCAAAGCGTTCAAGATCTCGAACGGCCTGTCCCTTAGGACCCGAAGCGTCACCCAGACGGCGACGGGGGAGGCGGGCTTGTGGACGACGGCCCTGGCCGCCGCCGTGCTCATTCTCGAACCTTAACGGTCGAGTGGTTCGGGCTTGAGAATCCTGACGTAGCTCCTTTCCCGGAGGGTCTTGATGTAGATGTCGCCCTTCTCGGCGCGCTTCCTGTTGTAGATCTTCTCTTCGACCTCTTTCCGGGCGTCCTCGAACGGGCGCAAGAAGCTGTCCTTCTTCTCCACGAGGTTGATGAGGTACCAGCCGTTCTTGTTGTTGACCCAGGTGCTTACCTCGCCGGCCTTGAGTTTTTCGACGGCCGATTCGAGCGACTTGTCGAGCTCGCCCGCCTTGAAGGTCCCCAGGTCGCCCTTGGACTCCTTCATCGGCGGGTCGGAGAATTCCCCGGCCACATCGGCGAAGGCGGCGCCCGCCTTGAGCTTGGCGTCGACCGCGGCCTTGAGGGTCTCGCATTCCTCGGGCGTGCGGCCCTCGGCCGCGAGATAGACGGCGTGGAGCTTGTATTCCGTGGATGTCGTGAACTCGGCCGGGTTTTTCTTGTAGTACTGAACGACCTCGGAGTCCTCGAGGACGATGGCCCTGTCCACCTCGGTGTAGACGACGGCCTGCCTCATCATGCCCTCCTCGTACTGCTTGAGCCACGTCTCGTAGGACATGCCCTGCTGTTCGATGGCCCGGCGGAGGTCGGCGTCGGAGGTCATGTTGTTGTCCGTCTTGATCTTCTCGATCATCGCTTTGACCTGGTCGTTGACGTTCAGGTTCAGCTCCCGGGCCTTCTGGAGGAGGAGGAGCTCGGTGATCATGCTTTCGAGGAGCTCCTTTTTGAGCGTCGCGTACTGCTTGTCGTAGTCCGCCTGGGGCATCTGGGCGGCTCGGAGCTGGGCCACGGTCATGTCGAACTGCGTCCGGTAGTCCGAAAGGGTGATAATCTCGTCATTGACGACGGCCACGATCTCCTCGACGACTTCCTGCCCGCCGGCGAAAACCGCCGCCGAGCCGAGCATGCCGGCCAAAACGAAACCCGTCATGATTCTTTTCATTCGTCCAACCTCTGATAGGTGAAGAATAGGTTCTCGGTTAAAGCCCGCCAACTCAGGGTGTCCTTGAGCCCCCCGAGGTGGGCGGCCAGGACGTCCTTCATTTTCTGGGCCATGATCCGTTTCTGGATCTCCGGGGCCGCCTCGCTCTCGGTCTGGAGGGCGGGGGGGAACTTCCGGTCCAGCCGGAAGATGTGGAAGCCGTAGGCCGATTCGACGACCTGGCTGGTCCTCCCCTCGTCCAAGGCGAAGATGACCTTCTCCATGTCCGCGGGGAGGTCGCCCGGCTGGAAGACGCCCATGACCCCCTTTTTGGAGGACTCCGGGCCCAGCGACTCCTCCAAGGCGATGGCGCGGAATTCCGGCTCGCCGGTCCGTTCGAGCCTGCGGAGGACAGAGACGGCCTTCTCTTCGGTGTCCACGAGGATCTGGCTGACCTGGATCCGCTCCTGAAGCAGGAAGTCCTTCTTGTTCTGCTCGTAGTATGCGAGGACCTCGCCGCCGTCGACCCGGGTGTCGCGGACGACGAGGAAGGTGTATTTCTCGACGAGGAGACGGTCAAAGGCCCCCTCGGGCGGTGCGGTTTCGGAGCGGCCGGGCTCGCTTGCCGAGATGGCGTCCACGGCGAGCCTGGCCAGGAACTCCTTCTTCTCGTCCTCGGACAGGACGATCCCCCGCTCGCGCGCCGCTTCGAGCAGGATCTTCTCGTCGACGAACCTGTCGAAGAGCCGGCTCAGGGACTCGGCCGGCAGGCTTTTGGCATCCGTGTCCGTCGCGTCGAGGTAGGCGCGGAAATCGGCGTTGACGAATTCGCTCTTCTCGACGCGCAGGACCGGACGGCCACGGAGTTTGGCCTGGACGATGCCGGCGACGCGGGAGACCGGCCCCTGGCCCTCCCCGCGCCCGCAGGCGGCGGCGAGCAGGAGGACGAGGATCGGCAGGACGGCCAGGAGCGCCGCCGGCCTTTTGCCTCTCCCGTGGACCCTTTTATTTCCGCACATCTTATTTAATAACAACTCATTATAGTCTAATTGGATAACTCCATCAAGACCCCGACCGTTTCATCGAGGAGGGCCCGCTCGGTCGTCCCGCGGAAGGCGAGCGACATGACCCCCTCGGGCGATAGCGACCCGGAGTACCGTCTGAGCAGGGACGTCACCCGGGACCAGTCGACGGGTGTCTGCGGCCGGAACCGGAACACGACCCGGTGTTCGCTCCGGTCGATGGAACGGATCCGCAGCCGCTTGGCCAGGTACTTGAGGGCGCCGTAGCGAAGGAGGTTCTCGATCGGATCCGGCAGCGGCCCGAAGCGGTCGCGGACCTCCTCGCGGATGCGCTCGATATCGGCCAGGTCCTCGATCGAAGCGAGGCGCTTGTAGAGGTTGAGCCGGAGGTTGACCTGGGGCAGGTAATCCTCGGGAACTCGGATTTCGACCTTGAGGTGGATCTCGGGGTTTTCCTCCTCGACCGGTTCGCCCTTGAGCTCGCGGACGGCCTGGTCGAGCAGCTGCATGTAGTACTCGAAACCGACGGCTTCCATCGTCCCGTGCTGGCGGTGGCCAAGGAGGTTCCCGGCGCCGCGGATCTCCAGGTCGCGGGCGGCGAGGCGGAAGCCCGAGCCGAGTTCGCTGAATTCCTTGAGGGCCTTGAGCCGCTCCCGGGCCAGGGGCGTCAGCTCGAGGTAGGGCGGGACGAGGAAGTAGGCGTAAGCTTGGCGCGACGACCGGCCGACGCGGCCGCGGAGCTGGTAGAGCTGGGCCAGACCGTAGAGGTCGGCCCGGTCGACGATCAGGGTGTTGACAAGCGGGATGTCGATGCCGTTCTCGACGATCGTCGTCGAGACGAGGACGTCGTATTTCCGATCGACGAAATCGAGCATCCGTTTTTCGAGGGCCGCCCCGCCCATCCGGCCGTGGATGGCGACGACCCGGGCCTGGGGGACGAGCATTGTGACGAGCTCGGTAACCTTGTCGATGTCCTCGATCCGGTTGTGGATGAAATAAACCTGGCCCCCGCGGCCGATCTCCTGCCGGACGGCCGAGGCGATGAGCTTGGCGTTGAACGGCGTCACGACGGTGTGGACGGCCAGTCGGTCGCGCGGCGGCGTCTCGATCAGGCTGATGTCGCGCAGGCCCGAAAGCGACATGTTCAGCGTCCGCGGGATGGGCGTCGCCGTCAATGTCAGGACGTCGATCGTGGCCTTGAACTGCTTGATCCTCTCCTTGTGCCCGACGCCGAAACGCTGCTCCTCGTCGATGACGAGCAGGCCGAGGTCCTTGAACCCGACGTCCTTCGACAGGAGCCGGTGCGTGCCGATGAGGATGTCGACGAAGCCCTTCCGGCAGTCCTCGACGACGGTCTTCTGCTCCCGGGCGCTCTGCAGGCGGGTCAGGGCCTCGACGCGGACCGGGAAGAGGACCATCCGGTCGCGGAAGGTCTTGACGTGCTGGCTGGCCAGGACGGTCGTCGGGCAGAGGATGACGGCCTGCTTGCCGTCCATGACCGCCTTGAAGGCCGCCCGCATGGCCACCTCCGTCTTCCCGTAGCCGACGTCGCCGCAGAGAAGCCGGTCCATCGACCGTTCCGCTTCCATGTCGTTGCTGATCTCGCGGATGGAGCGGCGCTGGTCCTCGGTCTCCTCGTATTCGAAGGTCTTGCCGAACTCCTCCTCCCACTCCCCTCCCGGCGAGAACGGATGCCCTTTCATGGCCCGGCGCCGGGCGTAGAGCTCGACGAGCTCCTTGGCCACGGCCTCGACGGCTTTCTTGGCCCGGGTCCGCGTTTTCTCCCAGGTGTTGGTGCCCAGCTTGTCGAGCGGCGGGAGCTCCGGTCCGGCCTTGGAGAACTTCTGGACGAGATTGAGGTCCTCGACCGGCACGAGCAGCTTGTCCCCGTCCCGGAAATGGAGCTCGATGAATTCCCGGCCCTTGCCCTCGACCTCGAGCCTTTGCAGGCCGCGGAAGACGCCGATGCCGTAATCGGTGTGGACGACATAATCTCCGGCCTGGAGGTCCTGGAACTGGGAGAAGAAAGGGCGCCGGGAAGCGCGGTTGACGATGACCTTTTCCTCGGTGAAGATGTCCTTCTCGGCGAAAAAGTTCAGCTTCTCCTTCGGATAGCTGAAACCTCCCGGCAGGGCGCCGAGGAGGAGAGCGACCTCGGAGCGGGGCGGGACGGCGAGCGGCGACTCGGTTTCGAGGACGGGGATCTCGCTCTCCCGGAGCAGGGTGGCCAGGCGCTGGCGCGTGCCCGTGTTGGAAAGATAGATGTAACAGAGGTCGCGCTCGCTTTGGAGCTTCTTCAGGTATTGGAGAAAGAACGGGATCTTGTTGTCGAAACGAGGCACGGGCTGAAAGGAGAAGGAAAAGACCTTTTTTCGGGCCGGGGCGCCGAGTTCCTCGAAGCGCACGGCCTCCTTGCGGACCCGCTGGAGGAGCCGCGGCGGGAAGATCTCCTCCGGCGGGAGGGCGAAGACGCCGTCGGCGAGGAGGTCGGCATACTGGCCGCGGAGCTCCTCTACGAGCGCGCCCCACTCGCAGTCGACGGCCTCGGGATCGTCGACAACGAAGACCGGGTCGCGGAGATAATCGGTCACCGGGACGAAGCGGTCGCCGAGGAGCAGGGCCAGGGCGGCGAAGCTGGGCCCGAAATCGCCCCGTTCGACGGCGGCGATCTTCGCCTCGAGGTCGCGGCCGGCGCCCTTGGCCCGCTTCCGGGCCGCCGCGGCCCAGCGGTCCAGGAATTCGGGGGACGCCGGAAATTCCCGGAGTCCCGGGATCGTCAGGCGTTCGATCTTTTTCAGGGACCGCTGGCTGGAGATGTCGAACTCGCGGAGGGAAACGACCCGCGAGCCGTCGAACTCTATCCGAAAGGGGTTGATCTCCCAGGGCGAGAAGACGTCGACGATGCCGCCGCGCCAGGCGTATTCGCCGGGCGAGGCGATGAGGTCCTCCTTGGTGTAGCCGTACCGGGCGAAGGTTTCGAGGAGGAGGTCGTGGTCGGCCTCGGCGCCGACTTCGAGGCTCAGGAAAAGTCCGGCCAGGTCCTCCGGGGCGGGAACGGGCTTGAGCAGGCCGCCGAGGCTGGTAACGATGACGGACGGCGGTGTGGCCAGGAGCCGGCGGAAAAGCTTCATCCTCGAGGACGCCGTGTCGAGGGCCGGCGGGACTTCGAAGTACGGATTATCGGCGAGCGGCGGGAGGCCAGCCAGCCCGGCGCCGGGCGCCAACCGGGACAGGAAAAAACGGCATTCCTGCTCGACCGGGGCCAGGGGGGCGGATTCGGCCCGGATGAAGACGACCGGTCTTCCGGCCGTCCGAGCCAGGCAGGCCAGAACGTAGGCCTTGGCCGGCTCGATGACGCCGCGGACCGAGAGCGGCCGGTCGCCCGAAGCGACGGCGCGGACGAGGGCGCCGAACTCGTCCGTGCGGAATAGGAAATCGAGACTCACCGGCTTATTCTAACGATGGACCGGCACGCGGTCAAACCGGGCTTGGTCTGGCCGCGGAACCGGGGACATGTCCTAAAGGGCCCGGTAAAGGCCCTTTAGGGCGTGTCCCCCTTCTTCAGGCGATGATGTTCGCCTCTAATCCCCGATGATCTCGTCGAGCCCCTCGAGGGCCCGGGCCAGCTCCTCCGGAGGCAAAACGGCGACCGTCTTGCCGATCCGCTCCACCGCCAGCGTCCGAATCTGGCTGATCTTGACCCATGACCGCTTGGGAAGCCCTTTCGATAGGATCTCGATGGTCAACGGAAAACCAGCCGGCTGGAGCCGGCTGGTAATGGCCATGGCGATCACCGTCCCCGAACGTTCGTTGAAAATATCGTGACTTAGGATGAGAACCGGACGCCTGCCTGTCTGTTCGCGGCCCTGGCCCGGGCTGAGGTCGGCCCACCGGATTTCCCCCCTCAGTATTCGGGCCATCCGGACATCTCCTCGGACAGCCCCTCCTCGGCGAGTTCCTTCTCGCGGGCCGGGTCGAGCTTGGCACATTCCAGCGCCAAGCGGGTCCTGTCGAGCCGTCCGAGCTTTTCGACGACCGCGTCTTCGATCGCCTGGCTCCGGCTGTTGAAGACGCGGCGACGGACAAGACCGTCCACCCGCTCGAGGACCTTGGCGTCCATCGAAATGGCGATTTTGGCCTTAGGCATACCGCACCTCGTGGTATTACCATAAGTAATACCTAGGAGCTTGTCAAGGCCGAAGAACCGGTCATTCACGATAGAAAAGACGGCGTGAGAGGAAGGATATTCTCATCTGGCCGGGAAACCTGGGGACACGCGCCGCCGCTCAGGAACCGGGGACATGTACCTCGGGTACGTGTCCCCCTTCTTCCAGCACTATAACCGCTCAGGCGTGCTCGATCGAGGTGTATCCGGAGATCTCCGAGTTCGTCGTGGCCAGGTCGCGGACCGAAAGCTTGTGGACGCTGTCGTTCCCGGTGAGACGGGCGAAGTCCCGGAGCTCCTCGGTCGAGACCCGCAGGAAATTCGCCAGCCAGCGGGCCGATTCGTCGACGTTGAGCCGGGCCCGAAGGCCCGGGTCCTGGGTGGCGATACCCACGGGACAGCGGCCGCTGTCGCAGATCCGGTACTGTTGACACCCGATGGCCATGAGGGCCGCGGTGCCGATGGCCACGACGTCCGCCCCGAGCGCCAGGGCCTTGGCGAAGTCCGAGGAGACCCGCAGGCCCCCCGTGATGATGAGCGTCACATCCTTGATCCCCCTCGCGTCGAGATATTTCCGGGCCCGGTGGAGGGCGTAGATCGTGGGGATCGAGGTCGCGTCCTTGATGAACTTGACGGCGGCGCCCGTCGCCCCAGACCGGCCGTCGATGGTGATGAAGTCCGGCCCGGCATAAAGGGCGAATTCGAGGTCGGCCTCGACGTGGCCCGCGGCGAACTTGACGCCGACCGGCCGGCCGCCCGAAAGGCGGCGGAGCTCGGCGACTTTCCGCTTGAGGTCGTCGCGCGTCGCGATGTCGGGAAACCGCGAAGGGCTGTTGATGTCCGCCCCTTCGGGGAAGCCGCGGATGGCGGCGATCTCGGCCGTCACCTTGCCGCCCGGCAAATGGCCGCCCATCCCCGGTTTCGCCGACTGGCCGAACTTGATCTCCACGGCGTCGACGCGCTTGAGGTTCTCCTCGGTGATGCTGTAGCGATTGGGGACGTATTCGAGGACGTAGCTGTGGGCCAGCCCGAGGGCCTCGGCCAGGATGCCCCCCTCCCCCGAGCACATGGCCGTGCCCACCGCCCCGCTGCCCTGGGCCAGGGCGGTCTGGGCCTCTTTCGAAAGCGCCCCGAACGACATGTGGCTGATGATGATGGGCGTCCCGATGACCAGGGGCTTTTTGGCCATCGGTCCGATGACCGTCCGCGTGTCGACCGGCTCGTCGCGGTTGAGCGGCAGCCGGGCGAGCTGGGCTCCCTTGATCAGGATTTCGCCCCAGGAAACGGAGGATTTCCGGGAGCGCATGGGCTCGATTACCGACTCGCCGGTCGCGGCTATCCGGTGGATGTCGGCCATGAGGGTTTCGACGTCGTCGGAGGCGCGGCGGAAATCTTCGAGGGTCTTCCCTTCCCGGATGATCTCGGGCGGGGCGGCCGCGGGCGGCTGGGGCGCCGCCTCGATCTCTTCGAACTCGGACTCGGCGGCCCCGCAAACGGGGCAGGTCCAGTCCAGGGGCAGGTCGTCGAAGGGGATCCCTTCCGTTTTTTCGTTATAAACGTACTGGCAGATGAGGCAGCGGTACCGGGCCATGATCGTCTCGGGCGCCGCCTATCTTAGCACAAGAGGGGGTCAAACCTACCTTTTGCAGCAAAAGGTAGGTTTGACCCCCTCTTGCGTCACCGAATTAGATGCGCCACCAGTACGAGAACTTGATGAAGACGTTGTAATTATGCTGGAGGAGATGG
>JADBLN010000007.1 GCA_014894455.1 Acidobacteriota bacterium | reverse complement strand
TACTTGGAGACGAAGTAGAAGAAGTGGCCGTGCCACTTTGCTGAAATATCCACAATGTAGTTGAACTTGGGGCTTTTCGGTGGGGGCTCGATGTGCGTTCGCTTCAGTTGCGAATCGATGAGATCGCGCGCTCTCGCGGATACATCAGCTTTGATTTGCTGTGGCGCTGTAGATGGTTTTGCCCGTGCCCAGGTCCAGCCCTTGCGTGTCGCAATCACATCTCCTCCGTGCTGTCCGTTTTCCTTTGAACCCCTTCGTTTCAAGCAGGATTCTAGATTGGCCCGGTCGGGATGTCAAGCCTGGAATTCCTTGTAGAAACGGCGTAGCGTTTCACGTTCGAGCTGAGGAAGAGAGCGTCAGTCGAGGCCCCTCTTCTTCAGGAGCGGCTCGATTTTCGGTTCGCGGCCGCGGAAGCGCTTGTAGAGGACCATCGGATCCTCCGTGCCGCCGCGCTCGAGGATGTTCATCCGGAACGACTCGGCCGTGGCCCGGTCGAAGAGGCTCGTTTCCTTGAACGCCTGGAAGGCATCCGAATCCAGGACCGCGGCCCAGATGTAGCTGTAATAACCGGCCGAGTAGCCGCCGCTGAAGATATGGGTGAAATAGGGGCTCAGGTAGCGGCTGACGATCTCGGGGATGAGGCCGATCCGGACCATCGCTTCGGCGTCGAACTTGACCGTGTCCAGCTCCTTGGCCTCGGTCCGGGTGTGCCAGTCCATGTCCAGGAAAGACGCGGCCAGGTACTCGACCGTCTCGAAGCCCTGGTTGAAGAAGCGGCTCTTCTGCATCCTCTCGAGCAGGGCGTCCGGGATGGGCTCCCCGGTCTTGTAGTGCTTGGCGTACATCTTGAGGACCTCGGGGTCGGCGGCCCAGTTCTCCATGATCTGGGAACAAAGCTCGACGAAGTCGCGGGGGACGCCCGTCCCCGACAGGCTCTCGTACTTGCAGCGGGTCAGGATACCGTGGAGGGCGTGCCCGAACTCGTGGAAGAGCGTCAGGGCCTCTTCGTAGCTGATGAGCGCCGGCTCCCCGGCCGTGGGCTTGGAGAAGTTGCCGTTGTTGGAGATGACCGGACGGATGTCTTTCCCGTCCCGGATCGACTGCTCGCGGATGTTGTTCATCCAAGCCCCGCCCTGCTTCGAGGCCCGCGGGTAATAATCGACGTAGAGGACGGCCAGGTGCGAACCGTCGGCATCCTTAACCTCGAACACCCGGACATCATCGTGGTACTTCGGGATGTCGGCCCGCTCGGTGAAGGTGATGCCATAGAGCTTATTGGCGACCATGAAGGCGCCGTCGCGGACGTTCTCGAGCTGGAAGTAGGGCCGCAGGGCGTTGTCGTCAAGGTCGTACTTGGCCTTCTTCACCTTCTCGGCGTAATACCACCAATCCCAGGGTTCGAGCTTGAAGTCCCGACCCTCCTTGCCGATCAACGCCTGCATGTCGGCCGCTTCGGCCTTGGCCCGGACGAGGGCCGGCTTCCACAGCTTGCCGAGGAAATCGTAGACGGCCTGGGGCGTCTTGGCCATATTCTTCTCGAGGACGTAGTCGGCGTGGGTCTTGTAGCCCAGCAGGCCGGCCCGCTCGACGCGCAGGGCGGCTTCCTTCGAGGCCAGGGCCGTGTTGTCCAGCTCGTTGCCGTTCGCGCCCCGGTGAATATAGGCCTTGAACATCTTTTCCCGGAGCTCGCGCTTCTCGGAATATTGGAGGAAGGGGATGAGGCTCGGCTTGTGGAGCGTGAAGACCCATTTCCCCGGCTTGCCGCGTTCCTTGGCGGCGTCGGCCGCGCCGGCCGTGACCGCGGGAGGGAGCCCGGCCAGGTCGGCTTCGTTATCGATGACCAGCTCGAAGGCGTTGTTCTCCTTGAGGATGTTCTCGCCGAACTGCACGGCTAGGACCGAGAGCTCCTCGTTGACCTGCCGTAGGCGGGCCTGCTTGTCCGGCGGGAGACCGGCGCCGCCGCGGACGAAGTCCTTGTAGGTCTCTTCGAGGAGGCGGGCCTCTTCGGTCGACAGGGCGAGCCGGTCTTTCTGGTCGTAAACGGCCTTGACCCGGGCGAAGAGGGCGGCGTTCATGGCGATGTCGTCGCCGTGCTGGGCCAGCTTGGGCGCGAGCTCCTTGTCGATCTTCTGGAGCTCCTCGTTCGTGTTGGACGAGGTCATGTTGTTGAAGACGCCGGCCACCTTGTTGAGGAGGGCGCCGCTCCTCTCCAGAGCCTCGACCGTGTTGGCGAAGGTCGGCGGCGCGGCGTTCGAAGTGATGGCCCCGACTTCTTTTTTCTGCTCGGCCATCCCTCTCTCGAAAGCCGGCATGTAATGCTCGGGCTTGATGAGGTCGAAAGGCGGGACGCCGAACGGCGTCGCGAATTCGGAGAAGAAGGGATTGTCCATGACCGTTGTCTCCCCGGTCTTCTTGCCGCAGGCCGCGCAAACGAGGATCGAAAGGCAGACGATGAGAATCGCTTTTTTCATGGGAAATTCCTCTTGAGTGGAGCTTTTTTCACGCACGGGAAGGGTTCAGGCTACCACAGGGCCGGGAACGAAGTCAAAAAAAGATGAAGAGCGCCGGCTTGACGGCCGCCAACGGCTCGGCTAGATTGGAGATGCTTGGAGAGACGCCCATGAGCAGAAAACCGCAGGATCGACGGACGTTCATCAAAACGATGGCCGGGGGCGCGGTCGTCTGGAGGTCGTCGTTGGCCGGATTGCTCGGTGCCGGACAGTCGGCTCCGCCGCGGGTCGAGAAGGACGGCATGTTCTATCGCCGGCTGGGCCGCACGGAATTGCTCGTCTCCGAGATCTCGCTCGGCAGCAGTCCCCTTCCCGACCCGACACTGCTCAGAGCCCTCGTCGACCGGGGCATCAATTACATCGACACCTCCCATAACTACGACAACGGTAACGCCGAGCGGCAGATCGGCCGTCTGCTCAAGGACGTCGGGCGGGACAAGGTTCACGTCGCCACGAAGTTCCACGTCGAGCCCCGGGACACGCCGGCGTCCATCATGGCGTCGGTCCACGGCAGCCTCAAGCGCCTGGACGTCGAGACGATCGACGTCCTGATGATCCACGGGGCGGAGACGGCCGGCGTCCTCGTCGACGAGCGCGTCCTGGCCGCCTACGAGCAGTTGAAGCGGGAGGGCGCCTACCGATTCCGGGGATTGTCCTGCCACGCCAACCAGGACGAGGTCGTCCGCAAGGCCGTCGACTGCGGACTCTACGACATGGTCCAGGTCGGCTACAACGTTTTCGACATCCAGGAGTCCGCCCGTGAGGTCGAAATCTACCCGGACTATCTCGGCACGAGCGGCATCCGGGCCCTTCTCGAGCTGGCCCATTCCCGAGGCGTGGGCGTCGTCGCCATGAAGACGCTCAAGGTCGGCGGCCGGAGGCAAAATCTGGAGAAATATAAAACCGGGACCGCCTCCCTCTACCAAGCCATGCTGAAGTGGGTTCTCGACGACGACCGGGTTACGTCGGCCGTGACCGAGATCCTCAACAGACAGCAGATGGAGGAGGACCTTGGCGCCGCCGGGGCGCGATTGAGCGGGACCGAGACGCGGACCCTCGCCCGCTACGTCCGCGAGAACGGTAAGGACTACTGCCACGGCTGCGCCCGATGCCGCCGGGCCTGCCCGTCGGGCGTGGCCACGACGGCCATCCTCCACGCCCTCGCCTACCACGAAAGCTACGGCAAGACCGTCCGGGCCCGGGATTCCTATGCCTCCCTCGGAAGCGGAGAGAAAGCCTCGGCCTGCCGCGATTGCGGGGCGTGTGAAAAAGCCTGCCCTTACGGCGTCGCGGTGCGGTCCAGGGTAAGGGAAGCCGGGCGCATCCTAGCCTGAAAAAAGGCCCCCGTCCTCAGATCTGCCAGGCGTATCCGATCTTTAGGAAAAAGGTCCGGTCGATTCGGGTGATGCCGACTCGCCCGGAGCCGAGCCAGCTGTCAAAAACCCCGCCCATCGCGTTGTCCGAATAGCCCAGAAAAAGCACCGTCCGCGGATTGAGCTTGTAGGAGAACAGGAACTGGGCAAAAAAACCTTTAGTCCTCGAGTCCACTGGAAAAATATTCATAGCAGGGTTTTGCCGGAGGTCGCGATACTGGACGACGACCCGGACGAAGGACCGGACGCTGAAGTTCCAGACCAATTTGGTCTGGGTCAGGTTGGCCGTGTAGATCGTGTCGCCGCCTTCGGAGAGCCGCTCGAAGCTGTGAGAGACGACGAGGTTGAGGCGGCGGAAGAGGCTGAAGGAGGCGTTCGGCCCCACGGCAAAAACGTCGGCCGGCCGCGAGTTCGCGTAATCGATGGCCTGGCCGGCCATGCCCTCGACGCCGATCTCCGAACCGCTGAAGGGCCGAATGCGGAAATTGGCCGTCCCGAAGGCCGTATCGAAATACCGGCCGTCATAATAGGTCCGCAGGATATTGCCGTTGACGTTGACCTGCGTCTCCAGGTTGCCCTGATACATTCCCACCAGGGTCAGGCCGCTGTCGGTCAGCGCGCCGTCATGATTGTAGACGACCTCGCCCCCGGCTCCGAGCCGGATGAGGTTGAACCAGCTCTTCGGCTTGCCCCAGATCTGGCGGAAGAGCGAGGCCTCGCCGCGCCGGGTGTCGACGCGGGGGACGAACCCGTAGTCGGCCCGGAACCCCGGGGAGAGGTCCTCATAGGATGCCTGGATGATCCAATTGCGGGAGAAGTGCTGGAATTGGAGGTTCACCGCGTTGCCGCCGAAACGGGTGTCCCGCTGGCCGTAAGCGAGGGCGATGGCCTCGGGGTAGTCCGTCTCCGAATGGAGGAATTGGAAGATGATCGAGCTCTTCTGGTCGAGGCGCAGGAAGCCGTCCGCCCCGGCGACATGGTTGTAGTAATCGCTCCCGGCGCGGCCCGTATAGAGGACGCCCAGCGTCGACATCCGGCCGACGTCCTGGCGGAGCCGGAAGACGCCGCCGTAGGCGTTCTGGTCAAGCGAGCCCTGGACGGAGCCCTGGTTCGAGGGGAAGATGAAGTTCGTGATCTCGTCCTGGGCGCCGAAGAAGCCCATGGCCGTGCGCCCGGACTTGCCGGTCAGCTTCGTGCCCCACAGAGGATCGGCCACGGTCCGGGTGAAGACGGCCTGGACCGGAGTCAGGAAAAAATCGGCGCCTTCGAGGAAGAACGGGCGCTTTTCGGGATAGAATAGAGCGAAGCGGCGGTTGATCTCGAACTGGGCGACGTCGGCCTCGACCTGGGAGAAATCGGGGTTGGCCGTGGCGTTGAGGATGAAGTTGGGGGTGATCCCCCACTTGGCGGTCAGTCCGGGTTCATAATCCGGTTTTCCCCGTTCGAGCGACCCATCAGGATATTCCTCCGGTTTCATGGCGTCGGTCCGGCTGGCCGTGAAGGTCGGGTTGAGCTCGATGGCCTTCCCGGGAACGATCCCCTCGAAACCGGTCAGCTTGTTGAACTGGCAAAGAATGCAGTTGACGTTCCTGGAGCGAGGGTGGGAGGTCATGCGGTGCCGGGTGTCCCGGGGCCAGGACCGCTCGGCGCTGAAGCCCCAAGTCTGGGGTCCTTCGGACTTGCGGAAGCGGAGCTGGCTGAGGGGGATGGCCACTTCGATGGCGTAGCCCCAGTCGGTGATCTTCGCGGCCGCGCTCCAGATCGCGTCCCAGGAGAAGTCCTCGTAGCCCTCGAGCTCGCTGAAAATGGCGTCGGCCTGGACGCCCATGGGGTTGACCCGGAACTGGAACGCCCGGCGCTCGTCGTTGAAGGCGTCCACCATGAAGCTGATGTGATCGTCGAGGATCAGGGTGTCCGTGTCGTCGCGGTCCATGAGATGGGCCCGGATCTTGCGCGGCTCCGGGTCGAAGCAGCGGAAGCCGATATAGAGGTTGTGGATGTCGTAGGTGACGAGGCACTCGGTCTTGACCGGGGCGGGAATGTTGTCCCCCGGCTGCCATTCGAAAGGCAGGAGAATCGCCGGGGTCGCCGCCCAGGCTTCTTCGTCGAGGACGCCGTCCACCTCGATCTTCGAAAGGGCTTTGGTCACCTGAAATCGGGCGGATTCGGCGCGTGCCGGCTTGGCCGGAGCCTGGGAGGTTGAGGCGAAACCGGCCATCGTTGCACAGAGCAAGGCGGCCGCGGACAGGACTAGGGCAGGGCGGCGGGTTGGGTTCATCTCGGCTCCTTTTATCTAAATACTCCGGAACGGGGCAGAAGGTTGTGAAAGAGGCAACAATCCGGTAAATTAACTTTACCGGAATTCGCGGCCTAAACGCAACGGGCGGTCCGGGCGAATTATCGAGTGAGAGGAGCCCGGGGGTGAAGTGCGGCCGGGAGTGGCGGAGGTGACGTCATGAGGCGCTTCGGACAGAAAGCGATCCTGATTTGCGCTCTATCCGGATTGGCCGCCTGCGCCCCCATGAAAAAGGCGGCCGTCGCGCCGACGGCGCCGCCGCCCGTCGATTGGGGGGCAAGGATCGCGGCGGCCGACGCGCTCTATGCCCGGGGCCATTACACGGCGCTGCGGGACGCTCTGCAGATCTACGAAGAGGCCTTGGCCATCCCGGAACGCCGGGCGGCCATCTCCGAAAAATTCGTCCGGGCGGCCGTCGCGCTGGACCTGCGCCAGAAGGAGCTCGGCATCCTCCCCGGGAAGCCGGCGCAGGACCTGGCCGCTTTCGTCGCCGCCGACCCGGCGCTCTCTGCCTACGCCTCGTCGCTGGAGCTTCTGGCCGGCCTGCCCAACAAGGTCAAGGGCAAGCCGGGGGATCTCGAAACGAGCGGCCGGACTTTGGAGGCCCAGCTCGATTGGGTGAACGCCCGGATCCCGGACCTCGACAGGGAAATCGGGGAGCGGGCGCAAAGCGACGACTTGGCGGCCGCCCTCCGCCTGGCCCTGCGGGCCGCCTTCTTCTACAAGTTCCAGGACAAGCTCGCACCGGGGATTTACACGGACCTCCATCCCGGTTCCCGCCAAGCGGCTTTCCAGACGGCCGTCTCTCCGTCCCTCGAGCCGGACCAGCTCGAGGCGCTCCTCTCTCTCGACCCGGAATTCTCCGAAATCCATTACTATCTCGGCGAGGTCGCGCTTCTCGGCGGAGCGCTCCTCACGGCCGAGCGGCATTACCTCGCGGTCCATGAAAAGATCCCCGAATCGCTTTCCGTCCTCATCTCCCTGGCCAAGGTCGCCTTCCAGATGGAGGAAACCGAAAGCTGTCTCGGATACAACGAAAAAGCCCTGGCGCTCTTCCCGACCTATCGCGACGCCCTGCTCGGCCAGGGCCTCTGCCTCGGCTACCTCGGGCGGAACGATGAGGCTCTGGCCGTCCTCAGCCGACTCATCGAGCTCGGCACCTACTACATCGGCGAAGCCCGCTACTGGACGGCCTGGAACCTCAACGAGCTCGGGCGCCTCGAAGAGGCCCGCCGGGCGGTCGAATCGGCGAAGGTTTTCCTCGTCGGCGTGAGCGACGTCGCGGCGCTCACGGGGATCGTCGCCTACCGGCAGGGACGCCGGGGCGACGCCGAAAAGGATCTCCGCGAAGCCTTGAACCTCCAGCCGTCCGACAGTGACGCGGCCTATTACCTGGGCAAGCTCTACGCCGACCTCAAGGACTGGATGAATTCGGGCATCTATTTCGCCGGGGCGGCGCTCTCGCTCGAGGACAAAGAAAGAAGCATGGAGAAAAAGATCGAGGAGATCGAGGCTTCCGAGATGCCGCCGGAACGGAAGGCCCGTCTCGTCGTGAAGAAGAGGGTCCAGATCCTCTCCGTCCAGGCGACCAAAGCGACTTGCCAGTACAACGGCGCGGCCGGCTTCCACAACGCCGGGGCCTTCGAACGGGCCCTCGACCTGGCCCGACTCGCCGCCGCGCATCCCGCTTTCGCCGAGAAGGCCGCCGAGCTCGTCAAGTTGATCCGGGACCGGCAGGGAGCGGAATCTTTGGAGCGACCAGCAGAAGTGCGGCGGAGCGGCTCGGAGCCGCACTTCTGGGAAATATCCTAATCCCGTCTTAGTCATCAATCAGCGGCGAACCTTCCTGAGCAGGCCCGGTGCGTATGTATGGCCCCTATCACTGCTAATCAGAGTAGCAGACTGCCGAGAATGGTGTATAATACGGGCTCGAAAGAGAGTGCCGATGCCCGATTACGCCGTGACCACCCTCAACCGCCTCTTCCTCCAGGCCTGCCGGACACACAGGAAACCCGACAGAATGATGGTCAAGAAGGACGGCGCCTGGAAGTCCATCTCGACGGCCGAATTCGAAATTGCCGTCCGGCGTCTCTCGTTGGGGTTCCAGACCCTCGGCCTGAAGCCGGGCGACAGGGTCGCGCTCCTCTCGGAGAACAGGCCCGAGTGGGTCATGGCCGACTTCGCCACGCTCACGGCCGGCGGTGTCACCGTCCCCATCTACACCTCCCTCCTCCCCGACCAGATCCGCTACATCGTCGACGACGCCGGCGCGACGATCGTCGTCTGCTCCGATCGGGACCTCCTCCGAAAGGTCGAGGCCGTGCGGAGCGCGCTCCCCTCGGTCGAACACGTCGTCCTCCTCGAAGGCGAAGCGCCGGAGGGCACGCTCGCCTTAGCGGATGTCCTGGACAGGGGCAAGCGGCTCGAGGAGACATCGCCCGGTTTGTTCGAACGTTCGGCCGAAGCGGTCCGGCCCGAGGACCTGGCCTCCATCATCTACACATCGGGGACGACGGGCGTGTCCAAGGGCGTGATGCTGAGCCACGGGAATTTCGTCAGCAACATCAAGTCGCTGATTTCCGTCATCGACTTCCGCTCGACCGACACCGCCCTCTCCTTCCTCCCGTTATCCCACGTCCTCGAGCGTACGGCCGCCTTCATTTTCATCCACAGGGGCTCGACGATCGCCTACGCCGAAAGCATCGAGGCCGTCGCCGCGAACCTCGTCGAGGTCCGCCCGCACGTCGTCATCAGCGTGCCCCGGCTCTTCGAAAAGATCTACGCCCGGGTCATGGAACAGGTCCTGGCCGGCTCCCGCCTGAAGCGGGCGGTCTTCGTCTGGGCCCTGGGGACGGGCAAGAAATACGCGGCCAAGGTCATCGCCCGCGAGCCGGTGCCGAAAGCGCTGGCCTTCAAGCGCGGCCTGGCCCAAAAGCTCGTCTTCTCGAAGATCACCGCCCGGACGGGCGGCCGGATGAGGTTCTTCGTCTGCGGCGGGGCGCCCCTCTCCAAGGACATCACTGAATTCTTCTATGCCATGGGGCTCGTCATCCTGCCCGGATACGGGCTGACGGAAACCTCTCCCGTCCTCACCGGCAGCACGCTCGAGAACTACCGGTTCGGCACCGTGGGCAAGGCCATCCCGGACGTCGAGCTGCGGATCGCCGCGGACGGCGAGATCCTGGCCCGCGGTCCCAACGTCATGATGGGCTACTACAAGAACGAGGCGGACACCCGCGAGGTCATGAAGGACGGCTGGTTGCACACCGGGGACATCGGCCGCTTCGACGACGACGGCTTTCTGATCATCACCGACCGCAAGAAGGATATGATCGTGACCTCGGGCGGAAAGAACGTCGCCCCCCAGCCCATCGAAAGCCTCATCCAATCGAGCCCGTATATCGCCAACGCCGTGGTCGTGGGGAGCAGCCGCAGGTTCGTCTCGGCCCTCATCGTCCCGGACTTCGACAAGCTCGAAAGCCATGCCCGAGCCAAGGGCATCCTCTTCAAGGACCGGGCCGAGCTCTGCCGCCGGACGGAGATGATCGATTTCCTGCTCAACGAGGTCAACCGCATGACGCCCGACCTGGCCTCCTACGAACGGGTCAAGAAGATCGCCGTCCTCGACCGCGACTTCGAGATGGGACTGGGCGAAGTCACGCCGACGCTCAAGGTCAAGCGGAACATCGTCGAGCAGAAATACGCGGACCTCATCGAGGCCCTCTACCGGGATTGAGCGCGGCCCGCGGCCGCCGGCTTCCGACCAGGCTGACACCGAGGCACAAATCATGTTAGAAGTCGTCCGATGACCAAGAAATGCTATCTGTCGCACCTCGAATGCGGGCTTTGCGGCGAACGCTTCGACGCCGACAAGCTGTGGAACCTCTGCCCCGCATGCCGGAAACCGCTTCTCGTCCGCTACGACCTGGACGCGGCCCGGGCCAGCTTCGCTCGCGGCCTCTTGGCCAGCCGCGAGCCGACGATGTGGCGGTACCGCGAGCTTCTCCCGCTCCGGGACGACGCGTTCAAGCTATGCCTGGGCGAGGGATTCACGCCCCTCTTTCGAGCGAGCCGCCTGGAACGGGAAATCGGCCACGCTCCTCTCTACATCAAGGACGAAGGCCTCAACCCGACGGGTTCGTTCAAGGCCAGGGGCCTGGCCGCGGCCATCTCCCGCGCTTACGAGCTGGGGGTCAAGGCGGTCTCGATCCCAACGGCAGGGAACGCCGGATGCGCCATGAGCGCCTACGCCGCCCTGGCCGGGCTCGAAGCGCACGTCTTCATGCCGGCCGACGTCCCCCGGCCGTTCATCAACGAATGCCGGGTCCTCGGCGCGCAAGTGACGCTCATCGACGGCCTCATCACCGACTGCGGCAAGGCCGCCCGAGAGGGGGTCGAGAAACACGGGCGGTTCGACGTCTCGACGCTCAAGGAGCCCTACCGGATCGAGGGCAAAAAGACGATGGGCTATGAAGTGGCCGAACAGATGAATTGGACCCTCCCCGACGTCATCATCTACCCGACCGGCGGCGGCACCGGACTCGTCGGGATGTGGAAAGCCTTCGACGAGATGGAAAAACTCGGCTGGATCGGCCCCGCGCGGCCCCGGATGGTCACGGTCCAGGCGGACGGCTGCGCGCCCATGGTCAAGGCCTTCAACGAGGGCCGGGAATTCGCCGAGCCCTGGCCGAACGCCCGGACGATCGCGGACGGCATGCGGGTCCCGGCGGCCGTGGGCGATTTCCTCATCCTACGGGCCCTGCGCGAGAGCGGCGGGACCGCTGTAGCCGTCCCGGACGCCGAAATTCTGGAATCGACTTTCCTCCTGGGAAAGGCGACCGGTATCTGGCCGGCGCCCGAAGGTGGAGCCACGCTGGCCGCTTTCTTGCGGCTTAGGAAAGACGGCTGGATCCGGGACGGGGACTCCGTCGTCCTCTTCAACACCGGCAGCGGAGCGAAATACTCCCACATCTGGGATTGAAGGACCGCGGCGGATACATTTTCCGGCCGGTCAGCTCCGGCCCGAGGCCTTCCGGATCTTCTTGGACGCAGCCTTGAGCTGGGGCAGTCGGGCCGCTTGGCCGGGCTCGAGCCCATGCCAGATCGTGCACAGGTGCCCGAGCATCCTGTCCGACGGGACGGCCAGGGACTGGTCGATGAACATCTTGACGACCTTGACATCGCGGAAGCTCGTCGGCAGGACACGGAAACCTTTGTCGATGAAGATGCGGATCGACGGGAAGGTCGCCTTCTTCGTCCCCTGCTTCTCATAGCTCCGCTCATAGTGCCAATCGCACATGATGATATCCTTGGGGATCATGTCGATCGCCGGATGGGTCCCGTTCTTGGAGGCCTCCCAAAGGCCGTAGCCCGTGGCCTCGCCGTCGATGAGGCGGTCGGCCCACATCATCATCTCCTTGCCCCTCTTCTTGACGATGTGGTCGTGGGCATCGTTGATCGCCCGGGCAAAGAGCTCGGCTGTGGGCTTCCCGGCACAGCGGGGGCAGTCGGCGTCGCCGATGATGAAGACTTCGTCCATGCCGACGTGCAGGGCATCGGCCTCGAAAACGTCGATGAGCTCATCGTAGAGGTCGGTGATGATGGGCTGGACGTCGGGGTGGAGCGGGCACCAGCTCCGGCAGTAGAAGTCCGTACCCCAGGGGTCCTTGCCCTTGTTCCCGGAGTACTTGCCGGGCGACTCGTCGAGCTGCGGGTACTTGATAAGGAGCGGGAAGGTCTTCTCGTCCCAGGACTGATGGCCGAGGCTCTGGAATTCGGGGACGAGGCGGATGCCGTGGGTGCGACAGAGCCCGACGATTCTCTTGATCGTCGCCGCGGGAATGGGGTCCTCCCCCCTCAGCTCGGGGTGCGAGACATATTCGAAGTTGTAGTCGACCTCGACGATGAGGAGGTTGACGCCCTGACGCGCGAGTGACGGGATCTCACCGATGAGCACTTCGGCCGCCTTGCTGCTCTCGCAGAGGACATGGAAGCCGAGGACCAGCGGACGCTTGGCCGCCGGAACGGTCGCGGCCGGCCGCGGGGCGCAGGACGAAAAGAGCCAGATTACGGCCATCAGCGATAATCCGAATACGCGGGTTCGCTTGGTCATGGTTTCACCTCAAAGTCGGACATCCTGCAGGAGCATAATACGAACGAGCCGCATTTGGCAAGAAAACCCCCTCATCCGCCATGACATTTGTCTGGCGGCCCGTACGTCAATCCTGATAGAATGAGGCTGTCCGCGGCTACGGCGGATAAGGAGCTCGCATGAAAAGCATGAGAATATCTTTCTTCGCGCTCGTCCTCGGCACGATTTTTCTGGCGGCCTGTGCTCCGCCGAAGGAGCCCGCGGCGGCCCTGACGCATCCCGACGTCTCCGGCTGGCCGGACCTCTTCGCCGCCGACCTCTCCAACGCCGAGTTCCCGGCCGGGGGCTGGACCGTCGCCGACGGCGTCCTGACGGCCTCGGAAGACCAGGCCATCTGGACGGCCCGGGATTACGAGAATTTCACGCTCGACCTCGAGTTCCGGACGGCGCCGGGGACGAACAGCGGCGTCATCGTCTATGCCTCCGACACCAAAGACTGGATCCCGAACTCCGTCGAGATCCAGATCGCCGACGACTTCGCCGAGGAGTGGGCCAAAGAACCGGCCACCTGGCACTGCGGAGCGATCTTCGGACACCTGGCCCCGACGAAGAGCGCCGTCAAGAAGCCGGGCGAGTGGAACCGCTTCACGATCACCTGTCTCGGCCAAAAGATCACCGTCGTCCTTAACGGCGAAAAGGTCACGGAGATGGACATGAGCCTGTGGACGTCGGCCAAGACGAACCCCGACGGGAGCGAAATCCCGGCCTGGTTGAGCCGGCCCTTCGCGGAGCTGGCCACAAAGGGGCGGATCGGTTTCCAGGGCAAGCACGCCGGCGCCCCCATCTTCTTCCGGAACATCAAGATCAAAGAGATGAAGTAGGTCCGGGAAGTTGACTTAAATATTCTTAATTATCGACTCTATTCGTCTATAGATATTGCCAGGGATATTCAACGGGCCGAGCCCTTTCTGTTAAATATCCTGGGAGACCGGAAGATTTTTTTGATCGGCGATGATAATGAGCTACGAAAGATGGCTGAAGGATCGCCTGATCAAGAAACAGGCTCCGGATCATGACCAGATCAATAAACAGCTTTTTCGTTTTGACCGGATGCGGCGAAAAAGACATGATTTCATCTATAACTCAGAAAACAACACAACAGAACGCGAAGCACTCGCCGCGATTAAAACCGCCCAGGATTTGATCCGGCGTATAAGGGAATGCCTGGGGGATGAATATTTTAAGCGGATAAAAAGTGTTTAAAGGCCGGGACGACCCGGATTTTCCGGCCGTTGGCCTCATGAATATAGTCCTTGTCGCGGGAAATGATGACCGCCTCACCGACCTTGAACTTCCTCATGAAGGCATCGAGGCCCCCCGTCTCGATCTTGCCGTATTTGATCTCGATGGGCAATGGAACGGGGCCGTCTTGGATCACGTCAACTTCGTTCTTATAAGGGTCGCGCCAGAAATACTCGGCGTTCAACTGGTTCACGACCGAGCACTCGAAAACCTTTGACCGCGACTGGTCGTCCTCCTTGAAAGTGAGCGCCGGGGACAGGATCGTGGGATAGACCTTTTTCAGTTTCCTCTCGACCTTCCTGCGGTTTCCGCTGAAGTTATAGAGCTTCCTGACGAGGAACGACTCCTCGAGATAGCGGAGATAGAGAGAAAGCGTTTGGCGGGAGATCTTCAAGTCGTTTCCGAGAGAAACCATGTCTATCACGCGACCGGGATCGTCCATGAGGATGCCGAGAAGGCCCTCCAGAACGGAGATTTGTTTGATTCTGAACAAATGAGGGATATCCCGGTAAATGACCTTTTCGACGATGCTCTCCTTGATGTATTTATGGATGACCTCTTTGTCATGGACACCGACCAACTCCGGGAAACCCTGGATTTTCAGGAATTCGTCATAAAGCCGGCCGAGCTCTCGGGGATAGAGGCCGGGCGGAGCGAGCTTCTCGCCTCTGAAGGCTAAGAATTCTCTGAACGATAACGGCCCGACCCGGAATTCAAAAATGCGGCCGGCCAGCGTCGCCCGGGATTTTCGCTTAAAAAACAGCGACTCCGAGCCTGAAATCAACATTTTCAGTTGGGGGTAGGTATCATAAAGTGCTTTGGCTTGATTCTCCCAATCTTCTAATTTCTGGATTTCGTCCAACAGGAGGAGGATTCGCCTAGTCTCATGTCCCCTGTCTAGCAGGTCCTCGTAGGCCCGCAGGACGTCGCGGAGTTCCGCATCCTTGAATTCATCGAACGAAAAATAAATGACGTTCCTTGGATCCAGGCCTTCGGCGATGGCGTCAGCGGCGGCCTTTAAGAGGAGCGTTGTCTTGCCGACCCGTCTGAGACCGGTCAAAGAGATGATCTGCCGAAGCGGCAGGAACTTCTTGATCTGGGGGTAAACGGCCCGGTCCTTATAGTTCGCCTGATAAGGCTTCTTCCACCAGGGATTAAATTCTGGAAGGACTGCCTTAATTTCTGGCATGTATAGTTAACCTAATATCGATTATGCGTTAGTTATAGTTAACATAAAAATTATTCGATGTCAAGTTTTTTTTCTGATCCTCAAATGCTTCGGAGCGAGAAATCTCTCGCGGGTCGAGCGTCTTAACTCATGGAATCAGGCAGAAAGATCGATAAAGGAGGTCTGGCGTGTTCAAGAAACGTATGGATACTCTACCGAGGCTGTCCTATCCTACGCGCCCTGTCCCGGCAGGCGCGGAGATGATCGAAGAGTACATCATTCCTGAGGAAGAGAAGGCCAAGGTCCTCAATGGTTTGTACCCGTTCGACCCCGTCCCGGCGCTCACCGAAACGATGTATGACCTACATGAGGAGAAACAGTTCCGGGTCGGAGATTTTCGCGTCCTGCGCGGGGCGGCCATGGACATGCTCGTGAGCCCCTATTACTTCAATAGCGGGGGGACCGTCATCGACTGGATGCCACAGGATTTCAAGCCGGGGGAAACGCTCGCCCGTCAGATCCGAGGGCATTCTGCTTCCGTAGTGACCTTCGCTCTGGGCCCAGGACCAGGTTGCCATTGACTTTGGACCCTGAGGAACTAAGGGTCGACGGCCACTACGCAAAGCACGATCTAAACCGAGCCGCGTTTCGTCAGTTCCCGTAGAAACTTCGGGTCGGCGGGTGACCATGCCCTCCGAACTGGGGCTTATTTCGTGATCTTGATCGACCCGTTGGTCGTTTCGAGAGAGATCTCGGGGCCGCCCTGGCCGATCTTGGCTTCCACGCGGTGCTTCGACTGGGAGAGGTTCTTCAGCGTCACCGGGAAATCCACAGTGATGTGCCCGTTCGTCGTCCTGGCCAGCAGGTCAGCGTTGAGAGCTTCGGGCGAGGCGATGGCAAGCGCGATGGAGCCGTTGGTCGTCTCGGCCGCGATCCCGTCCTTGAACGTCAGCCCCTCGAGACGGATGTTACCGTTGGTCGTCTCCGCCTGGAGCTTCCCTTCGAAGCGGCTGACCTGGAGGCCGCCGTTCGTCGTGTACACCTTGAGTTCGCCCGACGCGTCCTCCACGGTGACCGTGCCGTTCGTCGTCCCCACCGCGGCCCGCCCGTAGCGACCCGTGAGCTCGACGCCCCCGTTGACGGTTTCCACCTCATCAAGGATGACGCCCTCGGGAACCTTGATCTCGAAATCGACGTTGACGTTAAAACGGTGGCGGAACTTGGGCCAGATGGCCTTGACCGAAACCGTCCCCGCCGATTGATCGACCCGGATCTCGACGTCCTTGAGGTCCTTCTCGTCGTCGCGGGCGACCTTGACGGCCTTGATCTCGACCTTGTCCTCCTTCCAGGTGGACACGGTCACACTACCGTTGACGTTCTCGAGGGAGAACCGTTCCCCCGCCTTGAGGGGCAGGGTCTTAGAAAAGTCTTCCCTGTAGTCGGCCAGGGCCGCCGCGGACCCGGCCAGGAGAAGCACGAAGACAGACAAAATGATCGGTATCTTTGCTCTTGTCATAGAAAACCTCCTTGAAATTCGGCCTTCATACAAGGAGACGAAAATCCCCCCGAAAGAGTTGCCTATTTAAGAAAAGAGGGACTGTCCCTCTTTAACTCAGAAGCCCCATGAGCTTCTTGGCCCCGTCGAGCGTCTCCCGGGCGATTGTCCGGGCTTTCCGCGCCCCTTCCTGCAGGGCCTCCCGGACGCGTTCCGGATCCTTCTCGAGGGCCTGCCGCCGCTCGCGGATCGGGTCCAGGACCTTCATCAGGTTCTTGAAGAAGATCTTCTTGCAGTCGATGCAGCCGATCGTCGCTCCCGTGCAGCCGGCGACGACTTCCTGGATCTCTCCCTCCGGCGTCACCAGCTTGTGGTAGCTGAAAATGTTGCAGAGGTCGGGCGTTCCCGGGTCGCTGCGGCGCTTGCGGGCCTCGTCGGTCTTGGCCGGCCGGAGCTTCTCCCAGATGGCGTCCGGATCCTCGACGACGCCGATATGGTTCCCCAGGGACTTGCTCATCTTCGATGCGCCGTCAATCCCCATGACCCGGGCGCCCCTTCCGATCAGGGTCGCCGGCTCGGGGAAGTAGTCGCCGAAACGGCCGTTGAAGCGGCGGGCGACTTCGCGGGTGAACTCGAGATGCTGGGCCTGGTCCTCGCCGACGGGCACGGCGTCGGCCTTGTAGATGAGGATGTCGGCCGCTTGGAGGATCGGGTAGTTGAGAAGCCCGGCCGTGACGTTCTCCCGCTCCCGTTCCGACTTTTCCTTGAACTGAGTCATCCGGCCGAGCTCGCCGAGCGGCGTCACGCAGTTGAGGAGCCAGCAGAGTTCGGTGTGTTCGGGGACGTGGCTCTGGACGAAGATCGTGCAGCGCTCCGGATCGAGGCCGGCGGCCATGTTGTCGAGGGCGGCCTCGAAGACCCGCTTCGGCAGGAGGGCCGGCTCGTAGGCGACGGTGATGGCATGGAGATCGACGATGGTGAAGAAGCAGTCGTACTCCCGGGTCAGGCGGACCCAGTTCTCGATGGCCCCAAAATAGTTGCCGATGTGGATCGTGCCGCTCGGCTGGATGCCGCTCAGGATGCGTTTGCGCGTGTTCATGGCCGGACCTCGTTTTCGATTCCGGGGGTATTGTATAAGTCTTCAAGTAGGCAATCAAGTCCGGAAGTCATGCCTTAGAAGCACGGGTGATTTACTCGGACTATATGTCGTATCAAAAAATATTCTAGGTAGTGTACAGTGACGTTCGCAATTTGGCATAGGAGGCGGGCCATCGTAAACTCTCTTCGAACGGCAATCCGAAAGAGAGGAGAAGTTTTACTACGATGGCCCAGCAGCATTATAGGACACCCTTCAAGAAGGCGCTATTACAGTTCATCACGGAGCCCGATCCCTTCCTGGCCATGCTCAAGTGGGTGATGACGGAGATGATGAGGATCGAGG
>JADBLN010000081.1:1569-17687 GCA_014894455.1 Acidobacteriota bacterium | reverse complement strand
GGAATGGTGGCCGCTTTCCGTCGGAATACCCGGCCGGATTCCCTCGGAATACGCACCTCTCCCCGTGTGGACACGGCGGGGACAAAATCGCCTAAAATGGCTCAGGGTTTCTTTAGGCCTGTTAATCCGGCCATATTCAGACTGGAATGGATGTCTATCAACTGCATCTTTGAATAGTGTCTAGATGACCTAATTCCTTCGTAAAGCCTTCTTAGCACCTCTGGGTCGAGCTTGCCCTTCTTTACGATATCGGCAGAATTCAGATTTGTCTTTTCACAACAATAGGGCTTTTCATTAAAGTAGATGAAACAATCTTCGCCAAAATAGGGATATCTTGTCCGAGGCAACTCGAGCCTCGGTTCGCCTGCCCTATCTTTGGTTGTCGTCGAATGGAAATAATAAAGAAGGGGGTCGCTAAAGAAATCTGTGCAGCCCAGACATACAAGCCAACGCGGTTTTAGCTTTCCGCCAAAATGTGGCGCCGTTAGATTGTCCCATCTTATTACCGTGCCCGGCTGCATTTAGAGGCGTGCTTTATCCCAACGTAAGATAAATAGGTTTCTTCAGCGTGAGAGAGAGTCTTGGCGGGCATGGTCTTGAGGTTATCGTCAAATGTCAACTCATAGTCAATGATACTGTTGGGCTTCTTCTCATATGCCTTCTTCCAGGCCTTGATATGCTTATGGCTATCTTCAGAGATTTCTTTGGCCCGACCGAACTTGGTAGCATATCTCGCAATTAGCGCCTTCATTAGGTCGATTTCAAAAGGAGAGAAATAATCAAGATTCGGTTCTCCTGTGGCCTTTATCGAAAAAACCGAGCCCCCTTCGTCTACAAATTTATACAAGGGCGTTTTAAGGAAAGTACGCTGGTTATATATCTCATGCGGGACGGGCCCCCTCTGCATAGCCCGATATTCCAGGCCAATTGCTGGAATCCCTGTTGTTTCTACGCTCATGAAATCCAAGAAGGCTAGGTATTTATAGAGATATGTCTGAGGAAGCGCAGCTCCAGTCCTGGTCTTATGCTCTTTAGCAAAAAAACAGATAGCGTTATCCCTTTTCTCATTTTGATAGGGTATCATGCGCTCCTCTGTTCTCCAGCTTTTCCCGTATTCATATATATATAAACGCATAAGGCGAGTCAAGCGATGCGCTAGTCGGCAGAGTTTGTAGCAATCACCCTTTGCGAGTTAACTTATGATACCGCGGGACTATGAAGTCAATCCATATAATGGCTGTCCCCTCCAGAAGGCCTGGAAATCGGCCATGGTTCTAGCCTCCCAACGGCTGGATAGACCGGTCCCCCTAAATCCACCGTGTGGACACGGCGGGGACAAAACCGCCTAAAACGGCTCAGTTGTGCTAACTCAGGCTAAAAAAGGGAATCAGGGTAAGTGATTGGAAAGGCTGATAAATGGGAAGTGCCCCTGGCCTGACTCGAACAGGCGACCTCCGGATTAGGAATCCGCTGCTCTATCCAACTGAGCTACAGGGGCCCTCGGCGGAATGAACCTTAATATAGCCGAATCGCCTTCGGTTTTCAATTTTGCCAGCCATATCCGTTCGTGCGGGGCCGCTGTTTCGTTCAGCGCTTCCGTTTCGCCCTTTTCCTCTGGCACTTGGGGCAGAAATGGCTCGAACGTCCGCCGATGCGCATCATCCGGACGGGCGTACCGCAGGTAACGCACGACTCCCCTTTCCGGTCGTAAACCTTGTGGAAGAACTGGAAATTGCCGGCCTTCCCCTCCGCGTCGCGGTAATCCTGGAGGGTAGAGCCTTTTTCGGCGATGGCCAGCGTGAGGATCTTCTTCATGGAGTCGTAAAGCCGCTCGACCGCCTTTTTCCCGAGTGACGAGGCCGGAATCTCCGGATGGATCCGGGCGTCGAAAAGCATCTCGTCGGCGTAGATGTTGCCGATGCCGGCGATCACCGTCTGGTTGAGGAGGAGGCTCTTGATCCGGCCCGTCCTTCGCGCGATAAAAGCGGCGAATTCCGCGAGTCCGATGTCGAGCGGCTCAGGCCCCAGGCAGGCGAGCTCCGTGCACGCCGCCATCGGGTCGCCTTCGAGGCAGAGCAAGAACCCGAATTTTCTGACGTCGCGGAACCTGAGCTCGTTTTTCCCGTCCTCGAAACGCATGACCAGCCGCGTATGCTTGTCGCGCGGCTCCGTGGCCCCCGCGAACAAAAACTGGCCGGTCATCTTCAGATGGAAGACGAGCGTCCGGCCGCCTTCGCACGCGATGAGGAGCATCTTGCCCCGCCGATTCACCCCGAGGACGCGCCGTCCCTTCATGCCCTCGAGGCCCTTTCGCCCGCCTCTCCGGAGCAATGGCCTGTAGAGAAGCTCGATCCCGGCGATGACGCGCCTCCGAACCGCCGGCTCAAGCGTCCGGGCGATCGTTTCGACTTCGGGCAGTTCGGGCATGCGGATATATTACCATGCTACAACAACCGGGATAAGAACGGGGACACGTACGATAAGAACGGGGACATGTCCCCTCTTCAAGAAGGGGTCAAACCTACCTTTTACACTCTTAGGTCAAGAACGGTGTAAAAAGTATGTTTGACCCCTTCCTGAACTTGATTTACCGCCGCGATTCCATTAATATGCATTCTTATGAAAATCAAGGGCATCGCCGTCATGATCCTCGGGTGGGCCGTCCCGGGCCTGGGCCACGCGGTCCAGAAGAAGTACCTCCGGGCCGTCCTCTTCTTCATCTCCATCTTCGCCATGACCGGCCTCGGGCTGGCCATGGGCGGCCGCGTCTACCCGTTCCAAACCGACAACCCCCTGACCATCCTGGCCTTCTTCGCTGACCTCGGCAACGGCCTCTTCTACGGCCTCTCGCGCATTATCGGCTTGGGCGGGGGCGAGCTCGAGCGGGCCACGTTCGAGTTCGGGACCGCCTACATCGCCGGGGCCGGGTTGCTCAATTTCCTCATCGCCCTGGACGCCTACGACATCGGCGCGGGGAAGAAGTCATGATCTTCGAAAGCCACCTCCTGTCGATGGTCGTCTATGCTTTTTTCGTATCGCTCGTCCTTGCCCTCATCCGCCGCCCGGACAAGAAGGCCCGCATCCGCTACGGCCTGACGCTCTTCGTTATCATGACGGCCGGCGCCCTGGCCTTCGGCTGGTTCATGTTCCTGTTCATCAAACGATAATCGTCCGGTTCCCGGCCTCGGGAAGCGGGGGCGCCAAGACATGATCGAGCTCTTTCATATCTGGAAACAATACCAGAAGCCGTTCTGGGCCCTCAACGACGTCTCCCTCCAGATCAAGGACGGCGACTTCTACTTCATCACCGGCCCGAGCGGGTCGGGCAAAACGACCCTCCTCAAGACCATCTTCCGGGAGACCCTGCCGACCGAGGGGCAGATCCTCATCAACGGCGTCAACATCCTCAAGATCCACGATTCCCGCATCTACACCCTGCGGCGTCGCATGGGCATCGTCTTCCAGGACTTCCGGCTGATGTTCCACCGGACGGTCTTCGAGAACGTGGCCGTCCCGCTCCAGGTGATCGGCGTTGCCCGCAAGGAGATCCGCCGCCGCGTCTTCAACACGCTCCAGAAGGTCAACCTCCACCAGAAGATGTGGGAGCTCCCCTCGCGCCTGTCCTACGGCGAGCAGCAGCGGGTGGCCATCGCGCGGGCCGTCGTCAACAACCCCGAGATCATCCTGGCCGACGAACCGACCGGCAACCTCGACCCCGAGCTCGCCTTCGAGATCATCAGCCTGTTTAAGGACATCAACCGGCAGGGCGCGACCGTCATCATCGGCAGTCACGACCGGGAGCTCATCCGCCACTTCGGGGACAACATCCTCTTCCTCCAGAAGGGCAAGATCGTCGGCAAGGAAGGGCATTCGTGATCGAGAAGATCAAGTTCTTCCTGAGCCTCACGGGGAACAACCTCTGGCAGTTCCGGACGCGGAATATCTTCAGCGTGACCATCATCTGCCTGTCCTTCCTCACCGTCGGCATCTTCATGTCGCTCTCCAACAACCTCAGGGCCACGGCCCGGGAGCTGTCGCGCAACATGACCGTGGCCTTCTACATCGACAGGGGCATGTCCGCCGCCGACGCCGACGCCCTGCGCCAGGAGGTTGGCAAGCCCGCCTTCGTCGAGAGCGTCAGGATGGTGACACCGGAGGAGGCCCTGGAAAAGTTCCGCAGGAGCTTCCCGGAGCTCGCCGACATCGTGACCGGCCTCAAGGCCAACCCCTTCCCCGCTTCGATCGAGCTGAGGGTGAACAGCAAGGCCTCCGCTTCGGGAGAGGTCGTCGCCTTCGTCGATTCGATGAAAACACGCCCCGGCGTCACCGACGTCCAGTTCAACCAGGACTGGGTGGAAAAGATGCAGGGCTTCAGCCGGCTGGCCGGGGCCATCGGGGCTTTCATGGGCGGGATTCTCCTCCTGACGTCCTTCTTCATCATCTCCAACGTCGTCAAGCTCAACGTCTTCGCCCGGAAGAACGAGATCGAGATCCTGCGCCTCGTCGGCTCGACCAATCTCTTCATCCGCATCCCCTTCTGGCTCGAGGGGATCGTCCTGGGACTTCTCGGGAGCCTGCTTTCACTCGGTCTTCTGTTCGTTGTCATCAACATCTTCCCGATCTATCTTGGCTCGTCGCTCGGCGCCCTCCAGGAGCTCTTGAGATTCCGCTACCCCGATCTGACCCAGGCCGCCGGCCTCCTTCTCGGCGGGGCGGCGACGGGCTTCGTCGGCAGCGCCACCTCCGTCTCGAAATTCCTGAAGGTTTAAGAGGGGGCAAGAGGGGGTCAAACCTACCTTTTGCTGCAAAAGGTAGGTTTGACCCCATCTTATTTGACAGCCAGGGGGGATTGCCCTAAAATCGGGACAAATGGCGTCGTTGGGACAGGAACTCAGGGAAGAACGAGAAGCGCGCCACATCTCCATCGGGGAGATCGTTTCGGCCACGAAGATCGTCACCCGTTACCTCGAGGCCCTTGAGGCCGACCATCTGGATATCATGCCCGGCGAATTCTTCATCAAGGGGATCATCCGCAACTATGCCCGGGCCATCGGCCTCGACGGAGAGGTCGTCCTGGCCAAGTACAAGGCGGCCGGCCTCATCGGGGAACCCGAGCCCAAGCGGCATCTCCTCTCGAGATCCGAGCCGGCGAAACCCGCGGTGCAGCCCGTTCCCAAAGCCCCGCTTGAACCTCCGCCGCCCCCGATCCAACAGCCGGCGCCCGAGCCGGCGCAAGGACCTGTCCAGAAGCTCCCGCCGGAACAGCCCATCCAGCCCGCCCCGAAACCCGGTCCCGCCCCTGACCCGGCCGAGCACCTCATCGTGAAATCCGCTCCGGAAGCGCCGCGGCCTTCTCGACTCAAGCTTGCCCTGGCAACGGTGTTGCGCACCCGGACCGTTGTCTGGGCGGCGCTGGGGACTCTCGTCGTCCTGGCCGTCATCTTTCTTATCGTCCTTCCGATGCTCCGACGCCCCCCCCGAGCCTCTGTCCAGGCCACGACTCAGGCGCCCCCCGTCTCCGCCCAGCCCATCTCTCCCCCCGTCCAGGAGCCCATGACCGAGCCGCCGCCCGTCGTCGAGGTCGCGTGGAAGGGCGTCACGATCGAGATCGCGTTCGAGGCCGAGACCTGGATCCAGATCTACGCCGACGGCGTCCTCAAGGTCGACGGCCTCTTCCCCCCGGGCACAACGGCCAAGGCCCAGGCGGACCAACAGATCCTCATCCACACCGGCAACGCCGGGGGATTCGGCTTTCTCCTGAACGGGAAGCCGGCCAAGCCCCTCGGCCGTTCCGGGCAGGTCCTCTCCGACATCACGATCACGCCCGATAACTTCAAGGATTTTCTCGAGGCCGAAACGCCCGGCCGGCCGGCCGGCTGAGTTTTCGCCTCATGCCCCCGAGCCCGTGAGCCCATGCCCACCGACCAGGCCGAAGCGATCGTCCTGCGGACGATGAACGTCGGCGACCAGGATAAGATCGCCGTCTTCTTCTCCCGGGACAAGGGCATCCTCCGGGGTATGGCCAAGGGGGCCCGGAAATTCGGCAACCGCTTCGGGAGCAGCCTGGAGCCCATGTCCGTCGTCCGAGTGTTCTACTACGAAAAAGAGCGGCGCGACCTGGTCACGGTTTCCGGCTGCGACCTCGTCGAGTCGTTCTTCGAGATCCAGGCGCAGCCGGAGACGGCGTTCCTGCTGACCTACTTCGCCGAGCTCGTCGAGGAATTCGCCCCGGCCAGGGCCCGGGAGGAGGTCCTTTACCGGCTCCTTCTTTCCGTCCTCCACAGTCTCAAGGAGGGCGGCGACCGGGCCTTCGCGGCCGCCTATTTCGAAGCCTGGTTTCTCCAATGGAACGGCCTCCTCCCCGACCTCTCCGCCTGCCGGAAATGCCGGAAACCCCTCGTCCCCGGCTGGCTCGCCCCCAAAAGGGACGGGGCCTACTGCGCGGATTGCACCTCTTTAAAAAAAGAAGAGGTCCCGGCCGAAACGCAGGCCTTTCTCCGCTGGACCAAGAAGAACCCGCCGCCGGGAGCGTGCGTCCAGCCGTTCGCGCCGGACGAGATCGCCAAGATCCGCAAGACGCTCCAGGCCATGATCGTCTATCACATGGAGAGGGAACCGCGGACGCTCAATTTCCTGAAGATGAAATAACTTGGATGGACGCGTTGAATTCCCGCAACCCTTCCTGTATCATAATCGTTTGATAGAGCGTAATTTAACATCAGAGAGCGTTGTCTTATCCAAATGAGGAGGCTCCATTGAAAAAAGCCGCGCTGATTCTGGTTATTCTCGTACTCGCGGTATCCTCGCCGGCTCAGCAAAGAACGGGGACGATCTACGGCAGGATCGTCGACACCCAGGGCAAGCCTCTTCCCGGCGTCACCGTGACCCTCTCGAGCCCCCTGACCGCCGGCACGAGGGCCGTCACCAATGAAGCGGGGATGTTCCGGTATCCGTCCGTCTATCCGGGCAAGGACTACAGCGTCAAGGCCGAGCTGGTCGACTTCAAGACCGTGAACCGGGCCAACGTCATCGTCGCGATCGGAGCGAACGCCGCTATCAACCTGACCCTCGAGGCCGGCAAACTCGAGGAGCAGGTCACCTCGAAGGTAGTCACGCCTATCGTCGACGTCCGGAAGACGACCGCGGGGGGAAGCTTCGGCAGGGACGAGCTTCAGACGCTGCCCACGGCCCGCGACCCGTGGGTCATCCTTCAGCTCGTCCCGGCCGTCATGCTCGACCGCGAGAACGTCGGCGGCAACGAATCCAGCCAGCAGTCATCGTTCGTATCCAAGGGCGACAGCGGGAACGGCGCCAACAACATCTGGGCGCTCGACGGCGTCGATGTCACCGACCCGCTGGACCTGGGCAGCTCGGCCATCCCCTACGACTTCGATACGTTCGAGGAGCTGAGCATCACCACCGGCGGCGCGGCCGACGTGACCATGCAGACGGGCGGCATCGCCCTGAACATGGTCACCCGCCGGGGCGGCAACAGGATGAGCGCGACGGCCCGGTTCTACCTGACCGACCGATCCTTCCAGAGCAGCAACCTGACCCCCGCCCTCCGGTCGCGGGGCGTCACCAACACCAACAGGATCGAACAGATCAAGGACTTCGGCGCCAGCGCCGGCGGCCCCATCTTCAAGGACAGGATCTGGTGGTGGGGCGCCTACGGCGTCCAGGACATCTTCACCTACACGATCTACAACACCCGGGACCAGTCGCTCCTCGGCAACTACAACTTCAAGCTCAACGCCCAGCCGTTCTCCGGCAACCGGTTCGAGGCTCTGGTCACCTCGGGCGCGAAGCAGCAATTCGGCCGGAACGCCTCCCTGGCCAAGCCGGAAGGCGATCACCTGACCGGCAAGTACCGCTGGGGCAGCCCGATCGTCAAGCTCCAGGACGAACAGATCATCGGCAACAACCTCTACCTGTCCTTGAAATACTCCTTCAACGATGCCGGGTACGCCACCCGGCCGATGGTCGACGAGAACGTGTCGAATCCCGTGACCTGGGACGTCGGGAACGCGACCTACGTCCCCTTCAGCTCGGCCTACGGCAGGTCCTGGGACTGGTCCTCCGTGAGCCGGCCCAGGAAAAACTTCCAGCTCACGACCACGTATTTCCGCGATTCCCCCCTCGGCGTGTCCCACGAGTTCAAGGCCGGCCTCGAGTTTTCCGACAAAAAATCGGACACCCGATCGGGCTACGCGCAGAATTACCAGGTCCTCCGCAACTTCGTCGACCCGCTCATCGACCTGGGCGAGGGTCTGGTCGTCCCTCCTGCAGCTTGGCAGCTTATCCGGTTCGGCCGTGAGAGCCGCAACCTCTCCCTGATCAAGCAGACTTCCGCCTACCTCCAGGATACCCTCTCCAAAGGGCGGTTCACCCTGCAGTTGGGCTTACGCTACGACCAGCAGGCTCCCTCGACCGGCGCTTACACCCTGGAAACGGTCAAGGGGCTGAACCCCGCCTGGACGAACGTCTTCGACTCCGGCGTGATGAACTCCCTAAATACGAGCCTCCCGCCGATCGCGGTCAGGGCCATCAACCCGAAGTACCAATGGAATACATGGTCGCCCCGGATCGGACTGAACTGGGACATCTCGGGCGACGGAAAGAACGTAGCCAAGCTCGCCTACTCCGAGTACGGCGACATCATGCCCGTCGGCGCATACGCGCCCCAGCCCCTCGGCCTCGGCGGCGGCATGGGCTTCTGGTGGGAAGACACGAGCGGCGACAGCAAGGTCCAGCTCGCCGAGATCTTCTGGCAGTATTCCTCCGCGAATGCCGACCATCCCTACGGGCTCTACAGTCTCTACGACAGTGACGGCACGCTCAGCGACGCGGCCAATGCCGCGCTCGTCGGAGGCTTCATGAGCGACGCCTATCTTGCGGGCAACTACTGGGACTTCGACTGGTCCAACCCCACGGCCGTCAACTACGACAACCTGACGACCTTTTTCCGCAGCGACATGGACCCCGAGGCGAAGAGCGTCAAGACCTCCCCCCGGACGCGCGAGATCGTGCTCTTTCTCGAGCGGGAACTCCGCCCCGACCTGGCCCTCTCCGTCAACACCACCTACCGGCGCTACGACAACCTCGACTGGGCCAAGGCCTTCTATCCGGCAAATATCTATCCCGCGACGCCAGACCTGGTCATCGACAACACGCAGACGTGGTACACGACCGCCGGGACGATCCCCGCGACCGTGACGATCGGCGGGGTCACCTACGACATGGGGGACGCCGCCGGCAAACCTTGGTACCTCCCCATCGCCAGCTTCCCGGGCCCGACCCCCTACCGGATGATCGACAAGAGCAACGCTTACAGGACCTACTTCGGCCTCGACCTCGTCCTCACCAAGAGGCTGTCGAACCGCTGGTTCCTGAACGCCTCGGTCACGCTCCAGGACCAGCGCGTCCACTGGAACGACTCCTACATCGACCCGACGAACAAGTGGGCCCTGGACGGCAAGCCCTTCGGGAACCAAGGCGGCGGCGCGAGCGGCAAGACTTCCGTCCAGATGTACACCCGCTGGATGGCCAAGATCAGCGCCCTTTACCAGCTGCCCCTGGGCTTCAACGTCTCGGGGACGCTTATCGCGCGCGAGGGCTGGAAGATCCCGACCTACGTCACCCTCGCCTACTCCGGCAACGACGCCTGGCCGGGCCTCTATAAATCGAACACGATCTACGTCCAGACCGCGACGAAAGCCAGCCTTCCCACGTTCTACAACCTGACCTTCCGTATCGAGAAAAAGATCGCCATCGGCACCGGTAAGATGTACTTCATGGCCGACGTCTTCAACCTCCTTAATTCGGCCATCGTCAACCGGGCCTACGACGCTTATTTAGGGACGTACTACATGGACACGGGGGAATCCTCCGCCAACCCCAGCAACCTCCGCTACAACGAGATCCTCAACCCCCGGGTCTGGCGGCTCGGCCTGCGTTTCGAGTTCTGAGCTCGAGCGGGAGAGGCTACTTCTTGATGGTCGAGATGAACTCTTCGACCTCGGGGATGCCGCCCTGGAAGATGAGGTAGCCGTTGGAGGGCTCGCGTTCCGTGATCTCGCCCGCGATCGGCGTCAGCATGATCTTGCGGACCTCCTCGAGGTCGGTCGTCCGCCCCAGGGCCCAGGCCAGCTTGACGTAGGCCACCTCGGGCAGCATGTTGGCGGCCGGGATGACGCCGAGCTCCATCATGTCCCGTCCCGTGTCGTAGACGTACATTTGCACGTAGCCCCACAGGGTCTGGACGGTCATGTAGACGGCGATGCCCTTCTCCCGGCACCGCGCCAGCGCGGGGTAGAGCGGTTTGTTGACGTGGCCCAAGCCCGTCCCGGCGATGACGATGCCGCGATATCCGTTGTCGATGAGCGAGTCGATGATGTCCGGCTTCATGTTGGGGTAGTAGTAGACGATCGAGACGCGCTCCTCGAAGGAGGTGTCGATCTTGACACTCCGGTCGGCGCGGCGGCGCTTGTAGTCCTGGCGCAGGGGCGTGATCTTGTCGCGGCTGACCATAGCGATTGGGATGTCGCCGATCGTCCGGAAGGTCGAGCGATAGCTCGAGTGCATCTTCCGGACGCGCGTCCCCCGGTGGAGAAGGCCGTACGTGTCCGACGTCGGCCCGAACATGCAGATCATGACCTCGGCGATATCGCTCTCGGCCGCGGTCTTGACGCTGTGCATGAGGTTGAGGGCGGCGTCGGAGGACGGCCGGTCGGAGGAGCGCTGGGAGCCGACCATGACGATGGGCACGGGCGAGTCCTGGACCATGAACGACAGGATGGCCGACGTGTGGTGCATGGTATCGGTGCCGTGACCGATGACGACGCCCTGGACTCCCTTCTCGATCTCGCGGCCGATGGCCTTGGCCGTGGCGATGTACTGCTCGGGACCCATGTTCTCGCTGAAGACGCCGAAAAGCTTCTCGGTCTCGAGGTTGCAGATATCGGCGAGCTCGGGCACAGAGCCGTAGAGCTCTCCCGGCGAGAAAGCCGGGATGACGGCCCCCGTCCGGTAGTCGAGGCGGCTGGCGATCGTCCCGCCCGTGCCGAGGAGCTTGACCTTGGGTTTCCCCGGGTCGAAGGGGAATTCTTTTTCGGGGATCTTGTAATGCGCTTCCTTGCGGCCGGTGATGGCGACGGCTTCGATCGAGCGGGCCAGAAGGCCGATGTTGTAGCCCGAGCGGAGCTTGATGACGACATGGTGAGGGTCGGCCGTTTCCGAGCGCGGCAGGATGATGCCCGTATAGGCGCCCCGGGAGGTCTTGATCTCGACGTCGCTCCAGACCATGGCCCCGAAACTCTTGAGCACGGCCAGGGCCTCGCCCCGGTAGCCCTTGTAGGAATCGTCGCCGGCCATCAGCATTTCTCCTCGGCGGCCACCCGGACGCGCTCGACGATCGAGGCGCCCTCAACGCGGCCGCGCAGGGCGGTCATGACCAAACCCATCAGGGCGTGGGCTTTCTTGTCAGGGTTGTGGATCTTAATAGATCGCAGGGCGGCGGACGACGCCTGGACCTGCGCATAGACCTCGACCTCGGAGGCCGGTCGGATTTCGCCCGCCTGGGGCAGGGGCCCACCGCGCGAGACCGTCTCCATGAAAGCCAGGACGCCGTCCCTGGATATTTTCTTGTCCCGGAAAAGGGCGAAGATCCAACGAAGGCTGTCCTCGTCCAAGCGCCTCACGTCCAACCCCTTCTTCTTCAACCGTTTGCGGAATTGCACGAGGGCCGCGGATGCGGCGACCGGACTGATCTTCCAATCCTTGACCAGGACTTCGAACAGGCCCGCCAGACGCGACGCGGCCAGCGGCTCGACGATATCCGCCGGGACGCCGATCTCCCTGTACCACGATTCCCGCGTCCAGATCGGCGCCGGGAGGCGACGCCGGATCGTTTCGAGGCGCTCCTCGGTGACTTGCTTCGGCGGCAGGTCCGTGTCCGGGTACATCCGGTCCGGGCCGGGAAGGATGCGTTCGAAACCGTTCGTCCCGTCCCGGAGGGCCTGGCGCGTCTCGGAGGGGATCCCGGTCGCAGCCTCCCGCGCCCGTATGGCGATCTCCTGAGTACCCGTCTTGACGTCCTCGCGGCCGCCCCAGACGAGGACGAGCGTGTCGTCCTCGGTCGCCTTGACGGCTTTCCGCACGGCCAGCCACTCGGCGCTCGAGAGGGTCTCGGAGGAGCTGTCGGAATGGACGATGTTGGGCAGTTTTGTCAGGCAGGCGACGACCCGGACGCGGTCGGAGATCTCGCGCGAGAACCGGGTGTTCGGCTGCGTCTGCCAATTGAGGAGGTCGCGGAAGCCGTGGAGGACGACACAGCCGGCCACGAGGCCCGAGTCGAGGGCGTCGCGGATGGGCTGGTAGCTCGTCTTCTGGAGGAGGCGGGTGACGTCCTCGGTCTCCGCCTTGAACGTCTCCGGCATGACGCCGCGGCCGTGGAGCTCGTCGCGGAGCCGGAGGAGGTTCCACTGCCTCATGGCCTCGTGGTAGGTGAGAAGCGGGATGCGGGGGATGCGCGGCACGCCCTTGATCTCGACGCGCGTGCCGCCGCGGACGCTGACGTTGACGTCCTCGCGGGCGGCGCCGATGCCGGTGCGGACGTCGCCCGTGCTCCGGACGAGGCGGCGACAGATCTGGGCGACCTCGGCAACCTCCTGGGGCGTCCGCATGTCGGGCCCGGTCACGGTCTCGATGAGGGGCATGCCCAGGCGGTCCGTGAGATAGGTCCGGCGGTGGCCGACGTCGCTGACCTCGCGGCAGGCGTCCTCTTCGAGGCCGAGCTGGATGATCGTAATGCGGCGGTCCTTATAAGGGATCCAACCGTTGACCCCGACGATCGTCGTCCGTTGGAAACCCGTCGGGATGCTGCCGTCGAGATACTGCTTACGGGCGATGTGGAGCTCGTCGACGAGGTAGAGGCCGTAGAGCATGGCCACGCCCAGGGCGATGTCGAGGGCGTGCTCGTCGATCATGAACGGCGGCGTGTCGTCCATCTCGTAGGTGCAGACCGTCTCCCGGTTGATCCGGTAGATGATCTCCTTCTTCGTTTTGAACTCCATGAGGGCCGTGCCGTCGTACTCGCCGAGCTCGGACAGGGTCGGGCGCATGTGGCGGAGGATCTCGGCGTCGTATTTATCGCTGTAGCGTCCGGCCGGACAGCGGCAGAAAAGCTTCTTTTCGGTCAGGAGCTGTTGGTGGATCTCGAGGCCGGAGCGGAATCCGACCTCCGCGTAGTCGGCGTCGGTCATCTCGGCGAACGGCTTGAAATTGAACTGATATTCGCTCATGGGCCTGGCCCATTCTCCAGGGACAAGAGGGGCATTATAACATATTAACCGTTGAGACGTTCGCCTGGGTTGATTTTTGCCCGGAGTTATGTAAAATAGACTCTTTTCCCCCACTTTTATTGTATTCAGAGGAGACACGCATGAACATTCTGGGTCTTGCCCGGCACGGGTTGAACTCATTCGAGCAGATCGCCATCATGGGCGTCATGCTGACGGCCTTCATCAGCCTCTTATATGCCTGGATGCTGCGCAAGGTCGTTCTCAAGAAAGACAAGGGCACGCCGAAGATGCAGGAGATCTGGAACGCCATCCGCATCGGCGCCGACAGCTACCTGAAGACGCAGCTGCGCAAGATCCTGCCCATCATCGGCGGACTGACGGTGGCCTTGTTCCTCAGCGTCTACGTCGTCCCGGCCAGCCGCGAGGCCGTGGCCGAATTCGGCGCCAAGAACGCCCAGATCATCGTCGCTATCGGCCGGACGATCGCCTTCATCATGGGCGCCGGCTTCTCGCTCCTCGTCGGCCAGCTCGGCATGCGCATGGCCATCCAGGCCAACGTCCGGACCGCGGCGGCCGCCAGGCGCGGCTTCAACGAGGCCTTGTCCATCGCCTACTACGCCGGGACGATCACCGGGATGCTGACCGACGGCCTGGGCCTCTTCGGCGGCACCCTGATCTTCATCGTCTTCGGCACAGCCGCCCCCGACGCCCTGCTCGGGTTCGGCTTCGGCGGCACCCTGCTCGCCCTGTTCATGCGCGTCGGCGGCGGCATCTTCACCAAAGCGGCCGACATCGGCGCCGACCTCGTCGGCAAGGTCGAGAAGGACATCCCCGAGGACGACCCGAGGAACGCGGCCGTCGTGGCCGACCTCGTCGGCGACAACGTCGGCGACTGCGCCGGCATGGCCGCGGACATCTTCGAGTCCTACGAGGTGACCATCGTCTCCGGGCTGATCCTGGGGTTGGCCCTGGTGGCCCTCGACCCGACCCACGCCCTGAAGTGGATCGTCTATCCCCTGATCATCCGGGCCATCGGCGTCATCTCCTCGATCCTGGGGACGTTCACGGTCCCGATCTGGGAGCGCTTCCCGATCAAGTTCCTCCGGGCCAAGGACGCCGAGGAGGCCATGTTCCGCTCTTACGAAGTCTCGAGCGTCAACACCATCATCTGGTCCTTTGTCGTGGCCGTCAATTACGCCCATGACTGGCGGCTGGCCATGCTGACCTCGGTCGGAGTCGGGCTGGCCGTAGCTTTCAACCCGCTGACGTCCTACTTCACGTCGACGCGCAAGGGGCCGGTCAAGGAGATCGTCAAGTCGACCAAGACCGGGCCGGCGACGACCATCCTCTCCGGCCTGGCCGTGGGGATGGAGTCGAGCGTTTGGGCCGTCGTCATGATCGCCGTCAGCTTCATCATCGCCCTGGCCCTCTACAGCTCGGCCGGAGCGATCTACGTCCTCTACGGCGTGGCCATGGTCGGCATCGGCATGCTCAGCCACACGGGCAACAACGTGGCCATGGACTCCTACGGCCCGATCTCCGACAACGCCAACGGCATCGCCGAGATGGCCTGGCACGACCAGTGCGACGAGGAGACCGTCAAGGCCCGCCAGATCATGGCCGATCTCGACGCCGTCGGGAACACGACCAAGGCCATCACCAAGGGGGTGGCCATCGCCTCGGCGGTCATAGCGGCGGTCAGCCTCTTCGCCTCGTATATCACCGATGTCGGACGCGTCCAGCTCCAGCTCGGCGTCAAGGAGATCATGACCTCCATCCGCCTTTCGGATACCAAGGTCTTCGTCGGCCTGCTCCTCGGCGGCGCCCTGCCCTGGCTCTTCAGCTCGCTCTCGCTCCGGGCCGTCACCCGGGCGGCCGGCCTCATCGTCGAGGAGGTCCGGCGGCAGTTCAAGATCCCCGGGCTGATGGAAGGCAAGGTCAAGCCGGACTACGCCCGGGTCGTCGGGATTTCGACGGCCGCGGCCCAGAAGGAGCTCGTCCCGCTGGCCATGATCTCGGTCCTCATGCCGATCATCGTCGGCCTGGTGCTCCAGGTCGAGGCCCTGGGCGGCTTCCTCGCGGGGATCATTCTGAGCGGCCAGCTCCTGGCCGTCTTCATGGCCAACGCGGGCGGCGCCTGGGACAACGCCAAGAAATCGATCGAGGACGAGCCCAAGGACGCGATCGCCTGCACCGGCAAGGGCTCGGACCGCCACAAGGCCGGCGTCGTCGGCGACACGGTCGGCGACCCGCTCAAGGATACGGCCGGCCCGGCCCTCAATCCCATGATCAAGGTCACGAACCTGGTCAGCCTCATCGCTGCGCCCATCCTGGTCAAGTACAGCAAGATGAGCATCGGCCTGGTGGCGGTCGTGGCCGTCCTGCTCGCCGGAGTCATCTGGGCCATCTGGAAGAGCAAGCGGGAGGCGCCGTCTCTGTTCATTGAGATCGAGGACAAGGTCGCGGCCAAGCGCAGCTGATAGTCGAGAAGCAACAAAAAGGGGGACACGTCCTAAAGGGCCCGGCAAAGGCCCTTTAGGGCGTGTCCCCCTTCTTTAAAATATTGGAATAGGTAGGACAAGTATTTCCTTTTTCCACGGCATGTTGAATTCACGCCCATGGCGCTGAATTCCCCCTCCCGACATTGGCTCCGAACGGCAATCAGGTCGAGAAAACGTCAACCGCAGTTGACGCTTGCCCGGGAGAATGGATAATTCTTCTTAAAATTCTGGTACAGACGGGACATAAACAGGTTCATTATTCACGTTATTTGAACTTTATAAAATTATAATTTCACGTTTATCGAAGTTAATTATT
>JADBLN010000081.1:0-1469 GCA_014894455.1 Acidobacteriota bacterium | reverse complement strand
CACGTTATTTGAACTTTATAAAATTATAATTTCACGTTTATCGAAGTTAATTATTGATATTTACCACGTTTATTGATAGTAGTGCCTTATGAAACGAAATATTTATGCATCGCTACTGGAATGGAAAAAGTCGCCGTACCGCAAGCCATTGATTGTGAGCGGGGCGCGCCAGGTAGGCAAAACCTACGTCCTCAAGGAATTCGCCGCCGGCGAGTATCTCCACTCGGTCTATCTCAACTTCGAGATGGACCCGCACCTGGGTGATTTTTTCAAAGGCCGCCTTGACCCCAGGCCGATCATCGAGAAACTCTCCATTTATACTGAAAGCCGCATTGTTCCGGAAGACAGCCTGATCATCTTCGATGAAGTCCAGGAATGCCCGGAAGCCTTGAACAGCCTGAAATATTTCCAGGAGCTGGCACCGGGCTACCATGTCGTGGCTGCCGGCTCGCTGCTTGGCACCATGCTGGGGAAAGCGACCCATTTCCCGGTGGGCAAGGTGAGTTTTCTTAACCTGCTGCCCATGTCGTTCGGCGAATTCTTGGAAGGCATTGGCCGGGCCGGCCTGCGCGGCCTGCTGGAACAAAAGGAAGACTTCACCCCCCTGGAAGCGGGTTTTCATGAAGACCTGCTCGGCCTGCTCAAGACCTACTACTACGTCGGCGGCATGCCGGAAGCGGTCGTCCGCTACTCCGAAACCGGGGAGTTGGGAAAGGTCCGCCTGGTCCAGGCCGAGATTCTCGGCGCTTTTGACCGCGACCTGGCCAAGCACACGACCAAGGCCGAGGCGGTAAAGAACAGCCGCGTCTGGAGCACGCTGCCGGCCCAACTGGGAAGGGAAAACAAGAAATTCCGCTTCGCTGCCGTGGCCGGCCAGGCCCGGGCACGGGATTACATGGACTCGGTGCAATGGCTGGTCAATGCCGGCCTGGCGCACAAATGCCATGCCTTGAGGACCCCGAAGCTCCCGCTGGCCGGCTATCGCGAAGAAAGTGTCTTCAAGCTGTATATGCTGGATGTGGGATTGCTGGGGGCGCGCCTGGGCTTGAGCGAAAAGACCGTCATCGAAGGCAACCGGCTGTTCCTGGAATACAACGGTGCCTTCGTGGAGAACTATGCGGCGCAGGAATTGCTCGCGGCCGGGAACGGGGAACTACACTACTGGACCAGCCCGGGCCGCGCCGAAGTAGACTTCGTCATTGCCAGCGGGGAGGCCATCCTGCCCCTGGAAGTGAAATCGGGCGCCAGCCGCGAAAAAAGGAGCCTGCGCGTTTACGGCGAAAAATTCAAACCGCTAGCGCTTTCACGGGCCGGGGCCAGGAATTTCAAGCGCGACGGCGATTTCTGCAACTATCCCCTCTACGCGGTCTGCCTTTTCCCCGGCCTGACCGCCAGGTCATCCTGACTCGGCAGTTCGACGATCATCACCTCCAACCGGTCGGTCAAGGACTGGGTCCAGATCTTCGCCG
>JADBLN010000014.1 GCA_014894455.1 Acidobacteriota bacterium | reverse complement strand
ATCCTCGCCAACGCCATTCGCCTCGGACCGTTTTAGAGGCTCTCCGGTCATGTTACTACGGGGAGCAGCAAATAGATTACCTAATCCTTTCTGCTCCCCGAGTACTAGCCGGGCAATAAGGGAATCTGAAGTCAACTATATTCTGCCCGGCTTAGTAAAATTGTCTCCGGCTAGATGCGCCGCCCGGAAACGTTCGCGACCGAGGCGATGATCAGCCGTGGAGGTTCGCATGAAGCAAGAGGCTTACGTGTTGATCGCACTGGCCGGTTTGATGAGTCTGGCCGCGCAGGCCGGCTGTGGCCGTCAGGATATCCGAACCGAGATCGCCAAGTGGCAGGACGGCAAGAAGGCGGCGGTTTCGCTGACCTATGACGACGGCAGCATCAACCAGTTCCGCGTCGCCGTGCCCCTGATGAAGGGCTTGGGCTTCCCCGCGACCTTCCATATCATCACCGGCGACATTCCCGGTTCGCGCTACCATGGTGCATTCATCGGCCGTCCCACCGATGCCATCGTCCGGGAAACGGCCGGTGTCCCGACCGGGCCGGCCAACTTTTTCGAACGGGCCTCCGCGATCGGCCGCCTCGGCCTCCAAGGGACCTTTGAATATCACCTCCGCGCCGGCGAAATGTTCGAGGATAGCAAGATAGACGCCGCTTATCGGCTGATCGACGAGGCTTATACAAAGGTACGCCAGGGCGCATTCAAGCCGGAACAGGCACGGGCGGCCACCGGGGGCAAGAACGCGCTAACCTGGGACGAGCTGAAAGTCCTAGCCGGGCAGGGGTTTGAATTCTCCAGCCATACGGTCACGCACCCACGCCTGGCCGTCCTCGACGAGACCAACCTGGTTTACGAGCTCGAAAAGAGCCGGGAGGACATCCTCGACCACCTCGGCCCCAAGCACACGTTCACGATCGAATGTCCCTTCGGCACCGAGGACGAGCGGGTGGTTCGGTACGCCCTGGCCCGCTATCCGGCCTCGCGCAATCGCCTGCCCGAGCCGTTCCTGGAAGAGCTCAACCGCTGGAACGATAAGGACCCTGCCTCGTCCTCCAAAGAATATATCCAATGGCAACGGGGTGTCTTGACGGCGATGCCCATGAGCCAAATGAAGGGTTGGGTCGATACGATCGCCGGGCGAGACAACATCTGGCTCGTCCTCGTCTTCCACGGCGTCGACGGCATCGGCTGGGAGCCGAAGACCGGCGCCGAGCTCGAAGAGTATTTCGGCTACATCAAATCGCTCGAGGGCCGGATCTGGGTGGCGACGTTCGCTGACGTGACGAAATACATGCGGGAGCGGATGCGCGGCCGGGTGACGACCTTACGGAGAGGCGGGACGATCGAAGTCGACCTCCGCCACGACCTGCCGGGAGAGATCTACGATCTTCCGCTCACTCTGAAAACGTACATACCGGCCCGATGGCCCTCCGTCGAAGTGAAACAAGGAAGTCGGACGACGAGCGCAAGACCGGCCCGGGACGAACGGGGCGCGTACGTCCTGTATCAGGCCGTCCCGAATGCCGGCCCCGTATCGCTCATCAAGCGCCCGGGCTGACCGGTTCTCTCCTTGATCGACCGAGAATAGGGCTGCGACTCAAGCGTCTTCTTGATTAGAGAGACCCTCGAATGTTCCGTCAATGGCGAGGGAAGACTCTCTTGACAATGGGTATGATTTACATGCATACTAATGGTATGAAAATCGCTATATCGATCCCCGACGACGTGTTCCAAGAAGTCGAGAAGATCGCCAAAGAGCAGAAGAAATCGAGAAGCCAAGTCTTCGTCTCGGCGGCCCGTGAATTCATCCAGAGAAACGAAACCCGGCGCCTCATCGAAAAGCTCGATGAGGCCTATGCCCAGCCTGATACGCCGGACGAGACGGCGCGGCGGAAGACCATGGGCGAATACCAGCGAAAGCGGCTGACGGGGAAAACGCGTTGACGATACGACAGGGGGAGGTGTATTGGCTCGACCTTGGCGAGCCGGCCGGCTCGGGCCCCGGTTACCGGCGCCCGTACCTCGTCGTCCAGAGCGACCTCTTCAACGTCAGCAGGATCCGGACGGTCGTCGTCTGCGAGCTTACGTCTACCATTCAGAGGGCCGAGGCCCCGGGGAACTTGCTTCTTCGAAAAGGCGAGGCCGGCCTGGAGCGGGCGAGCGTCGTCAACGTCTCTCAAATTTATACCGTCGATAAATCCGCCCTGGTAGAAAAAATCGGCGCGCTGTCTCAGGATCGAGTCGCGGAAATATTCGCGGGCCTAACGCTCCTCCTCGAACCGCGGCAGGTTTGAGGGCCGTTTCAGCGGCGATGGGCGGGCTTGCGCGTCCAGAGTTGGAGCTTCGTGAATTCGATACGCGGAGCCCTGACCGCCGCCCGCGATGTCAGAGCATGGCTAGGTCGACATACGGCAGGGACGTGTCGATCTGGCCCTCCGCGCATCTCTTTTGAGAGACAGCCCGCCGCCCGATAGAAGAACCCCCGGCCCCGGGCTTCCTTTTTGACGCGCACGTTTCCGAAATAGGCCACGGTCCGGGGCTTCCCGTTGACGAGCCGGCGCTGGAACATGAGCATGGCGAAGCCGGCGAGGCTCGCCCCGCGGAAGAAACCGACGCACTCCAACCGCTCCGAGAAAAGACGCGGAATCGCGAAAATGTCGGGCTGCCTGTCGAAGACGACACTCAGCCCCGGGGTTTCGACCGGGGTTTCGCCGAGGATTCGGAGCATCTCCCAGTTCCACTCCCGGGAGATCTTTCTCAGATGATACTCCTCCTCCGCGCTCATCATCGCAACTCCATGACCACGAGGTTATAAAAGGGAAACCGGTCGGACCTGACGAGTTCCTCGCCGCGGTCGTCCCGCCGGACGAGGCGCTCCCTCAGCGCTTCCGGAAGCGGATGGTCCAGATGGATATAGCGGGAAATCGCTAGGCTCGACGGCGCGGCCCTCTCGCAAACGAGCGCCAGCAGCTCGGCGTACTCTTCGAGGCCCATCCAGTCGCCGATGTTGGAAAGGTGGAACTTGTTGAACCTGCCCGGAGGGCTCTTGTCCACGGCTTCCCGATAGGACTCCAGCCGCCACGCGATGCTCGCGTGGCTTTCCCGGACCCGCCGCAACCCCTATTCAGACAAGTACTCGGGGAGCGCTTCGGGAAATAGGACGCGCCCGAAAAAACAGAATTGGAGGTAGGGGTTCCTCCGGGCCGGGGTCGCGGCGCAGAAATCCCGAAACCGGCCGTAGAAGAATTCCGCGATGTCGCGCCCTCCTCCGTGCCGGAGCCCTTCCTCGGCGATCCCCCGCTTGCGGTAAAGGCGGGGATGGAACGCCACCTTGAAGAGGACCTTGAGAAGGGCCTTGCTCAGATACCGGTCGAAGTACTCCTGCCGGGCCGCGACCGTGTCCTGCTCGAAGAGGCGCCGCAGCTTTCTCTCCCCGAGGACCGCCAGGGCCGCGGGACTGAACCGCCCGAGGTATCTCTCGAACCGGCCGGCGCGGATAGGGCCCCTTTCGACGGCGGACATGTTCGCCGCCCAGAAGCTCTTCTCATCGTCACCCAGGAAGGTCGTCGTCCGGTCGAAAAGGCGCCTTCGTTTTTCGGACGGGGCATCCATGAACCCCAGGAGCGCGGCCGCCTCGAGCGGCTCGAGGGCCCGGCAGGCGCTGAGCTTCAGCCGGCAGAGAAACAGCTGGGCTGGAGAAATGTCGACCGCTTCGATCGCGACGGGCCCCAGGGCGAGCAGGTTGAGCGGGACCTCCCCGGCGCTGGCGACGCAGAGGAGGCGGTCGCCCTCCCGGATGTCGAGCGCTCGCCGCTCGGTCAGGGCGTCCTCCTGGGAGATGCCGTAGTTGTAGGGAGGTTTCATGACGCGCGTACCGACCGAAAGCCTTCGATCGTTCCCAGTTTCTCGAATAGGCCGAACTTTTCCGCCCCTGCCGTCACGGCCTCGATCGCGCGCGCGGTGATGTTCCCCTTGAGCGGGACGTCAAGGGGTTCGAGCCCGCAGAGCATGGCCTCGCCGGCGCAGCAGAACGTCGCGCCTTTCGGGGTGTGCGAGCTGATGACGAAATCCGGGTCGTCCGGCAGGGTGACGTAAGAAGCGAAGGGGAGGGCCGTCACGTTGGGCATGCGGGCCACCCCGGGGGCCAGGGCCGAGGGGATGGAAACATCCGCGATCACCACGGGGGCCCCGTCCTTGATGTGGTGGGGGAAAATGATCGGGTCGTTGGTGTTTGTGGCCACGGCGATGACGTCGCACTGCTTGAGCGGGCCGAGGTCCGCGGCCAGCTCGAGCGTCCCCGAGAAATTCCCCCGATCGAGGCCGGCGGCAAAGGCTTCGAGCTTCGCTCTCTTCCTGTCCACCAGGACCGCTCTGCAGAAGAGGCCGTCGGTCCTGATCAGGCATTCCGTGACGATGGAGCCGATGTTCCCGGAGGCGCCGACGATCCCCAGGGTCAGTTTCGCCCGCCCCTCG
>JADBLN010000107.1:11181-18034 GCA_014894455.1 Acidobacteriota bacterium | reverse complement strand
GCGACGGGTCGAGCAGGACCTCGACGGCGGCGAAGAAGGCGTCGATGTCGACGTGAACGATGTAGCGCCGCCCGTTTTTCGACAAAGACACCTCTCCTCCTATTTTTCGTTCGATTTAACTTTTTACTCTCCCCTGCCCTAAGGGGAGATCCATCGGGAATCGCCCCGTTCAGTACTTTCTCATGACGCCGATGACCCGGCCCAGGATCCTCGCGGACGGGGCCTCGATCGGCTGAAAGGCCGGGTTCTCCGGGACGAGGAAAATCTGTCCGTTCGTCCGCCGCAGCCGCTTCAGGGTGACCGAACCGTCCTCGAGCAGGGCCACAACCATCTCGCCCGAGTTGGCCAGGTTGGTCCGCTCGAGCAGGACGTGGTCGCCGTCGTCGATGTAGGCGTCGATCATGCTCTTGCCGTCGACCCGGATGCAGAAGACGTTGCCCCGGCGCCGGCCGACCATCCAGCCCGGGACGTCCATGGCCTCGCCGGAGACGTCGAAAGACTCGCGCGGCCCGCCCGCCGGGACGAGGCCGGCCATCGGCACCCGGACCTGGCCTTCGAGGAGGGCCGGCAGCCCCGCCACCCGGATGTCGCCGCCCTCACGGGTGATGTAGCCCTTGCGCTCCAGGCTCTGGAGGTGCTTGAGGACGGCTGAGGGGCTGGGGATCCCGAGGGCCGACCCCAGCTGGCGGATGGTCGGGGCGTAGCCGTGCCCGAGGATGAAGTCCTCGACGGCCTTGAGGACCTTGGCCTGCCGGAGGGTCAGTTCGCGTCTCAATGTGTTTACCATTTTGTTCACCTTATATAAGATAATGCGGCAAAGGGCGCTTGTCAAGGGGGAATTCAGGGAATTTCGGCGAGCCCGGATAATCCGCGATATTGGGTTGTTCTTGTTCCTAAGCCTTCTTACGGCCTTTCTGATCCCTTCGCCCAGAATCAGGCGGGAGCGCTTTTCGTTTCTTTGCTTTGCCCTCTATCATCCTGGCCGTCTCATCAAATCCATCATCCGCTATCGCCTCCCGCCGGGCTTCATCATCAAGTCGCAGTTTGTTGAATTTCTCATATTCGTCGAGCGCGAGCGCCTGGGCCACTTCCATCGAGACCTTTCCCGAATGCTCAAGGATTTCGCGCTCATTGAACTTTAAAAAGGCATCGAGCCTAGCGCGCCAGTCTTGCATATATAGCGGCCGCCGGCGGCGTGCCTGATCCTCGGCGTGGTCGAGATACATGACGACGATGCGGTTGAGCTCGGAAATCTCATCGGCCGTGAGGTAGTTCTTCGCCACCGCCACGTCGGTTCTGCGCACCTTGCCGCCCTTCCAGCTTGTCAAGCCCATGTTCGGTTTCTCAGCGTTAGCCCGCTCTGAGATGAGTTCGGCCGCGGTTTTCCCCGCGATTGCCCAGTGGAGCTTGTTCTGGACGATGCTGAAAAATTCCAGTGTCTGCTCGGCTTTAGGATCATAGTCGATTGAGAGGGTATAAAGGTCGCGGATTTTCTGATAAAACCGCTTCTCTGAAGCGCGAATATCTCGTATTCGCTCCAGAAGCTCATCGAAGTAATCGGCCCCGAGGACTCGGCCCTCCTTGAGCCTCTCGTCGTCCATCGTGAAACCCTTGACGAGATACTCGCGCAGCCTCTCGGTGGCCCAGCGGCGGAACTGGACGCCCCGGTGAGACCTGACTCGGTAGCCGACAGCTAGGATCATATCGAGGTTATAGAACTCGATCGGCCGAGTAATCTTCCGGCTCCCTTCGGTCTGAACTGTCAAGTATTGCTTGACAGTTGCCTCCCGCGCTAATTCCCCTTCCCCATAAATGTTCTGGATATGAAGGCTTACATTCTGCTTGGTCGTTTGGTAGAGTTCGACCATACCGGACTGAGGCAGCCAGACCGTGCCCCCCTCCAAACGCACCTGAATGCGGCCCTGACCATCTTCCGTATTGTAGAGGATGATTTCTGAACGATTTCCCGGAAGGCTATTTCGCTTACTATTCACTCCTTTGCCTCCTCACTAGACATTTTCCCCTGGACGGTTACTTGATGTCGTAATTAATATTGAGATTTATCTCTCCGTTCGTAAAATCGTCTTATGGCTCATGCAATCGGAAGTTTTTGAACGTCGAGCTTTAATCTTGTGCAGTAGGCTCTCCCCGTCCAAAGCGCCCGGCAGCTCATCCTTAATGTTTTCGAGGAATGGGCACTTCTGCAGAGCACAATGATAGAAGTCAGGTGTGCCGACGTGAAGATTCAAATGCTTGGCTTCATTCGGCTTGATTTTTAGCGGACGGGATAGCACAAGCACCTGCTTTGACCTTGTAATCGTCACATAGAACAGCCGCCGCTGTTCATCAATATAGTCGCGGTCGGTACCAGGGTACTCTTGGCTGCGTTTTGCTGGGATAGCCTCCCGGCAGAGGCCAACCACATACACATAATCAGCGGTCAGCCCTTTTGCTCCCCAGAGGGTTGTCAGTTTTACCATTGACTCTGGACAATCCGTCAACGGTTCGCGGGTGGCAATACTGTAACGCAATAGCTTCGCAATCTGGCGAAGTTTCTCATTTGGTCTCTCTCGCCTGCCTTTATGCTTGCATCCCTCAAGTAACTGGAGCGCATTGACCTTCAGTAATTCGAAGTCTAAGGTAGCAGTCTCCACGTCCTTGTCCCCTTGCTTAGTCCATAAGCCAGGATTAAATATAGCAGCAATTAGCTTCTCTGGCTCAAGGGCTTTCCACTTTTGTTGGTGATAGAGATCCTTATACCGACAAGCTCGGTCCCAAAGAAAACTTCCACCCCGCCCTCTTGATAAAGACCTCTTCTCTCGAGCCAATGCCAACACAGCCTTGTGGGTAATAACCTCGCTATTGCTGGTAAAAAAACTCAGATACGCATCAGCGTTACGTTTTGGCGCGTTATGATCCTGTGTTGCTGACGGCGTACGGTAGCCCAACCAAGCTCGCCAAGTCGGAGCATCGGGATCCACAAGAAGACAGAAAAACAAGAATGCTTCTCTAACAGGCCAGAGTTCTAGGATGCTTTCTGAAAAGCCCAATTCAATAGTGATCGAGCTGTCGAGCTTAACAAGTTCCTCTCGTAACCGATACCCGAACTGTCGTCGCGTTACTATTACCAGATGCTTTTTATCGGGAGCTGATTCACGTATTTTTGTTCTGATAAGCTTGGCCATGCCTTTAGCTTCAGAGGCTGGCGTTTTCCATTCAACAACAAGAATCTCGGCTCGTTCGGCGCTTGCTGCAATCATCGGCATCGCTTCGTGCAGTTCCATTAGCTTGTTGGCTGCCTTGACTATCTCTTTGGGACAACGCCGGCATTCCAAGATTTTGACATCAAGGATTTGGACACCATGTAGCAAAGGGCTCTGATTCAGTTTGGCCAACCCCTTGCGCTCATTCCCCAAGAACGCGTAAACTGATTGACGGGGGTCACCTAACGCAATTAATTGGCCATCGTCAGCGCGGAGTCTTATGAAAAGTTCTTGTTGCGCCTCTGTAAGGTCTTGGAACTCATCTACAATTACATGATCATAGCGGGTGTCGGTGAAATCCCCATCTCGTATTCGATTTAACAACAATCTCGGCAGTTCACTGATAAGTCTTGCTTTGTGCCTGGCCAGCCACTGCTCAACCGCATGCCATAACTGTATATTTTGGCGAATGCTCGCTTCATGGTCGCGTAGTGCTTGCTCCGCATTTTTGCGTTGTTTGAACACCCGCTGCAAAGCTGGGGATTCTTGCAGCACATCGTAAATCATGGCTTCTCTTTCATGTGGAAGTAAAATGCGGATATCTTCCCTGAAGAAACGTAGGCAAAATCCATGTACTGTTTCAATTATGGGCTTAACGTCGTGTGGTGTGCCTTCTAGGGCTGCCTCAATATCGGCACGAAGTTGCTTCGCAATCACACGGTTAAAAGCCACGACGGCGACTTTCTTGCCGGACAGCGCTAAGCCATCAGGATGTACAATGCGCACAACACGTCGAATAAGGCCAAATGTCTTGCCCGTTCCCGGGCCTGCTTCAACCCGGATGATTGGTGCATCGTCGTTAATGAGAGGAAGTATTTGACTGCCTAGAACATCCCTGTTCCACGGTTTGGTTAGATCGTATCTATGAACGTCTATTTCTCCCACTCGGTCACGTTCTCCCTCTCGGCGACGTTGCCTATGCGGTACTTAATATCGTAGTTGATAATTAAATCCAGTTCCTCCTCTGTGAATCCATAATGCTGAGCCAGGACGCGATCAATCTTGTCGATAATAGGCTTTGCCTTTTTGGGGAGAATGCACTGGATTGTTAGCGTGTCGTGTTTGTAGCGCATCACTCGTGTCTCTGAGTTTCTCCTTAACTTTTCAGATAGTTCTTGCGATAACGCATTGAGCTCAGAAATGCGGGATGCTTCTATGGGGTCGAAGGGGAAAAAATCTACTTCTCTTCGGTTCAAGTGGCTACCGTCAGTAACTACGTCAACAAACCACCGAAAGAGGGTGCTGTTGAAACAACAAAAAACGCTCCCTGCTTCTTCGCTTGTGCGAAATCCCAATGTCTTAAACTCTGAAGGTGGCCGGAGCTTCCCCATCCCATCTCTCACTTCGGGTACGAAATCAAGAATTTGAAGGAAGGCATTTATCTTTCTTGAGTAGTAGGTTATCGCCTTTGGTTTTTGTGTATAAAAGGAAAGTAGCGGTTTTGCCTCATGATATATTTTTTCCCATATTTTTGCTTCACTTGATTTTCCGATTTTGGGGAAGCAACTTAGAAGTCCGCACGGTGGGGTCGCCACGTATTGAAGTAATGTGAATAAAGTTCTTCTCTCCTCAGCACTCCATCGGCAGAGTCGAGTTGAGAAAAGACTCGGATCTCCCTTTTTCTCAGAAAGTAGCAGAATCGAAAGCGTGTTCTTGTCAAGTCCATCGAAGAGATGTGCGGGCCGATCATCGAAGGAACTGTAGTAAAGGCATCGCGTAATCAAAAGGTGTTGGAGTTTAGCATATCCTTCTGTAGCTACTGCCGAAACGGGCACGATATAGCCTTGCGTTCCCCGATGCTGACCGAGAATAAGACAACGCTCGAGGATCAACGGATAGAGGTTGCGCGTCACGATAGTCGAAAATCCCCGTACCGTGTAGTCTTTCATATCCTTCATGTCGACATACGGTGGATTACCGATGATTACGTCAAAACCGCCCGCCTTGAGAATTCCATAGAATTCCGCGAACCAGTGAAAGGGCTGGTGGGATTTCCGCCATTGTTCAAAGGCGTCCTCGAATTTCTTCTTATTCGGGATACTGCCTTCGTTAATGCCATATTCGCTCGCGAGGAACCGGTCGAGTTCGTCAGTTAATTTTTTGAGCCGGGAGCGAAGGTTTTCTTTGGCTTCAGAGAAGTTCTTGGGCGACATCCCCTGCTGGGTCTGCATCTCGCGGAACTTTCTGAAGGCCCGGTCGGCTATATCCGCTTCCTCTTCGAGGCGTTTTATTTGTTCCTCGGTTTCTCCAAAGACTATCTTTCCTTGTCCATACGACTCTTTTTCCGCGGCGGATCTCACTTCCTCAAGCTTGGTAAATCCAACAAGGGTATTCCCGGCCCGGATATTGAAGTCGATGTCCGGCAGAGGCTCGATGTCTTTGGCATGTTCGATCTGGGCAACAAGTTTCAGGAAAAGCCGGAGTTTGCAGATCTCAACGGCCTCCTCCATGATGTCTACGCCGTAAAGGTTGTTGATGATGATGGATTTCAGGACAAAGTATCGGTGGTTGGGGTGTTCCTCCATCCGCTTCAGCGTATCGGTGAAGAGTCTGTAATAGTTGGGGTGGTTTTTCTTCCCGGCTTCCCCCCATTCATCGAGGAAAAACTGCATCCGTTCGAGGCAAGCCTCATAGAGCGGGTCAAGAATATTGAGAGCCGCGAAGAGGAACGCGCCGGAGCCGCAGGTTGGGTCGAGAACCGTGACTGTCTCGACGGCCTTCCAGAAGGCGACGAGAAGCTCCGGCCCCTCGGCATTCTCGACCACATCCTGCGCGAACTGACGGATATCAAGATTGTAGGTGATAAGGTCGTTGATGGAACTGATTTCGCCCGCCGCAAGCTTGCCGTGAACCTCTTCATAACGATTGCGTCGAGCAACCACTTCGCGCCAAATTTCGGTTGGCAGTGCATAATCCGGCGGCGCGGACTTGTTCCACGGTTTCCGACGCTCAAGGAGGTTGGGCTTGATCGGATCGACCCCTTCCTCGATTGCGGGCGGCAAGGGCAACGGCCTCGGTATCGGTTCTCCCTCGTACTTATCAACATTCTTGGGGCGATAGTCCCATGTAACTCCATGCCGCACGGCCTTGTAGATATATCGGTCAGGGTCCTCCTGAAGGAGCCGCCAAAGCGATCTGTTTCCTTCGAAGGCAATCTTGCACTTTTCCCGCGCAGCGTCGAAGAGGAATGGAACGACCGTGTTCTTGCTGATATATTCTGTGATGTCTTCTTTTGTGTAGTACGCGCCCATCTGCTTCTGGTTGATATACTTCTCAAAGATGTAACCGAGGACATCGGGATTGATCTCGTCGTCCTTCTTAAGGGGACGCTCGTCGAGGTGCCAATGGTAAGTGTCAAAAAACTCGAATAGTCTATCAAAGGCCTTGTCGGGAATGGCAATAGACTTGTCGTATAGCTGCTCGATCTGATGCGGCATGAAAATGCCACCATTAAGATACGGCACTTCGCCGAGGAACCGCCTGGCTTTTTCGGAGCGCTCATCTTTTTTCTTGGCAAAGCCTTCAAAGAAGAGCAGGCAGAGCAGGTCGCGATAATAGCGGTCCTTGCCGAGTTCGGTTCGGCATAGGGT
>JADBLN010000107.1:0-11081 GCA_014894455.1 Acidobacteriota bacterium | reverse complement strand
GGCAGAGCAGGTCGCGATAATAGCGGTCCTTGCCGAGTTCGGTTCGGCATAGGGTGAGCTTGTTCTTAAGGTAGTCCGTATCCCCGCCGCCCAAAAACCCCTTCTTCTGGATGAAGTAGACAAACATCAAACGGTTAAGCATGACCGAAACATACCAGCGTTCTATTTCCTGGTCTGGAATGCCGTCGAGGAAACTGAGGAACGCGGCGTGCTCGGATTTGAATCGGTCGTAAAACTTCTTGGTGACGCGCTCGAGGTCAAAGGCCTTCCGGGCCCGGCCGGTAACATCGGGGAGCGTCAGGCCCTCTTCTTCTTCCAAGCTGACGGCCAAGGCCCGTATCTTCTGGATGAGCGAATCGCCGGGCTGGCCGACGAGATAAGGATGCTCTCTGCAGGCAGCGGGCTTGCCCTGCTCGCGGCGAACCCACTGCCAGATTTGTGTACTTCGTTTCTTATCGGTGAAAATAATAAGATGCTCGTGGGCATTTTTGGCGACCTGACGCTCGATTTTTCGACGCGTCCGGTAGTCGGGGATACGGCCATCTGCTCCAGGATCGCAAACAAATGCCGCCATGCCACATTTTTCGGCGATGGCCGATAGGGTGAACGTACAGCCATCAACCGGGATTTCGAGCGTCGCTTTATAACGATTCCAGCCCAGCTTCTCGATAAAAAGCGTTTTATAATTATATGCAGTCAGGAGATTCCGGCCGTCCGCTATACTGAGGGCCATGGACTACTTCCCTTCCTTTTTGCCCGCTTCAGCTGAAGCATTTGAAGGTGGAACCGAAAGACCCAACGAGCAGATGATGCGCGGCTCCCTGGATTCAGCTTCCTCGTCTTTGACGCATAACGCATCGGCGTCACGCAGGGCGATGACCTTTAGGGCAATATCCTCATTGGTCGCATGGGACCGGAACAGCCGGTTCAGTGAGTCCTTCGCCGCTTCGCGGAGAGGGTACCGGTAGATTTCTTCGATAGCCCGGTGCAGCTCCTGACGTTCAAAAAGCGTGTTCTTGACTTCCTCGGCATATTGCTTAAGTCGCTCATAAGTGCGGAAGCGAGCCCCAGACGGCCGGCCGAGCTGTCCGCCGACAGATCTCTCTTCTTTCAAGACATGTTCCATGCCCTGACGGACGAGGTCGTGGTGTGTCTCAAGCCGCGGCAGAGCGGGTGTTTCCGGAGAGCACTTGGCCGCGTCCAGAATCGTCTTCTGGGACTCGGTAACCACCCGGCTGTTTGTATCTATCCAAACCAAAGCATCGTTGTCCTCGGCTGTGCGCAAGTAAACGACCACCCCACCAGGCGCGGCCGTTGTCGGGAAGTGCGACTTCGTGGAATAAACGACGGGTGGCAATTCGCAAACAGCCTTCTCCAGTTTCGGGTCGGCGGTGACAGCGTTCTTCCAGATTTGATAGGCGTAGGACGCCAGGTCTACTTCCATATCGGCGTCGCCGTCGAGAATGCCCGCCTTCTCCGTGAAAAGGTCGCGGACGGCCTGGTCGTTTCGGTCATCCTCAAAGAAGGCTTCGTCCGTACCGACGACCTCGGCATTTTCCTGGAGACGCTGACGGACGCGGGTGCGCAGACGGATAATGCGTTCGACGCCATCGGCGGGGAGGAACGAATAGCAGAATAGCTTCTCGGCCCGCTGACCGATACGGTCCACACGACCGATCCGCTGAACCAACCGGATGATGGCCCATGGGAGGTCGTAATTGACAACGACGGCGCAGTCCTGAAGGTTCTGGCCTTCGGAAAGGACATCTGTGGCAACAAGAACGCGGAGTTCATCTTCCGGCCTGATCGAGTCGCGTTTTTCGTTGCTCTCGGGGCTGAATCTCCAGGCAAGACTTGTCGGATCGAATGAATCGCCCGTTACCCCGGCAAGTTTGTTGACTCCTCGTTTCTTCAGTTGTTTCTCTAAATAGCGCACCGTATCGGCGAACTGGGAGAAGACAATCACCTTTTCCCCGGGATGCTTCTTGTTGAGGAGGTTGTAGAGCGTGTCCAACTTGGCATCCCGGTCAGCATCCCATGGGTCGCATTTCTCGAGCAGCTTGATGAGCGATTCGGCATCTGCGCGGAGGTTCGCCGCTAAGGCCTTATCAAAAAGACCCGGGCGGAGCCAGTCGAAGCGATTCCTCCCCTGCGAGGCGTACCGGCGATAAACATCGGCGGCGCGACGCCCATAATCTTCCGGGGTCCTCAAAGAAAAGCTATCTTCGGCGCCACATGAGCCTTCATCATCGTTTTCAAAGATATTCTCGAGGACATTGGAGTCTTCATCACAGATACGAGCATCCAGCAGTCCTGAGTCCTGAGTTCCGAGGGGCAATGGCTGTCCGGCCTCTATCGCGTGGATATAGACGAAGTTGCGCAGGACGTGCCGTTCGACGGACTGGATGAACGCCTGACCACTCGACTCCAGACGCTTGAAGAGGTTCGTGCGGCAGAAGCCCATAAGGCGCTTCCCGGCACGCGAGAGATTCTGAAGGGCCTTCGCTTCTTCCCTCGTCGGCGGCGTATCAGGCGCGGGAGCAACATAGTTGCCCAACCCGTAGCGCGGCAGATGAAGGGCGTTGATAGTATTTACAACCTCGGGAGAGTAAAGCCGAGCATATTGGTCCTTTGCGCTTTTCTCGTTGATCGCAAACTCAGCGGTCCTGGGAACGCGAGTGGGGAAATAATAAGGGCGACCGTCTTCGAGCGGCAGAAACTTGCGGCCGTTGGTCGGATCCGTCTCGGCATAGTTCTCCATGATGAAGCTACGCGTCCGCCGGACCAAGTAAAGGCGCATAAGCTCGCGCCAGTCATCAGCGTGGTCGCTCTTCTCAAAAGCCGCCAACGAGCGCGGCGAGCATTGATGTCGGCGGATAAATTCGGTTTCGCCCAAATCGGCGAGGAGCGCCTCCGGGCGAATGGAAAGCTCCTGATCCTCCGGTAGGAAAAGCCGCAGTTGATTGGAGAGGTCGAGATAGGTCTTGTTGTACGGCGTGGCGGATAGCATGACGCACTTGCTATCGTTTTTCTTGATGTAATCACGGATGACGCTGTATCGTCTCCCCTCGCGGTTACGGAGGTTGTGGCTCTCGTCAATCACGATGAGGCGGTAACGGCGCGTTTCGGGCAGTTCCCGACCGACCATGCTCAGAGACATCACCTTCCCACGCAAATGATAGCGTTCACGGTAATCGTTCCACATGGGAAGCAAGTTTTTGGGGCAGATAATAAGCGTTTCAAGGTCGTAATCATCCTCGAAGATGCGCGCCAGCGCCGTGGCCATTAGTGTCTTTCCGAGGCCGACGACGTCCCCAATCAGCACGCCGCCGCGTTTATTAAGGTGATGGGCAGCGATCTTCACGGCCGCTTTCTGAAAGCTCAGCAGTTTTTCCTCGAGCTCGGGCGGCAAATGAAATTCTGAAATGCCCTCGCGAGCTTCGCGCGAGAGATGGTAGGCCATCTTAATGTAGATGTGATAGGGCGGGATAAGATCCTCTCGGGCCCAGCTTTGCTCGACGACCTTAACGAGATCCTCGGATATGTCGATACACCAGCAGTCGTTCCAGCGATCTTCAAACCACCGGGCCAGTTTGTTGCAGGCATCGTGATCGAGCACGTCGATGTTCAACTCCCCTTGGTGGGAAAGCCCGGCTAGCGTCAAGTTGCTGCTCCCTAGATAGCTGATAGTTGGGCTTATGGGGTCGGGACGGAATAAGAGATAGAGCTTGGCGTGCAGCGGGTGTCGCAGGAACAGTTTAATGACTACCTTTTTGGCTTTGATCTGTGCGGCCAGCCGCCGTAGGCCGGCTTCATCCGCATTTGTAGGAGCACCAACGGTCAACTGCTCCTTAAATTTCTCGACGAGTTCCTTCTTGAGCCTGAGGGCCATTGCTTGGTCGATTTCGCCGCCATCATTCATCAACCCGAGCAGGGCGCTTATTTCCTCCTGGGGAATTCGTTGCATGCCGACAAGCAGTCGGCAACAACGGCCTTCGCCCCCTGACCAACGCTCTATATAGGAGTCAAGCGCTTTCCAGCCGCGCAGATTGAAGTAGCCCACGCAGAAATCGGCTCGATCTGAAAGGGCCAGGGTTTCCTGTAGGGCGGGCAACAGATCGTTTTCTATATTGTCGAAAATACGCGGCATCCGCTTACTCCCTCAGCTGGTGACGGGCGTACAGATGGACAATTCCACCTTTCCGTTATGGGAAATCGTAATTCACACGGGGATGGTTAGTCAAGGAATAAGGTCGGATGCCTGCTTGCTTGATGGCGTATCTCAATCCTTCTAGGCCATCTTCAAGGGTTTACGGACTGATCTTCTGGCCCGGATACATGCGGGCGCTGGTTCTTCGGCGATTCGTTTCAGCCGCTTGTCGCTGTCCTTGCGCCGCGTGACCGCTACGACCGTTTCGCGGACCATGCCTGGCGTTTGAGACGGGCGTCGGCATTGTCCTCGCCGACGTTGTGGCGATAGGCGGAGACGGGCTCGTGCGGGGCGAGCTGCTCCAGCCAGTCGTCGAAATCCTTGTGCAGGCCCGCTTCGTCGTCTGCGTCCAGGCCGGCATATCGGCACAAGGCCCCCGGCCCGGACGAAAAAGCGGTTGACAAAGGGCTTCAGGCGACGTATTATGACTCACTGGTAAAAAATCGACCGGCGAGTCGAAACCAGAAATGGAGAACGTCTGATGGGAGTGAAAGAGCGTCGTGAACGGGAGGAAGGCGCCCGCCTGGCGGCCATCTTGTCGGCGGCCGAACGGATCTTCGCCGAAAAGGGGTACTTCCATGCCCGTATGGACGATATCGCCGAGGCCTCAGAGCTGGCCAAAGGCACCCTCTACTACTACTTCAAGAGCAAAGACGAGATCTTCGTCCATCTCCTGGAGCGAGAGACCCGGAAGGTCCATGAGGAGTTGCAGCGGCGCATCTCCGGGCGGGAGTCGTTCCTGGAAATTCTCGAAGTATGGATCGAGTTCTATCTCGAGTATTTCGAGAACAACCCGGGTTTCCTGCGCATGTTCCTGCCTTGCATGGGCGGCATGATCCGCTTCGAGGACGAGTCGGCCCGCCTGCGGCTGATCCGGAATGCCGAGCAAGGGCTGGCCCTGCGGGACATGCTCAAAAAGAAGATCGCCCGGGAGCGTGTGCCCTTCAGCCTGGACGAGATTCTCAAATTCCTCAAGACCCTCCAGATCGGCATGGGGGTCAAGCTCCTGGAGGGCGATAAAGCCGACGCCCGGGCGGCCGGCCGGTTCTTTCTCGACATCATGAAACGAGTCATGGAGGATAAGTCATGAAACAACGCGTCGCAGCGCTGGGACTGCTGCTGGCCTTGACCTGCGCCGGGGCGGCGGCCCAAGACAAGATGTCGCTCAAGGAGACCGTCGACCTGGTCCTGAAAAACAACCAGCAGATCCAAATTGCCGCTGAAAACGTCGCCGGGGCCGAGTTCAAGATCGACGAGAACAAGAGCCAGTACCTTCCCCAGCTCAACGTCACCGGGAATTACACCCGGATGAGCCTGTTCGGCGAGTTTTCCATCCCCTTCAACGGGGAGATCATGACCATCAAGTTCGGCACGCCCAACAATTATAACTTCCGGGCCTCGGTCATGGAGCAGGTCTTCAACTGGGGGCGCACGGCCCGGACGGTCGACATCAGCAAGTCCGGCCTGGACCTAGCCAACGACGGCGTGGCCCTGACCAAGCACATGCTGTCCTACCAGATCGTCCCCCTGTTCTACGGGACGGTCTTCTTCCGGGAGGCCGACAAGGTCCTGGACGAGACCCTCAAGGCGTACGAAAAAAAGCTGGAGACGGCCAAGCAGCGCTACGACGCCGGCCTGGCTTCGAGCTTCGACGTCAACCTTCTCCAGGTCCAGATCAGCACGGTCCAGGGCCAGCGGCTCGACTTTCTCAACTCCATCGAGAAATTCCGCATCGCCTTCAACACCCTGACCGGCCGCGATCCAAGCGCCGCCTTCGATCCGGACGGCGTCTTCGTCTTCGAGCCGGCGGCCTTCAACGCCGAAGCCCTGCTCAGGGAGGCCATGGAGAACCGGGTCGAGTTCCAACAGTGGCGGCACCAGATCGACCTCAACAAGGCTTCGCTCGGGCTGGCCAAAACCGGAGACAAGCCGACGGTCATGGCCTCCTTCAACTACGAGTTCCGCAACGGGTTCATGCCCGAGATAGACAAAATCAAGGGCAATTGGACGGCCGCTCTGTCCGTGAACTACCCGGTCTTCGACGGCTTCCGCGTCCGGGCCCAGGTGGCCGAGGCCCAGTCCGGCCTGAAAGCGGTGGAGCTGCGCAAGATCGACCTGGAGCGCTCCGTCCACCAGGAGATCCAGACCGCCCTGGCCGATCTGAAGGTCGCCGAGCAGAAGCTGGACATCGAGAAGATCAAGATCAAGCAGGCCGAGGATAGCCTGCGCATCGCCGAGGAGCGCTTCCGCAACGGGCTCCTCAGCGCCACCGAACTCATCGACGCCCAGAACGCGGTGGAAAACGCCCGGCTGAACGCCCTGCAGCTCGTCTACGGCCATACCCTGGGCAAATTCACCCTGTATCGTTCCTGCGGGAGGAAAATATGAAAATCGGAAGAATCCTCGTCGTCCTCATCCTGATCGCCCTGGTCGCCTGGGTAGGCTACCGGGCCAACCAGAACATTCAAGCCAAGAAGCGCGAGGCGGCCAAACCGGCCACGGTGACGATCGTCCCGGTCGAGACCGTGGCGCCCGCCCATCAGGATATCGAGGACAAGATCCATTCCTCGGGTAATCTGCAGGCGGACGCCGAAGTGTCCATCTTCTCCAAGGTCCCGGGCAAGATCGCCAACAATTTGGTCAAAATGGGCAGCGTCGTCTCTCCCGGCCAAGTCGTCAGCATCGTCAACCGGGACGAGGTGGGCTATGACTATAAACCCTACGAGGTCAAGAGCGATGCCAAGGGCGTTGTCGCCCGCATTCTCCTCAACCCCGGCGCCTCGGCCAATCCCAACTCGCCGATTCTCAACCTGGTCGATCTCGACACCGTCAAGGTCGTGGCCGCGGTCGACGAGAAGAAGATCCGCTTCATCGGGCTGGGCAAGCCGGCGACCGTCACCCTGGAGGCTTTCCCGGGTGAGATATTCAGCGCTCGGGTGATCAACATCAGCCCGATCGCTGACCCCGTGGCCAGGACGATCGACGTCGAGCTGAGCATTTCCAATGCCTCTCATCGCCTCAAGCCCGGGATGTATGCCGAGGTCGAGTGGGTCGAGAGCCGGCGGACATCACTGGTCATTCCCCTCGTCTCCGTCGTCGACAGGGGCGGCCAGAAAGGCGTCTTCACCGCCGGGGACGGCCGGGCCCGCCTGGTCCCGATCACCGTCGGCGCCGTCGTCGGCGATGTGATCGAGGTCCTTTCCGGCCTGAAGGGCGACGAGCGCGTCGTCACGACCGGCGCCGGCCAGCTCAACGACCAGGACAAGATCACGATCGTTGAGCGCCCGGCCGCTCAGAAGTAAGGAGCGGTCCCGCCATGAGAATCGCCGATATTTCAATCAAGCAGCCCGTCTTCATCACCATGGTCATCGTGGCCCTGGTGGTGGTCGGCGCGCTGTCGTATTCGCGGCTGGGGGTCGACCTCATGCCCGATGTCTCCCTGCCCTACGTGGCCGTGACCATCGCCAACCCCGGCGTCGGCCCCGAGGAGATGGAGACCCAGGTCACCAAGCCGATCGAGGATGCGCTGAGCACCATCAACGGCATCGACAAGGTCACTTCGACCTCGTCCGAGGGCGTCTCCATGATCCTGGCCGCCTTCGTCCTGGAAAAGGACGCCCAGTTGGCGGCTACCGAGGTCCGGGAGAAGGTTGCCGCCATACGCAACACCCTGCCCCGGGAGATCATCGAACCCGTCATCAACAAATTTGATCCCTCGGCCGTGCCCATCGTTTCCTTCGCCGTCCTGAGCAAGAGCGGGAGGATGAGCCTGCCCCAAGTCCGCCAATTCGTCGACGACACCATCAAGGTCCAGATCCAGCAAGTGGAGGGGGTCGGGGCCGTCGACCTCGTCGGCGGCCTGGAGCGCGAAATCCAGGTCGAGGTCAACCTCGACCGCATGAACGCCCAGGGGATTTCCACCGCCCAGGTGACCCAGGCCATCCGCGGGGAGAACCTGAACATGCCGGCCGGCCGGGTCCAAGGCAAGGCCCAGGATTTCCTCATCCGGACCAAGGCCGAGTTCACCAATCTTCCCGAAATGATGGACATCGTCGTGGCCAATGTCGGCGGCCATCCCGTCTACCTGAAGGACCTGGCCGTGGTCAATGACGCTTTCAAGACCAAGCGGACGATCTCCCGCGTCAACGGACAGGAGTGCGTTTCGCTCGTCGTCCAGAAGCAGTCCGGGACGAACACGGTCAAGGTGGCCGACGAAGTCAACAAAATGATCGCGTTCGTCCAGCGGGCCAATCCCGACTTGGATATCCGGCGAACGACGGACACGTCCATCCAGATCAAGGACTCCCGGGACGACGTCCTCAGAACCCTCATCCTGGGCATCCTCTTCGCCGGGCTGGTCGTTCTTTTCTCCTTCGGCGATCTGCGCAACACGATCATCACCGTGGCCGGTCTGCCCGTCTGTCTCATCGCCGCGTTCGCCGTCATGTCCTTCTTCGGCTATACGATCAATATGATCACCCTGCTGGCCCTCAGCCTGTCCGTCGGCCTGCTCATCGACGACGCGATCGTCGTCCGGGAGAACATCTTCCGCCATATGGACAAGCTGGGCCAGGATCCGATGAAGGCGGCCAGCGAGGGGACATCGGAAGTGGGTCTGGCCGTCACGGCCACGACCATGACCATTGTCGCCGTCTTCCTGCCCGTGGCCTTCACCACCGGCATCGCCGGAAAGTTCTTCCGCCAATTCGGGGTGACGGTCGCCGCCGCCGTCCTCATCTCGCTGTTCGAAGCGTTCACCTTCGCCCCCATGCTCTCGGCCCATTTCTTCAAGAAGGCCGAGCGGAACGGGAAAAAGACCCTGTCCTCGCGGCTGGAGCGCCTGGTGTCGCGGGTCTACGAGAAGCTGGGCGACAATTACCGCCCGCTCCTCCGCTGGGCCCTCAACCACCGCAAGACGATGATTTCTATCACGGCCGTCGTCTTCTTCCTCAGCGCCTACCTCTTCACCGTCGTCGGGACCGGCGGCAATCCCCGCGGCGACCAGCCCGAGTTTAACCTCTCGATCCAAACCGCCTCGGGCAGTTCGCTCGACCGCACGGACGTCGTCGTCCAGGCCATCGAAAAAATCCTCCGGAAACAGCCGGATATCGGGGACCTGGCCACGGTCGTCGGCTCGACCGACGGCTCGTCCGACAACGCCAGCGTAAACGTCAAGCTGAAGATCCCGCCCAGCGAATCGCAGGCCTACCGCGACAAGATCCGTCCCCTTTTGGCCCGGGTCCCCGGCGCAACGATCACCTTCCAGGACGCCTCGTCCATGGGCGGTGCCGCTTTCGCGGCGATACAGCAACTGCCGATCCAGATCTATCTCAAGGGAACCGACCTGGCCGGCCTCTATGCGGCCGGCGACCAGGTCAAGATGGCCCTGCAGGGCGTCAGCGGCCTGACCGACGTCAACAGCGACAACCGTCCCCCCAAGCCCGAGCTTCAGATCCATATCGACCGCGAACGGGCCGCCCGGCTCGGCACCAGCACCGGGCAGATCGCCGCCATCATGCGGTCGATCGTCGACGGCGACCTGGCCTCCAAATACCGGGAGGGCGAAAAGCTCTACGACATCCGCGTCCGGGCGACCGAGGACGTCCGAAACGACGTCCAGAGGCTCGGCCGCGCCTACATCCCGCTGCTGCGCGGCGGCGCGATCACCCTGGACCAGGTCGGGAGCCTGCGCGTCGTCAACGGCCCGACCCAGATCCGCCGCTCCAACCGGACCCGTCAAATCATGATCGCCGCCAACACCCTCAAAGGGCGGGCCTTGAACGAGATCACCCAGAACGTCATGAACGCCCTGGCCAAGATCCCCTATCCCAAAGGGGTCACCTACGAGCTCGGCGGGCAGGTCGAGATGAACCGCAAGATGTTCGCCTCCTTGGGCCTGGCCATGGCCCTGGCCGTCATCTTCGTCTATATGGTCCTGGCCTCGCAGTTCGGGTCCTTCGTCCAGCCGTTCGTCATCATGCTGGCCCTGCCGCTGTCGATCATCGGCGCGGTCCTGGGTCTCTTGCTGGCCAACAAGCTCTTCGACATGGTCGCCTTCATCGGATTGATCATGCTCATGGGCCTGGTGACGAAGAATTCCATCCTGCTCGTCGATTTCACCAACGTCCTGCGGCGGCGGGGGATGAAGCGCTTCGAGGCTATCGTCGAGGCCGGCTCAACCCGGTTGCGGCCCATTCTCATGACCACCCTAGCCATGATCCTGGGCATGATTCCCGTCGCCGTCGGCTTCGGGGCGAGCTCGAACTTCCGGGCCGCCATCGGCTATACCATCATCGGCGGACTGATCAGCTCGACCGTCCTGACGCTGGTCGTCGTCCCGGTCGTCTACTCGATCGTCGACGACATCTCGGCCAAGTTCAGCCGGAAAAAGAAAGCGGCCTGAGCGGTCCGCCTTCCTGATCTTCCCCCGGTGAGCGTTGGCATAGAGCCAACTTTGCCATCGCGTTCCAAAAACAAGAGGCGGTCCAACGCCAGGATGGACCGGACCATGTATTTCCCGACCCGCTCGGCCTCGACCTTCGTCCTGGCCCGGACCCGGCTGCCAAGGGCGAGCCTTCGGCTCGCCACTCGCCCGCGTCCTTATCCACGGGCGAGTGCGGCGGAAAATGATCCCCAGACAAAGCCTGGGGCCCCTGCCGCCGTGGACGTTGAAGCCAGAGTGAGGCCAAGAGAGAATGCGCTCGGCCCACTCCGGGCTCAAGAGCCCTTTACTGACAAGAAGCGCCAGGACCTCCCGGCCGAAGATCTCGGCCAGCCGCGCGTCGTCCAAACGCGGAAGTCTGTGGAAGATCCCCGCCCGGTCCACGCCGCCCTCGGTCAACAGGAGATGCAGGTGCGGGTGGAAGTTGAT